>JAJYIU010000061.1 GCA_021789895.1 Acidobacteriota bacterium | reverse complement strand
CGGGCGGGGCGCCGCGCGCGGCGCCGGCGGACGGTTTTCCGCCAACTGCCGCGGCGCCGGCGGCCGCGGCGGCGCCGGCGGCGTGATTTCCGAGTTCATGATCCGGTGATGCTGGTGGATCTGCAGGCTGCGGTTGCTGATAACGTGGCTGTGCACCGGCAGCTTCGGCTTGGGCAGCTTCAGATGCGGCAGTTCCAGGTAGGTCATCTGCTGGTTGCGCTGCAGTTGCTCCGGATTCAGCAGGTATCTTCGCGGCTGCGAGCGGAACAGCTTCGGATCCACCAGGATCAGTATGATCAGCAGCAGGTGGAGGATGACCGAGCCGAACACCGCTTCCCGGCGCCGCATGCGCGCGCGCTCGTCGGCTATTTGCAGCAGCAGGTGTTCGGGATCGAAATCCAGCTCGCCGCCGCCGTTTTCCGCCGGGGGCGCCGGCGCCGGGTCGTCGTTCAGGTTGAGTACGGTTTTCGGCGGCAATCGCTTCCCTTCCCGGCGTCCCTGTCGGTCCTTCCTTCTCTATACGCTTCGCCGCGCCGGACCGTCACCTCGCTGTCCTGCCGGCGCCGGTCTATTCAGGAACGTCCGGCAGCCGCCTGCCTGCAATCTCAGTTAGCGGAGAAAAGTGGCCACCCGGGGCTTCGGCAAGTGCGTTGTCATATTTTAGCAAGCCTGGAAGCGCTCCGGCGAGGGTTGCCGCGTTGCGGGTTGGAGCCGCCGCGCCGGCGTGCGCGCGGCGGCAACTTCGCCGCGGCTGGGCGCGGGAACCCCGCCGCCGGGCGTGCGTCAATTCTTTCCCACTCCCACGCGCCGGGCGTGCTCCCGTATCGCCGCTGCCGCCGCCAGCGCCGCCGCCAGCGCCCGCCGCGCCACCGCCGCGTTCGCCTCCGGCTCCGCCCCGGTTTGGACGCAGGCGAGAAAATGCTCCAGCTCGAGCCGCAGCGGTTCCTGCTGCGGCGGCGTCAGATGTTGATGCGCAATGCGCCGCGCCGGATCGAATCCGGCCTCCCGCCCCCCGCCGCCCGGCATCGCGGCGGCGCCCTGCAGCGAAAAAATATGCGCGTCCTGGCGCGCATAGTCGAGCGAAACGTATTCCCCCGGCTGGAAAAACCGCAGCTTGCGCACGCGTTCGGTGCTGACCCGGCTGGCGGTGAGGTTGGCGACGCAGCCGTTGTCGAGCGCCAGCCGGACGTTGGCAATGTCCACCTGCGCGGTCAGCACCGGCAGGCCGACGCCGCGAATCTCGGCAATCTCGCCCCCGGCGAGCATCAGCACCAGATCCAGGTCGTGGATCATCAGGTCGAGCAGCACGTCCACGTCCAGGCTGCGCGGGGTGAACGGGCTGAGGCGGTGGACTTCGAAAAACAGCGGCCGCGTGACCCGCGCCCGCACCGCCTGCACCGCCGGATTGAAGCGCTCGAGATGGCCGGCCTGCAGCACCCGCCCCGCCGCCCGCGCCGCCGCCGCCAGCCGGTCGGCCTCGGCCAGCGTCGGGGCGATCGGTTTTTCCACCAGCACGTGGCACCCGGCCTCGAGCAGCGCCACCCCGGCCTCGGCATGGGTCGCGGTGGGGGTGGCCACGCTGGCGGCCTGGCAGGCGCCGGCCAATTCCTCCAGCGAGCCGAAAACGCGCGCCTCATGCTCGCGCGCCACCGCTTCGGCGCGGCCGCGGTCGGTATCGTAAACGCCTTCGAGCGCCCCCAGCTCGCGGTACACCCGCGCATGATGCCGCCCGAAAGCGCCGCAGCCGGCCACCCCGGCGCGGATTTTGCCCGCCCCGCCCCGCCGCCCGCTCATGCCCCGCCCTCCGCCGCGGCTTCGTCCCGCCGCCCGACAATCGCAATGCCGCGCTCGGCCGCCAGCGCCAGCAGCCGCTCCCGGTCCAGCAGCAGGGTCAGGCCGCTTTCCACCGCCAGCGCGCCCGCGCCGCACTCCGCCATGGTGCGGATCGTTTCCGGCCCCACCACCGGCACGTCAAAACGCACGTCCTGTTGCGGGCGCGCTACCTTGACCACGGTCAAGCGCCGCCCCTGCGCCAGTTCCGCCGCCCGGCGGATGGCCGCGTCGGTGCCTTCCATCGCCTCCACCGCCACGCAGGCGCCCCCGGCGATGACCACCGTCTGGCCAATGTCGGCGGCCGCGAGATGCCGCGCCAGCCGCCAGCCGTAGGCGATATCCCGGCGTTCCTCCGCATCCGGCGCGCGCGGCGTCAGGCAGCCCTCCGCCGCCAGCAATGGCTCGAGAAATTGCCGCGAATCCACCACCTCGATCCCTTCCGCCGCCAGCTCGCGCACCACCGCGCCCAGCAGCGAATCGGTGTTCTTCGCCGCCAGCGACGCCAGCAGCTTCACCATCCGCCAGTCCGGACGCAGGCTCGAAAATATCCGCTTATGCTTCACCTGCCCGGCCATGATCGCCCGCCGCACCGCGCGCTGCTGGAATAACTCGATCAGCCGGCCCAACTGCCCCAGGCTGAGCCAATGCACCTCGGCCGCCGCTTGCTCGATCTCCGGCCAGGTTTCTTCGCGAATCGCCGCCACCACCATCGCAATCCCGCGCGCCCGCGCCGCCTCCAGCACCAGCAGCGGAAAACGCCCGTTGCCGGCGATCAGGCCCCACCCGCCGCCCTCCGCCGCCGTTTCCCCCGCCGCGCTCACTCGCCCCTCCCGCCTGCCCGCGCGCTGTTTGGTTTTCCCTCGAACACCTTAGCAGTGTAGCAAGCCGCGCCGCCCGCCCCGGCCGCTGGATCTCGATTTTGCCGGCCTCGGAAAGTACCCGCCTGGCAGCCATCCTGGCATCGTCATATTTCGCCCCGCGAGCTTTGGCGTTCGCAGCGTAAATCGTGCAGTTGAAAATTTTATCCGGCAGGCGGATTTAGCCTCGCTTGCGGGTTGGGTCGTTATCGTGGGGCCTGAAAAAATCAGGGTTCGCCGCTAGCCGGGCACTCTGGAATTTCCCCTTGGCCTGTCACTTAATCACGCCGCGCTCGCTGGCGGCGATGAACTCCGCCAGTTCCTCCACCTCCGCCGTCATCGGCTGCTCCTGCAGCCGGGCCAGCGCCTGGCTGGTGTTCAAGCCGGAGTTGAGCAGCACCCGGAAGGCGCGCTGCAGCGCCTCGATGCGCTCCGCCGCCATGCCGCGCCGCTCCAGCCCGATGCGGTTGGCGCCAAAAGCGTGGTTCTCGCGCCGGCACGAGGTTTTGCTGTAGGGCAGCACGTCCTGCGTGACGATCGTCCCGCCGCCGATATAGGCATGCCGCCCGATGCGCACGAACTGGTGTACCGGCACGAACGCGCCCACGGTGGCATAGTCGCCGACCTGCACGTGCCCGCCCAGGGTGGCGCAGTTGGCCATGATGATATGGCTGCCCAGTTGGCAATCGTGCGCCACGTGCACGTAGGCCATCAGCAGGTTATGGTCGCCGATGCGGGTCAGGCCGCCGCCCTTGACCGTGCCGCGGTGCAGGCTGCAGAACTCGCGCACCACGTTATGGCTGCCCATTTCCAGCCGGGTGGGCTCGCCGTGATAGCTCAAATCCTGCGGCGGCAGGCCGATGGTGGAAAAAGGGAAGAAGCGGTTGTCGTCGCCGATCCGCGCCGGGCCTTCGATCACCACGTGCGAATCGAGCTGGCAGCGCTCGCCCAGCTCCACCCCGTCCCCGATGCGGCAGTACGGCCCGATGCGGCAGGTGCGCGGCACCCGCGCCCCGGCGGCGATCTGAGACTGCTCGGCGTCCGGCATCAGGCGTTCCGGTCGGCGACATGGCAGCTCAAAATGCCTTCCGCCACCAGTTGCCCCTCCACCAGCGCCCGGCCCATCATCCGCCCCGCGCGCGAGCGCCAGGCCAGCACCTCGACCTCCAGCCGCATCTGGTCGCCGGGAATCACCGGGCGGCGGAAGCGCGCCTGGTCCACCCCGGTGAAATAGACCAGCTTTTGCCCGGGCGCGTGCTCGTGCAGTATCATGATCGCGCCCGCCTGCGCCAGCGCCTCCAACACCAGCACCCCCGGCATGATCGGCCGCCCGGGAAAGTGGCCTTGGAAATAGGGCTCGTTCAGGCTGACATTCTTGATCGCCACGATCCGCTGCCGCGGCGTGAACTCGACGATGCGGTCGAGCATCAGAAACGGATAGCGGTGCGGCAGATAGCGCTGAATCTGCTCGCTCTCGAGTGGCAGCGCCGGCGCCGCCGTGGGCATGGGTGTTTCCTTCATCGTTGCGCGCGCCGGCCCCCGCCGGCCGGCCTGTAGCCTGAACCGCACATGCGGCCCTGCCGCCGCTGTTTAGTATAGCGGCTTCCGCGCGCCCTCAATTGCGCAGTTGAAACGATGCAAACCACAGGTTCACCACCATCCGCGCCGGCTCCTGGTTCGCCGGCGCCACCAGTGCCAGATCGAAAAAGCGGTTGCCGGAGCAAAACTTCTTGTACCAGGTCACCTTGCCCGGACTGACCGAGCGCGTCACCACCGCCGGGTGCCCCTGTTGATCGCTGTTTTCCGTCACCGTATCCCCGGCCGCGGGGCTGCTGCTGGTGACCGAGCAGTTCGGCAGGTCGGAATATCCCACCAGGTAATCCATGCCCTGCGCATTCGCCATCACGAAATGGATTAAGTGCCCGGCGGGCGTGGTGCGCGATAGCAGTTTCGGTTGTCCCGGCAGCCAGACTTGAAATCCGCCCTCGGCCGAGTTGTAGGTCAGCCCTTCGCCGCCGCCGCCCCCGCCGGTGGCCGCCGGCGTGGCAGTTTGCGCCGCCGGCGTCGCGGGCGGCGTCGCGGGCGGCGTCGCGTTGGCGTCCTCGCGAATGGATTCCATCCCTCCCTTGCGCTCGGTCGTATCCGGGCCAACCGCCGGCGGATTGGTGCTGTCTGGCGCGGGCGCCGGCGGCGTGGTGGTATCCGGCGCCGGCGGCGTGGTCTGGGGCTCGGAATTGCGGTCGGGCGTAACCGGCGCCGCCGCCCCCGGCGTGTCCACTGCCACCCGAAAATCGTTCGCGGCGCCCGGATTCACCCAGTGATACCCCGCCGCCGGACGCATGCTCCCCGTCGCGGTGCAAACCACGTGCGGCAGCCGGAATGCCGGCGCGCCCTCCGGCTTGGGCTTCACCGTGTAATCGTGCGCCTGGTGCGGATGTATCCAGGAATAACACGGCGCGGGACGAAAACTGCCCGTCCCGTCGCCCACCAGGTGGCTGTGTCCGGGCAGCGGCACCCCCAGCGCCACCGGCTCGACCGTGAAATCGTTGGGATTGTTGGGATGTATCCAGCGCCAGCCCATCGCCGGATGAAACTTGCCCGCGCCGTTGCCATCCAGGTGCGGATGCCCGGGTAAGCCGACCCCGGCCGGCACCGGCTCGACCGTGAAATCGTTGGGATTGTTCGGATGTATCCAGCGCCAGCCCATCGCCGGGTGAAACTTGCCCGCGCCGTCGCCGTCCAGGTGCGGATGCCCGGGGAGGGGCGAGCCGGCGGGCACCGGCACGACGGTAAAGTCGTTGGGATTGTTCGGATTCGCCCACTGCCAGCCCATTACCGGATAGAGCTTGCCATCGGCATGGCGCTCGGTATGGGGATAGGTGGCCTGTTGCCCGGCGGCGGGCCGCAGCGCCGGCCGCGCGCCCGCGGCGGCGGGCATTCCACCGCTCACCATCAGCAGGCTGGCCGCAACCAACCCGGGAAAAGCAATCTGGCGGAACCGCATGACGCCTCCATTACGGCTTTGGTCGGCAATAATATAAATCATTTGTGCGAGATACTAAAGAGTTTTCCTGATTCATCAGGCGTTAATGTCCGCGTCGTATAGCCTTTCTTTCCGGCCGCGAGTATCCATTGGTGCGTGGGTCGCGGCCGTGCCGCCTATAAAGAGCCTGCCGCCCGCCCCAGCCTTTGCGGTCGCTTGTCAGGTTGCTGCTAGTTGCCGGCTGCTAGCTTGTTCGGCCGATTGCTTGTCCGGCTGTCGGCTGGGAGCTGTTTCGGGCTGTCCGCTAGCGGCGGCCCACGAGTCCACCGATGGGAGTTAGATATGCCGAGGTCGAGTGGGAAGGTCGGGGTTTCCTGTCAGTTCCCGACCCTCCGCGATTCAGTAACGCCAAGGCGAAGCCAAGCAAAACCGAAGGTTTTGCGAAAGGAGAAGCCGCGAGCAGAGCGAGGCGCAATAGCAATTTCGCAGAAATTGCTTTTAGCAATGCCGCGAGGCGACCTGGTGTACATGGACGTACATGCGGATTGCCGAGCCAATAGCAAAACCGCAGGTTTTGCTTAAAGCATGACAAAACAACGAAGCCCAGCGATGCTTATCGCTTCGCCCAGCATCTGAAAGCTGCCGTCAGATACCTGCTAGCCTTATCTTTATATGTCTGACTCCGCTTCCATCATTGCCGCCTCGCATTGGCTTGACTACCTCTCCGCGCAGCAGCCGCGGATGCTGGCGCGGCTGCGCGATTGGGTGGAACGCGAATCCCCCACCACCGCCAAAGCCGCGCTGGATTCGTTCGGGCGCGAGGTCGCCGCCGCCTTTGCCGCCGCCGGCGCCGAGGTGCGCGAGCACGCCGGCCCCGAGGCGGGCAACACGCTCGAGTTCACCGCCTGGCCCCAACAGCGCCGTCCGGAGGGCGACCTGCTGGTGCTCGGCCATCTCGACACCGTCTATCCCCTGGGCACGCTCGCCCGCCAGCCTTTCCGTGTGGAAGCGGAGCGCGCCTATGGCCCCGGCGTGCTCGATATGAAAGCCGGCCTGGTCGGCGCGCTGTTCGCGCTCGAGGCGCTGGCGGCGCTCGGCGCCTCGCCGCGCCGCCGCCTGCGTTTCCTCTTCACCGCCGACGAAGAGATGGGCAGCCGCAGCTCGCGCGCGCAAATCGAGGCGGCGGCGCGCGAAGCCGCCGTGGTGCTGGTGCTCGAGCCCGGCGCCGGCCCGGCGGGCAAGCTCAAAACCGCGCGCAAGGGCATCGCCGGTTTCCGCCTCCGCGCCCGCGGCCGCGCCGCCCACGCCGGCGTGGATTTCGAGGCGGGCGCCAGCGCCATCCTCGCGCTCGCCCGCGCCGTCGTCGAGCTTGCCGGCTGGAGCGATCCGGCCCGCGGCATCACCGTCAACCCGGGCGTGATTCGCGGCGGCACGCGCGCCAACGTGGTCGCCGCCGAGGCCGAGCTGGAATTGGAACTGCGCGCCTTCCGCCGGCCCGACCTCGAACGCCTGGCCCGGCGCCTGGCGGCGCTGCGCCCCGCCGATGCCCGGGTCGAATTCTCCCTCGCCGGCGGCATCAACCGCCCCCCGCTCGAGCGCACCGCCGCCATCGCCGCCGCTTTTGCCCAGGCGCAGGCCTGGGGCCGCGAGCTGGGTTTGGAATTGGAAGAATGCGCCACCGGCGGCGGCTCCGACGGTAACTTCACCGCCGCCCTGGGCGTGCCCACCCTCGACGGCTTGGGCGCCGCCGGCGAAGGCGCCCACTCGCCCGGCGAATACATTTGCCTCGCAAGCTGGCCCCGCCGCACCGCCCTGCTCGGCCTCCTCTTCGCCCGCCTCTGATCCGGCTTGCCGCTTCTCCGCTCCCGCCGGTTGGCTGCCGCCTCAGGGCCGTCGGGCGGCTGGCTGCCGGCTCGCTTCACTCCGTCCGCAGCACTTGCATCGGATCGAGCCGCGCCGCCTGCCGCGCCGGCCAGTAACTTGCCGCCAGCGCCGCCAGCGCCAGCAACGCCCCCACCCCCGCCAGCAGGCCATATTCGCCCGGCCGTACGCCATACATGAAATGCGCCAGGTAGCGGTTGGCCAGCCAGGCCAGCGGCAGGCTGAGCAATATCCCGCCCAGCGTCAGCCGCAGCCCTTGCCGCAGGCTCAGCCAGCGCACCTGGCCCGCCTGCGCCCCCAGCACCATGCGAATCCCGATTTCCCGCCGCCGTTCCGCCGCCAGCGTGGCAATGACGGCGTACAGCCCGATGAGCGCGATCAGCAGCGCCTGGTTGCCGGTGGAAAGCATGGCTGCGTCCGCCATCGCCAGCGGCGTCCGTTCCAGGCTGAAGAAGTAATTCAAACTCCACACATAAGAAGTTGCCAGCTCGGGGTCGGTCGCCGCCACCGCCCGCCGCACCGCGCCCGCCAGCGTCTCGGGCGGGACGCCGGTTTTCAAGCTGAAGCTCAGCGCGCTTAACTGGTTCGCCGGCAGCAGCGAGGCCGCCGCCAGCGTCTGGGCATAGGGCCAGTACAAGACCTTCTCCGGCTCGGGATTGAACAGGTTGTAATGCAAATCGGGCGCGATCCCCACCACCCGCAGCCGCTCCGCCGGCTTGCCCGGTTCCTCGATCGTCCGCCCCAGCGGATTCTGCCCCGGCCACAGCCGCCGCGCCAGCCCGCGGCTGACGATCGCCACCGGCGGCGCGCCCGCCCCGTCTTGCGCGCGAAAGCTCCGCCCGGCCAGCAGCGGCAGCCGCAGCAGCCGGAAATAATTCGGGCTGATCGGCTGCGCCATCACCGTCAGCGGATGCTGGCCCCGCGCCAACTCCTCCGGCCGGCCGAGGTTCAAATAACGCATCGGCGAATCGCCATTGGCCCAGGGCAGCGATAGCGATAGCGCCGCGGCTTTCACCCCCGGCAGGGCGCGCAGCCGCGGCAGCAGCCGCTGGGCGAATTGCAGCCGCTGCTGCGGCTGCGGATAGCGCTCCAGCGGCAGATGCAGCGCAAACACCAGCCTGCGGTTGCCGTGAAACGCGTGGGTGCGATCCAGCATGGCCTTGAGCCCGTTGACCGACACCGCCGCGCCGGCGAGCAGCGCGAAGGCCAATCCCATCTGCAACACGATCAGCAGCCGCCGCAGCCGGTGCTTGCCCGGGCTGACGCTGTAGCCGCCTTCCTTCATCACGCCCATCAAATTCGTGCGCGCCGCCAGCCACGCCGGCGCCAGCCCCGCCAGCAGACCGCTGGCCAGCGCCAGCCCTAGCGCAAACAGCAGCGCCGGGCGATTCACCGCCAGGTCGTCCCAGCCCAGAATCTGGTGGCCCAGGTAGCCGGGCATCTGGTGTTGTAGCGAATACACCCGCCAGGCCGCATACCCCACCCCCGCGGCGCCGCCCAGCAGCGCCAGCAGCAGGCTCTCCGCCAGCAACTGGCGCAGCAGCCGGCCGCGGCCGGCGCCCAGCGCCGTCCGCAGCGCCATCTCCCGCGTCCGCCGCAGCGCCAGCGCCAGCTCCAGGTTGGCCACGTTGGCCGCCGCCAGCACTAGCAGCAGCCCCGCGCCAATCAGCAGCAAATGCACGAACACCGGGGTCAGATTGCCGTTGATGAACATGCCCGGCGTCACCAATCCCGCCCGCAGATCCTTGTCCGCGCGCGGATGCTGCCGCGCCAGCCGCGCCGCGATCGCGGCGAAGCCGGCCAGCTCCGCCGCCGGGCTCACCCCCGCCCGCCGGCGCGCCAGCGCATAGACGACGGTGGCGCTGCGGCTGCGCTCCCGCCATTCCGCCGGCGTGAATCGCAGCGGCACGAATATCCCGTCCTTGATCGGAAAATTGACCGCGGTGATGCCCACGATCGTCGCCCGATGGCCGTCGAGCTTGATGGTTTTGCCCACCAGCCCGCCCTGGCCGTGCAGGCGATGCTGCCAGTAATAGCGCGTCAAAATCACCGCCCGCGCCGGCCCCGGCTGAAATTCCTGGGCGGTAAACCCGCGCCCCATCTGCGGCCGTACGCCCAGCGCGTGAAAAAAGCCCGGCCCGATGTTGATGGCCGGACGCGCCACCGGCGCCTCGCCCTCCAGATGCAGCATCGGGGAACTGAACTGGAAAGCCGCCAGCGCGGCCAATGCCTTGCCCTGGCGCTGCCAGTCCAGGAAATTGGCGGGCGAAACCGTCGGCCAGTAATAGTTGGCTTCCCGCTGCCACAGCATCGCCAGGTGGTGCGGCTGCGGCGCCCGCAGCGGCGGATCGAGCAGCGGCTCGCCCAGGCTGTACATGGCCGTGGTGGTGCCGATCCCCAGCGCCAGTATGAGCACCGCCAGCGCCGTCACCCCCGGCGCCGCCCGCAGCCGCCGCGCCGCATACCCCAGGTCGCCCCGCAGCTCGTCCAGAAAGCGAATCGCAATTTTCATCGTCTTGGCCTGCTGAAATTGTATGGATTACGCATTTCCGCTGCCAAACCAATACCTATGTAAGCTTCTGCTGAGCCGGCATTTCGCCGCAGGCGCCGCCCGCTCGACTGTCCGTTTCCGGGACGCGCTGTCCGCTTTCGCGACATCCACCAAAGCAAATCCGCAGGCTTTGCGCCCGCTAATGCCGCCCCGCGGCGGCCCTGTGCTGCTGCCCGCCAGGGCCTTTACGAGCGCTCCAAACGCTTCCGCCAAGCAACGCCGCCGGCGCCTGCCGTTGCAGTTGCAATGCAATCGTCTTTGGTTTTCGGCTTTCGGCTGATCGGCTTTCGGCTGATCGGCTTTCGGCTGATTGCTTTCGGTTGTTTGCTGGTCGGCTGAGAGCCGTCTGCGGTCGGCCCGTTCGCTGGCAACGCTCCAGCCGATCTGCCCGCGGTCATCTCTGTTATCATAGAATCTGTCGATTACAGAATCCAGCAATTCGGTAGCCTAAAACCGAACGATGACTTACACTTCTCACTTATTATCAATTTTCCTTACATGCCGCAGGAACCATACTACTGACATAATCGTGGCCATTGCTGCCAATAACCACAATACCAATACACCAAGAGCGAGATAAGGTGTTGGCCGCGTTATAAATATAATGCTTGAATGTCCAGAGCGAATATATGCTATCTCATGGTGAGCCAACGATTTATAATACTGCCGGACTCCGTGGTCCTGTATTGCGGGGTGTAATAAGACAAGATCCACCATCATCATAAATAACAGCACCGCTATACTAATAAGTCGGCTTTTGTTTGTATTATGGATGAACATCGTTATCATAGGATTGACCATCAATTCCGTTTCACATGTCTTGCTGTTTAATGCCCATTTCCATCCCCATCACTCTCGCATCTACTGAAAACTCGTGAGCGGTATTCACTATAATATGCGAGTCTCAATAATCGTTGGTTACTCGCGATCATGCGAGGGGACAAGGCATGAGCCTTTGCAAGTAGTGTTTCCTTAGGTCTGGGTCATGTACAATTTCGAGATCGGTTGGGTAGTCTTTCGAAGCGTGGAGGACCACGCTCTGCGTTTTATCGGTATTCGCCCATATTTCCAATGCCGCTGCACCCTTGAGTTCCCCGACCGGTCCAAGTCCCCTAGCGCGGTCATCCGGATCAAAGTACGCCTGAACGGTGCGTGGCCCCTGAATTAAAACTGCCAGTCCGGCATTCCGCCATAGTGTAAGGAAATCTATTGGATTGATGACCCGGGATGGATTTTTGATTTCAGCCTCATACCATGCGAGTGCGTCCCAATCGCAGAGCGTGATATAGAAGGCCTCGTCCTTCGGATGCAGAGTTTGAGCCTCACCTTTAAAACCAACATGCATCTTAGGCGTATAAAAATGAATGCTACCATGTAAAGATTGATCCTTAGGCGGCATCAACTCTCCTATCACATGATTCCACGGTTCCTGCATTATTACTTTTAGCCAGTTTTGTATCATTGTTTTAGTGAGAGTCGGGATCATTGAAATGTATGGTTTCATGCTGTTTGCCCGTAACGCTGGCTGGCCGGTCAATCCGAGCTGTGCCATCGTTGTTGAGACGTAGTCTTGTTCCATCATCTGCGATGGTATGTCCCGCTGAATTAATACTTGTTCCTTGCCCCTCTGTCAACTTTCCAAATTGCTCCTTAGCTGCACTATGACCGCCGGGCATATCGGTATTAACTCTTCCACTGCCTTGTCTGGGATTATTTCCTACAGTACCATTACTCGCATCCTTCGCCATATGCAAGGTTGCAACTACAGCGGTCCCAGAACCATGAAGAGCCATCGCTGCACCAAGAGCATTGGCAGGTATACCAATAATTGCGCCAACACCAGTTGAATCAGCAGCAAATCCCCCAGTCGCAAGTCCACCACCAATAAATGCCTCCTGGATTCCCTGTATTGCTGCACCTGTATCGCCCACTAATTGACCAATTTTCCCAGCAGTAGTATTTTGTACTTGCCGATTAGCACCCAGTAAGTTATCACTACTATATGCATTGAACATACCTCCAACAAAGTTCTTTATATCATCCCAACTGCAACAGTGGCCATCAACATCAAACGTTGTAACAGGGTTATTACCGACATAAGCATACAGATTGAGGCTTTGCGGGTTACCGAGCTTTGCGTAGGGTACCGGCTCGGCCTTTGCGCTCCAGTCCGGCGTCATGAAGCGGCCGAAATCGCCGAAGCCCTGGCCGGCGCCGGAGTAGTAGCGCGCCCCAAAATAATCCAGGCCGGATTCGGCGTCGCGCATCTTGCCGGTGAAATGTAGATCGCTGAGCGAGTTGCTGCAATTCAGATTGTCGCCCCAG
>JAJYIU010000060.1 GCA_021789895.1 Acidobacteriota bacterium | reverse complement strand
TGCTCGCTTCTCCCTTCGCCTTGGCGTTACTGAATCGCGGAGGGTCGGGACCTGACAGGAAACCCCGACCTTCCCACTCGACCTCGGCATATCTAACTCCCATCGGTGGACTCGTGGGCCGCCGCTACCGGCTGATATCTTCGATTCCGCTGCAGCTCGAACCGGGTGGTTGGATAACCGGTGACGCGCACATGGACCGTTTTTCGCAGGCTCAGCCCATCCAACCCGCGCATCGCCACCGCCGCATGGAAATCTCCGGCCAGGGTATAGGTATGGCGCGCCCGGCATTGGGCGGCGCCGGCGTGGGCTACGATCGCGCTCACCGCCGCGGTGCCATCGCCAAAGCTCCAGCGGCAGCGCCAGGCCGGGGTCGAGCCGGCATCGAGTCGGGCGGCAAACCGCGCTGCATGTCCGGCTATGATTGGCGACGGCGCTGAAACCACCGCCCGCGGCGCCGCCGGAGGAATGGCGGCGTTAACCAGCTTGATCAGCCGGACGGAGTGCGGAGCCTGAGCATCGAGCCGCAGCATGCCGCCCGATAATGCGACCGGATGGTCGCCGGCGAGCGCGTCATAAGCGCGGGCAGCGGCGGCGGCAAAGCCGAGCGCGGCAAGGCGAAATGCGTGCGAACGCGGCTGTCCGGTCCAGTTAAAGACGGCCAGCATGGCCTGCCGGCGGTCTTCGCGCAGAAAAAATTCGCTGGGCTGGCCATCGGCTCGTGCGAAGGTCATTAAATCCAGCGGACGCGCCGCCCGTCCCAGCCGGTTCAGCGCCAGCAGCTCGCGATTTTCCACCAGCGCCAGCCGCCGCGGCTCCGCGCCCAGGGTGGGCAGGTCGTCGCCGAGTTCGTACATGCCGCCCGCCAGCGCCGCCAGCACGATCTGCGCCTGCGCCTCGTTTTGCGTCAACCCCTGCGGCGACTGATGCCAATGCTCTTCCGGCTCAAGCTGGCGCGAGACGGAGAAGGCGTCGGGATCGGAAGTATAGAAATTGCGATTCATATAAAAACGCGCGGCAATGTTCCAGGCGGCCGTGCGGGTGGCGCCGAAGGAGTGGCCGGTATCCACTGAAATCCGGCCGGCCTGCACCAAGCCAATCGGGTTGAGCATGGGACAGCCGTCTTTATCCAGCAGCACCTGCGGACCCACCGCCTGCCGGATCACCTCCAGACCGATGCGCTGGGCTTCAAGCGCCGTGGTGTTGGGACGGTAATAACGGCCCTCGACCGCGGCCGAATCCATGAAATCGAGCTTGAACGCACGGATACCCCATTGCCGCACCATCAGGCGATAGGTGCGCCGCAGCCAGGCCTGCGCGCCGGGATCAGTCGGATCGAGCGCGTAGAGCGCATCCTGGCGCCCGGTGACATAGCCGAGCCGGATCGGACGCCCCTGCGCATCTTTGACCAGCCATTCCGGATGGCGGCGAAAAATCCGCGCCCGCGCGGAAACCTCGAACGGCGCCGTCCAGAGCGCCGGCGTCAACCCCAGGCCGCGCAGGCGGAATTCCAGACGCCGCATGCCGTCAGGAAACTGCGCGGCGTTGGGAGTGGTGTATTCGCCGCGGGCGTATTGATAGCCTTCGTCAAGATGGAAGTAGTTGAAGCCGCGGCGGAGCAGATGGCGCGACAACCATTGGGCGTTGGTGATGGCTTCGCCGGCGTTGATGCCGCCATAAAATGCAGTCCAGCTCCACCAGCCCATCGGCGCCGGATGCATAAAGCGGGGATGATGCAGCCGCCGCACCGCCCGGCCATAATTTTCGAGCAGTTCGACCGGATCGCGTCCGGCAGCCAGCATTAACTTTTCCGAGCGCAGCCGTTGCCCGGGCGCCAGCGTCAGCTCGAGCGGCAATTGCTGGCTTAACTGGATGCGATCACGACGCACGACCGCCGCGGTCGTGCCGGTCGAATCCACGGTCAAGACGGGAGTTGCCGCCGGGGCGCCCGCGGCCGGCGGCCGCAGGCGCAAAATCGTCAGGAACCGCTGCGAGGTCAGCGCCGCCAGCAGCAGCCCTTGGCGGCTGCGGCGGTCGAAGAGCAGCAGATCGTCCACGCCAAAATATCCGCCGCGCGGCGCATGCGCCAGCGAGGCAATATGAATCGCCGGGTCTTCGCTATAGCTGCCCGCCAGCACGCGGATGGCATCGGTGTGGCTGCGGCCGGGGGCGCCCAGCCGGGGCAGGGCCTTGGCTTGCAGCAGGCGGAAGGCTTCGAGCGAGAGCGGCTTTCGCGTATGGTTGCGGGCTTCAAGCGCCAGCACTGCAAAAGGCTGGTTGCGATAGACGCGCACCACGCGCACCAGGTCGGGGGCGCCGGCCAGTCCGCTCCAGCGGGTGATGGTTTCGCGGCCCGCGCCAAGCGCATCGTGAAATGCCAATTCGCGCTGCTGATGACGCGTATAAGCGGCGGCTTCGATCCAGCGCCGATGGATTTTGACCGCCGGCGCGGTTACGAGCGCGGCCGCGGCGAAGGAGCGATGGTTCAGGGGGGAAGGCGATGCGGCCGCCGGCGCGCGCCGGGCCCGCAGGGGAATGACGAGCAGCAGGGAAGCAAGGCCGGCGAACAGGAGCAAGCGTCGCATGCGAGCATGATACACAGTTCCGAGTGCATGAGCCGGCGGTGGGCGAAGCGATAAGCATCGCCGGGCTTCGTGCGGAATACTTAAAGCTAAACCTGCGGCTTTGACATACTTAAAGCAAAACCTGCGGTTTTGGCATGCTCCACTCGATTTCGGCATATTTAACGCCCGGCGGTACACTTGCGGGATGCAGCCGGCCGCGGACAGCCTTCCGCGGCTGCTGCCGCTGCCGGCGGCTTCTTGTGCGAAAGTGATCCCATGACGCCCGACGAATTTCGCCGTTATGGACATCAGCTGATTGACTGGATCGCGGATTATCGCGCCGACATCGAAGGTTGGCCGGTGATGGCCGCGGTCGAGCCGGGAGCGATTCGCGCCCGCCTGCCCCCGTCGCCGCCGGAGCGGCCCGAGCCCGTCGCCGCCGTGCTCGACGATCTGGACGGGATTCTGCTGCCCGGGTTGACCCATTGGCAAAGCCCGCGCTTTTTTGGTTTTTTCCCCGCCAATGCCGCACTCGCCAGCGTTCTGGGCGACATTGCCGCCTCCGGACTGGGCGTGCTCGGGCTTTCCTGGCAGGCGTCGCCGGCGCTGACCGAGCTGGAAGAAGTCGTCAGCGACTGGATGCGGCAACTGCTTGGGCTTAGCGCCGCCTGGCGCGGCGTGATTCAGGACACTGCCTCGGCCAGCACGCTGGTGGCGCTGCTCTGCGCCCGCGAACGCGCCACCGATTTCAGCCAGGAAAACGGCGGGCTGGCGGCCTGCAGCCGCCGCCTGGCGGTGTATGCCTCCGGGCAAAGCCACAGCTCGGTCGAGAAGGCGGCGCTGCTGGCCGGCTTCGGACGCGCCAACGTGCGCTCCATTCCCACCGGCGCGGATTTCGCCATGCGCCCGGAGGCGCTGGCGGAAGCGATTGAAGCGGACTTGCGCGCCGGCCTGCAACCTTGCGCCATCGTGGCCACCACCGGCACCACGGCCGCGACCGCGGTTGATCCGCTGGAGCCGCTGGGCGAGCTGGCGCGCCGCCACCGCCTCTGGCTGCACGTGGACGCAGCCATGGCCGGCTCCGCCATGCTGCTGGAAGAGTGCCGTTGGATGTGGCGCGGCATTGAGGCTGCCGATTCGCTGGTGCTGAATCCGCATAAATGGCTAGGCACGGTTTTCGACTGCTCGCTCTATTACGTGCGCGACGCGGAGCTGCTGACCCGCGTCATGTCCACTCATCCCAGTTACCTGCGCTCGACCGCCGACGCCCAGGTGCGCAATCTGCGCGACTGGGGACTGCCGCTGGGACGGCGCTTCCGCGCGCTCAAGCTCTGGTTTCTGCTGCGCGAGCAGGGCGCCGAGGGGCTGCGCGCGCGGCTGCGCCGCGATCTGGAAAACGCCCGCTGGCTGGCCGGCGAAGTGGCTTCCGCTCCCCACTGGCGGCTGCTTGCCCCAGTCGTTTTACAAACCCTGTGCGTGCGCCACGAGCCGCCCGGATTGGAAGGCGAAGCCCTCGATCGCCATACCCTGGCCTGGGTCGAGCGCCTCAACCGCAGCGGCGCCGCCTATCTGACTGCGGCGCAGTTGGCCGGACGCTGGATGGCGCGCGTCTCGATTGGCGCAGAAACCACCGAACGCCGTCACGTCGAGGCGCTCTGGCAGGGGATGCGCGCGGCAGCCGAATGTTGATACCTGAAAAATGAGACACATTGACACATCAAATGCAGCCCCCAAAAAAGCAATAAACCTATGTAGCGGATGGAGATATGTGGCTGAGGAGAACGAAAAAGAGACAAAATCGGTTTTTGAAAAACATTGAGTGCGATTTTTTTTAGCAAAACGGCACCCGGCCCTGAAAATGCAGGCTAAGCCAAATGTTTTCAGCGATTTAGCCTGGTGCCGTTTGTCATTTTAAAACGGCACCCAAACGGCACCCAAACGGCACCCGTAAAAACTCGATTGCCGCGGCAGCGCCGGGCCGCTCCCAGCCGTTTTGGGTCGCATGCATCGGCTTAGGGCTGCTCGACTCCGCGTGCAGCCCGCCGGTGCGGGCGGCCTGTTACAATCAAAATATGCAGGCACCGCGCCCAAGCACCGGAAATACCGGAAGCCCTTCCGGCCTGACGGCACCCCGGCCGCATATTTCGCGGCTGCCGGCGGCAGCGCGACCGAGCCTTTTCGGCTCAGACTAACTCCCTCCCGCTAACCGAACTTTTATCATCCTTTTCTCGCGCACGGCGGCTGGCAGCCGGCGGCGCGGGCGCTTCATCCTGTACTGCTTTCGCACGAGGTTTTTATGCCATCCGCCGTTTCCGGCAGCCTTCCCCGCATCCAAACCCAACTTCCCGGCCCGCGCGCCCGGCAGGCGCTGGCGGCCGACGCGCGCCTGATCTCGCCTTCCTACACCCGCTCCTACCCGATGGTGGCGCGGCGCGGCCGCGGCATGATGGTCGAAGACGTGGACGGCAATCTGTTTCTCGACTTCAGCGCCGGCATCGGCGTCTGTTCCACCGGGCATTGCCATCCGCGCGTGGTCGAAGCCATCGAGCGCCAGGCGCGGGAGCTGATTCACATGTCGGGCACGGATTTTTATTACGAGCTGATGACCGATTTCGCCGAGCGGCTCTCGGCGGCGGCGCCGATGCCGGGACCGCATCGCGTCTATTACGGCAACAGCGGCGCGGAGGCGATTGAAGCCGCGCTGAAGCTGGCGCGCTACCACACCCGCCGTCCGTATTTCATCGGCTTTTACGGCGGTTTTCACGGCCGCACCTTCGGCGCGCTGTCGCTGACGTCGAGCAAGGTCACCCAGCGCGCCCGTTTCGGGCCGCTGGTGCCGGGCTTCTTTCACGCCCCCTATCCCGATCCCTACCATCCCCCGCATGGCTGCGGCGATGCCGCCGCGGCCTGCCTGGAAGAGGTGGAGCGGCTGCTGCGCACCACGACGCCGCCGGAAGAGGTTGCGGCGATCGTCTTCGAGCCGGTGCAGGGCGAAGGCGGCTACATCGTTCCGCCCCAGGAATTCGCGCGCGGCCTGCGCGCCATCTGCGACCGGCATGGCATTTTGCTGATTGCCGATGAAGTACAGTCGGGCGCCGGCCGCACCGGCAAGATGTGGGCGATCGAGCATTACGGGGTCGAGCCCGACATAATCGCCAGCGCCAAAGGGATTGCCAGCGGCATGCCGCTGGGGGTCACGCTGGCGCGCGCAGGGATCATGGATTGGACGCCGGGGGCGCATGCCTCGACCTTTGGCGGCAATCCAGTGGCGCTGGCGGCCGCCCTGGCGACGATCGAGCTGCTGGAAAAAGAGCTGATCGCCAATGCCGCCCAGGTGGGCGCCTACATACTGCGCCGGATCGAGGATTGGCCGCGGCGGCTGCGCGGCGTTGGCCAGGTGCGCGGGCTGGGGCTGATGATCGGCATCGAGCTGGTCAGCGATGCGGAGCGCCGCACGCCCGACTCGCGGCGCCGCGACCGGGTGGTCGAGGCGGCGTTCGAGCAGGGGCTGCTGCTGCTCGGCTGCGGGCCCACCGCCATACGGCTGATGCCGCCGTTGATCTGCACTCAAGCCGACGCCGATACGGCGCTGGAGATTCTCGAGCGCTGCCTGAAGGCAACCGCGTAAGCGCCGCGGCGGAGGCGTGAGGCTTGCGCCGCCGTTCCGGCGGGGGGAAGATGGGGGTTTGCCGGCGGCGCTTTATGGGCAAGCCTGACGCGATCTGGTGGCAGCGGTTTCGCAATGGGACGCGGAATTGGTTGCACCAAATCCTGGGGGGAAACCCCAAATCGGGGGCGCATCTAACCGGAGAGCGGGGGGAAGGTTTGGCTTATTGGTACTTACGCGAGCGGGGGTATACAATCGTAGCGCGGAATTATCGCCGCCCGCCTTGGCGTGAAGAAATCGATCTGATCGCCTGGGAAGGGGGCGAGTTGGTATTCATCGAAGTCAAAACCCGGACCGCGGCCAGCGCCTGGCCGGCAGAGCAGGCGGTGGACCAGGAGAAACGCCGCCATCTGCTGCGGCTGGGCCGAGCCTACGCGCGGAAACACCAGGCGGAACGCTATCGGTTCGACGTCCTGGCCATTCATGCGCCCGAAGGCAGCGCGCCGCGCATGCAACTGCATCGCGACGCCTTCCGGCAGGCACGCGCGGCGCTCAACGGACGGCAGGATTGAACAAGCTCTACCATGCCTGAACTGCGAAAAGACCCGATTACCGGCCGCTGGGTGATCATTTCCACCACGCGCGCGATGCGGCCCAACGATTTCCACGCCGTGGCCAGCCAGCCGCGCAGCAACGGCGAAGGCTGTCCGTTCTGTTACGGCCGCGAGGCGAAGACCCCGCCCGAGATTCTCGCCTACCGCTCCAACGGCGATGGTCCCAACAGCTCCGGCTGGACGGTGCGGGTCGTGCCCAACAAGTTTCCCGCCCTGGGCATCGAAGGCGACCTCAACCGGCAGGGCGAGGGCGTGTTCGACAAGATGAACGGCATCGGCGCGCACGAGGTCATCATCGAAACCCCCGACCACAACAAGACCATGACCGATCTGCCGGAAAAGCGGATCGAAGACGTGCTCTGGGCCTTCCGCGACCGCATGCTCGACCTGCGCAAAGACACGCGCTTCCGCTACATTCTGATCTTCAAAAATCACGGCGAAGCCGCCGGCGCCTCGCTCGAGCACTCGCACTCGCAACTGATCGCGCTGCCCATCGTTCCCAAGCGCATACGCGAGGAAGTGGACGGCGCAAGGCAATACTTCCAGTACAAAGAGCGCTGCATCTACTGCGACATCATCCGGCAGGAGTTGGAGTCGGGCACGCGCATCGTCGCCGAAAACGAAGACACGGTCACGCTCTCTCCCTACGCCCCGCGCTTTCCCTTCGAGACCTGGATTCTGCCCCGGCGCCACGAAAGCTTTTTCGAGCATTCCTCCAGCCGGGTGTACGAAAATCTCTCCAAAGCGATCAAGAGCATGCTGGTCAAGACGGACACCGTGCTCGATCATCCCGCCTACAACCTGGTGCTGCAGAGCGCGCCGCTGCAGGAAAACACACAGGAGTACTACCACTGGCACCTGGAGTACATGCCGCGGCTGGTGCGGGTTGCCGGGTTCGAGTGGGGCAGCGGCTTTTATATCAACCCGGTGCTGCCGGAAGACGCCGCCCGCCATCTGCGCGAAGCCAGCATGGAAGCCAAAGTCGGCAGCTAGGGCTGCCCGGCGTTCGATAGGCCGGGGTGGGGGCAGATGAATCGGCTTGCGAATGCGCCGGCGCCGGATGGAAGGGACGCATCCGCCGAATCTTCGGCTGAATCCTCCGCCGAATCTTTCACCGACGCCCTGGGGCTATATATTTCCTTCCCCTTCTGCCGCAGCAAGTGCAGCTACTGCAACTTTGCCAGCAACGTTTTTCCACCGCGGCTGCTCGACGGCTATCTTGCCTGCCTGGAACGCGAGATGGAACTGGTGGCGGAGGCGGAATCCGTTGGGGGCGGCAGCGTGGATACTCTCTACTGGGGCGGCGGCACGCCCAGCCTGCTGGCGCCCGACCTTGCGCTGCGGCTGGCGCAGGCGATCCGCCGCATTTGGACGCCGGCGCCGGAAGCCGAGTTCACGCTGGAAGCCGCGCCGGGAACGCTGAGCACGGCGCACATCGCCGCCTGGCGAGCGGCCGGCGTCAATCGCGTCAGCCTGGGGATGCAATCGTGGCAGGAAGCCGAGATCCGCTCGGTCGGACGCCTGCACCGGGCCGAGGACGTGACCCGCGATCTCGAGGCGCTGCGGCGGGCAGGGCTCGAAAACCTCAATCTCGACCTGATCGCAGGATTGCCGCACCAGACGGAAGCGAGCTGGCGGGACACGCTGGCCCGCACGCTCGACGCCGCCCCGCCGCATATCTCGATCTACATGCTGGAAGTGGACGAGGACAGCCGACTGGGGCGGGAGTTGCTTGCCGGCGGCGCGCGCTACCATGCCCATGCCGTGCCCGACGACGACCGCACGGCGGACTTTTTCGAGCTGGCGGTGGAGCAATTGGCTGCCGCCGGCTGGCGGCAGTACGAAATCTCGAATTTCGCCCGCGACGGAGGGGAAAGCCGCCACAATTTACGCTATTGGGCGCGGCGTCCGTACCTCGGGTTTGGCTTGGAAGCGCATTCGATGCTGCGCCGGGACGGGGAAGAGCGGCGCTGGGCGAATCCGGCCGAGCTGAAAGAATATATGGCGGCGCTGGAAGCCGGCCGCCTGGCGCGGGGCGAGGTGGAAGCGCTGAGCCCGCAGCGCCAGCTTGAAGAAGCGCTTTTTCTCGGGCTGCGGCGCAACGCGGGCATTGGCTGGGACGAGTTGACGGCCGAGTTCAAGGCCGGCGCGGTCGAGGCCAAGCGCGCCGCCATTACGCCGATGCTGGCCCAAGGCATGCTGGAGGAATCGCAAGGCCGGCTGCGGCTAACGCCGCGCGGCCGCATGCTTTCCACCAGCGTGCTGGCGGAGCTGCTGGAATAGCGCGATCAAAAGCCCAATAAAATGCCATTTTTCCAATTTCGGATATGCCGGAAGACCCTCCAGCATTAGGCAACTGGCCGACTAATGCACTGGCCGACAAAAAGCCAGACACAAACCCAATTGCAGTCCTGTCAAGGTTTGCAGCGGCCGCAAAACCCATGATCAACGGGATTGAGTTTCATCATATTGGTTTGTGCAACATCCCTAGTCAAGAACGGGCCGAACCATTGGGTAGCATTTCTCCCTGACTTGTCTTGCCCTGCCTGCCCCTGTCCATTACGCACCGTTGGGACGAACGCTGACACATTCAATGCCGCCGCTGCGGCACCCTGGCAAGTCTGGCCTGCCAAGACCACGGCCCATGAGTTGGAACACGCAGAGGCCGGCCTGAATGCGGGGAAAAATGGCTTGGCGGCTGGCGCTGCAGCAATGGCGGCGGGGGCGCGCCAAGTACTCGTGAGGGGAGCGACACCTTGGGCGGATCGGCACAAGCTGGCGCGAACGCTATAATGGGCGAGAAGCCGAACATGTCCAAGGAAGCAGCAAGAGCCGCAGTCCAGACAATCCTGAATTCCGGAAACCAACAATGGCAGAACAACGCAAGCAGACATGCCCTCTGTATGCAGAACAATGTTCATGCCCCCGGCTGCAAGTAGGCGAGATCGCATGGACGTGGCACTAGCTGCCGCTTGCCTCCCGAGCGCGCAGCAGGAATGACTCTGATGGGCAGAATTCGCCTACTCCCACTTTTGTTGGCTGCCCTGGCGATTTTTTGGATGGTCGTGTTCAGTGGACACCCGGCCGGAGTAACCGTAGTTCGAGTGCTGGACCCGAGCGGGGCGCCGTACGCCGACGCCGTGCTGCTTGTTAATCCCGGCCAGGTGACCCGCTCAGTTGCCCTGGTGACTGACCAAAGCGGAACAGCGATTCTACCCAGGTTATGGTGCAAGGTGTGCGTGGTAACGGCGATTGATCCGCGCCGATTATTTTTCGACAAGACGACCGAGTTCAAATCAGGTACCCCGTCCGTCAGCGTGACCCTGGCCGTCCGCCCCGTCATTGATATCGTCGCCGACCTTGCGGCGATAAAGGTAAGCGTACAGGTTAAGGAGCCCAACGGCTTTGCACTTGCCGGGCGGCCCGTGGTCGTCCGTAAGAGGGTTGGAACGATGGAGGACAACACGTTCAGTGTCTGGAATACAGACCGGAAGGGACGCATCAATCTCAAGCTGCGGCCCGGCGAATACGTCCTGGCGAGTTTGGTGGACGGCAGATTCCTAGAAGCTCCGCTCAACATTGCGCCCGCCGTGAAGCGGAGATGCTCAGGCGAAGAGTCCGATTGTTACATTGCCAATGCGATTCATAATCCGCTTCCGGCACATCTCGCCGTCAGGCTAGCCCCCCCACGCGATGCTCCCTGAAACAGGTGGCTGTATTGGGCATGTAACTAATTTCGGCAGTGGCGTAGCTTCTCCAAATCAGCCTCAATCTACAGTCGCTGGGAATGTGGGCAGAATTGTAGGAATAGCAATAAGGATGATCGGATTGCATTAAGCAGAGATAATATGTTCCCAACCATAGCGCCATGCCCTAATTGTAATGAGGATATAGATAGTTGGCATTTGATGCATGGGCAAGCAAAATGCCCGAATTGTGGCGCTAAAGTTAAACGAATTATGCCGGTGAATTTTGAAATGCTAATGATAACATCTTTAATATTTTCTTTATTTATAACTATGTTAATAACCAAAAATTTATTTTATTATATTATTATTACAATATTATTGTGGTCTGTGATATTTTATATTTTAGGTTTATTGATTACATTGATTATGAAGCCGAAATATCGGATATGTAAGTAAGCTTCTGCGGTGCATTTAAGCGAGGGGAACGTCGACAAACTCGCGGTTGTCAGTGAGCGGTTAATAAAACCCATCTATCGTTTGATGAACTCTGCTGCCAGACTGGCGGCATGAGCACTCGACTCGGACTGACGCGGGAGCAATGTAAGCGCCATCCCAAGGCCGTCTAGACTCAAGCGATAAACCCACTCAAGCTTGGGAAGTGGGCACTTCGGTTATGTGTCCATCTATTTTTAAATGGACACTTCGCAGCCCACTCAACGCAAGCGCCAGACCTGGCCGATGGCCGAGAAGCGGCGTATCGTCGAAGCAACGTTAGCGCCGGGCGTCTCGGTCGCGCTGGTAGCGCGAGACAACGGCGTCAACGCTAATCAGGTCTTCGCCTGGCGCCGGTTATATCGGGAAGGCAAACTCGGGCAAACGCCGACATCTGGAACCAGTCTGCTGCCGATTCGATTGGCTACAGAAGCCGGCAACGCAGATCATTTGATTCCTGCTATCCACGATCGCAAGGGCGTGATCCAGATTGAGACGGCGAAGCTGCGGCTGCAGGTCGAGCCGGGCGCCGATGAACGGTTGTTGCGATTGATTCTGAAGTCGGCGCTGCGATGATCACGCTGGCGTCAAGCACGCGGATCTGGATCGTCGCCGGCGTGACCGATTTGCGCCGAGGCTTTACCGGCTTGAGCGCCCAGGTGCAGACGGCGCTGGAGCAGGATCCGTATAGCGGCCACGTTTTCATCTTCCGCGGCAAGCGCGGCGACTTGGTGAAGCTGCTCTGGTGGGATGGCGACGGGCTCTGCAAACCCTCTGCAGAAAACCCACAAAATCCATTTTGAGTCGAGACGGATCTGTTATCCGTGGCACCCCTGGCATGGTCGAGATGTGCTGACGCGCAGGGCAGGCGGCGCTCACTCCGAATCGGCGTATTTTTGCAAGCTTCCCGAAGCGGCACCCCATTCGCTGCTCGTTGAAATCCCGAAATGGATGTTTGATGCGGCCGAGTGCGCACCCATGCGTGTCGCGGGCACCCCACATGTTGATTGCGAGGCGTTGCGCAACCTCAGCCGTACGATAGCCGAACAACGTATCTCCTGGAACCCGGCGGTGCTACAACCGCAGGTAAGCCGGCATACCGGTAATGGAGACACGGATGAATGCGATTCGAAAGACAAATCAACAGCTGGAGTTTTTCTCAGAAGGACTTTCCCTGCCACGCTGGAACGACCTGCCGGAGATGACGCAAATCGAGGTGATCAGACTTCTGGCGCAACTGCTCTTCGGCATCCAGACAAGCGATCCAGTTCGCGTTCTTCGAAAGAGGGGAGGGCGCGATGAGTGAAAAGATCAAACCACAACATCTTTCGCGCAAGGCCATCTTGTACGTGCGGCAGTCCTCGCCGTACCAGGTACTGAACAACCTTGAGAGTCAGAAGCTGCAATATGCGATGAAGGCTCGACTGATATCACTGGGCTGGAGCGAGGTGGAGGTCATCGACGAAGATCTCGGGCGATCCGCGGGAGGCAATGTCACGCGCTCCGGGTTCGAGCGCATGGTGGCTCAGGTTTGCCTGGGAGA
>JAJYIU010000026.1 GCA_021789895.1 Acidobacteriota bacterium | reverse complement strand
CTCCGGCTGTGGAAATGATGCAGCCCTGTCGGGCTGCACATTCCCACAGCCACGACGACGGTTCATGATCAGCAACAGGCCAAATGAAAGTGCGAAAAATACTGGACACTACCGTTGCTACTACTGGAATATTCGGATGAAGATATGTGGCTCTCTCGATTATATGTAGATCACTTGTAGCTTTCAATTGCAACAAATGTTGTTCATGCCCATGAGGACCAAATATTTTTATGTCCCATGCCGGCTGATTAGCGTTCTTTGCAAGTTCCGCATGAAACCCAGATGGCAGATGTCCATGATTCAAATAATTCACATATTGTTCTTCAAATAACTTACCCTTAATTCCGTTTGCTAAACCTTGCAATGCAGCCTTATTCCCATGCATTCTTTGAACTTCTGCAACTAACCCATGATGAATATTTGGATATTGATCATGAAAAGCCTGTCGCACTTCTCTGGGAATTTGATGTTCTGTAATTTTCCCGGCCAATATGTCGCTTATTGTAATGCCTTCTGCTATGACAATATTATTTCTAATTTGTTTCGTTTCCAACACACGAGGGCTTAATAATTCCTCATCCTTAAATTGAGATTTTTGTTTTTGCCAATATTTTTTCCAATTCATATTCAATCCCCTAATATTTGACAATTAATACAATGAGCAAGGCAATAATAAAGGAAATTAATTGGCAGATGAATAAAACTTGATATTTATTTTTATATTTATTATAATTTATTTCCAATTGCTTATTTATGGCTTCTATTTCATTTAATTTACTTTTAACAATATCTTTTAAATTATTTACGTGTGCTAACATAATATGGCTTTTCTCCATTGTGTCTTCAGATAACTTATTTAAAGACTCACATTCCCCCTTTAATAATTTATTTTGCGTTAATTCAACCTGCAGTTTTTGTTCGTAAATATCCATTTGTGATATATAATCATTAAATTTGTCCACGGAATCTTTGTATTCTGTTTTATATGATTCAATGTATGATTTAAAGTTATTAATGTCTGTTATCGAATCAACTATCTTTATTTCCCATTGATTTAAATGCATTTCCAAATCTATCAATTTTGTAGTGAATAAGCCATTATATTCAGCTTGTTCTTTAATTTGAAATGCAACGGCTTCTTCAAAGTTGCTCATTTTCTTTTTAAAACCCCCTCTAAACAAACCACAAATGTTGCATTGGGACCTTGGAAACTTTTTTACTCATTGATCTTTTCGCCCGGTTCAATATTTTCACTCAAGCAATAAAATGGAAAAATACTCCACGATGAAGTGGAAATCAAGTTTAAAATTTTTGGATTTTGTTTTTTTCTCTTTACGAAATTGGGCTAGAAATTACGAACTTCTACGACTACGGATCGGCAGATGTGCGCAAGTATTTAAAAATAAAGCCAATTAGCAGACTATAGCTAGCACACTGCGGCGAAGCCGGCCGGCGGGTACGGCAGCGAGCCGCTGGCCGGCGGGTGGTCTTAAAAAGTGGAATGACCGCTGTCAAGTGGGGCTTGCTCCCGGCGGCGGCAGGGGTAGCATTTAATTTCGCATTGTGTTTCCCCCCGGCGGGCGCGCCGGCGATGGCTTAGCGCCTCCGCGCCGAACTGTATGGCAAAGCAGGGGGAAACCCATGAAGCATCATCCAACGCCTGCAGCGAAGCGCGCCAAAGCTTCCAATCACCTCAACGCCACCCAGCGCGGTCGCGCCACCCACCGCGGTCGCGCTACCCAAAGCGCCCGCACCCATCCGGCGCCGGCGCTGCGCAGCTTCGAAGACGCCTTTCTCGATAACCTGAAGCACCTCTCCGAAGACGATCAGATGCAGATGATGCAGACCCTGCTCGGGCCGCCGCCGGGCGCCTCCGGCACGGCCGCGCCGATCGCTTTCCCGGCGCCCGAGGAGGCGGCGCCGCCGCTCGAATCGCAGCATTCGGAAGCCCTGCTGGCCTTGCTGGGCGATTCTTTTCCCTTCCACGATGCGAACTTAACGCCGTATCTGCGGCTCGATCTGCCGCGGCCGGCCGCGGCGACGGAGGGCGCCAGCGCACCGCCTACCGCGGCGACGGCCTTGCCTGCGGAAGCATTGCCGGCGATGCCGCCGGCGCTGGCGGATTTATTAAACGCCGAAGCCGGGACCAGGGTGATGCCGCTGACCCAGGTGCGCGCCTTCCTCATACGGCTCTGCCGCGCCGCCTGCGGCGAGCCGCCGCCGGAGGCGGTGCTGCGCGAGGCGATGGCCACCCTCTATGCCCGCGCGCTCGCGCCCGAGCGCCGGCGCCTGATGCATCACCGCTTCGCCAGCGCCCGGGGCGCTTTTTGGCTCGACCTGGGCGACGCTCGCGGACGCGCCGTCCGCCTCTCCGCCCAGGGCTGGGAAGTGTCGCCGCCCAGCGCGATCTATTTTCACCGCCATCATCACCAGTTGGCCTTGCCCGAGCCGGTGCGCCGCTCGCCTGGCGGCGATCCGCTCACGCTCTTCTACGACTTCCTGCCGCTGCGCGGCAACGACGCCTTGCTCTGGCTGGCCTGGATGACCGCCTGCCTGAACACCACCATCGCCCGCCCCATGCTCTGCCTGATCGGCCCGCCGGGTTCGGGCAAAACCACCCTGGCGCGCTTTTCCCGCCGCCTGCTCGATCCCAGCATGCTGGAAATCGTCCCGCTCGGCGGCGAAACCGCGCTCGAAGCCGTGCTCGCCCGGCATGCGCTGCCGATTTTCGATAACGTTTCCCATCTCTCCGTCCGCCAGTCCGACACCCTCTGCCGCGCCGTTACCGGCGCCGGCACCGTGCGCCGCCGCAAAAACGGCGACCAGGTGGTGGAGTGGTTCCGCGTGCCGCTGATTCTGACCGCGCTGGAATTGCCCGCGCTCGCCGCCGACTGGCTCGACCGCGCCCTGGTGCTGCCGCTCGCCCCGCCGCAAAACGCCGGCGCCCTCGCCTGGCGGGAAGAGTCCGCCTACTGGGCCGCCTTTGTCCCCCGCCAGCCGCTCTTGCTGGGAGCCCTCTGCGACCTGTTCTGCGCCGCCCTGGCGCGCTACAACCCCGGCTTCGGACGCCGTCCGGCCGCCGCCTGGCGCATGGCCGACTTCGCCGCCTGGGGAGACGCCGTGATGCAGGCCCTCCAGGCCCCGCTCGAGGGCGGCTTCGACGCCCTGCTCAAACAGCATCTGGCCCGCAAAAACCAGATCGCCACCGACGACGATCCCCTCGCCCAGTCCCTGCTCGAACTGCTCGAGCGCCAGCCCAAATGGGAAGGCACCGTGCAGGCGCTCTATAAACAATTGCGCCTCCCCGGCCTGCGCAACGTCTATTTTTTAGGACACGGACTGCGCCGCCTGCAGCCGATTATGGCGACTCAAGGAATCTCTTTTTCATTCCAACGAAGCCATGGCCGCCGCATATTGACCATTGAACGGCAATATAAAAATCAAAGTAAATGAGACACGTCATGACATCTGATTCAAGCAAAATGCAGCTATAAACCATTACAACTATTGGAGATAAGCAGACAACGCGCGCAAAAAAGGAATAAATCGCGGTCCGAAAAAAAAGAGGGTAGCAATTTTTTTTGCAAAACGGCACCCGAGCCGGAAATTTCGACTTAAGGCGATTGATTTCAATTACTTACGCGGGTGCCGTTTGTCTTTTAAAACGGCACCCAAACGGCACCCAAACGGCACCCGATACTTTAGCGCCCGTCGTCTGGTTTCGGCGCCGCCATTACACCACAGCTTGCAACTATCAGCCGGCTCCAGCATGCTGATTCTGTCTCGGGAGCCTCGGGCGTGGCGAAATCCACACACTCGGAAGCAACGCCGCGCCAGCCGCGCGCCAGCCGCCGGCGCGGCCCGCCGCCGCTGGCCGCCAACCGCACGCTGGCGTTTTTCAATGCCCAATTCGAGCGCCAGATCGCCGCCGGCGAGCTGGCGCTCAACCCCTTCGAGCGCGCGGTGTTGCCGTTTCTTTCCGGACGCGTGCTCGACCTGGGCTGCGGGCTGGGCAATCTGGCCCGCGCCGCGGCGCGCCAGGGCTGCCAGGTCACCGCGCTCGACGCCAGCCCGGCCGCCATCGCGCATCTCGCCCGCGCCGCCGCCGCTGAGCATTTGCCCATCGCCGCCCGCCGGGCCGATCTCTCACATCCGCTTCAGCTTGCCGAAAAGACCTTCGACGCGGTGGCGGCGATCGGGTTGTTGATGTTTTTCCCGCCTTCGCAGGCTCGCGCCGCCGCCGCTGCCCTGGCGCATCGGGTGAAGCCGGGCGGGCTGGTCGCCATCAATGTACTGATTGAAGGCACCACTTATATGGATATGTTCGAGCCCGGCGGCTACACCCTGTTTGGCGAGCATGAGCTGCTCGAGACTTTTCCCGGCTGGGGGCGCGAATTATTCGAAATCGCCGCGTACCCGGCGCCGCAATCGGCGGTGAAGCGCTTTTGCACGCTGGTGGCGCGGCGGCCGCTGGTTCGCTAGTCCGGTCGCGGCCGATTCGGCCGCTTGCTGCACGGTTTTTCATGACACAATGGCTAGCGTCTTGCGTCTCGCCCAGGGGGAGGCGGAAACGATGCCGCTGCGAACGAACTTCGGGAAAGCCAGCGGCCGGCGGCTGGCCGGTTTGGTGCTGCTCTCCGCCGGCATGGCGGCGCTAGCGCAGGCGCCGGCGCGTCCCTCCCCGCCGCGGCGGAAGCCCTACGGCAACCCGCACGCCGTGCAGCACGCCCCCCGGCGCCGCTATCACGTCCTCAACTACCGCATACGGCTGCGGCTTGACGAGCCGCAGCGCTCCATCGCCGGCGCGGTGACGATCACGCTGCGCCCGCTCGCGGCCGGCTTGCGCCAACTTGCGCTCGACAGCAGCGGGCTGGCGATCACCTCGGTGCGGCTGCTCGCCCCGGGCACGCCGCAAGCGCTGCGCTTCCAGCGCCGCGATCCGCGGCTGACGATCGAACTGCCGCGCGCTTATGCGCCTTCCGAAACGCTGCGCCTGCGCATCGCCTACCACGGCGCGCCGAAACGCGGCCTGACCTTTCTGGCGCCGGGCGCGCGCTCGCCCAATCGCCCGGCCGAGGTCTGGTCCTACGGCTGGCCGACGAACAATCATTACTGGTTTCCCTGCTGGGATTACCCCAACGACAAGGCTGCGAGCGAAACCATCATCAGCGTTCCGGCGGGCCAGGCGGTGGTGTCGAATGGCGCGCTGGTGCGCGTCGAGCGCGCCGCCGGCTGGGCCACGTACGACTGGCGCGAGCCGGCGCCGCACAGCGCGTACCTGGTCTCGATCGCGGCGGGGCGCTGGACGGAGCTGCGCCAGCGCCTGGGCAAGCTGCCGGTCAACGCCTACGTGCCGCCCGGGGTCAGCCTGGCGCGGGCGCGGCGCTCGTTCGCGCTGACACCCGACATGATCGGCTTCTACGGCCGCACCTTTGGCATGCCTTACCCGTATGCCAAGTACGCGCAGGTAGCGGCGCACGATTTTTCCGGCGGGCTGGAAAACATCAGCGCCACGACCTTGACCGACCTGACGCTGCATGCGGCGGCGGGCGAGCCGGATTATTCCTCTCTCGGACTGGTCTCGCACGAGCTGGCGCATCAATGGTTCGGCGACCTGGTGACCGAGCGCAGTTGGGCCAATGCCTGGCTGAGCGAAGGCTTTGCCACCTTCGGAGCGGCGCTCTATGCCGGGCATCACGCCGGCCCGCACGCCTATCGTTACCAGATCTGGCTCGACCAGAACGCCGCCCGCGAGGAAGACCTGACCCGCTACCGCCGCCCGATCGTGGACCGGCATTATACACATCCCTGGGGCATACTCGACCGCACCACCTACGAAAAAGGCGCGGCGGTGCTGGATATGCTGCGCATGACGCTGGATCACGGGCGCGAGCCGGCCGCCGCCTCGCCGCGCGAGCCGCTGTTTCGCGCGCTGAGCGCCTATCTACACCGCTATCGCGCCCGGAACGTGGACACGCGCGAGCTGATGGCCAGCCTGCGGAGCGCGACCGGCTGGAATCCGCGCCGGTTTTTCCGGCAATGGGTCTATGGCGCCGGCTTTCCGGAGTACCGCGTCGCGGCCGGCTACGACGCGGGCCGGAAAGCGGAGCGGGTCTCGATCGCGCAGACGCAATCCAGCGCCTGGCAAACGGCGCGCGTGTTTGCGATGCCCATCGAGCTGGCGTTTTACGGCGCCGGCGGGGCGCGCAAGCGCGTCATGGTTGAGGACCGGCGGCGGCGGCAAAGCTTCACCGTGCCGCTCGGCTTCCGCCCGCAATGGGTGGATTTCGATCCGCACGATTATATTTTCAAGACCGCCGACTTTCCGCGCCCGGCGCAGGCGCTGCTGGCGGCGGCGCGGCGCGATCGGGCGGCGATGGCGCGGCTGGAAGCGGTGCAGCAGTTGGGCGCGCTGCCGCGCTGCGGCTGCGGGGTGATTGCGGGCCTGCGCCGAAGCCTGGGGCAAGATGCGTTTTATGGCGTGCGCATCGAAGCGGCGCGGGCGCTGGGCGGGCTGCAGCGCCCGCGGGCGATGCAGGCGCTGCTCAATCACCTCTATCGCAACTCCGACAGCCGGGTGCGGGCGGCGATTGTGGCCGCGCTGGGCCGCTATAGCCGCAACCCCGCCGCCTTCAAACAACTGGAACGCCGCCTGACGACGGATGCCAGCCCGGCGGTCGAGGCCGCGGCGGCGCGGGCGCTGGGCCGGCCCGGACAGCCGCAGGCGTATCGCCTGCTGGCGGCGCGGCTGGCGCAGCCGCAAGCGTGGCAGGTTGAATACGCTTTGATTGCGGCGCTGGCCGCGACCCGCGACCGGCGCGCGGCGGGGCGGCTGCAACAACTGGCGCGGCAGGCGCCGCGGCGGATGGAGCGGCGGCTGGCGGCGCGGCTGGCCAAGCGGCGGCAAAAGCCGAAATAATTCCCGCCGCCAAGCGGCGGCTGCAAGCAACACCATGTATCAGCCACAATCGTATGCCATCGCCCTGCTGTTCATGTTCACCAGCATGCTTTGCTGGGGCTCCTGGGGCAACACCGTCAAGCTGGCGCGCGGCTGGCGCTTCCAGTTGCTGTATTGGGATTACACCTGGGGTCTGGTGCTGGGGATGCTGCTCTGGGGCTACACGCTGGGCAACACGAATGCCGGGCGCCTGAGTTTCCAGCATGCGCTCGCCGCGGCCGGCGCGACCCACCTGCTATGGGCGCTGGCAGGCGGAGCGCTGTTCAACCTCGCCAATCTTTTATTGGTGGCGGCGATCGAGATGGCCGGACTGGCGGTTGCCTTCCCCATCGGCATCGGCCTGGCGCTGGTGGTGGGCGTGCTGCTGAATTACGCGGTGGCGCCGCGGGGCAACCCCTGGCTGCTGTTTGGCGGGGTGGCGCTGGTGCTGGCGGCGATCGTGCTCGACGCGCTCGCCTATCGCCGGCGCGACCTGGCCCGCTCGGAGCTGCGCCAGACGACGCTCGTACGGCGCGGCATCATGGTCAGCCTGGCCTGCGGCGTGCTGATGGGGTTGTTTTATCCGCTGGTGGAAAAATCCATGCTCGGGCCGGGGCGGCTGGGGCCGTATGCGGTGGGGTTCGTTTTTTCGATTGGCGTGCTGCTCAGCAGCTTTCCCGCCAACGGGCTGTTAATGCGCTATCCGCTGGACGGCAGCGCGCCGGTGGCGCTGGCGGAGTACTGGCGCGGCGGCTGGGGAGCGCATGCGGCGGGGGTGTTGGGCGGCGTCATCTGGGCCACCGGCGGCGTGTTCAATTTCGTCGCCGCGCACGCCCGGCTGGTGGGCCCCGCGGTCAGCTATGCCATCGGGCAGGGTGCGACCATGGTGGCCGCGGTCTGGGGGGTGTTCATCTGGCGCGAGTTCGCCGGCGCGCCGAGCCGCGCCACCCGCCTGCTGGGCTGGATGTTCGCCTGCTTCCTGCTCGGGCTGGCGGCGGTGGCGCTGGCGCCGGTGCTTTAACAAGCAACTCGCCCGCCCGAATTGCGCTCTGAATCTAACGCGGGGATGCGCCGCGCGCGGGGAGAAACGCGCCCGGCGGCAGCGGCACGGCCGCGCATCGGCCGCCGTTAGCGGACAGAAATGCTGTCCGGCTCGGCCGTTCACGCTTATTGACGGCGCCCGGCCAACAGCGCAGACTGGCGGGAGCGGAGGTCGCCCATGACCGGGCTGTGGTTGAAGTTGGGAGTTGCGGCCATCACGATTGGATTGCTGCAATTCGGCAGCCGCCAGAACCGCACGATTTTTGGCCGGGTCTGGGCCCACAATGCCGGCGTTCGCGGGGCTGATATTACCCTGACCACGGACATCGGCGAACGGGTCAGCCAAACCATTTCCGATTCCGACGGACATTTCTCCTTCACCGGCTTGCCGCCGGGGCATTACCAGGTGACGGCCAAGCTGGAGGGCTACGTGCGGGCCACTGCAAACGTGGACCTGGCCAGCGTTACGGAAGCTACCGCGACGCTGCTGCTGCATAGGGCGCGCAAGCTGACCGGACGCCCACCCTCGCTGGGCCGCTATTCGCTGGCCGGCAAAGCGCAGCAGGCCTATCGCCGCGCCGCGCAGTTGCTGCGGCAAAAACATTTAAAAGCCGCCATACCGGAGCTGAAAAGCGCGCTGGCCGCGGTCCCCGATTTCGCCCCGGGCTACGAACTGCTGGGCAACATCTACGCGCGGCTGCGCCAGCCGAAGCGCGCCCGGGTGGAATGGCGCAAGGCGCTGCAACTCGATCCGGCGCGGGTGAATTCCGCCATCAATCTGGCCCGCTACGACAACAACCGGCGGCAATGGCAGCGCGCGCTGCGGCGGCTGCAACCGCCGCCGGCCGCGGCCGGCGCGACGGCGCCGCCGCTTCCCTGGCAGTGGTATTGGGAGCTCGGGCGGGCCGAGTATGGCAGCCGGCGCTGGAGCCAGGCGCAATCCGCCCTGGCTCAAGCCGAAAAACTCGACGCCGGCACGGCCAACCTGCATCTGCTGCTGGCCAACCTGGCGGTGCGCGGCCACGACTTCCCCCACGCCCGGCATGAGTTCGAGCTGTATTTGCAAGCCGCTCCCCACGGCCCCTTCGCGCCGCGCGTCCGCAGCATTCTGAGCCAGATGATCGCGCAGCATATCCCCGAGCCGCAATAACGCAACTCATTTCTGCTGCGAAGGCGAACTGGCGGCAACATTTTTTTCGAATACCGCCGCAAGAGATTCTAAGAATATCTTCTATGGTAAGCGGCGCGGCCGCTTTTTAAGTTTAGTCGCTGAAATGCTATCCGACTCGCCCGTTAACGCTTAAAGCCGATTCAAGCATTATGAGGGGTTTTGCGCGAACGGTTCCCATCGAGGAACAGATCGTGCTTGACGCCATCGCGGCCCATGCGATCCTATACGTGCAGTTCAACCTGAAATCGCCAAATCCTCTTCATGCATGCAGCGCTGAAACTTAAGAAAATATCCCATCATGACGCGCCGTTATCAATCGAAACGGTTAACCTGGCCACATTTATACCCGCGGAGGCTTTTCCACTGAACGATCCGCAAACCGACATTCCACGCATCGCGAAAGACAAACGTCTAGTCAAACTTATTGGCGATGCGGTTCAGAAAATACCCACCACACACCGGCTGAACCACGGCGATGCGCGAAAGATGCAAAATCTTCCGAACCGGTCGGTCCATCTCATTGTGACCTCTCCACCTTATTGGACACTCAAACAATATCGAAATTCCGAAGGACAAATGGGCCATATCGAGAACTATGAAGAATTCCTCTCTGAACTCGACCAGGTATGGAAGCATTGCCTGCGCAGTCTTGTCCCGGGTGGACGGCTGATCTGCGTGGTCGGCGACGTATGCCTATCGCGACGCCAAAATAATGGACGACACACGGTAGTACCCTTGCATGCATCCCTTCAGGAGCACTGCCGCGCATTGGGATTTGACAATCTGGCGCCGATTATCTGGCACAAGATTTCCAATGCGGCTTATGAAGTCGAGAACGGATCCGGCTTTCTCGGCAAGCCCTACGAACCCAATGCCGTTATCAAGAACGATATCGAATTCATCCTCATGGAACGCAAGCCGGGAGGTTACCGCACCCCCGACGTAGCAGCCAGGGTATTGAGCGTTATCCCGGCCGAGAAGCATCAAGCTTGGTTCCGACAGATCTGGACCGGTCTGACCGGAGCTTCGACCCGCCATCATCCGGCTCCTTTCCCGGTCGAGCTCGCCGAGCGGCTGATTCGCATGTTCAGCTTCGTGGGCGATACGGTGCTCGATCCTTTCCTCGGCACGGGTACCACCACGCTCGCCGCGGCCAAAGCCGGCAGAAACAGCATCGGTTTCGAGATTGACGAGCACTACTTCGACATGGCGCGCAAGCGCATCGAAAACGAAACCTCGTCGCTCTTCAACCGCAACACATTAGAAATCCATCAACCCGGTCGAAAATCATGAGCCGGAAGCCCGCGCTGGAAAAACGCCTGCAGACCGCGATTCAACATTTTTGGTGCACGCGGGAGAAGCAAGCGAAGAAGCAAGGAAGCTCGTCCGGCAGCAAAGACACCGGCGCCCGCGCCGCTGTCACTGGCGGCGCTCAGATGAATGGATTTATCAATCTGGTGCGCGAATTGTTATGGGAGAACGGCCTATCCAGGACGAACGTGTACAGCGAGAAATATATCGAACTCCCCGGCTGGTATCGCCCCGAGAAAAAATGGGACTTGCTCATCGTCGCGGATGGAAAATTGCTGGCCGGCATTGAATTCAAATCACAAATCGGCGCGTTCGGCAATAACTACAACAACCGCACCGAAGAGGCTATTGGCAGCGCAGCCGACATCTGGGCAGCCTATCGAGAGGGAGCGTTCAAACCTTCCTTGCGGCCCTGGCTCGGCTACATGATGCTGCTTGAGGATGCGCCGGGTTCATTGAGCCCCGTGCGAGCTCGAGAACCACATTTCAAAGTCTTCCCGGAATTTAAGAACGCATCCTACGCGAAGCGCTACGAAATACTGCTGACCAAACTCGTTCGAGAGCGACTCTACGATTCCGCCTGTTTTTTGATCTCCAATGCCAGGGACGGAGTGAGGGGGCGGTATAAAGAGCCGGCACCGGAATTGCGCTTTCGAAATTTCATCGAATCGCTGCTTGCAAAGGCGATCGCCGCACAAAAATCAAAAGAATAAGCGTCGAATCAGATGCAGCAACTACCCGCCGGCTGGAAGAAATGAACCCCGGCGGGGCTGCGGGCGGCCTCGTCCGGGTAGTTCGAAGGGCCGAACTTTCCCGCCGCCAATGGCGTATTGTCCAAATGGGGGGTGGACGATGTACTGCAACCGTTGTGGCAATTCGTTGCCGGACCGGGCGGTTTTCTGTCCTGCCTGCGGGGCCAGCGCCGGCGCCGCGGCGGGGACGTCGGCGGCGGCCGCTGCCAGCCCTGTGGCGGCGGGCGGCGGGCGCGTTGCGCGCCACCTGAACGTGCTGGCCATCCTCTGGCTGGTGCTTGGGCTGCTGCGCATTTTCCCCGGCCTGGTGGTGATGGGTTTTGGCTCTATGGCCGGAGGCGGCTGGATGATGCACAGCATGGGGATTCCCGGCCTGCCCGCCTTTGCCGCCGGCTGGATGATGATCATCGGCTTGTTCTTGATGGCTTTTGCGGTATTTTCACTGCTGGTCGCCTGGGGGTTGTATCAACGCCAGAGCTGGGGACGCATACTGGCGATCGTGATCGCCATCTTCTCGCTTTTTTCTCCGCCCTTCGGCACCGCGCTGGGCATTTACACGCTTTGGGTGCTGGCGCCGGAGGCCTCGGGGCGGGAGTGGGATCAGCTCAGCCAGCGAGTTTAGGGCCGCATTTGTAAATCTTATTTTGCCCGCAGCAGCAGCACCGGCACGTGAATACTGTGGCGGACGTGGTTGGACGCGCTGCCGAGGAAGAGATCGGCGAGAAAGCCGTGGCCGTGGGTGCTCATGGCCACCAGGTCGCAGCCGTTTTTTTCAACCCACTTGACGATTTCATCGCCGGGGCTGCCATAAGCCAATTCGCAGCGGGTTTCGATGCCGGCGGCGGCAAATTCGGCCCGCACTCGATCCAGGTATTGGCGGTCTTCGGTGATTTCGCGGCTGATGGCTTCCTCGCCATAGGTGCGCGCCGCCCAGCCATCGGCGACATGCAATAAGACGACCTGGCTATGGGCCCATTGGGCCAGGGCTTTTATATGATCAATGATGGCGCGATCGGTGGGCGTGCTATCCAGCGTAACCAGGATCGTGCGATACATAATGGCGGGCGCCTGCCATCACCGGCCCACGAGGACCTGCCACGACTGCCGCACCGCGTCGGGCAAACCGTAGAAATCGAAGGCGGTAATCAGCAGCGCCGAACCCCAGCCGGCGAACAGCAAAAACTTACCCAGCCGCCATTGTCCCATCCTTTTGCGGGAACTGGCGAACTGCAACAAGGGGAAGACCGCGAACGGCAACTGCAGAGCCAAAACCACCTGGCTCAGGACCAACAGGTCATTCACGTTATTGGCGCCGCGAAGGGCAATAAAAATCACCGCCGGGATGATGGCCAGCGAGCGGGTAATCAAGCGCCGCCAGGCGGGGGAGATGCGCCAGCGCATGAAGCCTTCCATGACGACCTGGCCGGCCAGGGTGCCGACCACGGTAGCGCTCTGACCACTGGCCAGGAGCGCGATGGCGAACAGCCAACTGGCGGCGGCGGTGCCTAACAGGGGGGCGAGGGTGAGATAGGCGGTCCGGACCCAATCGGTGGCGGCATTGAAGTGTACGAGCTGGCCGCCGGCGGCAACGAGGCTGGTTTTGCCATAAAAGACGAGCGCGGCCAGGACCAGAATGGCGGCATTGATGAGAAAGGCCACCGACAGATTCACGCCGGCGTCGAGGGTATTAAAGCGGATGGCGTTGCGGATGGAAGCTTCATCTTTTTGAAATTTCCGGCTCTGCACCAGGGCCGGATGCAAATAGAGGACATGCGGCATGACGGTGGCGCCGAGGATGCCGATGGCGACATAAATCATCGTCGAGGAAGCCAGATGCGGGGTGACGAGGGCGCGGCCCATTTCGAGAAAGCTGGGCTGGGTCTGGGGCAGGACGAAGATTTCAATGAAGTAGCAGGCGGCGATGGTGAGCACCAGCGCCAGCACGATGGCTTCGATGGCGCGCATGCCAAAACGCTGCAGGGCGAGCAAGAGCAGCACATCGCCGCCGGTGAGGATGACCGCCCAAAGAATGGGCAGATGAAACATCAAGTTGAGGGCGACCGCGCTGCCCAGCACTTCGGCGAGATCGCAGGCAATGATGGCCACTTCGGCCAAGAGCCAGTTCGGGATGCGGGTCCAGCGCGGATACCAGTCGTAGCAGCATTGCGCCAAGTCGCGGCCGGTCGCCACACCCACGCGCGCGGCGATCGTTTGCAGGAAGATGGCCATCAGGCTGGCCAGCGCCACCACCCACAACAGGCCATATTTAAACTCGGCGCCGCCGGCCAAATCCGTACCCCAGTTGCCCGGATCCATATAGGCGACGCTGACCAGGACGGCGGGGCCAAAAAAGGTGGCCATCTGGCGCCAGAAACCCGAGGGCGCCGCCGGCACCCGCACGCTGCCATGCAAGCCTTCGAGCGAGAACTGGACGGAGGCGCCGTCCGGGGCGGGCGGGCGGGGCGGCTCCGGTGGTTGGGAACTGGCAGGAGGCTTCATGGGTGGGCGAGGCGATCAACGTCCGCGGTTGACGTGCGGGCCGCCGCGATCCGGCGGCTTGCTATTTTGACTATTCAAAGTAAAAATAATGGCTGACTGAAGAGCCTGTCAAGAGCGGGCTCCTGTTCCGCGATGCCTTCTATGCGCAAACTCCGCGTTCCGGCCGCCGCGGCGCTGGCCAGCAGCACGGTGGAAAATTATTTAAAGCAGCTCTATCGCCAGCAGCGGGCCGGCGGCGGCATGGTGGGCATGGGGCAGTTGGCGAGCGCCATGGGCGTGGTTCCGGGCACCGCGACCTCGATGGCCAAATCGCTGGCGGAGGCGGGCCTGGCGCGCTATACCCCGCGCAACGGCGTGCGCCTGACGGCGGCGGGCGAGCAGTTGGCGCTGCACGTCATCCGCCGCCACCGGCTGGTGGAGCTGTTCCTGGTGAAGGTGCTGCAACTGGACTGGTCGGTGGTGGATGAAGAAGCCGAGCGGCTGGAACACGCCGTCTCCGACCGCGTGCTGGAGCGCATGGACGCGCTGCTGGATTTTCCCACTGCCGATCCGCACGGCGATCCGATACCCAGCGCCCATGGCCGGCTGCACGAGCCGCGGCGGCTGAGCCTGGCCAACTGTCCGCTGGGCCGGCCGCAAACCATCGCGCGGGTTTTGAATCAGGACCGGGATTTTCTGCAATTCGTGGAAAGCGAAGGCCTGGCGCCGGGGGCGGAGGTGACGGTGGCCAGCCGCATCGTCGCCGCCGGCGCGGTGAAGCTGCAGCGCCGGCGCCGCGGCGAGCTCTCGCTCGGACTCGCGGCGGCGGCGGCGATGCTGGTAGCGCCGGCGAAACCGGCCCGCGGCGAGGGCTGAAAACGAGCGCCGGCGGGGAAGTTAAAAGCGGGCGGCGCGGCGTCTTAGGTCGCTTCTAAAATACTCAAAATCAATGGGTTATTTGTGTTTCCGGGATGGCTTTCCGAGGGGGCGCATGTTATACTGACGCTTGCACCGCTCTGAGCGCATTCTCCGCCGCTTCCAACCTGCCGGTTTGTGTCCAAGGGCCGTCCCGAATGTGCGGCGGGTTTGGCTGAACCCCTGCCGGCGGCCGGCAAAATGTGAATTGCATGAGCCGTGATTCCAGCGGAATTGCGCAGAGGAAACCTGAAAACGTGAGCACCAAAACGGCCGCTTATCCGGAAAAACCGGAAGACGACAATTCCAACGCCCGCCAGCCGGAAGCCAACGGGCAGGACTACACCGCGCGCTCGATCAAAGTGCTGGGCGGGATGGAAGCGGTGCGCAAGCGCCCGGCGATGTACATCGGCTCGACCGGCGAGATGGGACTGCACCACCTGGTGTACGAGGTGGTGGATAACTCGGTGGATGAGGCGCTGGCCGGCTTCTGCAGCAAGATCGAGGTCACCATCCACACCGACAACTCGATCACCGTGGTGGACAATGGGCGCGGCATCCCGGTGGACGCGATGGAGCTGGACGGGGACAAGATCAGCGCCGCCGAAGTGGTGATGACCAAGCTGCACGCCGGCGGCAAATTCGATTCTTCCAGCTACAAGGTATCCGGCGGGCTGCATGGGGTGGGCGTGAGCTGCGTCAACGCGCTCTCGGAGGCGCTGGAACTGGAAATCTGGCGCGACGGCTACACCTGGATGCAATCCTACTCGCGCGGGGTGCCGCAGGGCCCGCTGGAGCGGGGCGGGAAGACCTCGCGGCGGGGCACCAAGATCCTGTTCAAACCCGACGCCGGCATCTTCGACGTCACCGAATACAATTACGACACCCTGGCCAACCGGCTGCGCGAGCTGTCGTTTTTGAACAAGGGCCTGCTGATCACGCTGGAAGACGAACGCAGCGAAAAGAAGCAGGAGTTCAAATACGAAGGCGGGATCGTGGAATTCGTCAAGCACCTGAACCGCGGCAAGCAGGTGCTGCACGAGCGGCCGATCAGCATGGAAGGCTCGCGGCCGCTGCCGGAAGGCGCGCTGCAGATGGAAATCGCGCTGCAGTACAACGACAGCTACAGCGAGACGCTGTTCAGCTTCGCCAACAACATCAACACCGTGGACGGGGGAACGCATCTTTCCGGCTTCCGCTCGGCGCTGACGCGCACCATCAACACCTACGGGCAGCAGTTGGGGCTGTTCAAGGACATCAAGGAAAACCTGACCGGCGACGACGTGCGCGAGGGGCTGGTGGCGGTGGTTTCGGTGAAGCTGCCGCAGCCGCAGTTCGAGGGCCAGACCAAGGGCAAGCTGAATTCCGACATCAAGGGCCCGGTGGAGGCGTTCATCAACGAGCGCCTGGGCGAGCATTTCGAGCACAATCCGGGCATCGCCAAGCGGATCATCAACAAGGCGATCGAGGCGGCGCGGGCGCGCGAGGCGGCGCGGAAGGCGCGCGACCTGACCCGGCGCAAAGGCGCGCTCGATTCCGGCGGGCTGCCGGGCAAGCTGGCCGACTGCAGCGAGCGCGACCCGGAACGCTGCGAGATCTTCATCGTCGAGGGGGAAAGCGCCGGCGGCACCGCCAAGCAGGGGCGCGACCGCCGCTACCAGGCCATACTGCCGCTGAAGGGCAAGATTCTGAACGTGGAAAAGGCGCGCTACGACAAGATGCTCGGCCACGAGGAGATTCGCGCCCTGATCACCGCCCTGGGCACCGGCATCGGGCCCGCCACCGAGGACCTCGACTACAGCAAGCTGCGCTACGGCAAAGTCATACTGATGACCGACGCCGACGTGGACGGCAGCCACATCCGCACCCTGCTGCTCACCTTCTTTTTCCGGCACATGAAGCTGCTGATCGAAAAAGGCCACGTCTATATCGCCCAGCCGCCGCTCTACCGGTTGAAGAAAGGCAAGAGCGAGCGCTACATCAAAGACGACAAGGAATTCGTGCGGGAGATGATGAAGCGCATCACCGAAGACCGCTCGGTGCGCTACGGCGAGGGCGCGGCGCCGCTGGAAGGCCAGCCGCTGACCCGCTTCCTGATCAATCTCAGCGAATACTTCCAGTTCCTGGGCAAAGTGGAGAAACGGCTGCGGCACCCGCAGGCGGCCGCGCTGGCGCTGGCGGCGGGGCTCGAGCGCAAGGCCGATTTCGAGAGCCGCGACAAGCTGGCCGCGCTGGAAAAACAGTTCAAGCAACTGCCCGGCATCGAGCCGCCGGCGCTCGACCGCGACGAAGAGCACAACCTCTGGGAACTGCGCTTCCGCGATCCGCACCACGCCGAGCACGTGGTCAATTGGGAACTGGCTTCGCTGCCCGAGTTCCGCCAGGCGGTGGCCAAGCAGAAGCTGGTGCGCGACTTCAACCAGCCGCCCTTCCTGGTGATGAACGGCGGCGGCGAGCCGGTGGAAAAGCGCGACGGCCGCGAACTGCTGGACTACATCCTGGAAGAAAGCAAAAAGCTCTTCAGCGTGCAGCGCTACAAGGGGCTGGGAGAAATGCGCGCCGATCAGCTTTGGGACACGACCATGGATCCGGAGCGCCGCACGCTGCTGGCGGTGAAGCTGGAAGATATTCCCGAAGCGGAGCTGATCTTCACCACGCTGATGGGCGAAGACGTCGAAAGCCGGCGCAAATTCATACAAGACAACGCCCTGGACGTGAAAAACCTCGACATCTGAAGCCGCCCGGCGGCGGTTTCTGCATGCGCGGCGGCAGGTGGATCACGGGCCTGGCGTTCACGGGCCATGACGATGCCTCCGGATGACGAGGAGCAGCGCCGCCGGCGGCGGCAGATGATCGAGACCCAGCTTCGCCGCCAGGGCATCGCCGACGCGGCCGTGCTGGCGGCGATGGAGCGCGTGCCGCGGCACTGGTTCGTGCCTTCCGAGGCGCTGGATGAAGCTTACGCCGACAAGCCGCTGCCGCTGGATATCGAGTCCACCATCTCCCAGCCCTATATCGTGGGATTGATGACCCAGGCGCTGGCATTGCGTCCCGGCGACCGCGTGCTGGAGATCGGCACCGGCAGCGGCTACCAGACGGCGGTGCTGGCACTGCTGGCGCGGACGATCTATTCGATCGAATCGCAGCCGCGGCTGGCGGCGGAAGCGCGGCAGCGGCTGGCGGGGGCGGGCTTCCAGGTGGTGGACGCCAGCGAGGCGGCGGAAACGGCGGAGCCAGCCACCGGCCGGATCGTGTTGCGCGCCGGAAACGGCTGGCGGGGCTGGCCCGAGGCGGCTCCCTTCGACGCCATCCTGGTGACGGCCGCCTGTCCGGGGTTTCCCGCGGCGCTGTTTGAGCAGTTGCACGAAGGCGGCCGGCTGGTCTATCCTCACGCCTCCGCCGAGCCGCAACTAGAGCGGGGCGAAGACCAGCGCCTGTACCGGGTGAGCAAAACCGGCGGCGAGCCGAAGCTGCATTTCCTGGGGCATTGCCGTTTCGTGCCCTTGCAAAATTAGGCGGCCCGCGAGCAGCGCGGCGGAACGGCCGGGCAGGGCGGCGGCTTACACTGATATTGATGCGGAAATTCTGGGAAAATCCGCCGGCGGCCCCGGCCCCGGTTGCAGCCGGCGTGCTGCCCGCCGCGGCCGAAATCCGCTGTGGAACGCGCGTGCTGCGAATCGAGCCGGCCACCGTGCTGGCGCCGATGTCGGGGCTCACCGACACCGTTTTCCGGCGTTTCATACGGCATGTCGCCGAGTTGTCCGCCGCGCCCGGCGCCGCCGCGCCGGCGGCGCTGCCTTTCGGCGGCTGCGGCTTGATCATGACCGAGTTCACCTCCGCCGACGGCCTGATCCGCTCGGAAAAGGTAGCCCGGCGCTATCTCAGCTTTGCCGCGGACGAGCATCCCATCGCGGCGCAGCTTTTTGGCAGCGATGCGGCGGCGCTGGCGGAAGCCGCGCGCCTGGTGGAAGCGATGGGCTTCGATGCGGTGGATTTGAACCTGGGCTGCCCGGCCAAAAAAGTGGTCAAGTGCAATGGCGGCTCCGGGCTGCTGCGCGATCTGCCGCTGCTCGGGCGGCTGTTCGCCGCCATCCGCGCCGCGGTTTCGATTCCCTTCACGGTCAAATACCGCGCCGGCTGGGATGAGCGCAGCCTGGTGCACGTCGAATTGGCAAAGCTGGCGGAAGCGAGCGGCGTGAACGCGCTGGCGCTGCACGCCCGCACCCGCGCCCAGGGCTACTCCGGGCCGGCGCAATGGGATTGGATTGGCGAAGTCAAGCGGGCGGTTGGCATTCCGGTTTGGGGCAACGGCGACGTGCGCCGGCCGGAAGACGCCGCCGCGCTGATTGCGCACACCGGCTGCGACGGAATCATGATCGGCCGCGCGGCTGCCAGCAATCCCTGGATTTTTCAGCAGATCGAGAGCTGGCGGCGCACCGGCGCTTATGCCGAACCCGGCGAGGCGGAGCGCGGGCGGCTGCTGCTGGCCTATTTTCAGCGCCTGGCGGAAGCGCCCTTGCCGGGCGGGCTGGGGAAGATGAAACAGTTCGCAGCCTGGTTCACCCACGGAGTGCGCGAGGGCGGAAGCCTGCGGCAGGCGATTTATAGCGCGCGCAGCGAAGCCGAAGTACTGGAGCGGGTGGCGGCATTTTTTGCGAGGACGCGGGAAGGGTTGAGCGTCGCCTAAAGGCTTCGTTTGGGCGCGCCATGAGCAAACCCTGCGCTTGCCGCAGGCTTGGGATCAGACCGCCAGGCGGGGACGGCGGAACAGTTCGTAGGCGGCCAAGGCCTGCAGGCCCAGCCCCCAGACCACGATCGCCAGCAGCGCTAATCCGCCCGCATACGGAATTTGCAGCACGATGCGGATGAGGAGCAGGCCGAGCGCCAGGCGCAGCAGATTTTCCCAGAACGATTCGGTCACGCCCAGCAGCAGATTGCCCAGCCAGACGGCGACAAAGACGCTGGAGAGATAGATGGCGAGCAGGTAACAAAACAGGGCGATCACAGCCAGCGGCAGGCCGACGAGGGTAATGCCCGCCAGGACCGCCAGCACGGGGAGGGCGATCAGTAGCACCGCGCCCGCGCCCAGGCTGGCGCCGATACGCTGGCGCTGCCGCTCGACCGCGGCGAAAAAGCCGGGGAACAACAGCCACAAAACCAACCCCGCCAGCATAGCCGCCGCCCAGGCCAGCGCCTGGAAAAGATAAAACTTGCCGCTGCGCCAATGCGCGCCCGGACGCAGCCACTCAAATTGCAGGCCCTGCCCCAGTTGCGCTCCGGATTCGATGGTCGGGCGGTTGCGGCCATGGAACATCACCCGGCCGCCGATGCGGGCCACCGGACCGATATTCAGGCGATCGCCGCGCAGATGCAGCCGGCCGTCCACCTGGCCGTTCAAATTGGCGCTTTGAAAAGTGGCCAACACGCCCTGGTGGACGGCGCCTTCGAGGTCGAGGATCTGGTCGAAGCTGACCAGCTCGCCGCCGACCCGCGCGCCGGGCTGCAGATTGAGCTGCTGGCTCCAGGAAACCGAACTGCCGCCGATGCTGCCGCTCAAATCGGTGACCTGATTGCCGCCGAAATAATTCCCGTGCAACTGCCCGCCCATGTGCATTTCGTGGACGAAGCTGATCAGGTCGCCGCCGATTTTGGCGGCGGGCGCGACGTGCAGAGTGCCGGAAAACACCACCACGTCGCCGTTCACCTGGCCGTCAATGGTGACGTTTTGCGCGAAGGCGAACAGGTTGCCGTCGAGGGTGCCGTCAATCCTGATATCGTCGGCGCGGATGAACAAGTCGTGCGGAACGGTGGCGCCGGCGGGCAGGGTATAAAAATTTTCATGCACGGCGGTGGGCGTCGGGGCCGCCGGCGCGGCGGGCGGGGCGGGAGCGGCGGGCGCCGCGGGCCGGGAGGACGCGGGAGAGCGCGGGGTTTGGGCGGCCAGCGGTTTGGCGAAGGGCGACAGCGCCAGCAGCAGCAGCAGGCCGAGCGCCGAGCGCGACCAGCCGGCGCGCCGCGGCCGGAGCAGCAGCCAGGCGCAAGCCAGAAAAGCCAGCGGGCCAAGCACCTCGACGATATGCGTGACCGAGGCCCAGCCATTCCAGAACATGGCGCTGAACAACAACGAGCTGAGCAGATTTTGACCGCCGTAGCCCATCCGGCTGGAGTCGTGGAGCCAGGGGGCGATGAGGGTCAGCCAGACGGTCAGCGCACCGGCCAGGGCCAGGCCGGTGCCAGAGAGGGCGGCGGCGAGGGCGAGGCGGGGGCGCGCGGCGGCGGGCTGCGGCGCTTCCTGCAGGCAGTTGCGCAGCCAGCGGCTTTCGCGCTCCAAGGCCGCGATCTGCTGCCGGCAGGTGGAGCAGAGGGTGATATGGCGATGCCACTGGGACGCGGTTCTGGCGTCCAGTTCACCTTCACTCCATAACAACGCCGTAATGGGATCCAGGTGTTCCATCGGCTTCAGGCTCCGGTTTCCATTTCCGGCAACAGCGCCTGCCGCAACTGCTGCCGCGCGCGCAGCAGCACGACGCCGATATAGGCGCGCGGCAGCCGCAGCACTTCGGCGATTTCCTCGTAATTAAGATCGCTATAGTAACGCAAAGTCAGCGCCAGGCGGGAGCGCTCGGGCAATTGCGCCAAGGCATGGCGGATCTGCTCGGCCGACTGGCTGGCCATCAATTGCTCAAGCTGCCCGGGATGGGTGGCCGCCAACGGCAACTCGTCGCTGGCTTCGGTTTCGAATCCGCGCCGGTTTTTTTGCCGCAGCAGGTCCCAGCAGTAGTTTCCTGCCAGGCGGTAGAGCCAGGGGGTAAAGGGCCGCTGGGGATCGTACTGGTCAAGTTTGTTCCGCAGCTTGATGAAGATGTCTCCCGTGGCGTCCTCCGCGTCCTGGGCATTCCCCAGCGCATGCCGGCAGAAGCGTTCAATCGCCGGCGCGAAGCGGCGATACAGCTCGCCCCACGCCTCGGCGTCGCCTTTGCGGGCCAGCGCCAGCGCCCGCTGCAGATCGTTATCCTTGGCCAATCGAGCCACGCGGGCGCTTTCCATAGATGAATACGCTGGCGGCAGCGGTAAATTTCAGGCCCAGGCCAGGTTCCAAGCGGGCGCCGGCTGCCTGAAGGCCGCCCTGCCAAGTCTACCCGCTCATGGTTGGCGCCGCCAGCGATGGCGTCCGGCCTTTCCCCGAAAGTATGGCTGGCTATTGACCTCGGGCGGCCATCCTGCGGAAAATAAGACAGAGGCCGGATTTAGCCTTCCCAGGCATACTGTTGAACCAGAGGAGCCTTGCCCCCGCGCCGGCATGCAACGCGGCCGGTGGCAAGCGTGTAAGTTGATTGGCTATGAGCACCTCATCCGAACCCGTCATCTCCGACCGGGTGGCCGAGTCGCCGGAAAAGCTGCGCACCCTGCTGCGGCGCATGATGACGATCCGGGAATTCGAGCACCTGGGAGAGCGAGAATTTCGCAATGGCCTGATTCGCGGCTACTACCACTCTTATGCCGGCCAGGAAGCAGTGGGGGTGGGCTTCATCGAGGCCATGGATCTGACCCGCGACTATATCGTGGACCACTACCGCGATCATGGCCACTGCCTGGCGGTGGGCTTAGACGCCGTCAACATCTATGCCGAGCTTTTCGGCCGCCGCGCCGGGGTATCCAAAGGCAAGGGCGGCAGCATGCATATGTATAACCAGGAAAAACACTTCCTGGGAGGAGACGGCATCGTCGGGGGCGGCATTTCGGTGGCTACCGGAGTCGGTCTGGCGCTGAAGCGGATGGGCAAGGGCGGGCTGTGCGTCTGTTTCTTCGGCGACGGCGCGCTGGATACCGGGACCTTCCACGAATCGTTGAACATGGCCAGCCTCTGGGATGTGCCGATCGTTTACATCTGCATCAACAACCAGTTCAGCATGGGCACCCGGCTGGACCGCCATTCCAGCCTGACGCAACTGGTGGACCGCGCGGCCGGCTACGGCATGGCGACGGAGCAGATTGACGGGCAGGATATAGGCGTGACCCTGGCCGCCGCCGAGCGCATTTTTGCCGGCGTGCGCGAGCGCCAGCGCCCGGTATTTATCGAAGCGCTCACCTACCGCTACCAGGGCCACGGCATCCACGACAAGCCGCACAATTACCGCACCCCGGAAGAAGAAGACCCCTGGATCCACCGGGACCCGCTGCTGATTTTGGGACAGCGGCTGATCGAGGAAAAAATCATGACCGGGGAGCAGATCGAAGCCATGCGCCAGGAAGTGGCGGCGGAACTGGAGGCGAAAGTGGAAGCCGCGAAGCAGTCGCCCGCGCCCGAGGATCGCGAACTTTACGAGGATGTGACTTTATAAATGGCGACCACGACACCCACGAAGACGAAAAAGATGGCCATGCACGAGGCCTTGAACCAGGCCTTGCGCGAGGAGATGCTGCGCGATCCGCAGGTGCTGGTGCTGGGCGAAGAAGTCGGGCTCTATAACGGCGTGCATTATGTGACGCGCGGGCTGTACTCCGAATTCGGCCCGGAACGGGTGATGGACACGCCCATATCGGAGGAAAGTTTCGTCGGGGTGGGCGTCGGCATGGCGCTGATGGGGTACCGGCCCGTAGTGGAGATGATGCGCATGGATTTCTCCTTGCGCGCCATGGATCAGATTTACAACCACATGGCGAAAATTCACTACATGTCGGGCGGCGATCTGAAAGTGCCGATGGTGTTGCGCGGCCCGGAAGGGCCGGGGCCCAATCCGGGCTTGACCGCCCAGCACGGGCAGCAATTGACGCTGCTGTTTGCGCACTGCCCGGGGCTGCGGGTGGTGACGCCCTCGAACCAGTACGACGCAAAAGGCATGCTCAAGGCGGCCATACGCTGCGACGATCCGGTGGTGTTTCTCGAGCCCGGACCGCTGAATAACAAGCAGGGCGACGTGGGCGAAGACGATTATCTGGTGCCGCTCGACCAGGCGGAAATTCGCCGGGAAGGCACGGACGTCACCCTGATCGGCTATGGCGCCAGCGTGGCGCTCTGCCTGCAGGCGGCGCGCGAGCTGGAAAGAAGCGGGGTCTCGGCCGCCGTGGTGGATATGCGCTCGCTGCGTCCGCTGGATATGGCCCCGGCGTACGCCTCGGTGGAGCGCACCAACCGCGCGGTGGTGGTCGAATACGCCTGGCAGAGCTACGGGCCGGGGGCGGAGATCGTGGCGCGGCTGATGCGGGACGCCTTCTGGAACCTGGAAGCGCCGGTGCTGCGCGTCAGCGGCAAGGAAACTCCGCTGCCGTATGCCGCCAATCTCGAAGAGTTGAGCAAGCCGCAGGTGGAAGAAATCGTGTCCGCGGCCCAGCAGACGCTGAAGTAAAGCGATCAGCGATCAATCATCCACTATCAACAGAACACAGTTGCCGGGCAAGCGCTGCGGAAATGCCGGGGCGGCGCGGGCCAAGGCGGTCGAATTTTATAGGGCGCGCGAGCTGCGCACCAGCAGCATGCGCGAGATGACGCCGATGATGAGCACGAAGAGCGTGACCAGCAGCGCCGCCGCATAGGCCAGCGCATGGGCGCTTTCGAACGGCTGGGTGATAAACGCATAAATTACATAGGTGAGATAGCCAATCGGTTCTTTCGTCAAGTGGCCGGTCCAGAGGTAATTGGACCAGTCGGCGGTATAAATCAAGGGCGCGGTTTCGCCCACGCCGATGGCCAGGGCCAGCAAAATTCCGGTGGTGATGCCCGGCAGCGCGATGGGCAGGGAGATGGTGAACGTGACCCGGGCATCGCTGGCGCCCAAAGCAAAGGCGGCGTCGCGCAGCGAGCGCGGCACCTGCCGAATGGCCATTTCGCTGGTGCGGCAGATATAGGGCAATCCAATAATCGCCAAGGCGACACTGCCGGCGGCCATCGAGAAACCCCAGCCGAAGGCGATGACCATGGCGACATAGACGAAATAGCCGACCACGATGGAGGGCACCCCGACCAGGACGTCCGCCAGGAAGCGGATGATGGACGCCAGGCGCCCGCGGTCGTATTCCGCCAGATAGATGCCGGTGGCCAGTCCGGGCGGCAAAGCGAGCAGGATGCCGCCCAGGGCGAGCACCAGCGTGCCCTCAATCGCATTCAGCAGACCGCCGGCGGTGCCTTGCGTGACCTGGGTGAGCAGGTTGAGATGCAGCGCCGACATGCCGCGCAGGAAGATCACGACCAGAATCCAGACGGTCGCGCTGCCCAGCAGCAGAAACGCCAGGCCGCACAATCCCCAGCCCAGGAAATCGGCGAGGCGGCGGCGAAGCGCCCGCCGGCCGGGGTGGGGGAAGGAGATGGGGGCCAGGGCCGCCGCCATCAGATCACTCCAAAGGTCATGCGGTCCTGATAGAGGAGCAGGACGCGGGCCAGGCTATTGACGACGATGGAAATGAGGCAGAGCACGAGCGCCACCTCGGCCAGCGATTTGACCGCCATGCCGGTGGGATCGGTCAAAGCGCTATCGAGCTGCGAGACGATAAACGAGGCCATGGTGGAGATGGTGGTGTAGATATTGTTGGGCATGACATTCAAGGCATTGCCGCTGACCATCAACACCGCCATGGTTTCGCCGAGCGCGCGTCCGGTGGCCAGGATACTGGAGCCGATCAGGACGCGGCGCACGCCGGGCAACTGCACGGTCCAGAGGGCTTCGTAGCGGCTGGCGCCCAGGGCCAGGGCCGCATCGCGCAGATGACTCTGCTGGCTGACCAGGGCGTCGCGCAGGGTGGCGGTGATCAGCGGCACGATCATCAAGGTCAGCACCAGGCCGGAAGTCAGCAAGCCATAGCCGCTGCCGGCAGGGCCGCGGAAAAAAGGAATAAAGCCCAGCCATTTCTGCATTGCGGGGAAGACATGGTGGCCGAGAAAAGGAATCACCACCACCAGGCCCCAAAGCCCATAGACCACGCTGGGAATGGCGGCCAGCAGTTCGATGAAGAACGACAGCCAGGGGCGCAGGAGCGCGGGCACGCCCTCGGCCAGAAACAGCGCGGCGCCGACCCCGATCGGCACCGCCAGCAGCACCGCGATCGCGGTGGAAAGCAGGGTGCCGGCGATCAGGAAGAGGATGCCATAATGCGCTCCCGGCATCACCTGCTGGCCGTGGCGCAGGATGGGATCGGAATAGAGGAAGCCCAGGCTCCAATTGTTTTTGACCAGGAAATGGAGGCCGTTGAAGCGAATGGCCGGCCAGGCGTAGATTGCCAGAAAACCGACGAGGATGAGCAGCACGATCGCCACGATGCTGGCCAGCGCGGCCATGAGTTTGCGAAAGAGCATGGTCTCATTCCGCCGGACCGGCGGCGCGGCCCGGGCGAGCGAAACAATACATTTTACGCGCAAGCGGAACGGACGCGGCAACCCCGGGAGAAGCGGCCGCTGCCAGGCAGCGGCCGATCAGGGATTCCAGGGTTCGACCAACCGGCATCAGTGAATTTCCGCAATCTGGGCCTGGCTCAGCTTGACCACCGGCGCCGGCAGCGCGACGAAATTCACGCGATGCATGTAGCGGGGAGCATTCCCGCCGGCGGGACTGATGGCCCAGGAGAAGAGCGCGCGCAGCGCCGCGGCCATGGCGGCCGAGGGCTGCCGGCGGCTGACGATGGCGTATTCGTAGTTGATGATCGGATACGATTCCCGGCCGGGGGCGAATATCAGGCTGATGCGCTCGTCCTTGGGCGTCTTCGACACCATTTGCGCCGCGGCGGCCTTGCCGGTGCGGGCGGTGGGCAGCAGGAAGTTGCCGTCCCGGTTTTTCAGCAGGGCCGTCCCCAGCCGATCTTTATGGATAGCGCTCTCGAAGCTGGTGCCGATGTAGGCGATCGAATACTCGTTATTTTTCAAGGCATCCACCATGCCGGGGTTGCCGACCGCGCCGATATTGCCCGGGGCCGCAGGCCAACTGACGGTGGTGGCGAAATTGATCTGGTTTTTCCAAGCAGGCGTGCTGAAAGTCAGATACTGGGTGAAGATGAAGGTATCGCCGCTGCCGTCGGTGCGATGGATGGTGATGATGGAGTGGCTCGGCAGGCGAACGCCGGGATTCAGTTGCGCGATCTGGCCGTCGTTCCAGTTGCGAATCTTGCCCATGTAAATGCCGGCCAGCACGGGGCCGCTCAACTTCAGATGGCGCTGGTTGAGGCCGGGCAGATTGTAGTTGACCATCTGCATCGAGATGGCCAGCGGGATATTCAGAATATCGGCATGCTGCCGCATCTGCGCCGGGCTCATATACGCATCCGAGGCGCCGATCTGGGCGACGCCGGCCACGGCCTGGGCGATGCCGGTGCCGCTGCCGGAGGAGGTGGTGGTGATGCGGACATTCGGATGCAGCCGGTGAAAGGCCGGCAGCCAAAGATTGAAGAGCGGATAAAGCAGGCTCGAGCCCGTTTCCGAAACGTTGACGGTGGAAGCGGCCAGGAGCAGGGTCGTCAAGGCCAGGCCCAGGCCGGCGAGGGCCGCCAGAGCGGCGCCGCGTGCACGAAATTTCCGATTCTGCTTGCTCAAAGTGTTCTCCTTGGGTTCCGAGCCGCGGGGGTGCGATTCCGGAACGTTTTCAGCATATCCGAAGGCCGGAACGGGGCGTATTACAGTCTGATGAAATGCCGAAGCGCCGGGTCTGCCGCAACTTTCAGCGGGCGAAATGAGAAGCGGGGCGGCCGTCGCCCGGCCCGCCCCGCTTTTTGCATGCCCGCTGCGGAGGATGCCGCCAGAATCCGATCAGTGCTTTCCCAGCGTCGGCGCCGAACCGGGCAGGGTATAGCGCAAGTCAAACCAGCCCATGCTGGCATGAGCATTTTTCGGCTGGCCGGCAGCCACGTACCAGGGATTGCGGGTCAGGTACGAATATTGCAGGAACATGGTCAACGCGCCGTACCGCGGATTGGCCCAGAAAGTGTGTATGTAGTCGAGCGACGCTTCCTGGATGCTGCGATTCTGGCCGTCGGAGGAACCTGCGCAAGCCTTGCCCCCGGGAGTGGTGAATGGACCGTATCCCCAGCCGATGGGGCAGCCGTTGGTGTCGTAGGCAACGTTGCGGGCAATGTAGGCCACGCTATAGTACGCCGCGATGGTGTTGTGTCCCGACGTGAATTCGAAGCCATCCACGGTGGAACCGGAATGGACGAGGCCGAGGCTGCCATCGGCGCGCACGACGAGGTCGGGCGCCTGGCCGAAGAGGTAGCGGCCGCCGCCATCGCTCCAGTAATTGTTGCTGAGCAGGTGCAGGCCCGGCGTAAGGTTGAAACCGAGGTTGAGAAAGCCAGCGCCGCCGGTGCTGGAAAAATGGGTCTGGGTAGCCTGGTTGTAGGCCTGGAAGAAGCGGGCAATGCCGCCGATTTCGCCATGGAAGCGCTTGGAAGGATCGACGGCGAACTTGGCGATGATATCCGGGCCGCGGTTCGCCGGGCCCAGATTGCCTGCGCCGGCGTCAATCTCGCCGTTGGCGTAGTAGGCGCAGCAGGCGGGCAGCTTGATGGCGGCGGAGCCATTGGTGCCGCCCATGTACTGATCCGGCGAAGCGACGGCCAGAGCGAAGGCGGCTTTATCCTGCGGGAAGTGATACACCACGCGAAATTCGGGGATGCGGCCCCACACGTTGCCGACCTGGTAGTTGGTATCAAAATCGTCGGAGAAGAAGACATCGCCCGGCAGGGGCGAGATGCCGCTGCGGTTCGGCGTCGCCAGCGACCAGGTTTGCCCGCCGAGGAACTCCCACGCGCCCTTACGGTAATCCACCCAGAACAAGCGGGAGCGGAAAGTGTTGCTGTTGCTGCTGACCGCCAGGTTAGACGGCGCCGCGCCGAGGAAATCCGACTCCCAATAGCCGATGACGTGTCCGCCGGCGACGCTGGCGTCAATGCGCAGCCCGAGGCGCGAATTCTGCATACTCTGGCGGAATTCGGACTCCTGAGTATGGTAGTTGGAGGCGGTGCCGTAGGGAATGCCGGCGAAATTGGTGCCGATGCCGCTGCCGACATTCACGCTGCGGTAGACGGCGGCGAAATCCATGAAGCCCACCGGGGTAACGTAGGCCTGGCCGATCTTGAACTGGAGCGGGGCCTCGGCTTGCATCGGGTCCTGCCCGGCGCCGGCGCCGGCGCGCGCAGGGGCGGCCGCAGCCGCGGGAGGCACTTGCGCCGGCGCCGGGGCCGGAGCGGCAGCCGGCGGCGCGGCTGCGACCGGCGCCGGAGCAGCGGCCAGGGCGGCGCGCAGGCTGGCCTGCAACTGCTGCAACTTCGCTTCGTCGCGGCGCAGCCGGGCGATGGCCTGGCGCACCTGCCGCAATTGTTCTTTCATCCGGCGATTCACGCTGGATGCGCTCGCCACCGCTTTCAGCTTGACCGGGGACTTCGCCGGAGGCTTCGCGCCCCAGGCCGGCAGCACCCCTAGCGCCGCGACCACACTCCAGGCAAAACGGGCTTGGTTCTTCATATGCACCTGTTTGTGAGTTGAATTTGCTCGCGGGAACACGCATTCCCCCGGCAACGTCAGAATGCCGCAGACAGAGGGCGGGAAATATGACAAATTGATGAATCGCGCCCGGCTGCACTGCCATAAAAAGTCCATGACAGTTCCATGAAGGCTGCGGGGACGGAAGGCAAACCGCGGCTTGAGAAGGAGATAATGGAAGCCGGTTGCAAGCGCGCCGGGGCGCCGCGCGCGCCGGCGAAGCTGCTGAACTGTGGCGCGCGGGGCGGTATACCATAAACACTATGTCGCGGCCCTGGCGGTTCCAATTTGCCTTGCTGGCGGGCCTGCTTGCCGGCTGCTGCCTGGCGGCGGGTTGGCTGTCACGCGGCGGCGGATGGAAAAGCGCCGGGCTGCCGGGCCTCGCGGCCGTTGGACTGGCGATCGCGCTGCGGCTGGAACTGGGGCGGCGGCAGGCGCGGGAGAGCGAGCGGCAGGCGGGCGCGGCGGCGCAGTACGTACAATCCGGCCGGCCGCTAGCCGCCGGCGAGCCCGAAGCCACGCGGCTGCTGGTGGAAAGCCTGCGCCCGCTGTGGGAGGAGCGCCAGGCGCTGGCCCGCCAGGCGCAGGAGCAAACCACGCGGCTGCGGGCCATTCTGGATGCGCTCGACACCGCGCTGGTGGCGGTGGATGCCGAGCGGCGGGTGCTGTTTGCGAACGCGGCCGCCGCGCGCCTGTTTCACTGGGGCCCGACGCCGCAGGCGGGCGAGCGGATTCCGGCGCTGCCGCGCATCGCGCAACTGGAGAGTTGGGCGCGCGAGGTGCAAGCGCAGGGGGAGCCGGCGGGCGGGCGCCTGCTGCTGCCCGACGAGCGCACGCTGCAAGTCAATCTCAGCCCGCTGCCGGCCGCCGGTTTCGTGCTGCTGGCGCGCGATATCAGCCATGAGGTGCGGATGGAGGCTCAGCGGCGCGATTTTATCGCCGCGGTTTCGCACGAGCTGCGCACCCCGCTGGCGGCCATCCAGGGCTACGCCGAATCCCTGCTCGATGCCGGCGCGCCGCCGGCGGCAACGTCCGCGCAGGAGCATCTGCGGATTATCCTGGCCAACACCCAGCGGCTGGCGCGGCTGGCGCGCGACCTGGTGATGCTGGCCTCGCTGGAAACCGGGGCGTATCCTTACCGATTCGAGACGGCCGAAGCCGCGGCGCTGGCCGCGGGCGCGGGCGACACGCTGCGCCCGCTGGCGGAAGAGCAAGGCTGCACGCTGCGGCTGGGCCCGCTGGAATCGGGCCAGGTGCGAGTGGATGCCGACGCCTGGCAGCGGGTATTGACCAACCTGCTGGAAAACGCCATTCTGCACGGCGGGCGCGGCGCCGAGGTCCGCCTCAGCGGGCAGCGGCGGGAGGGCGAATACTGCTGGAAGGTGGCCGACAACGGCGTCGGCATCAGTTGGCGCGACCAGGCGCGCATCTTCGAGCGCTTCTATCGCGCCGACCGCGCCCGCACCCGCGGCGGCAGCGGGCTAGGATTGGCGCTGGTCAAGCATTTAGTGCAGGATCATGGCGGGCGGATCACCCTGGAAAGCAGCCTCGGCCAGGGCGCCTGTTTCCAGGTTTACCTGCCGCTGGCGGCGGCCCAGCCGCCGACGCGGGAAACGCCCGACCCGGCGGCCCAAACCGCGTCGGGGAGAGGTTAAGCAGCCATGCCCAACGCCACCCGCAATCCCCCCGAGACCGGCGGCGGTATTGATTTCGGCGCGGCCCTGCCGGGCGCGTCCGGGAACGAGACCGCCGCCGGGCGCGAGCGGATTGCGGTGCGCAATCTGAATTTTTATTACGGCAGCCACCAGGTGCTGTTCGAGGTGCAGGAAACGGTGCACGAGCACGAAATTCTGGCGCTGATCGGCCCTTCCGGCTGCGGCAAGAGCACGTTTCTGCGCTGCCTGAACCGCATGAACGACACCATTCCGGGCTCGCGGCTGGAAGGCGAGGTCGCGCTCGACGGGCGCAATATATACGGGCCCGGGGTGGATGTGATCGCGCTGCGGCGGCGGGTGGGGATGATTTTTCAGCGCTCCAACCCGTTTCCCTTCACCATCGCCGCCAACGTCGCTTACGGGCTGAAGGTCAACGGGCTGGCGCGGCGGCGCAGCGAGTTCGAAGCGGTGATCGAGCGCAGCCTGCGCGCCGCCGGGCTCTGGGACGAAGTCAAAGACCGGCTCGACAAGCCCGCCTTGTCGCTTTCCGGCGGCCAGCAGCAGCGGCTGTGCATCGCCCGCGCGCTGGCGGTCGAGCCGGAGATCCTGCTGATGGACGAGCCCGCCTCGGCGCTCGATCCCATTACCACCACCCGCATCGAGGAGCTGGCGATCGAGTTGAAGGCGCGCTACAGCATCGTGATCGTCACTCATAACCTGCAACAGGCGGCGCGCATCAGCGACCGCACCAGTTTTTTCCTCATGGGCCGGGTGGTGGAAACCGATGCGACCCGCAAGTTGTTCACCAACCCGTCGCGCCAGGAGACGGAAGACTACATCACCGGGCGCTTCGGCTAGGCCGCGGGAGGATACGATGCGCAAACATTTTGCCGAGGAACTGGACGACCTGAAGGAACACCTGCTGTACATGGGCGGGCTGGTGGAGACCTCGCTGCACCGCGGCGTGCACGCTTTCCTGGAACGCAACACCGCGCTGGCGGAGAGCGTGTTGAAGGAAACCGAACCGGAGATCAACCGCCTGCAGGTGGAACTCGATCAGGAAGTGCTGCGCCTGCTGGCGCTGCAGCAGCCGATGGCGGTGGACCTGCGTTTTTTGGCCGCGGTGCTGAAGATCACCAACGACCTGGAGCGGATCGGCGACCTGGCGGTCAATATCGTGCAGGCGGCGATGCGGCCGCACGAGTTGGCGCCGGCGATCATTGACCTGCCGCGCATGGCCGAGCGCACCCAATTCATGGTCCACGCCGCGCTCGATTCGCTGGTCTCGCGCGACGCGCAACTGGCGCGCCAGGTGCTGATCACCGACGACGAAGTGGACCGCATCCGCGACCAAATCTTCCGCGAGCTGATCCAGCACATGACGCGCGAGCCGCAGGCGATCGAGCTTGCCCTCTCGCTGCTCTTCGTAGCCCGCAACCTGGAGCGCATCAGCGACCACGCTACCAATATCGCCGAGGACGTCATCTTCTGGGTCGAGGGCGTGGACGTGCGCCATCACCTGCAGCCATGAGCTCGCCGGACGCGCCCCGCATCCTGGTGGTCGAGGACGATCCCGACCTGGGCGAGCTGCTGCGCTTTCAGTTTCAGCAGGCCGGCTACCAGGTGGCGCTCAACCCGACCGGCGGGGGGTTTCTGGCGCAACTGAACCAATTCGAGCCGCAACTGGTGGTGCTCGACTGGATGCTGCCCGCCGCCGACGGCCTGGAGCTGCTGCGGCAGCTCCGGCGGCAGCCGCGCACCGCCCAACTGCCGGTCATCCTGCTGACGGCGCGCAGCGAGGAAGCCGACCGCATTCGCGGGCTGGATATCGGCGCCGACGATTACGTCACCAAGCCTTTTTCCCCGCGCGAGCTGCTGGCGCGGGTGCGCGCCCGGCTGCGCGCGGGCGCCGAGGCCGGCCCGGAAGGGTTGCGATGCGGGCCGCTGCTTCTCAACTTGCGCGCCCATGCCGCCGAGCTGAACGGACAAGCGCTGGAGCTGAGCGATATCGAGTTCCGGCTGCTGGCATTTCTGATGCGCAACGCCGGCCAGGCCTATACCCGCCGCCAGATCGTGGACGCGGTCTGGGCCGCCGATCACTTCATCACCGAGCGCACGGTGGACGTCTATATGTTTCGCCTGCGCGGCAAGCTGGAAGCCGATCCGGTGCATCCGCGCTGGCTGCAAAGCGTGCGCCGGTTCGGCTACTGCTTCGCGGGCGAGGTCGAGCGCCGCTAAGCGCGGCCCCGAGGACGCGGCGAGGCGCAAGCGGGCGGCCGGCAGGCGCAAATCCTTCGGAATTTCAGCTCCCATTTTCTATAATCGAGTTTTGGCAAAAACAATATTTATGCGCTTCCGGTATCGTATTTTGGTTTCCCTGTGGTGCTTTGTCCTGGCCGCGGCCGCGCAGACCGGCGTGAAGGCGCAGGGCGGCGAGTTGGAGCTCCTGGCGCGCGAACTGCCGGTGATGCAACACTTGCGGCTGACGCTGCAGCCGGCCGGCGGTCCCCGCCTGCAAGCGCAGTTGCAGGCGGTCTGGAACGCCACCGGCCGCGATCAGGCGGGGGAATACCGCCTGGTGCGCTACGCCCTGACCGGCAACAGCCAGCCGGCGGCGCTGGCCGGCTCCAATCTCGAACTGCGCCGCTACCGCCGGCTGCAGATCCTGGTGGCGGTGCTGAACTACGAAGGGCCGGCGCTGAGCGCCAAGCAGAGCGTGCGGCTGACGCTATCGCTGCCGAATTTCGGGCGCGGGCTGGCCATACACCGCGAATCGCGCTGGTGGACGGCGCCGGTATTCACGACGCAGCCGCTCAATCTGCCGCCCAACAATCAAATGCTGCTCTGGCGGCTGCGCCGGGGAGCCGGCTACGACCGCCTCGGCTACCTGCTGCTGGCGCCGCTGGCGGGCGACGGGCTGATGGGCGAACTCGGCGCCAGCCACTATCGCTTCCGGATCGCATTTTCCAGCCAGGCGCACGGCTGGACGCCGCACCGCATTCCGCTGTTTGCGCTGGGCTACGGCCCGGACCCTTACCAGCTCGCGCGGCGGCTCTATGCCGCCGCCTTCGCCACGGCGCAGTTTTATGGCCGGCTGCGCTGGCAAAAAGCTTATCCGGAAGCCTACCGCGGGCTGGGGTGGTGCTCCTGGAACGCCTACCAAGACGACGTGAGCGCGCAAAAAGTGTTGGACAGCGTGGCGGCGCTCGAGGCGCAGCACGTACGCCTGGGTTTCGTGCTGGTGGACGACGGCTGGCTCGACCAGCGCGCCGACCGGCTGGAGGGCTTCGGCGCGCTGCGGCATCGCTTTCCCGGCGGGCTGAGCGGCCTGGCGAGCGCGCTGCACGGCCAATATCACATCCGCTGGGCCGGCGTCTGGCACGCCTTTCCCGGATATTGGAACGGCGTCGCCCCCGATTCGCCTCTCGGGCACACCTATGAGCTGTTCGCCGGCCCGGACGGGCGCTACGCTCCCGACCCGCGCGGCGGCGCCGGAGAAAGCTTCTACGCCGCCTGGTACCGGCAGTTGTCGCGCGACGGCATCAACCTGCTGAAAGTGGATGACCAGGCGAGCGCGCCGCTGTTTGCCGGCGGGCATTATCCGGTTTACGCCTTCGGCGAGGGAGAAGAACGCAATCTGCAAGCGGCGGCGCGGCAATATTTCGCCTCCCCCGCCGCCTCCGCCTCCAGCGGCGCAGACCCGGGTGTGAACCTGCTCAACTGCATGGATATGTCGCTGGAAAACGTCTATAACTGGCGCTATTCCAATATCGCCCGCAACAGCGACGATTACGTTCCCGGAAGCCTGTCCGACTCCAACCGCCACATTTTCGACAACGCCTACAACGCCTATTGGATGTCGAACTTCGCCTGGCCGGACTGGGACATGTTTCAAACCGCTCCGAACGACGCCGGCCGGCAAGCGATCGCGCGCGCGATCAGCGGCGGGCCGATCTACGATACCGACGCGGCGGGCAAGGCGCGGGTCAAATACCTGCGCGCGCTCGAGCTGGCCAACGGCGAAGCGCTGCGCCCGGATGCGCCGGGGGAAGTGACGCCGACGATGCTGCTGCACGATCCGGAACTGGAGCCGCTGCCGCTGAAACTGTTTGCGCCGATTCACCGGCCGGGCATGAACGCCGAGATGATCGCCGCGTTCAACGTCAATCCCACCCGCCAGCGGGTCCTGGGCTATCTCAGCGCGGACGACGCGCCCGATCTCGGCAGCGGCGGCATGGAAGGGGAAATGGCGCTGGCCGTCTATCAGCGCTCGATTCACGCCGCCGTGCTGTTGGGCCCGGGGGCGCGGCTGCCACTGCAACTGGGATCGTTGGGGGCCGACCTGTTCACGGTGGCGCCGCTGCGGCAAGGGGTGGCCGTGTTCGGCCTGCTGAATAAATATCTCGGGCCCGCCGCGGTGCAGTCGGTGGAATGGCAGTTTAGCCGCGTGGTCGTCAACCTGGCGCAGGCGGGCGAGTTTGGCGCCTGGCTGCTGCGGCCGCCGCTTGCGGTGGCAATCAACGGCAAACGACTGCACGCCGGCGGCTATCATTACCAGAACCACCTGTTGACCATTCCCGCCGCCAGCTTTCCCAGCGCCGGCCAACCTTGCAGCGTCAGCTTGAGCCTGCAACAGCCGGATTAAAACCCCGCCGGAGGCGCGCAATGAGAATGAATCTGCTCCCATCCGGCCGGCGCCGCCGCGCCGCCCTGCTGGCGCTGCTGCTGCCGCTGGCGGCCGCCGGCACGGCTCCGCGCGGGAGCATGCGGGCCGCGATTCGCGCCGCGATGGCGGCGCAGACGCGCGCCTGGAACCGGGGCGACATCCTCGGCTTCATGCGCGGCTACCGGCGTTCGCCGCAGACCGAATTTGTCGGCCCGCAGGGAATTGAACACGGCTGGCAGGCGCTCGCGGAGCGCTACCGGCGGGAGTATCCCAACCGCGCCGCGATGGGCCGACTGCGTTTTAAAATTTTGCGCATCCTTCGGCTCGGGAAGCGCGCGGCGCTGGTGACGGGCGAATACCGGCTGGCGCGGCGCGGCCGCGTGCTGCGCGGGGCGTTTACCCTGGTGTGGCGCAAATTCGCCAACGGCTGGAAAATCATAGACGACCACACCAGCCCGTATGCCGGCGCCGCCGCTCGCTGAAAAACGGCCGGCAATTTTAGCTGCGCTCGATGGAAGACCGGCGGTTTTCGGGCGCAAACTCGCTGTGGCGATGGCTGTACGTCCAGTAGATCAGCATGCCAATCGCCAGCCAGACGACGAAACGGATCCAGGTTTCCAGCGTCAAGCCCAGCATCAGCACCAGGCAAAAGATCACCGACAGCAGCGGGAACCAGGGCACCAGCGGCACGCGAAAACCGCGCGGGCGGCCGGGTTGGGTGCGGCGCAGCGCGATCACGCCGAGGGAAACCAGGATGAAGGCGAACAGGGTGCCGATATTGGACAAATCGGCGGCGGTGCCGATATCAATCAGGCCGGCCGGCAGCGCCACCGCCAGGCAGGCGATCCAGGACGACCAATGCGGGGTTTTGTATTTGGGATGCACCGCGGAAAACAGCGGCGGCAGCAGGCCGTCGCGCGACATGGCGAACCAGATGCGGGTCTGGCCGTACTGGAACACCAGCAGGGAGGAGAGCATGCCCATCAGGGCGCCGGTGACCACCATGAAATAGACCCAATGGCTGGCATGCAGGACGCGCAGGGCATAGGCGACCGGAGCATTGGCGGCCGGGCCGGAAACGAAGGTGGTGTACTTCATCATGCCCAGCAGCACGATCGCGACGCCGACGTAGAAGATGGTGCAGACGACCAGCGAGGCGATGATGCCGATGGGCATATCGCGCTGCGGGTTGCGGGCTTCTTCGGCGGCGGTGGAGACGGAATCGAAGCCGATATAGGTGAAGAAGACGATGGCCCCGCCGGTGATCACGCCGCCGAAGCCGTTGGGCATGAAGGGATGCCAGTTGGCGGGATGAATCAGCATCGAGCCGGCGACGATGAAGGTCAAAATCGCGCCCAGCTTGATGGCGACCATGATGTTGTTGGATTCGGCCGACTCGCGCACGCCACGCACCAGCAGCACGGTGAGCACGACGACCACCAGGAAGCCGGGGAGGTTGAAATAACTGCCGCTCCAATGCCCGCCTTCGATCACCGGCTGGGACCAGCGCGGCGGGATGCCCCAGCCGAAGAGCTTTAAAAAATCGTTGAAGTAGCCGGAAAAGCCGATGGCGACGGCGACGTTGCTGACGGCGTATTCCAGGATCAGGTCCCAGCCGATGATCCAGGCGAAGATTTCGCCCAGGGTGGCGTAGGAGTAGGTATAAGCGCTGCCGGCGATAGGGATCATGGAAGCCAGCTCGGCATAGCAGAGCCCGGCGAAGCTGCAGGCGACGGCGACCAGGATGAAGGAAACCGCGATCGCCGGGCCGGCGGCGGGGCGGCCGTGCAGCAGGGCGGCGCCGGTATTGCCGTGGCGCGCCAGGCTGAGCAGCAGATCGAGCACCTGGGCGTGCAGCAGCGAGGGGACGCGGAAGTGTTCGCCGGCGGCGGCGGTGCCGGTGAGCACGAAGATGCCCGAGCCGATGATGGCGCCGATGCCGAGGGCGGTCAGGCTCCAGGGGCCGAGGGTTTTTTTCAGCCGGTGGGCGGGGTCCTGGGAATCGGCAATCAGCTTGTCGATGGACTTGGTGCGCAGCAGTTGCGAGGGCATGTAAGGCGAATGATAGCAGGAAGCGGAAGAATAGCCGCCAGCTTGCAGCCGCCAGGCAAGCGGCAGCGAGTTCAGGCCAGCACCGCGCCGCCGTTCATGCTGAGAATGGAGCCGGTCATGAAATTGGCCCAGGGGGAGCAGAGGAACAGCAGCCCGCCGGCGATTTCTTCCGGGCGGCCGACGCGGCCGAGGGGGATTTTTTCCAGCACCCGGCGGCGATCGGAGGCGCGGCGCAGCGCCGGGGCGGCCATCTCGGTGGCGACCCAACCCGGCGCCAGGCAGTTGATCAGGATCGCGGAGGGGGCGAGCTCGGGCGCGAGTCCGCGCACCAGGCCGATGACGCCGGCCTTGGCGGCGCCGTAATGGGAATGGAAAGCTTCGCCACGCTGGGCGGCGGTAGAGGCGACCAGCAGGATGCGGCCGCGCACGCCATTGTGCGGACGCTGGCGCCGCATCTGGCGGGCCGCCGCCCGCGCCAGGGCATAGGCGCCGCGCAGATTGATCGCCAGCATGGCGTCCCAGCGCGCGGGATCGAGCTTTTCCAGCGGGCGCGATTCCGGATTCCAATAGCCGGCGTTGTTGATGGCGATATCCAGGCGGCCGAAGCGCTGCGCCGCCGCCGCGACGAGGCGCCCGGCGCTCTCCGGCCGGGCGACATCGGCTTGCAGGCTGAAGACCTGGCCGCGCGGGCACGCCGCCACGACCGCCGCGGCCGCCGCTCTGCGGCGCGCATAAGTGAAGCCGACACGCGCCCCGGCTTCGGCCAACAGCTTGACCGCGGCGGCGCCAATGCCGCGCGAGCCGCCGGTGACGACCGCTACCTGTCCGGAGAGATCCAAGGGCACCATGCGGCTATCTTGCCATTACGGGCGGGGCGCGACCATCGCTGTGGTCAGCGTTTCCCACGCGGCGTCCGGCAAGGAGTGAGACACCCGGAAGCAAAAAAACCGGCCGAAACTGCGTCTATGTACTTGATATACAAAATCTTAATTCTGAATCCTAACGGCGAGCGAAACAGGCAAGGTGTCTCATTTCTCATTAGTGATTTCTAATAATTCGCATGTAGTGTAAATAAATACACTGCAGCAAGAATTCATGAAGATTCAAGCCGCTGCCCAACGTCCAGTTATTTTTCGATGAGCAGATGCCCGATGCGGGCGCGGGCCTGGGCGGCGAGCGCGGCCGCCTGCGAGCTGTCGAGTCCGGTGGTGGCGATGGGCGCGCCGACCCTCAACCGCACCCGGCCGGGGCGTAGATGATGCGAGCCGGGCGGGAGGATTTCGCGCGTGCCGACGAGCGCCAGGGGAACCACCGGCACCTGCGCTTTCAACGCCAGCAGAAAAGCGCCGCTAAAGAAGGGCTGCAACTCGCCGCTAAGGCTGCGATGGGCTTCGGGGAAAATGAAAACCGACTCGCCGCGCTTCACCCGCTCGGCGGCGCGCAGCAGGCTGCGCATAGCGGCGCGGGGGTCGCTCTGCACCACGGGAATGTGCTGGGCGCGGCGCAGATGGCCGCCGAGGAAGGGAATGCGAAACAGCCCATCGAGCGCCAGGATGCGGAAGGGCAGGTCCAATTCGGCAAAGATCACCGGGGTATCGAAATAGCTGAGGTGATTGGCGACCAGCACGGCAGGCGGGTGAGGCAGGCGCTCGCGGCCATCCACCTCGACTTCGACGCGGGCAATCGAGAGCAGGCGGCGGGCCCAGCGGCGGGCGATGGCGTGCTGGCGGCTGCCATCCGGATCGCGGCGAGAAACCGACCAGGACCAGGCGCCGTAGGCGGCGGTCGCCAGCAGGACCTGGGGATCGGTCCAGAGCAGGGCGCGGAGGTAGGAGGCGGAAAGCTTCATTTCATGCGGTTTCGCCGCCCAGCAGGGCGCGCGCTTCACCCACCAGGTAGAGCGAGCCGGCGATCAGGATGTCCGCGTCTGCGGCTTCGCGGCCGGCGCGGGAGCAGGCGGCGGGCAAATCGGGGGCGGTGGCGATGGGAATGCCGGCGAAGGCCTCGCGGATGGTTTCCGGCTGCGCCGCCCGGTGCTGGCGCGGGGCGGTGGCGATGATGGCGCGGGCGCGGGGAAACAGCAGGTCGCCGATTTCCTCGATCGCCTTGTCGCGCATGCAGCCGAAGATCAACAGCGGCCGGCGCGCGCCCCAAAAATCCTCCATGAAATCGGCAAGCACGCGCGCGGCGGCGGGATTGTGCGCGCCATCGGCCCAGACCGCGGGCCGGCCGGGGCGGGCGCGCAGCCGCTCCAGGCGTCCCGGCCAGCGGCAATGCTCGATGCCGGCGCGCACGGCGGCGGGGGAAAGGCGCCAGCCGGATTCCGCCAGCACCTCGGCGGCGCGAACCGCGGTCCAGGCGTTCATGACCTGATGGCGGCCGCGCAAAGCCGGCTGCAGTTCCAGCTCCTGGCCGGCGAAGCGGCAGCGAAAGCGATAGCGGCCATCCTCGCCGGGGATGGCCGCCGGCGCCGGGCCGGCTGCGCGCCAGGGCGCGCCCGCCGCCTGCGCCTGGCGGCGCAGCACCGCTTCCGCCTCGGGAAGCTGAGGCGCGGCGACGACGGCCACCCCGGGCTTGAAAATACCGGCCTTTTCGCCGGCAATCGCCGCCAGGGTCGAGCCCAGGAAGCGTTCATGATCCATGCCGATCGGGGTGATGACGGTCACTGCCGGATGCACCAGGTTGGTGGCATCGAGACGCCCGCCCATGCCGGTTTCCACCACCGCCAGATCCACCGGCCCGGCGGCAAAGGCAAGGTAGGCAATCGCGGTGACGGTCTCGAAAAACGAGGGCGGCTGGGACAAATCGCCGCACGCCAGCAGGCGCTCGGCGGCGGCATGAACGGCGGTACAGTGGCGGGCGAAAGCCTCCGGCGCAAGCTCACGGCCCTCCAGCACAATGCGCTCGGTCACGCGCTCGAGGTGAGGCGAGGTATAGCGCCCGGCGCGATGGCCGGCGGCGGTCAGCATCGCGGCCAGAAAGGCCGCGGTGCTGCCCTTGCCATTGGTGCCGGCGATGTGCACGGCGGGATAACGCGCTTGCGGATCGCCCAGTTCGGACATCAGCCGGGTGATGACCTGTAAATCGAACTTGGCCAGAGGGCGCAGCTCGTGCCCCAGCCAATCCAGATGTTGCAAGCAAGCGGCGTAATCCATCAAGAGCGGCCGGCGGCGCGCGGCCGGGGCGCCGCTTCCGCGCGCGGCCGGCAGAAGGCCAGCAGGCGAATCAGCGTGGCGCGCATCTGCTTACGCTCGACGATGGCGTCGAGCATGCCGTGTTCCCGCAGAAACTCGCTGCGCTGAAAGCCCTCCGGCAGCTTTTGGCGGATGGTCTGCTCGATGACGCGCGGCCCGGCAAAGCCGATCAGCGCCCCGGGCTCGGCCAGGTTGAGATCGCCCAGCATGGCATAGCTGGCGGTCACGCCGCCGGTGGTGGGGTCGGTGAGGATGGAGATGAAGGGGACGCCGGCTTCGTCCAGGCGCGCCAGCGCGGCGGCGATCTTACCCATCTGCATCAGGCTGACCGCGCCCTCCATCATGCGCGCTCCGCCCGAGGCGGAGATGACGATCAGCGGCTGACGGCGGTTTTCGGCGTATTCGACGGCGCGGGTGATTTTTTCCCCCACCACCGCGCCCATGCTGCCGCCGATGAAGCCATACTCCATGGCGCAGACGATCACCGGCTGGCCGTCCAACCGGCCTTCGGCGGTGATGACGGCGTCCTGCAGGCCGGTGGCGGAGCGGGCCGACGCCAGGCGGTGACGATAGGCTTTGGTATCGGTGAAGCTCAGCGGATCGGTCGAGAACAAGCCGGCGTCGAGCTCCTGATAGCCGCTCTCATCGAACAATAGCGCCAGGCGGGGGCGCGCGCCCAGGCGGAAATGACTGCCGCAGCGCGGGCAGACGTGCTGATTTTCCTCCAGGTCTTTTTTCCAGATGATGTTGCGGCATTGATCGCACTTGCTCCACAGCCCCTCGGTGCGCAGGCGCGATTCGGCCTTATCCGCCGGATTCAGTTCGGTTTTTTCGCGCCGGAACCAGGTCATGGAATCAGTACTCGATGCCGCGCTGGGCGAGGATGCCTTTCTGGTAGGCGTGCTTGATTTCGCGCATTTCGGTCACGGTGTCAGCCAGCTCCACCAGGGCCGGGTGGGCGTTGCGGCCGGTGAGGATCACATGCAGACCTTCCGGCTTGCGCTTCAAGTACTCGGCCACCGGCTCGGCCGCCAGCATGCGATAGCTGATAGCGTAAAGGATTTCGTCCAGAATCACCAACTGCCAGCGCCCGCTATCCATTTCCTCGATCGCCTGGCGCCAGCCCTCCTCGACCAGGCGCACGTCTTCCGGATCGGGCTTTTCAGCGCCGATTTTGACGAAGCCGCGCCCAAGTTGGCGCATGACGAAGCGGTCGCCGAATTCCGCCGTGGCATCGAGCTCGCCGTAGTGCCAGGAGCCCTTGATGAACTGCAGCATCAGCACCCGCAGCCCGGCGCCCACGGCCCGCAGCCCGGTGCCGAGCGCGGCAGTAGTCTTGCCCTTGCCGGGGCCGGTGTGGATCAGGATCAGACCGCGGGTTTCCGCCATGGCAATGTGCCTATCCGCACACCATCAAGTCTAACCGGAGCGGTGGGTTTCAGCGCGGATAGGGGTGGCCGGCCAGGAACGCGCCGGCGCGGTAGATCTGCTCAAAGAGCAGGACTCGCGCCAGCTCGTGCGAAAAGGTCAGGCGCGACAGCGAAATCCGGCGCTCGGCCTGGCGGCGCGCCGCGGCGGAGAACCCCTCTTCGCCGCCGAGGGCGAGAAACAGCTCGCGGCCTTCATAAAGAAAGGCCCGCTCGACCAGGCGGGCAAACGCTTCCGAATCCAGCTCATCGCCGTTCGGATCGAGCAGCCAGAGCCGGCCGGCGGCGGCGATTTTCAGCAGCGCCGCCTCGCCTTCGCGCCGGCCGATTTCGGTCAGCTCGAGGCGCAGAAAACGGCGGCTGCGGCGCGCATATTCATCGCAGGCGGCGCGCACCCATTCGAACTTGGTGCGGCCGATCCAGAGCACGTGCAGGCGCATGGTTTCAGACTAGCGGAACAGGCAGCCCGCCTGGAAAGCTTTTACTTTATATCATAAAGTACTTGACAATAATGAACAAAATAGCTATTGCTGGAGCATGGATCCGCAAAAGGCATACGACGCGCGCCGGCCAACGCCGCTGGAGTTGTACGGGCATGCGGAAGAGAGCCTGCGGCGCATACGCGAAACCATGGAGGGCGCGACCGCGTTCACCGCGCTCTCCGGGCGCGGGGCGCTGCTGATCGGCCTGACCGGGCTGGCGGCGGCCGGGCTGGCGGCCGCAGCGCCGTCGGCGGCGCGCCGGTTGACGATCTGGCTGGCGGCGGCGGCGGCGGGGACGGCGATTGGAGTGACGGCCACGCTGCTGAAGGCGCGCCGGCTGCACAGCCTGGCGCGGCCGATCCGCAAATTCGCGTTGAACCTGGCGCCGCCGCTGCTGGCGGGCGCGTTGCTGACGCTGGCGCTGGCGCGGGCGCGCGACTACGCCGATCTGCCGGCGCTGTGGCTGCTGCTGTACGGGGTGGGGATGCTGACGGGCGGGGCGTTTTCGGTGCGGCCGATACCGGCGCTGGGGATCGGCTTCATGGCCCTGGGCGGGGTGGCGCTGCTGGCCCCCGCCACATGGGGCAACGCCCTGCTGGCCGGCGGATTCGGCGGCCTGCACCTGGCCGCCGGCGTCTGGATTCTCTGGAGGTACGGTGGCTAAGAGCCGCGCCATCAGCGACGCGGACGAGCGGGAAGCGGCGGAGGAGAGCCGGCCGGCGCCCGGCGCACCGGAGCTGGACCGCATCATTCACGAGCGCACGCGCTTGCTGATCGCCAGCGCGCTGGCAGTCAACGAGCAGCTCAGCTTCAACGAGCTCAAGCGGCTGCTGCGGGTGACCGACGGGAGTTTGAGCGTACACGCCCGCAAGCTGGAAGCGGCGGGCTACCTCGAGTGCAACAAAAGCTTCGCCGGGCGAGTGCCGCGGACCGAGTACCGGCTGACGGCGGCCGGCCGGCGGGCGTTTGAAAAGTATCTGGGCCATATGGAGGCGTTGATCCAAGCCTCACGCTCGCGCTAGGAGTTCGCCATGCAGAATGCAGCCGCCGCATCCTCTATTCCCCAACGCTCATTTTCGGCCGGGCCGCCGGCGGCGGGCAGCGGGCCGTTGCCGGCGCGGCCGCGAGCGCCGGGGATCGCGCTGGTGCTGGCAGCGCTGGCGGCGGGCATAGCCGGGGACGCGCTGTTGCGCGCGGGCCCGATGGGCATCAACGTCGCGCTCTGGGCGGCGGTGCTGGCGGCGCTGCTCTTCGCCCTGGCGCGCGGCCAGGCGGTGGTGTCGCGCTTCGACGACGCGCTGGGCGCCGGGCTGCTGCTGCTGTTTGCGGCAGGGTTTGCCTGGCGCACGGACCCGTGGCTGCTGTTTCTGAATCTATGCGGGCTGGGGACGGTGATCGCGCTGGCGGCGCTGCGCCGGCCGGCGAGGCGGCTGGCGGCGTCGGGGCTGTTGGACTACATCAAGGGCGCCGTCCTGACCGCCATCTACCTCGCGGCCGGACCGCCGCTGCTGGTGTTCCGGGACACGGATTGGACGCCCGCCCACGGCGCCTCGCGCCGGCTGCTGGTGGCGCTGCGCGGCGCGCTGCTGGCCTTTCCCTTCCTGCTCCTGTTCGGCGCGCTGCTGATGGGCGCCGATCCGGTTTTCCAGCACCTGATCCGGGCGAGGCTGCACATCAATTTGCCGACGCTGATCTCGCACACCTTCCTGATACTGTTTTTCGCCTGGCTGGCGGGCGGGTTTTACCATGGGACGTTTCATTACGATCCGGAGCGGCTGCGCCTGCCGGCGCGTCCGGAAGGTTTTGGCATGGACGCGGCCGAGATCGGCACGGCGCTGGGGCTGCTGGATGCGCTGTTTTTGATCTTTATGTCGGTGCAGTTCCGCTATTTATACGGCGGCGCACAGCGGGTGATGGTGACGCCGGGGCTGACCTATGCCGATTACGCGCGCCGCGGCTTTTTCGAGCTGACCGCGGTGGTGGCGCTGGCGCTGCCGCTGCTGCTGGGGACGCATTGGCTGCTGCGCCGTGGCGGCGGCGAGCCGGCGGCGGGCCGGCCGCGCGCGTACCTGCTGCCGGCGGCGGCGATGGTGGCGCTGGTATTCGCGATCCTGGTTTCCGCGCTCTACCGCATGCATTTGTACCAGCAGGCCTATGGGTTGACCGAGCTGCGGGTCTATACCATGGCGTTCATGCTCTGGCTGGGCGTGGTGCTGGGGTGGTTTGCCGGGACCGTGCTGCGCGGGCAGAAACGGCGTTTTGCCGGGGGCGTGCTGGCGACCGGGCTGGCGGCGATCATGGCGCTGGAAATCATCAATCCGGCAGGCCTGATCGCACGGGTGGATTTGCAGCGCGCGATCCAGGGCCGGAAAGCCGACCCCTACTATGTCGCCTGGCTCGGCCCCGATGCCGTACCGGCGATCGTCTCCGAACTGCCGCGGCTGGCCCGGCCGGCGCAATGCGCGATGCTCGAGGGTTTCAATTACGCGCTGAAAAACGATCTCCGTCCGCCGCGCGACTGGCGCACCTGGAACTGGTCGCGGTGGGAAGGGCGGCGGCTGGCCGAGGCAGCGGTGGCGGCGGGGAAGCGGACGCCGTGCCCGAATCCGAACGCAGAAAATTCGCAATGAAAAATCTGCTGCTCGCCGTCGCGATTTTCCTGCTGGCGGCCGCGGGCTGGCTGCTGCTCATGTCGTTTTCATTGCCGGCGCGGCTGACGCGGACGGGCCTGGCCGCCACGCTCGTGCAGGCGATTCTGATCGCACTGCTGAGCCTGGGGGTGATCGCGGCGCTTCGCCGGCTGGGCTCGCGGGCGCGGCTTGGGCTGCGGTTCGGCGCCATCCTGCCGCTGGGGCTGGGGCTGCGGGCGCTGATTCGCATGCTGCGCGCCCCGCACTTTGAAGGCTACGTGCCGGTGATCGGCCTGGCGCTGCTGCTGGAAGCGGCCTTGATGCCGGCGGTGAGCGCCTTCCCGCCGGGCGATTCCGCCCGAGTAAGCCGCCTTACAGATGCCGGTGATACCGGTCACAGGGGCGGCCGGGCTAATCAGGAGGGATTAGGCCCCGGGCCGCAACGCCATTAGCCGGGGTTGATGCGCGCCGGAAATAGCCCGCCGGCGCTTGTTTTTCTGTGTTTTCCCGCCTAGAGTCGTCGAATCCGTCCGGCTAAAAACCATGACGACGAATTCGATTCCGCCTTCCTTGCGCCGGCTGCGCGCCGCCTCCGGCGTCGTCCTCTTCCTGCTGCTGACCGGCCTTTTTCCCTGGCTGGCGCCCAAGGGCGTGACCGCGCAATGGGTGCTGCTGGCGCACATCGTTGTCGGGCTGGCGGCGATCGTGCCGCTGCTGTTGATTTTCAAGCGCCACCGGCGCATCGCCCGCAACATCCAGCCTGCCGGGCGGTGGTGGAGCAGCGGCAGCCTGAGCTGGTACGGCTGGATCGCGCTTTGCCTGACCGGACTCTGGCTGATCGGGGCGGGGCTGTGGGGCCGCTTCACGCCGTACGTATGGCATTACCTGCACCTCGGAATCGGGCTGGCGATCGGCGCGGCGGCGGCATGGCACCTGGTGCGCGGGCTGCTGAAATCGCATTTCCCCGAGCATCGCTATCGCGAGGCGGCGGCGGCGGTCATCGTGCTGGGGCTGGGCTTGGCGTTGGGCGGCGGGCTGGTGCTCTACGCCCGCCGGGCGCGCCCGCGCCCGCGCGTCAGCTTCAAGCCTTCCAACGCCACCACGCTGGGAGGGCGCACGATTCCGGCGGCGCTGCTCAAAGGCTCCCGGGCCTGCGGCGCCTGCCACCAGCGCATCTATCGCGAGTGGCTGCCCGGCGCGCACCATTATTCCGCGACCGACCTGTTTTATCAGGCGGTCAAGGCCAACTACGTGCGCGCGCGGGGGGCGGGAGCGGTGCGCTATTGCGCCGGCTGCCATGAGCCGGTGACGCTGCTTTCCGGCCATCGCCTCCATGCCCGCACCGGCCAGCGCGTCGGGGCCGCGGGGCAATCCTGCGCCTTCTGCCATCTGATCCGGCACGCCAACTCGACCCGCGGCAACGCCAATTACACCGTCATACGGCCTACGCCCTACCTGTTCGAGCATTCGCAAAACGCCGTGTTGCAGCGGGTTTCAGACCTGCTGATCCGGCTGCATCCGCAGCAGCACGACGCCGACTACAACGTCCGCGACGCGCAAACGGCGCTCTACTGCGGCACCTGCCACAAGCAGTACCTCAACAAGCAGGAGAACGGCTGGGGTTTCGTGCAGCTTCAGGATCAATACGACGACTGGAAGAATGGGCCCTGGCACACCGATCCGCGGCGCAACCTGCAGTGCCAGAGCTGCCATATGCCCGAGGTGCGGGCCAACGATCCGGCGCGCAACGCCCACGGATTCATCCACGACCATCGCATTCTGGCGGCCAACGACTACATGCCCTCGCTGCTGCACCTTCCCGGGGCGCGGCGGCAGGAACAATTGGTGAACGATTGGATGACGGGCCAAACGTACATTCCGGCGCTGGCGAGCCACCGCTGGCCGAAGGGCCCGATTCTGCCCGTATTCCTGCGCGCCGAGGGCGCCTTCACTCCCGGCAAGACGGTAAAGCTGCAAGCCCTGGTGGTGAACGCCAAAGTCGGCCACAGCTTTCCGCAGGGGCCGCTGGACGTGATCCAATCGTGGCTGCAACTGGTGGTGACCGACCGCCGCGGGCGCAAAGTTTATTCGGCCGGCGAGTTGGGCCCGCAGGGGCAGGTGCTCGGCGACACGGTGCAATTTCGCTCGCACCTGCTCGACCGCCAGGCCAGGCCGGTCTATACCCACAGCCTCTGGAACGTGGTCGGCGCCAGGGGCAAGCTGGTGATTCCGCCCGGCGGCAGTTATGCGCACACTTTCCAGTTCCAACTGCCGCGCGGGCTGGCCGGCCCGCTGCGCTGCGAGCTCAAGCTGCTGTACCGGAAGTTCAACTCCCACTCGCAGCACCAGCTTTTTCCGGTCAACCCGCCGCGCATTCCGGTGTTAGTGATCTCGTCCACGACGCAATACGTGCCGCTGGGCCGCAACGGAAACCTGCGGGCCGGGCTGCGCGCCAGGGCCGCGGTTCCAGGGCGGCGATGACGCGGCGCGAATGGTTGCGGCTGGCGGCGCTCGCTCCCGCCCTGGGAGCCGCCGCGTGCCATCGGAAGACCCTGGCCGGCGGGCAGGCCGCGCCCGCCGCCGGGCCGCAACTGCGCGAGGTGGCGGCCAGCGCCGGCTTGCGCTTTCAGCATTCCGCCGGGCCGCGCACCCACGCCCTGCCGGAGGACATGGGCTCGGGACTGGCCTGGGGCGATTACGACAACGACGGCTATCCCGATCTCTATGTCGTCAACCAGACCGGCGCCTGGCAAGGGCGGGTGCAAGGGCCGGGGAATCGGCTGTTCCAAAACCAGCGCAACGGCAGTTTTCGCGACGTCACCGAAGAGGCCGGGCTGGAGCTGCGCCATTTCGGCATGGGCGCGGCCTGGGGCGACTACAACAATGACGGGCTGCTGGATCTCTTCGTCACCGGCGCCGACGGCTGCCGGCTGTACCGCAACCTGGGCAACGGACGATTTCGCGACGTCACGCGCGAGAGCGGGGTGGCGCATCCAGGCTGGAGCACCAGCGCGCTCTGGTTCGATTTCGACAACGACGGCTGGCTCGACCTCTACGTCTGCCATTACGTGCGCTATCCGAAAAACCCGGCCAGCCAGAGCTGGGCCGGGGCCTCGCGCCAGTACGGGCTGGAAGTGCCGCCGCAATTGAATCCGCAATCCTTTCCGGCGGAGCCCAACCGCCTGCTGCGCAACAACCGCGACGGCACCTTCAGCGAGGTCGCCCGCGCGGCGGGCGTGGCCGACCCGGACGGCCGCAGCCTGGTGGTCACCGCCGCCGATTTCAACCTGGACGGCCGGCTCGATCTTTACGTCGGCAATGACCTGAGCATGAACCGCTTCTATCTGAACCGCGGCGGGCGCTTTCTCGACCGCAGCGCCCAGACCTGGACGGCGGAAAACAAGGGCACCATGGGCCTGGCGGTGGCGGATTATGACGGCGACGGCGATCTCGATTTTTATGTCTCGCACTGGCTGGGCGAGGGCGATTCGCTCTACCAGAACCTGTGGAACGAAACGCAGCGCAAGCAACTGGCGTTCACCGACGCCGCCGCCGAAGTCAATCTCGCCTACATCAGCCTGCCGATGGTGGGCTGGGGCTGCGGCTGGCTGGATTACGACAACGACGGCCGGCTCGACCTGATCGTGGTGAATGGCAGCACGCTCGAGGAAAGCGAGCATCCGGAGCGGCTGCGGCGGCAGAAATCGTTTTTGTTTCACCAGGGCGCCAGCGGCTTTGACGAAACCGCCGCCAGCGCCGCGCCCGCGCTGACCGTGCCGCGGGTGGCGCGCGGCCTGGCGCTGGCCGACTACGACCGCGATGGCGATCTCGACGCCGCCGTCAATTGCAATCGCGGCGCGCTGCTGCTGCTGCGCTCCGACGGCGCCGAGCGGCGCAACTGGCTGCAGCTCGAACTGCGCGGGCGGCGGGGGCATGCCAGCGCCATTGGCGCGCGGGCGCGGGTGTATGGCGGCGGCAAGGTCTGGATGCAGCAAGCCGGCTGCCAGGGCAGCTACCTGTCGCAACACGATCTGCCGCTGCACTTCGGCTTGGGCGATACGCTTCCGGAAAAGATTGAAATCGCCTGGCCGGGCGGCCGGCGGCAGACGATCCATCATCCGCCGGTGCGGCAGCGACTGCGGATCGAGGAAGATTAACAGCGGCCCGCCGCTTCCCGCGGCGCGGATCCGGGCTGGCGCTGCCGCCTCCCCAGCGGCCCGAAACGCGTCCGATTCCCGCCAAACACGGATTGCATTTGAGGGGGCTTGAGCTTGCTTAGGCCCTCCCGCCGCGGTTCGTCTGGCTGCGGAAAGCGGCCCGGGGATGAAAACGCAGCGGCTATGACCGGCATCATAAGCGCCGCGCCGCGGGGTTTGGATACTGAGAGCAAGGAGGCAGCCCCATGGCCTACGTCATTGCCGAGCCCTGCATTGGGGTGAAAGACACCGCCTGCGTGGATGCCTGCCCGGTGGATTGCATCCATCCGGGGAAGCGCGAGGCGGAGTTCGGCGCGGCCACGCAGCTCTATATCAATCCACAGGAGTGCATTGACTGCGGCGCCTGCGTGCCGGTCTGTCCGGTGGCCGCCATCTTCGCCCTGGACGATTTGCCCGAGCGCTGGGCCGGCTACGCCCGGGTCAATGCCGAGCATTATCAGGCCGTCAGCGAGAGCAAACCCTGAAACCGTCTGGTTCGACACTCAACCGAGGAGGACTCAAATTCACATGCAGACCCTGGATGTCCGCACCGTTCCGCCGCGCGAGCGGCACCCGCTGATTTTCCAAACTTTTAGCGAACTCCCGCCCGCGGGCAGTTTCATACTGGTGAACGATCACGACCCCAAGCCGCTCTATTATCAGTTTCAAGCGGAGCTGAAAATGCCGTTTGGCTGGGAATACCTGGAGAGCGGGCCGGAAGTGTGGCGGGTGAAGATCGGAAAAACCAGCTAAATGCAAACCCCCGCGGCCATCCCGGCGCCGCCGCCGCTTCCGGACTCAGGCGCGGGCGCAGCGCCGCCGCGCCGGCGGCAGATGCGGCAGTTGGCGGCGCTGGCCGGCGCCACGGCGCTGGCGGGGCTGCTGTTCGGGTTATGGGCGGCGCTGCAGCGGCTCGGCTTCCAACTGCCGGCACATCCCGATCTGACGCTGGCGCATGGGCCGCTGATGGCCTGCGGCTTTCTCGGCGCGCTGGTCGCGCTGGAGCGCGCCACCGCCTGCGGCGCGCGCTGGGCGATGGCCGCGCCGCTGCTGCTGGGGCTGGGCGCGCTGGCGCTGGCGCCCGACTGGGAGCGGATGGCGGCCGTGCTGATGATCGGCGGCAGCCTCGCCCTGCTCGCCGTCTATGGCGTCATCCTGCGCCGCCGCGCCGAGGACTTCACGCTGGTGATGACCGGCGGCGCGGTGGCGCTGCTGCTGGGCAACCTGTACTGGGCCGCGGGGGTCTTGATTCCGCTGATGGTGTACTGGTGGGCCGGTTTTCTGCTGCTCACCATCTTTGCCGAGCGTATGGAACTGAGCCGGCTGCAGCCGGTGTTGTGGCGCGCGGCCAGCGCCGGCGGCCGGCGGCTCTACGCCGGCCTGCGCCGCTACCTCGCCTGGGCCGGGGTGGGCCTCTACAGCCTGGCCCTGGGGGTGGCGGCGCGGCATCCGGTGCATGGGATGCGGCTGGCGGGCGGCGGCATGCTCGCGCTGGCGCTCTGGCTGGCGGTTTACGATCCGGTCTGGCGGATGCTGAGCCGGCGCGGCCTGCCGCGCTACATCGGCGCCAACCTGCTGTGCGGCCAGGCCTGGCTGGCGCTGAGCGGAGCGCTCTGGGCCCGCTATGCGGGCGCGATGTACTTTCACTACGACGCCATGCTGCACAGCCTTTTTCTGGGCTTCGTGATGACCATGGTGTTTGCCCATGCGCCCATCATCTTTCCGGCGGTGAGCGGCCGGCCGCTGGCTTGGGGCCGGTGGTTTTATGCGCCGGCCGGATTGCTGCAGGCATCGCTTCTCGGCCGGATCGGGACCGACTTGATGCAGCCGCCGGCGCCAGCCTGGTGGCAGTTCTGGGGGGCGCTGAACGTAGCGGCGCTGCTGCTGTTTATCCTCACCGTGGCGGCGGGGGCGGGGCGGGGCCGGCGCCACCAACTGCGGCCTGCCGGATAAGCCGCGGCTTCCGCCGGACAGGGCTTCAAGCCTGCGGGGAGCCCGCTTGAATGCGGCGCAGTTCGCCGGGGCGGGGCAGCAGCAGGCCGGAACCGGCGGCGGAGGCGATCAAGCCCTGGCGGCGCCAGCGGCTGAGGGTGCGAATCGTGGTTTCGACGGTGGTGCCGGCGAGCGCGGCCAATTCGGCGCGCGAGATGGCGAGCGGCACCGACCAGGCGCCGGCGGCGGGGGCGGCGCCAAAGCGCCGCGCCAGATAGAGCAGCAGCGCCGCCAGCCGCTGCGGCACGCTGCCGGCGGAAGTGACATTGATTTTTTCGCGCAGCTCGCGGGTGTGGCCGATCAGCACCTGCTGCATCGCCTGGCTGACTTGGGGCAGCGCCTGCTGGGCGCGCAGCAGCGGGGCGCTCTCCAATTGCAGCAGGGTGGCGGAGCGGCTGCTGACCAGCGCATCGGCGGGATAGCCGGCCTGCTGCAGCACGGCGCTGTCGCCGATGCTATCCCCCTGGCCGAAAATGCCCAGGATCGGCTCCTGGCCGGCGGGAGTGGGATGCACGATTTTGACCAGCCCGCGCAGGATCAAGACAAAATGCGCCGCCCGCTCGCCCTCGCGCCAGACGTACTGGCCGCGCTTGAGCTCGCGCACCAGGGCGCGGGCCTCGAGCTGGCGCTGCACCTCCGGCGGCAGCCGGGAGTAAGGCGGCCAGGCGGACAATGCCGCCAGCCATCCCGGCGGCGCAGCGGCGGACGAGGCGGCGGAGGCGCGCATTTTCATCCCCCTATATTATTTTCGATGATTCGCCGGCGGCGGGCGCTTCAGGCCGGTTCCGGCTCAACCAGATCCTCCAAAGCCTGTTCCTTGACCGCTTCGTGCAGGCGTTGATCGCCCGAGGCCGAGGCATCGCCGGAAACCGCATAGGCCACCGCCGCGCCAATCAGGCTGGGAACGATGAAAGCGTGCCCGCCGGTGGCTTCGGCCACGAAGACCACCGCCGCCAGCGGGGTCTTGTAGCCGGCGGCAATAAAGGAAGCCATGCCCACGGCGGCATAGAGCGCGAGCGCGGGGCTGTGCGCGACCGACTGCGCAAACGCCACCCCCAACGAGCCGCCGGTGAGAAACAGCGGCACGAACATGGCGCTGACGCCGCCGCTGCCCAGCGTGAACAGGGTCGCCGCCAGCTTGAGCAGGGCGAACAGGATGAGTTCGACGGAACTGTGCGGCGACTGCAGGATCATGCCCACCGCCTCATAATTCGGTCCCAGCGGGGTCAGCGGCCCGGGGTAGAAGTGCACAAAGGCCAGGCCGCAGAGCGCGGTCAGCAGGCCGCCGATCGCGAGTTTGAGCCAGTGGGCGGCGCGCCAGTGCACGCAGAAGTTGCGCAGGTGCCGGAAGGTGATCACGAACACCATCGCCGCCAGGCCGATGATCAGGCCGAGCAGCGCGCTCCAGAGCAGATCCACGCGGTGAAACGAGGGGCCGGCGGCAAAATCGAAGAGCGGCGTGCTGCCCATAAACGAGCTGAGCGTCATGTAGGAGACCACCGAGGCCATCAAGGAGGGCAGCAGCGCCTCGTGCGCCAGATCGTCTTTGTAAGGCATTTCCAGCGAAAACACGATTCCGGTCAGGGGGGCGCGAAACACCGCCGACATGCCGGCCGCGGCCCCGCAAATCAGCATGATCCGCCGGTCGCGCGCGGTCAGGCGAAACCGGCGCGCGCGGCGCAGCCGCTGCCACAGCCAGGAGCCGATCGCGCCGCCGCCGTAGATGCTGGGCCCCTCGAGCGCCGCGCTGCCGCCCATGCCCACGGTGGTGATCGCCGCCAGCAGCTTGGGCAGGAACGGCCGCATCTGGATGGCGCCCTGATGCTGGTGATAGCTGCGGATGACCTCTTCCGTCGAATGCTCGTTGGGATCGGGCGTGAACTGTTGCATGATCCACCCGGTCACCAGGCCGCCGAGCAACAGACCCACCGGCATCGCCCATGGGTGGCGCAGATAGTAGGCCAAAACCGGCGGCCACATGCGTTTTAAAATGATGATCGCAATCGCGGTCGTGATCAGCCCGGTAAGGCCGCCGATGATGGGCGCAATGACCAGCCATTTGCGCAGGTTGCGCGCATAAACCTCGGTCAGATCGGCGTGCAGGCGCGGAACGTACTTGCGCAGCAGCGGATGCTGGAGGAGGAGCGCGGCCCAGCCCGGGCGCGCTTCCGCGGGCGGTGCCTGCGGCGGCGCGGAGGCCGGATCGTGGCGGGGGATTTTATCCACGGCGAACCGGCTCCTGTTTCCGGCGGTTCCGCGGTTGCGCGCGCGGCCGGCGCGGCCGGCCCCAAAAATCACGGCGCAAGCGTTGAATTTCCTCATGATGCAAGAGGGAAAGTTTTCGCAGCATCGCTGCGCCCCGTTTCGTCAGCAAGACGACCACGACCCGGCGGTCCTGGGCGTGCTCGGCGCGCTGCACCCAGCCGCTTTGCACCGCGCGGTCCACCAGGCCCACGACCGAGTTGTGCCTGGCCTGCAGAAACTCCGCAATCTCGGAGATGCTGGCGCAGCCGCGGCCGGTATAGCCGGCAACGCCCAGCAGCAACTGGTGCTGCTGCGGGGTGATGCCGCAGGCGCGGGCGGCATGCTCGCTGAAGTGCAGAAACTGGCGCAGCTTGTGGCGGAAGCGCGCGAGCTCCTGAAACATCGCCTGATCGGATTCCTGCCGGTCGCGCATGGGCTTCGCGGCCGCGGGCATCCCCGCCGCCGCAGCCCTTATTATATCTCATTACGATAAGATCGCGGAACGATATAAAATTCCGGCCACTCCCCCCAGTCGCCAGCGATTCAATCGCGGATGACCCGATTCGCTTGACGTACGTTCCTGCTTAATCAAGGCTCTGAAATCCAAACTGAGACACTACCCAAATTCCGGGGCGGGCGGCGAAGGCTGGAACGCGGCCCGGGTCCCCGGCGCGCGTCTTTTCCCGGCCACGCCAAAATTCCTTTAAATTAATTTCAGATGCCAGCGCCGCCACCCCGGCGGGCGTTCGAGCCGCTGGCGGCGGCCCGGGATTCCACCGCAGAAGTAGCTGCGTTCCAGGAGGAGCAAATGACCATCAATGCCTATCTGTATTTTGACGGCAGTTGCGAGGAGGCTTTCCAGCTCTACGCGAAAGTCTTCGGCGCCCAGCCGGGCCCGGCGTTCCGGTTTGGGCAAAGCCCGATGGCGGGCCAGTTTGGGCCGAACTGGGCGCAAAAGATCATGCACATCAGCATGGAGGCCGGCGGCCAGACGCTGATGGGCTCGGATGCGCCGCCGCCGCATTTTCAGCCGCCGCAGGGGTTTGCGGTCAATATCACGCCGGACAGCGTGGAGGCCGCCGAGCGCATTTATCACGAGCTGTCGCAAGGGGGCAAGATCGGCACGGCGCTGCAGGAAACCTTCTGGGCCAAGCGCTACGCCCAATTCGTGGATCGCTTCGGCACGCCCTGGATGATCAACGTGGTCAAGCCGATGTAGGCGGCCAGCAGCCGCAGCGGCGGGCTTCGCCAGCTTCCAGGCGGGGCTCAGCCGCAGCGGCGGCCGACGGCGGCGCTTTCGAGGTCGAGGCCGGCGGTGGGGTACTCGCCGGTATAGCAGGCCTGGCAGAAACGGGTCGGGCTGCCGGGAGCTTCCTCCATGGCGCGCCGCAGCCCTTCGAGCGAGAGATAGGCGAGCGAATCGGCGCCGATATAGTCGCGGATCTCCTCGAGCGTATGGCTGGCGGCGATCAACTCGCCGCGCGAAGGGGTGTCCACGCCGTAAAAGCAGGGGGAGACGGTCGGCGGGCAGGAGACCCGCATATGCACCTCGCGCGCGCCGGCGCCGCGAATCATGCGCACGATCTTGCGGCTGGTGGTGCCGCGGACGATGGAGTCGTCCACCAGCACGATGCGCCGGCCTTCGAGCAGCGGACGCACCGGGTTGAGCTTGAGCTTGACGCCGAAGTCGCGAATCTGCTGCGACGGTTCGATAAAGGTGCGGCCGACGTAATGGTTGCGAATCAGGCCGAAGCGGAAAGGCAGGCCGCTTTCCGCGGCGTAACCGATGGCGGCGGCCACGCCGGAGTCGGGAACGGGCACGATCAGGTCGGCATCGGCGGGGGCTTCGCGGGCGAGCAGCCGTCCCATCAGTTCGCGGCTGCGCTGCACGCTGCGGCCGAAGACCTGGCTGTCGGGGCGGGAAAAATAGACGTGCTCGAAGATGCAGTGGCGGAGCGGGGCGGCGGGGGCGAAGCGGTGCGCGACGACGCCGTTCGCGTCCAGGCGCAGCCAGCAGCCGGGCTCGACTTCCTGGCGGTACTCGGCGCCGATCAGGTCAAAGGCGCAGGTTTCGCTGGCGACCGCCCAGCCGCCATTATCGAGCTGGCCGACGGCGAGCGGGCGGAAGCCGCGCGGGTCGCGCAGGGCATAGAGCGCGTCGTGGGCGAGCAGCACCATGGAGTAGGCGCCTTCGAGCGCCGGCAGGGCTTCCGACAGGGCCGGCTCGAGCGCGGACGCCTGCGCCCGGGCGAGCAGGTGCAGCAGCACCTCGGTATCGCTGGTGGTCTGGAAGATCGAGCCCTGGGCTTCGAGTTGGGCGCGGATGAGGGTGGCGTTGGTCAGATTGCCGTTGTGCGCCAGCGCCAGCAGGCCCTTGTTGCAATCCACAATCAGCGGCTGGGCGTTGGCCAGCGCCCCATCGCCGGCGGTGGAGTAACGGGTGTGGCCGATGGCGCTGGCGCCGGGCAGGCGTTCGAGCACTTCGGGCGAGAAGATTTCCGCCACCTCGCCCAAGGCGCGATGGGTGTTGAAGCGGCCGTCCTGGGCGGCCACGATGCCGGCGGATTCCTGGCCGCGGTGCTGCAAGGCATACAGCCCGAGGTAGGCCAGCTTGGCGGCTTCCGGGTGGCCATAGATGCCGACCACGCCGCATTCCTCGTGCAGCTTGTCGTCAAAGGGAGCGCTCATACTGCCGCCTCCACGAATGCGGCCGGAAAGGCGCGGGCAAAGCCATCCTGCCACGCCTGGCGAAGCGAGTTCCAGCTTAAATCGAAGATGGTTTCGCCGGCGCGCGCCAGGCGCAGCGAGGCTGTATTTTCCACCCTCCCCAGGCGGAAGGCGGCGAGGCGGCAGCGCCGCGCCAGCGCTTCCACCTCCGGCTGTGCGGCGGCGGGACAGCTCACCACCACCCGGCCGGCGGTCTCGGCAAAGAGGAGATGCTCCAGCGTTTCTTCATCCGCCGGCAACTCCACCGCGGCGCCCAGCGGCGCCGCGTCCGGGAAGTTGACGGGCTGGGCCAGCAGACATTCGGCCAGGCAGACGGCCAGCCCGCCATCGGCGCAATCATGGGCGGAGCGCAGCCAGCCGGCCTGCGCGGCTTCCGCCAGGGCCTGATGCAAGGCGCGCTCGCCGGCCAGATCGAGCGCCGGCGGCTCGCCCCAGAGCGCGCCCAGCAGGCGCGCATACTCGGTCGAGCCCAGGCGGCGATCGGCTTCGTGCGGATCGAGGCGGGGCGCGCCGCTGAGCAGCAGGATGGCGTCGCCGGCGGTTTGAAAGCGCGGGCCGAGCGGCAAGCCCGGGCGCGCGGCATTTTCCAGCAGGCCGACGATGCCGACCACCGGGGTGGGCGCGATCGCCTCGCCCCGGGTTTCGTTGTAGAAGCTGACGTTGCCGCCGGTGATCGGGGTGCCGAGGGCGCGGCAGGCTTCGCCCATGCCCTCCAGCGCCTCGACGAACTGCCACATGATTTCCGGCTTTTCCGGATTGCCGAAGTTGAGGCAATTGGTGGCGGCCAGCGGGCGGGCGCCGGTCGCGGCCACATTGCGCGCCGCCTCGGCCACGGCCAGGCGCGCCCCCTGGCGGGGATCGAGGCGGCAATAGCGCCCCGAGCCGGCCAGCGCCATCGCCAGCGCGCGCGCCGTGCCCTTGATGCGGATCACGCCGGCATCCCCGCCGGGAGCGGCCAGGGTGTTGGTGCGCACCATGGTGTCGTACTGCTCGTACACCCAGCGCTTGGAACAGATATTTTCCGAGGCCAGCAGGCGGAGCAGGGCCTCGGCGGGCGCGGGCGCGGCCAGGCCGGCGGGGCGGGCGC
>JAJYIU010000001.1 GCA_021789895.1 Acidobacteriota bacterium | reverse complement strand
GCCCGCCGCCGCGCGCGCCGGCTCGGCTTGCGGCTCGAGCCGCGCAGCCCCGACGCCAGTTGGCGCAGTTACGGCCAAACGGTCCGGCTCTGGGAAAGCCGCGTCCGCCCGGCATTGCGCTATTGGCAGCGCCGGGGGCGCATTGCTCCCGCCCTGGGCGCGCGCATTCGCCGTTTGTCCCCCGTGCAACAGGTGCCCATCGTGCTCCGGCTGGAACGGCGCGGCATCTGGTTCAGCACCGCCTTCAATAAATCCATCCTCGACTCGGTTGCCGCTCCCGGCAGCTCCCAGCACTTGGCCATGCTGGCCTTCGATCTGCGTGAATACGGCAATCGCCGCCTCTGGCGCCTGCTCGCCGCCGCCGGCTGGTACCAGACGATTCCCACCGACCTGCCTCACTTCACCTACCTGGGCTGGCGCGAATCCCAACTGCCGCGGCTGGGCCTGCGCCCCCTGCACGCCCAGGGTCACCGCTTCTGGGTGCCCGCCATCCCCTCTACCGTAAGCTCCCGCCTTGCCCGCAGCCGCTGATCCCGTCCGGGGCTCCGCCGCATCGCGATGATTGGGTCTTGATCTTGCCGGCCGCCATCGTTCCCGCCCGCCCCCCGATTCGCGCAAGCCGCCGCGGTTTCGGCATTCTTACAGAAAACGGCCCCCATGCGCACCACCCCGATCATTTCCATCCCGGCCGCGGCGGCTGCCATTCGAGCCGCATGCTATGCTCGGCGGCATGAACGCAATTCCCCAGGAATTGCGCCCGGAAATGCAGTTGGGCATCGTCGCCGGCGAAGCTTCGGGCGACCGCCAGGCGGCGGCGCTGGTTGCGGAGCTGCGCCGCCGTCATCCGGCATGGCATTTCTTTGGCTGCGGCGGCGAGCGCATGCGCCAGGCCGGCTGCGAACTGTTGCTCGATGCGCGCCAGCTTTCCCTGCTCGGCCTTGCCGAAGTAGTGCGCCACCTGCCCCGCGTCTATCGCCTGTACCGCCGCCTCTGGGCCGTCATCGCCGCCCGCCGGCCGGACGCGCTGGTGCTGGTGGATTTCCCCGATTTCAATCTGCGCCTGGCGCGCCGCGCCGCCGCCGCCGCTATCCCGGTGATTTATTTCATCAGCCCCCAGGTCTGGGCCTGGCGCCCGGGACGCGTGCGGCTGCTGCGTCGCACCGTGCGCCGCATGATCTGCATCTTTCCCTTCGAGCCTGCCTTCTATGCCCGTTACCAGATGACGGCCGAGTATGTCGGCCATCCGCTGGCCGAGCAGGTGCAGCCCCCGGCCGGCGGCTGCGGCGACTTTTTGCGCCGCGCCGGCTGCGATCCCAAGCATGCGCTCGTGGCGCTGCTCCCCGGCAGCCGCCGGCGCGAGCTGGAATATCACCTCCCGGTGCTGGCCGCCGCCGCCCGCCGGCTGCATGCCGAGCGCGGCGTGCAGTTCCTGCTGCCGCTGGCCCCAGGCCTGGATCCGGCCTGGGCGCAAAGCCTGCTCCAGGCCGGCGATGCCGCTTTTTTACGCCTGCTGCCCGGCGAGGCCCATCTGGCGCTGGCCTGCGCCACCGTGGCGGTCGTCGCCAGCGGCACGGCCACGCTCGAGGCGGCCCTGCTGCAGATTCCCACCATTGTCGTCTATCGCCTTTCCCGCTGGACTTATTGGCTGGGCCGGCGCCTGGTGCGCACGCCATATATCGCCATGCCCAACCTGATCCTCCAGGCCCCGGTGCTGCCGGAATTGGTTCAGAACGACTTCACCCCGGAGGCTGTTGTAAACTGGGTGCGAAAGCTTCTCGACGACCCCGGCGCGCGCGCCCAAATGGCGGCCCGGCTGGGCGAAGTCCGGGAGCGGCTGGGTCCGGCGGGTGCGATTGTTCGCGCCGCCGATTGCATCGAATCCGCGCTGGACGCCCGGGGCGCGTCCGGCCCGGCAACCGGACGGAGTCCCAACCTATCCGCGCAGTAACCCGGCATTGATCACAATGAAAACTTTGCAACTTCGTTTGGCGATGGGTTTCTGCCTGATCGCCACCCTGGCGATTGCCGGCCGGGCGCAGAGCGCCCCCGGCGCTAGTGCGGCGATTAATGTTACCCATTACGACCTCAATCTCAGCTTCAATTTTGCCGCCCACCAGCTCACGGCCAAAGCGCAGGTGACCTTCGAGCCGCTGGCGCCCACTTCCACCGCCAGTTTTTTGTTGAATGAAAACCTGCGCGTCACGGCGGTGAATGACGCCCAGCACAATAAGCTGAATTTTCAGCGCAGCGAAGCGAATGTGGTGGTCTATTTCCCTACGCCGCTGTCGCCCAGCCAGCCGCAAACGATCACGATGGCGTACGCCGGCGTGCTGTCCAGCACCGCGCTCAGCCCGATTAACGGCCTGAAAACCGCCTATATCGGCCCCGAAGGCTCCTTCCTGCTCTATCCCGGCGAATGGTTTCCGCTGGCGGGCTACAACACCGATCGCTTCACCATGAACGTCAGCGCCACGCTGCCGCCCCCCTATGGACTGCTGGCGAGCGGCCAGGCCAGCGCCGCTCCGCAGGCCGACAACACCGTGGTTTACACCTGGCAGGAAACCACTCCCGGCTTTCCCGGCAGCCTCGCGGTTACGCCGCTGCGGCCGCAGACCTTCAATATCGCCGGCCTGACCAGCAATTTCTACGTTAACGCCAAAACCCCTGCCGCCCTGGTCAATCAATATGCTCAGTCGGCGGCGGCGATTGCCGGCTTCATCAATCAGAAAATAGGAACGCCGCCGACCAATACCCTGATCTTCGTCGAACTGCCCAACGACAGCCTGCCTTCTTACAGCTCGCCGGGCCTGATCTTCCTCACCCAATCCAGCCTCGGCACGAGCTTGAATTACCGCCTGCTGACCGATGAGATTGCGCAGCAGTGGTTTGGCGATCTGGTCAGTCCCGCCACCTTGAATGACGCCTGGATTCAATACGGCGCGGCGCGCTTTTTCGAGGCTCTTTACGTCGAACAAACCGCCGGCGAGCAGGCTTATCAGACGGTGATCAACGACTTTGCCGTGGGCGCGCTCAGTTACCCCCAAACCGCGCTCGCCCAGACCGCGGCCCTCTATCCCTTCTCCCCCGCGTTTCAGGATCTGACCTACGACAAGGGCGCCATTCTATTCCACATGCTGCGCTGGGAACTGGGCGATGCCCGCCTGTTCGCCGGATTGCGCCAGTTCGTCGCCAAGTACGCCCACCAGGCGGTTAGCACGCAAGAGCTGCAGCAGGCGCTGGAAAGCGCGAGCGGCATGAGCCTCAACGGCTTCTTCGCCGAGTGGTACCACGGCACCCAGTCGCCCCGGTTCCAGAACCAATACACCGTCTATCGCCTTTATCAGGGCGGCTACCGCATCGTCGGCCAGCTCAAGCAGAATCTCGATTTATTTTCCATGCCCGTCGAACTGGAGGTGCTCACCGACGGCAAGCCGGTGAACCAGCGGGTCCAGGTCGAAGGGCAAAATAGCCAGTACAGCATCGCCACCGCCGACCGCCCGCGCAGCGTCAAGGTGGATCCCCATCATTGGCTGCTGATCAACACCCCCGATTTGCAGGTGCGGGTGGAGATTGCGCGCGGCGATAACCTGGTCGCCGCGGGCGATTTTCCGGGCGCCATCCGGCACTACGAAGCCGCGCTGAAAATCAATCCGATCAGCTCGCTCGCGCATTACCGCATCGCCGAAGCCGATTACCAGGAACAAAACTGGCAGGGCGCCGCCGACCAGTACCGCGACGCGCTCGGCGGCGACCTGCAGCCCAACTGGATCGAGGTCTGGAGCCATATACAGTTGGGCAAGATCTTCGATCTCACCGGGCAGCGCGACCGCGCCGTGCACGAATACGAGCAGGCGCTGCAAACCCACGACAATACCGACGGCGCCCAGACGCTGGCGCGGCAGTACCTGCAAACGCCCTATAAGCAACCGCGGGCCAGCGCCTGAGTTGGTGGATTGCGACCGGCACGGGGAGGGCTACCGGCCATGGACTGCATCTTTTGCCGCATTATTGAAGGCGATTTGCCGGGGAAAATTGTTTACACGGACGAACGGGTCGTCGCCATCGAAGATCTGCATCCGCACGCGCCCACCCACATCCTGCTGCTGCCGCGGGAACATATCCCCGGCCTGGCCGAAGCCGGCCCCGGCCACGATGCGCTGCTGGGCTATTTACAGCGCATCGCTGCCCGGCTGGCGAAAGAACGCGGATTGCACGGCGGCTATCGCACCGTGCTCAACGTCGGTCCCGACGCCGGCCAGAGCGTCTTTCACCTGCACCTGCATCTGCTCGGCGGGCGGGCGATGAGCTGGCCCCCGGGCTAAACTTCACCGGTTTAATTCAGCCGCACCAGGTATGCGGGGTAGCGGTCTTGCCGCAGGGCGGCCACCAACCGGGCGGCCGTGCGGCGGGATAAGCGTACCCGGCGCTGATAGCGCAGCCAGCGCCCTTCGCGCGAGTGGAACGAGACCACCGGCTCATGCAGATAGCGCCGCATGGCTCGCCGGCAGCGCTGAAACTCGCCCCGGCGGGTAAACCAGCCCACCTGCACGGTGTACACGCCCGGCGGCAGCGGCCGCGGCAGCCGCACAATCCGCAGCCGCACCCGCCCCAGACCCTGCCGGTAAAGCCCGATGCGCTTGGCGGCGCCGACGGAAAGATCAATAATGCGGTGCGGCCAAAACGGCCCGCGGTCGTTGATCCGGACGTTGACCGAGCGCCCGGTCGCCAGATCGGTGACCCGCACGATCGTCCCAAAGGGCAGCGTGCGCGCGGCGGCGGTCATGCGGCGCATGTCGAAGCGCTCGCCCGAGGCGGTATAGTTGCCCTGCTCGCGCCGGCCATAAAAGCTGGCCACCCCCACCTGCCAGATCATGCCCACCCGCAGCGGAGCGGGGACGCGCTCGCTTGCTTCCGGCTGAACGTTTTCCGGCGCCCGCTCCGGATGGGGATATTCCCCCGCCGCATTGGGCCGCCCCCAACTGACTCCCGGCGGCATCGCGGGCGGCGGTTGCGGCGGAGCCAGCATTACCGGCTTGTGCCCGCAGGCGGACGTCAGCAGGGCCAGCGCGGCGAGCAGGATGGAGGCGCAAGCTGAGGTGGTCAGCGGAGGATTCACCCGCCGCTCGCCGGGAGCGCGGGGGGATGTACGGAATGACCGCATCGAGCGCGCGAAGCGGCGGCAACCACCAGAGCTGCTTCATTATCGCCTACTTGCGTTCGCGCGGCCAGCAATCCGCCGCCCGGGTAATTAATTGGTTACGGTCTGTAAAAACTCATCCAGGGCTGGGTCGAAAGCAGCCGGATTTTCGAGCATAGGCAGGTGGCCGGCCTGGGGAATGAACTGCAGCTCGGCGCCGGGGGTTGCCGCGGCGGTTTGCCGCACTTCGGCGGCGGGCCAGAGCGCGTCCTCCTCGCCGGCCAGTATCGTAACCGGCAGGCGCAGCGTGGGCAGCAGCGGGCGCTGATCGCGGCGGCGCGCCATCCCCTGATTCAGCCGCACCGCGGCGGCGATCGAGCGCTCCGCCAGCCAGCCCGCCAGCCGGCTGGCCACTTCCGGACGCCGCGCGCGTGTGGTCTCGCCCAACAAGCGCGGCAGCAGGCGCTCGCGCCAGTTTGCCCGCGCCGGTTCCGCGCCGGCGCGGCCGGCTTCCGCCAGCAATTCGGCGTCAGCCTGGCGGCGGGCTTCGCCGTGATCGGCATCGGCCTCGGGCCGGGCATCGCAGATGGCCGCCGCCCGTATACGTTCGGGAAATTGCCGCAGCAGCTCGTAGAGGACATAGCCGCCCAGCGAGCAGCCGGCGGCTATGACGGAGTCAATCGCCTCGGCGGTGAGGATGGCCGCTACATCCATGGCCAGGTCGGCGGGCGTGACCGGCGGCCAGTCCTCGGGCCGGCTGCGGCCCTGGAAGGGAGCGGAGCCATGCTCGCAGCCGTCTTCCGGGGCGCAGCCGCGCCAGTCGGGCCGCAGTACGCGATAGCGGGTGCTGAGCCGCCGCGCCGCGGCGGACCATAGCCGGCCATCCAGCGGCCAGGCGTGAAGCAATAGCAAGGCCGGCGCAGCCTCGCCGCCTTCGAGGGAATAAAAAACCCGTCCTCCGGGCGCTTCAATGGCGCGGCGCATGATTCCCCTGAGGAGCGAATGGATAAGCCCTTTGTTTCCGGACTCGGTTTTCCCGGATGCCGGTGGTAAGGCATTGCATAAAATGATTGTCGGTCAATCCAAGCCGTTGTCGGTCGAGTTCTTGGTTCAGCCACCTGATCCACCTGCCTGGAGTATCCGTCCTCGGCGCCCGCATCTTTCGCATGATCCCGCCCTACCCGCAAAAATACGCATAAGTTCTCTAGTATCAATCCAGTACGATTAATTTATCTCTCGCACTGCTTCGCTCCACCCCGCGCTATTTTCGCAACCGGCGCCAAACCGCCACCACTTTGCGCCGCAAAGCTTAGAATTCGCCCCGCATCCGGCTTCGAGCGTTTCTCACCTCTTCGGCTAGCCGCGTATGGCCGATGGCCTGAACTGCCATTAAACTAAAACTGGTCGTTCGGCCTAGGTCCACGTAATCCAAGCCTGCCTGAGCAGGCTGGTAGATTGAGCTATGGCTGCATTTAAGTATCAGTCCGCCCGGATTCGTAGCCTTGCCGTCCGACTGATTGTGCCGCTGATATTGGTGGGACTGCTGACCGCAGTGGGTTATCGCCTTGGCGTCAACGCCACCACGATGGGTTTTGCCTTCCTCATCCTGGTGCTCTTGATTGCAACCGCCAGGGGCCTGACCGCATCGCTGGTGGCTTCGATCGCGTCTGTACTCTGCTTTAATTTCTATTTTTTACCGCCGCTTGGGACCTTCACCATTGCCGATCCCAAAAACTGGGTCGCGCTCTTTGCTTTTTTTATCACGGCCATTCTGGCAAGCCGCTTATCTATCCAGGCGCAGCGGCGCGAGTGCGAAGCCCTCGACCGGCGGCGCGAAATCGAGCGGTTATACCTGCTGAGCCAGCGTTTGTTGGCGACCGTCGATCCGCGGCCGTTCCCACGGCAGTTGATCGAGCAGATTTCGGCCACTTTCGAACTGCCCCGCGCTGCGCTCTATGATATGAACACGCAGAGCCTCTATAGTACCGAGGCGGCGACCTACGCGCCGCACTTGCCTATCCTGCGCGCCGCCGCCACCGGCGGCCTGCGCGGATCGCTGCCGGACGGTACGCTGGTCTTGCCTATCCGTCTGGGCGGTCAGGCGCTCGGCAGTCTGGCGCTGGAATCTCAGCGCGATCCCGGGCAGCCGCCGCTTTCGGAGGTGGCGCTGGATGCCCTGACTCACCTCGTGGCTTTGCTGCTGGAGAAGGCGCGCTTTCAGGATCTGGTGCGGGGAGCGGAGCTGAGTCGCCAGAGCCAGGAACTGAAATCTACGTTGCTGGACGCCCTGGCGCATGACTTTAAAACGCCGCTAACCGCGATTAAGGCCGCCTCCAGCGCGCTTTTGACCAGCCTCAGGCTGGGCGCCGAGAGCGCGCGGGAATTAATCGGGATTATCGACAGCGAAGCGGATCGGTTGGAGCGGCTGATGAGCGATTCGCTGGCCATGACGCGAATGGAAGCCGGTGAGATCCGCCTGGACCGCGAGCCCTGTCATCCCGGCGAGTTGGTGCAAGCCGCCTGCCGCGCTGCCGCTTCCCGCCTGGAAGGACGCCCGATACGGATTGCGGAGGACCGCAACTTGCCCTCGATTGCGGCGGATCGCGAGGCAATCTTGCTGTGCCTGCGCCAACTGCTGGAGAATGCGGCCCAGTATTCTTCCCCCGGAACCGCGATCGAAATCGAATGGGAACACGATCCCACCCATTTGGCTATCCTGGTCAGGGACTATGGCGAGGGGATTATGCCTACCGAAGAGTGCCGGATCTTCGAACGCTATTATCGCGGCGAGAAGACGCGGGGGCGTATCACCGGCGCAGGCCTGGGGCTGTATCTCGCCCGCGAGATCGCGCGCCGCCACGGCGGCGAACTGGAATTGGCCCCGGCCTCCGGTCCGGGCAGCCGCTTCCGCCTGAACCTGCCCGTGATCGCCGAAGCCTTGGCCGGCAAACCCGAAGTATGAGTGCAAACTGTATCCTGGTGGTGGACGATGAACCGCAGATTCGGCGGGTCATGCGCGCCACGCTTACCGCCAACGGCTATTCGGTCGTCGAGGCGCGCAATGGCCAGGAGGCGTTGGAACGGTTGCGCGATGGCGAAATCGCGCTGGTGCTCTTGGATTGGAACCTGCCCGGAATCAGCGGCCTGGATACCTGCCGCTTCCTGCGCGAAGCCTCCGACGTCCCCATCATCATGTTGACCGTTCACCACACCGAGAAAGCCAAGATTCAAGGGCTCGACGCCGGCGCCGACGACTACGTGACCAAGCCCTTCAGCATGCCGGAACTGCTTGCCCGGGTTCGCGCTGCCCTGCGCCGCGCGCCCCTTGCCGCGCTCCCCGCCGCCTTGGATCTCGGCGCGGTTCACATTGATTTTCGCGGCCGCAATGTCGCAATCGCCGGCCGCCGGGGCGTGCATTTGACGCCCAAGGAATTCGAACTGTTGCGCTGCCTGGCAGCTCGCCCCAATCAGCCCATCGCCCATCGCGAACTCCTGCAAACGGTCTGGGGCCCCGATTATGGCGGGGAAGTGGAATATCTCCGCGTCTTCATCAATCAGCTTCGCAAGAAGCTCGAACCCAACCCCGTCGAGCCGCAATATTTACTGACCGAGCCCTGGGTGGGATATCGCCTGGCGGTCCCGGGGGCTTAGCCTCGGCTTCATCCCAAACCGCTTTGCTGCATTTCGGTGGTCTCGATTCCGACCGTGACCGCGCCTTGTCGTTTGCCTTCTCCAGCCTGTGGCCGGCTCCGGATTGACGAAATTTTCATCCCTTCTTTATGCCTTCTTAATGCCCACCGGTCTACTTTGTTGATGGAGGAAAAGCTTATGCACGACATGCTCTACCTTCTGGCCGGGGTCGTCATGTTTGCCCTGCTTTGGGCCCTGGCCAAAGCCTGCGACAAGCTCTGAGGGGGAGTTTATGGACTATATCTTCGGCGGCATCGTTGCGGTTTTCCTGTTCGTTTACCTTTGCTACGCGCTGCTCAAGCCGGAAAAATTTTAGGGGCGCGCCATGAGTTCCAGCGGCATTCTCTATTTTGTCGTCTTCTGCCTCGCGCTGCTGGCGGCCACCCGCCCTCTCGGCGCCTACATGGCCAATGTCTACGAAGGCAAGCGCACCTTCCTGTATCCGGTGCTGGGCTGGCTGGAGCGGCTGGTTTACCGCCTGGCCGCCGTCCGCCAGGATACCGAGCAGCGCTGGACGCAGTATGCGGCTTCGATTCTGGCCTTCAGCCTGGTGAGTTTTCTGTTCGTCTATTTGCTCCAGCGGCTGCAGGCATGGCTGCCGCTGAACCCGATGCGCTTCGGGACCGCGCACGCGCCTGCCAACGCCACCCAAGTGACGCCGCCGCTGGCCTTTAATACCGCCATTAGCTTTATGACCAATACCAATTGGCAGAATTACGGCGGCGAGCAGACCCTCGGCTACTTCGTGCAGATGGCGGCGTTGACGGTGCAGAACTTCGTTTCGGCGGCGGCCGGCATCGCGGTGGCGATTGCCATGATCCGCGGCTTTGCCCGCAAACAGGTCAACACCATCGGCAACTTCTGGGTTGACCTGACCCGCGGCACCGTTTACATCATGCTGCCGTTGTCGTTGATCTTCGCGCTGTTTCTATGCTGGCAGGGCGTTCCGCAGACCCTGCGCCCCGATGTGCACGCCACCACCCTGGAGGGCCGGGCGCAGATAATTGCGGTGGGGCCGGTGGCCTCGCAGGAAGCCATCAAGATGGACGGCACGAACGGCGGCGGATTTTTCAACGCCAATTCCGCCCATCCCTTTGAGAACCCGACGCCGCTGTCCAACTTCGCCGAACTGTTCTCCATTCTCGTCCTCTCCGCCGCGCTCTGCTATACCTTCGGCCGCATGGTGGGGGACACGCGCCAGGGATGGGCGCTTTTAGCGGCGATGGCGATTTTGATGGCGGTCTTCTTCTTCGTGGGCTATGCGGCGGAGCAGCGCGGAAATCCGAATCTGGCGCGCTTGGGCATCGCCACCCGGCATTCCGCTCTGCAGCCGGGCGGGAACATGGAAGGCAAGGAGGTGCGGTTTGGCATCGCCGCCTCCGCGCTCTGGGCCGGCGCCACCACCGACGCCAGCAATGGCAGCGTGAACAGCATGCTCGACAGCTACACCCCGCTGGGCGGGCTGGTGCCTCTGTTCAACATGCAGACGGACGAAGTCGTCTTCGGCGGCGTGGGTTCCGGCCTGTACGGCATCCTGATTTACGCGATTCTGGGGGTATTTATCGCCGGCTTGATGGTGGGCCGCACCCCCGAGTATCTAGGTAAGAAAATCGAGAAGAAAGAAGTCAAGATGGCGATGATCGCCGTGCTGGTGACCGCCGTAATCATCCTGGTCTTTCCGGCGTTAAGCCTCGAACTGCCCTTTCATGCGCACGGCTACTGGAACCCGCCGGGGCCCATCACCGCGAATTTCAATAACGCCGGGCCGCACGGCTTCAGCGAGCTGCTTTACCTCTTCACCAGCCAGTCGGAAAACAACGGTAGCGCCTTTGCCGGCATAAACGGCAATACCCCCTGGCTCAATTTCGCCGGCGGCCTTTGTATGTTAATTGGCCGCTTCCTGTTCATCATTCCAGCCCTGGCGATCGCTGGCAGCCTCGCCGCCAAAAAACGGGTGCCCGCAACCAGCGGCACCTTGCCCACCCATGGTGGCTTGTTCGTGGGCCTGCTGATCGGAACCATCGTGATCGTCGCCGCGCTGACCTTCTTCCCCGCCGATTCGCTGGGCCCGATCGTCGAGCATTTCCTCATGCGGCAAGGCAGGCTGTTTTGACCCTTCCGGGAGCGGAATCATGTCTATGACCCATCGGCCGGCGCCGGCTTCGCTCCCGCCCGCGGACGACGCCACCAGCCTGTTGCCGCAAAAGGGCGCGCGTTCTCGGCCGCTGTTCGATCCGCCGATAGTGAAACGCGCGCTGCGCGAAAGTTTCGTCAAGTTGCGCCCTCGCAGCTTGATGAAAAACCCGGTGATGTTTGTCTGCGAGGTGGTTTCCGCCCTGGTCACCGTGCTCCTGTTCCGCGATCTGTTCCGCCATGCGCGGGGCATCGGCTTCGAGTTCCAAATCGCGCTGTGGCTCTGGTTCACGGTGCTGTTCGCCAACTTCGCCGAGGCGATGGCCGAGGCCCGCGGCAAGGCCCAGGCCGACACCCTGCGTAAGACCAAAACCGAAACCCAGGCGCGGCGGGTGGTCGAGGGCGATCGCATCGAGCTGGTCGCCTCGTCGCGGCTGCGCGCCGGTGACGTGGTCCTGGTCGAGGCCGGGGAAGTCATTCCCGGCGACGGCGAGGTGATGGATGGCATCGCCAGCGTGGATGAGTCGGTGATCACAGGCGAGAGCGCGCCGGTCATCCGGGAATCCGGCGGCGACCGCAGCGCCGTGACCGGGGGCACCCGCATCCTCTCCGATCAGATCCGCATTCGCATCAGCTCCAACCCCGGCGAGTCTTTCCTGGACCGGATGATCGCCCTGGTCGAGGGCGCGCAGCGGCAGAAGACGCCCAACGAGATTGCGCTCAATATCCTCATCGCCGGGCTGACCATCATATTTCTCCTGGCCGTGGTGACGCTGCAGCCTTACTCGGCTTACGCCGTAATCGCGGCCCAGGCCGGCCATATCCCCACCGTGGCGGTGCTGGTGTCGCTGCTGGTTTGCCTCATTCCCACCACCATCGGCGGGCTGCTCTCGGCCATCGGCATCGCCGGCATGGACCGCGTCATGCAACATAATGTGCTCGCCATGAGCGGCAAGGCGGTCGAAGCTTCCGGCGATGTCACCACGCTGTTGCTCGATAAGACGGGCACGATCACGCTGGGCAACCGCCAGGCGGTAGAATTCCTGCCGGTCGAAGACGTCAGCGCGGCCGAGTTGGCGGACGCGGCGCAGCTTTCCAGCCTGGCCGATGAAACCCCCGAAGGCCGCTCCATCGTCGTGCTCGCTAAGAACCAATACGGCTTGCGCGGACGGGAAATTCCCCAGCACGAGGCCGAGTTCATCGCCTTTTCCGCCTACACCCGCATGAGCGGCGTCGATTGGCGCGCGCGCAAGCTGCGCAAGGGCGCCACTGAGGCGATCGCCAATTTCGTCCGGGAGCAGGGAGGCGAGGCGCCGCCGCGATTGATGGAACTCTCCGACCGCATCTCCCGCCACGGCGGCACGCCGCTGGCGGTGGCCGACGGCCGGCGGGTGCTGGGCGTGGTGCACTTGAAAGATATCGTCAAGGGCGGCATGCGCCAGCGCCTGGAGCAACTGCGTGCGATGGGCATCCGCTCGGTGATGATCACCGGCGATAATCCCCTCACCGCCGCCGCCATTGCCAACGAAGCCGGGGTGGACGATTTCCTCGCCCAGGCCACGCCCAAGGACAAGTTGGAGTACATCAAAAATGAGCAGCGGCTCGGCCGCCTGGTCGCTATGACCGGCGATGGCACCAACGATGCCCCGGCGCTGGCCCAGGCGGATGTCGGCGTGGCCATGAATACCGGCACTATGGCCGCCAAGGAGGCCGGTAACATGGTGGACCTGGACAGCAATCCCACCAAGCTGCTGGAGGTGGTCGCCATCGGCAAGCAACTGCTGATCACCCGCGGCGCGCTCACCACCTTTTCCATCGCCAACGACATTGCCAAATATTTCGCCATCATCCCGGCGATGTTTGCCGCCACCTATCCCGCGCTCGGCGCGCTCAATATCATGCGCCTGCATTCGCCCGCCAGCGCAGTGCTGGCGGCCGTCATCTTCAACGCGTTGATCATCATCGCCCTGGTTCCGCTGGCCCTGCGCGGCGTGCGCTACAAACCGCAGAGCGCGGCCACCCTGCTGCGCCGCAACCTGTTGCTCTTCGGCCTGGGCGGCATTCTCGTGCCGTTTCCCGGCATTTGGCTGATTGACCGCATCCTGGGCCTGCTGCATCTGGCCTAGCCGGCGGAGGAACATTCGTCATGTGGCGACAGATCATTCCCGCCTTTCGCATCACCCTGGTCTTCACCCTCCTGACCGGCTTGATCTATCCGCCGCTGGTGACCGGATTGTGCCAGTTGTTCTTTCCCTACCAAGCCAACGGCAGCCTGATTCGGGTCCACGGCCGGGTGGTGGGTTCGGCGCTGATCGGGCAGCGTTTTACCCAGCCCGGCTATTTTCATCCGCGCCCCTCCGCGGCCGGCAACGGCTACGATGCCGCGGCCTCCGGCGGCTCCAATCTGGGGCCGACCAGCCGGAACCTGGTGCTGCGCGTGAAAGCCGCGGTCGCTCGCTTCCGCAACCATAATCCGGATGATCACGGCGCCATTCCGGCCGATCTGCTGACGGCTTCCGGCAGCGGCCTGGATCCGGATATCAGCCTCGCTTCCGCCTACGCCGAAGCGCCGCGCGTGGCCAAAGCCCGCGGCATCGCTCTGGCTCGCTTGCGGCAGTTCATTCATGCGCATGCCGCGCTGCCTTGGGGAGGCTTCTTGGGCGAGCCTCGGGTAAATGTGCTCTTGCTGAACCTGGCGCTGGATGCCGCTTACCCGGTCAAAGTTTCACGTTAAGCGTTCAGGGACTGGGCCTCCGCATGGCCGGGCGCCGCCGGAAATAAAGGAAAATAGCTGGATGAGTTTTCTCTCCGCCTTCGGGTTATTTAGCGTCTGCGCCATGCTGCTTTGCTATGCCTTGGAAGAACGGGGCCCCGCTTACGTGCTGGCGTTTGCCGGGGCTTGCGTGCTTAGCTCGATCTACGGCTTCCGGCAGGGCGCTTGGCCTTTCGGCGGCGCCGAGGCGATCTGGACGCTGGTGGCGCTGCGCCGCTGGAAACGGATTCGAGCCGCCGGCCGCTTCACCGGCGTTGGCGAGGCCGGCTCATGATGCATGCCTCCGCCCATGGCCGCGGCCGGCTCAAGGTCTTCCTCGGTTACGCCCCGGGAGCGGGCAAATCCTTTCGCATGCTCGACGAAGGGCGCCGGCGCCGCGAGCGCGGCCAGGACGTAGTCGTCGCTGCGGTGCAGGATTACAACACCCCGGATACCGAAAATCTGCTGGCGGGCTGTGAGTTGATCCCGATGCTGCGCATCCAGGGCCGCGGCTGCATTGATGTGCCCCGGGTGCTGGCGCGCCACCCGCGGGTATGCCTGGTGGACGGGCTGGCTTACGACAATCCTCCCGGCTGCCCCCACGCGCAGCGCTGGGAAGACGTCGAGGAAATCCTGCAGGCGGGGATTAACGTGCTGGGCACGGTGAATTTGCAGTATGTGGCCGAGCGGCAGGAAGATTTGGAACGCTTGACTGGTAAACGCGCCGCCGAAACGATTCCCGAAGCCTTCCTGCGGACCGCCGATAACATCGAGATCGTGGACGCCACGGCGAATCCGCCGCTGATGCAAAAAACGGGCATGAGCGAGGAAGAACTGAACCTGCGGCTCTCGACCTTGCGGGAAATGGCTCTGCTGCTCACCGCCGACGTGGTGGATTCGCAACTGGAACGCTACCTCGAGAACCACGGCTTGCGCCCGCCGTGGAGCGCCCACGAGCGTATCCTGGTCTGCATCACCCCGCATTCGAACGCGCTGCGCATGATCGCCAGCGGTCGCCGCAACGCGGAGCGCTTTCACGGGGAGTTGCTGGCGGCGTACGTGCAGCAGAGCGAGATTTCCCCCGAGGACCAGACGCGGGTGACGCATTACCTCGATCTGGCCCGCGAGCAGGGTGCCCAAGTCTCCATCCTTGACGGCGAGGATGCGGTGGAGGCGATTTTGCATTTTGCCCGCGAGCGTGGCGTGACCCAGATATTCGTGGGCCACGGCCGCCACCCGGGCTGGCTCGGCTCCCGCTTCGGCGGTTCCTTCGTGGATAAGCTCATACGCCGTTCCGGAAGCGTCGATGTGAGAGTATTTCCCCAGTGAAACCACAACCGCAAGCCGCCGGCCCGGACGCGATTCCGAACGGCGAATCGGACCGCCTCGCTGGGGGCGAGCTGGCGCAGCCGGCGAGCCGCGAGGTCTCGCCGTCCAAGATGCTGCCGCTGGCGCGCGGGCGCCTGCGCGTTTACCTCGGCTACGCCGCCGGCACCGGCAAAACCTTCCAGATGTTGACCGACGGGCATGCGCTCCGGGCACAAGGCCACGATGTTGTGATCGGTTATTTCGAGCCGCACGCGCGGCCGGCTACCATCGCCCTTACCGAGGGACTCGAGTTCGTGCCCAACCGCGAAATCATCTATCGCGGCGTTGCCTTTCGTGAAATGGATACGGAGGCGATCGTGCGCCGCCGTCCGGAAATCTGCATGGTGGATGAGTTCGCCCATACCAACATCCCCGGCAGCCCGAGAGAAAAACGCTGGCAGGACGTACTTGGCTTGCTGGAAACCGGCATCAACGTGCTGACCACCATGAATGTGCAGCACCTGGAAAGCCTGAACGACGAGGTCTTCCAGGTCAGCGGCATTCGCGTGCGCGAGACGATTCCCGATTGGGTGATTGGCCGCGCGGATGAAGTGGTAATGGTGGACGTCACCCCGGAGGCGCTACTCAACCGTCTGGCGCGGGGCGTGGTCTATCCCAAGGACCGCGCCGAGTTGGCCATGCGGAAATTCTTTAAGGAACCCACCCTGGTGACCCTGCGCGAGTTCGCGCTGCGCCAGACCGCGCACGAGGTCGAGATTCGGCAGCCGGGCGATACCGCTCCGGGGCAGCGCCCCGGCGAAGAGCGCATTCTGGTGGTCCTGACCGAGGACCCGGGGACGGTGGCCGTCATTCGCCGCGCCCGCCGCGTCGCCGACCATCTTCAGGCTCCCTGCATGGCGGTCGCCGTGAGCGCCGAGACCGTCGCTGCCGCCCGCGAGCGCCTTGAAAAGCACCTGTCCTTTGCCCGCGACTTGCATCTGGAAACGTTCCGTCTGAACGAGCCGGACACTGCCGCGGCGGTCGTCGCCTTCGCCCGCCGCCAACGCATCACCCAGATTTTTGTCTCCAAGCCCTCGCTTCCGCGACGATGGCCCTGGTCGCCGGCCAGCCTGGCGGAAACGATCGTGCGCCAGGCTCACGACATGCAAGTCACACTGGTCGCCGGTCGCCGCCCAACCGAACCCGCGCGCACCGCCGGCGGCTAAGGCGTCGTGAACTGTAGCCACATGGAAATATTTTCTACGCGTCTCATCGCTGATCTTCGATGCCGCCTCTCCGGCCACTTCAATCGCGCGCAGTAATGTCGGCATTCGGCGGTCCGAACAATTCAGCCTGCGATGGACCAAGGCTCCTGCCGCGAAGCTGGTATCAAAGATTTCACCTGGCATTGCCTGCGGCACACTTTCGCCTACGCCGAGTTATGGCTGGTGTGGGTTTGCGAACCGTCCAGCGTCGGATGGGGGCATCAACGCATTACGACCACCGGGCGCTACGCCCATCTCTCGCCGGAGCATGAAATGGCCGCGGTTGAGAAATTAACGCCAATGCCTGGAAACGTGCCGGCACCAGATCAAAATTCCGGCTTCATGCTTTCGCGGTTTTCAACGATAAATTAATTGAAATCAGTGATTTAGCTTGGGGTGAGTGGAGGGGTTCGAACCCTCGGCCACTGGTGCCACAATCCCAAATGGGCACTTTAGCACAATCTAGCACTACCCCGCATCAATACGAATAAGCTCAATAATATCAATCACCTACAATTGATTTACAGCTCGCACCGCTTCGCACTCCTCCGTGCCATTTTCGAATCTCAACCGGCACCAGAACCGGCACCACTTTGCGCCGCAAAGCTTAGAATTCGCCCCTCATCCGGCTGGACTGCTGCCGCGCGCTGGCTGGAGGTCGAGATGCCGATGCGCGGCGCGCTGCCGTGGGAAGAGCGGGAGTTCGCCTTCGACCAACGCCCCACCAGCTTCTACCGAACTCGGCGGCCCCGATGCCTGGCTGGCCGGCGCCGGCGAGGCGGTGAATTATGGGCGGCCGATATGGCTACTCCTGGCGCAATGCTAATACGGGATCAACGCGCGCCGCCCGTCGCGCGGGCATCCAGGCGGCCAGTAAGGACATGAGCAGCAGCAAGCCAACGACGGCACCATAGGTCAGCGGATCGCCCGGCCGCACCCCATACAGCAAAGAGCTCAGCCCGCGCGACAACAGCCAAGCCGCCGGCAAGCCCACCGCCACGCCGGCCGCGGCCAGCCGAGCCGTCTCGCACAGTATCTGCAGAGCCACCCGGCGCGGGGTCGAGCCCAACGCCATCCGGACGCCAATTTCCTGCGTACGCTGCGCCACCGAACAGGAAATCACCCCAAATATGCCTACCAGCGCCAACAGCAGCGCCGCTACGCCAAACAGCGCCACCAGCCCGGCGCGCAGCCGCGGCTGCGCAATCGAAGCCCGTATCGCCTGCGGCAAGGTTTGCACAGAGGTGACCGGGAGGCGATTATCAATGCCAACGATGGTACGGCGAATTGCCCGTGCGGCAACCGCGGGGGGCAATGCGGTGCGGGTAACAATCTGACCGCCCCAGATCGGCGCCTGCGCAAAAGGCACATACATCATCGGCGCCGGGCTCCGCGCCAAGGCGACATCGCGCACGTCGCCCACGACGCCGACAATCTTGCGCAGCACGCCGCTATGGGGCGGAAAGCCAAAGATCAAACTTCGGCCGACAGAATTGATTCCAGGAAAGTAGCGCCGGGCAAAGCTTTGGCTGATGATCGCCACGGGCGGGGCGGTGGCGCGGTCGCGGCGATGGAAGACACGTCCGGCCAACAGCGGGATGCGCATCACACGAAAGTAATTAGAACTGGCGGTGACGTAATCGGCCAGGCGAGTAGCACCGGGCGCTGGGGAAGGCGCACCGGGAATAGAAAACGGCAGTTTAATGATACCTTCGTCGAGAGGAAGAGGTGCGGCCCACGCAGTTTGGCGCATACCCGGCTGATGCCGCAAACGACTGAGCGCGGTCTGGGCAAACGCCCGCCACTGCTGTGGGGTGGAATAAACATAGCGCGGCAAGGAAACTTCCGCCGTCATGAGCTGCCGTGGCTGAAAGCCGGGGGTGACCGCATACAAGTCCGCCAGGCTGCGCAACAGCAGCCCGGCGGCCGCCAGCAACACCAGCGCCAGCGCAATCTCTCCGGCAGCCAGCATGCCGCGCAGGCGCCCAGCGCGGCGCGATTCGCCGGCGCGGGCGGAATTTGCCTGCAAGGATTGATTCACCCGCCCGCGGACGGCAGCGAAAGCGGGCGCCAGCCCAAACAGCAGGCAAGTCACGGCCGAGATTACCGCCGCGAACGCCAGCACCTCCGGCGATAGGCCGGCGTCGCCTTGCCAGCCGGCTGGCGCCAGGAGTTTCAAAGCCGGCTCGCTCCATGCCGCCAGCAGCACACCAGCCACGCAGCCCAGTACGGCCAGCAAGCCACTCTCGGTCAATAGTTGGCGCAGGAGGCGGGTCGAGGACGCGCCGAGCGCCATGCGCAGCGCCATCTCGCGTCCGCGCGCAGTGGCGCGCGCCAGCAACAGGTTGGTCAGATTGACACAAGCCAGCAGTAACAACAATCCCGCAGCGCCCAGCAACAGCAGCAGCCCCCGACGCGCCCGCGCCACCACCATCCGATGCAGCGGCATCAGTTTCGGCGACCAACCGGCAACGCCGGAGAGCGTCTGCCGGGCCAGCCGCGTCCAATCCAACCGCAGCGCGGCTTCCGCCCGCGGCGGCGAGATTCCCGCCCGCCGCCGGGCGATAACCGTCAGAAAGTGCCCACCGGAGTTTTGCATTAAGCCGCCGAAAAAAGGGTCTTGCGGCAGGGGAATCCAGATCTCGGCCGAGCGGACGCTGAGCGGGAAGCGAAAACCGGCGGGCATGATGCCCACCAAGGTAAAGGGCCGCCGGTCCAGTTCGATGGCGTGTCCGATCAGCTTCGGATCGGCGCCAAAGCGCCGCCGCCACAGCCGCGCACTGATGACCGCCACCGGCGCCGCCCCGCGCACGCCATCCCGCGCATCGAGCCCGCGTCCGGCGAGGGCATGAACTTCCAAGGTTTGGAAAAATGCCGGCGTGGTCGCCATGGTTGGCACGTCCGCCGGTTCACCGGCGCCGGTCAACGTCAGGGCATGCATGCTGAAGCCTGCCATGGCGCTGAAGCTCGAGCTCTGGCGCCGCAAGGCATCGAAAACCGGGTAGGAAAAACCATCCATGGGCATGCGCGCGTTCGATTCGTACACGACGACCAGCCGGCGCGCATGTGGAAAAGGCAGCGGCCGCAGCAGCACCGCTTCGACCAAGTTGAAGATGGCGGTATTGGCGCCGATCCCCAGGGCCAACGTTAAGATCACAATCACGGCGAAGCCGGGGCTGCGGCGCATCTGGCGCAGGCCGAAGCGCAGATCTTGCGCCAACTCGTCGAGCCAGCGCAAGCCGCGGCGGTCGCGGCAGGCCTCGGCGGCGGCATCCAGGCCACCCAGCCTGAGCCGCGCCCGCCGTCGCGCTTCTGCCGGCGGCAAGCCGGCGCGCTCGTACTCCGCCGCCTGCAGCGCCAGATGGCTTTCCAGCTCTTCGGCCAGCTCGCGCTCGCGCCGCCCATGATAAAACAGCTCGCCGAACCGCGCTAGCGTCCGCCGAATTGGCCCTGCGAGATACATGGCATTTACGGCTCCTGCGGGCGCCAGAAGCGGGCGAGCAGGTCATGGGCGCGCTTCCAGGCGCGCGCTTCCGCCGCCAGTAGCTTGCGCCCGGCGGATGTGAGACGGTAATACCTGGCGCGGCGGTTGTTTTCCGTGTTGCCCCATTCGCTTCTGATATAGCCTTCCTGCTCCAGCTTGATCAGCGCCGGGTATAGCGTACCGTAGTTGACCAGCAGCTTCTGTCCGCTAACCTGCTCGATGCGCCGCGCGATACCGTAGCCATGCTGCGCCCCCATGGTCTCCAACGTCTTGAGCACCATCAGCACCAGCGTGCCCTGCCAGATTTCGTGCTTGTCGTTCCGACCGGCCATGCTTGCCATCCTTCTATGGGATACACATAGAGCATGACACGAGTTGTATGGGATGGCAATAGGTAAGGCGGGAGAAGCGGGACGAGCCACCAATTCCCCAGCATTTTCTGGGTCAAAAGTGAGGGCGGCAGCATGATGCAGGCTAGTGGTCGTATAAATTAAAATCCAGCATTAGTGCAGCCAGGACATTGGACGGCGATGTCATGGTCAAGTCCTAAAGTCCTGCCGAAGTCCTGCCGTGAAAACGCAGCAAAAACACGGCATACAGGCGATTTGCAGGACTTCATAACCTCAGGACTTGCTATGCGAACGATTTGCCTTGAAGGTAAAAAAACCGGCTAGGGTTAGCCGGGAAGACATCTTCACCCAGGCGGGTGACGGCGCGGTCCTCGTAGAGCACGCGTACACTGCGGCCTGCTGGCGTGCGACTTCAATCCGCACGGAGTTGGCGCCGGCGCATTTTGACGATTCCGAGAAATAAACATGGCGAGGCTCGGCATGTTCCGCTAAACAGCCTGGCGCGGGTGGTGCTTGCACACCTTCGCCTCTCGCCTGGTCATGGCTGGTGTGGGTTTGCGAACCGTCCAGCGTCGGATGGGGGCATCGACGCATTGCGACCATCGGGCGCTACGCCCATCTCTCGTCGGAGCATGAATTGGCCGCGGTTGAGACATTAACGCCCATTCCTGGAAACGTGCCGGCACCAGATCAAAATTCTGGCTTCTTGCCTTCGCGTTTTTCAACGATAAATTAATTGAAATCAGTGATTTAGCTTGGGGTGAGTGGAGGGGGTCGAACCCTCGGCCACTGGAGCCACAATCCAGCGCTCTACCAGCTGAGCTACACTCACCATCGCGGCGCGCGTGGCCGCGCCCGGGCCGGCTCGCCCCGCCGGCGCGTCATTGTGATTATAGCAGCCCGCCTCTTTCCGCCGCCGCTTCCCGGCGGCTTAGCCCAGTTGCGCCGGGGTCAACCGCGGCATCAGCGCATGCATCGCCAGCAGGGCGATCAAGTAGGCGCCGCAGGCGATGGCGAACAGCAGCATATAGCTGTGGGTCCAATGAATGATGTAGCCGGCGCTATTGGAAAGCAGCCAGCCGCCGAAGGCGCCGGCCGAGCCGCCAATCCCCACCACGCTGGCCACCGCCGTCTTGGGAAATACGTCCGAGGGCAGCGTAAAGATATTCGCCGACCAGCCTTGATGCGCCGCCGCTGCCAGCCCCACCAATCCCACCACCGCCCATACCTGGTGGCTGAACGGAGCGATAATCACCGGCACCACCGCCAGCGCGCAGATCAGCATCGTCAGTTTGCGGGCAAAATTGGCGCTATGCCCCCGCCGCAGCAGATAGGCCGGCAGCCAGCCGGCGGCGATGCTGCCCACGATCGAGATCAGATACACCGTCGCAAATGGGATCCGCGTCTGCGCCAGGGACAGATGGAATGTGCCTTCCAGGTAGCGCGGAAGCCAGAAGAGCCAGAACCACCAGATTGGATCGGTCAGAAACTTGCCCGCCGCAAAGGCCCAGGTTTCCTTCACCGGCAGCAGTCTCGTCCAGGGCACTTTCGCCGCCGCCTCGCCCCGGCCGGCTTCGATATGCCGCAATTCCGCGGCTGAAACGCGCGGATGCCGTTCCGGCCGCCGGTAGATCAGCAGCCACAGGGCCAGCCAGATCAGGCCCATCGCGCCGCTGGCCACGAAGGCCGCGCGCCAGCCGAAATGCGCGGTGAAAAACACCACTGCGAAGGGCACGATCAGGGTGCCCACGTTGGCGCCGGAATTGAATAGCGCCGTGGCCAGCGCCCGCTCCGCCTGTGGAAACCACTCCGCCACGGTGCGTATGCAGACCGGAAAATTCGCCGCTTCCGCCAGCCCCAGCAGCAGCATCGCCAGCCCCAGCCCCGTCACGCTGTGCGCCGCGCCGGGCAGCATCGCGGCAACGCTCCAAAGCGTAATCGCCAGCGCAAATGACAGCCGCGTCCCCAGTTTGTCGGTCAGTCCGCCGGCGACTGCCAGGCCGATCATGTAGGCAAACATGAAATCGCCGGTGATGTGCCCATAGGCCACGCTGTTCAGCCCGGGAATGATGCCTTCCAGGAATTTTTCCAGGTAGCTCAGCACGCTGCGGTCCACGTAGGCGATCACCGTCGCCAGAAACAGCAGCGCGCAAATGACCCAGCGCACATGGCTGCGGCCGCCGGCGCGGGGGGTGGGAGTGGATTGGGCAGTGCTCATGACGTTGGCAAAAAATCCAGGCTTTGGCTTTTATACACCGGATCGCGCCGCCGGGCGCTCAGGCGCCCTCCGGCGGCGGAGGCCCCCAGGAGGCTCGCTCCACCAGGTGCGTGGGTATGCTGCGATTGGCTTGCGGTTCCCCCGGCCGGCGGATCTTTTCCACCATCATCTCCACGCATGCGCGCCCCACCTCGTCCACCGGCACGCGCACCGTCGTCAGCGGCGGATCGATCAGCACCGCCATTTCCAGGTCATCGAACCCCGCCAGACTCAAATCGCCCGGAATCTTGATTCCCCGCCGGTGGCACAGACGCCAGGCGCCGACGGCAATGTTGTCGTTGCCGGCAAACAGCGCCGTGGGCGCCGGATGCCGCTCCAGCAGCTTGCCTAGCGCCGCCTCCCCATAGGCTACATAGCTGTGCGGCGAATCCAGCGCGGCGGTGTATTCCATCGTCGCCAAATGGTGCCGCGCCATCGCCTGCAGATATGCGGCGCGGCGGCGCGCAAACCAGGGCTGGCGCTGGTCGCCCGCAAAAGCGATCCGCCGGTGTCCCATCGCAATCAGCCGCTCCACCAGCTCGCGCGAGCTGCTGGCGTCGTCGTAATAGACGCAGCAGTCGGGCAGGGACTGCCGCTGCCGCACCAGGTTGTTGCCGAAGACGATGAAGGGAATGCCGCGCTCGCGCACCGCGCGGACCAGGTTGGGATAGTTCGTGCCGGCCAGAATGACGCCCCCCACCAGCCCGCGGCTGCGCAGCACCGGCGGCAGTTCCAGCTCCGCCGCTGGCGTCTCGGGCGCATACACGCACGAGGCGTAAAGAATCTCGTGCCGCATGGCCGCCGCGGCATGCTCCACTCCGGTCAGCACCCCGGCGTGAAAGGGGTTGAGAAAATCGCGGTTGCTGAGCACGAACCCGATCGTCTCGACCGACTGCGTCACCAGCCGCCGCGCATGCACGTTGGGCTGGTAGCCCAGCAGCTCGATGGCGTGCATCACCCGCCGGCGGGTGCGCGGCAGAATCCGCTCATGCCCGTTCACCACCCGGCTGACGGTGGCGATCGAAACCCCCGAGAGCCGGGCGACGTCGTGCAGCGTGGCCTTATTGTTGCTCTCCGGGCTGGGTTTCCCTGTCGTTGCTGTTCCTGCTCGTGAAACGCACCGGGCTAGAAAATGAACTTCACCGCGGCTTGCATCACGCGCGGCCCGCTGCCGCCGGTGATCTGGCCAAAATAGTTGCTGTGCATGTTCGCCTGCGGCCCGTTCAGGTTGGCATGATTGAAGATGTTGAAGCCTTCCACCCGCAGCTCGATCTGCTGCCCTTCCTTGAAAGCCGGGAAATAACGGCTCAGCCCCGTATCCAGGTTCCAGGCGTTGGGCGCGTACAGGAAGTTGCGTCCCGCGTTGCCGTAATCGAAGGGCGTCGTGGCGTAGCCGCAATGGGCTTGATCTTTGCCCGGCACCACGCAGGCGAACGCCGCCGGATTGAACCATTCCTGGTAGCTTTGCGGTTGCAGCGGAATCGGGTTGGCAATCAGGTTGGGGCGCTGGTTGCCGGTGGCGCTCAGCGCGTAATCCTCGCCCGAGACCACCGTGTACGGCCCGCCGCTGTGAATATTCAGGATGCCCGATAACCGCCAATGGCCGAAGATGGCTCGCTCCCAGGCCGGCCCGGTGACCGGCGTCTGGATCACGAACGATCCGTTGAAGACGTGCCGCAGGTCGAAACCGCAGGAGCCGTAGTCAATGTTGCGGTTATAGGTGTTCTCGTAATTCTGGCCCGAGACTTCGCCGCCGAAGTCGGCATAGTCGAAGCAATGCGAATAGGTGTAATTCGCCAGCACCGTGAAGTTCTTGCTGAAGCGGTGATTCAGGCTCACCAGCAGGGCGTTGTAGTTGGCGTTGCCGCCGTCGTCGGCCAGCGAAAGGCTGGAATACCCCTGGCCAAAATTGGCGGCCGGATTGATCAGGTACAGCAGCCGCCGTTGGTTGTTGCTGCTGGTGCTGCTGCAGTTCTTCGCGGAAATGCCGATCGCCGCGCATTGCGTTGCCGTCATCGCATAGGCGGGGTTCTCTTCCCGCTGCAGCCAAAGATGCGTCGTTTTGTTGCCCAGATAGCTGATCTCGAAGACGGTGTTGGCCGCCAGTTGGCGCTGGATGGTCAAATTCCATTGCGACTCGTACGTGGGCCGGATGGACAGCGGCAGGTTGACATAGACCCCGTATGCCGGGAAGGTGGCGTTCTTGGGCGGCGGGAACGGCAGCGGAAATGGATTGCCGCCCGGATAGCCCTGGAAGGGATTGCTCAAGCCGCCCTTCGGCTTGGGAATGTCAATGGAGCTGCCGAAGGGCGCGTCGTCGGCGAAGCGGTCGAAGAAGAATTCTTCGGGGTAATCGTAAATGATGCCGAAGCCCGAGCGAATCGAAGTCTTCCCGTCGCCAAACGGATCCCAGATGAAGCCCAACCGCGGGCTCAAATTGAGCAGGTGGCTGTGAGTGTAGGCGGTCGGCGTCTGCCCGTCGCCGGCAAAGAATAAACCCGCGGGCGCGTTGACATAAACCGTGCTGAATTGCCCGGCGCGATAGGCGTTGAGGTCGAAGTGATTGCCGCGATGATACTTGTCCACTTCCGGGAAGTAAGGGTCCCAGCGCAGGCCGGCATTCAGGGTGAAGTTGGGCGCTATATGCCAGACGTCGCGTACGTACAAGCCGATGTAGTTGTCCCGCCAGTTCTCTTGCTCGGCCATGCCCTGGGTGAAGTCGTTGACGTTGCCCATCAGGAAATCCGCCAGCCCGTTGCCGGTGACGCTGCCGTTGAAGCTGATCTGGCCGTTGGATTTGAAGTTGCTGAGCTCGTTCACCTGCCCGCGCATGTACTCGCCGCCGAAGCCGAACTCGTGCGCCCCCGACATCCAGGTCACGTCGTCGGCCGCCCCGATGGTATTGGAGTTGAAATGCCCCGGCGAGCAGATGCCGCAGCCGGTGCTGAAATAGTTGCTGATGCTGGTGTCGATGAAATTCGGCACCAGGCTGGTGATGTTGACCCCAAATGAGGTCGGATTGGGCAGGTTCGACGCCGGACCGCGGTTGATCCGCAGCCGGTTGCCGCTCAGGTGCAGCACATTGATCAGATTGGGCGAGAAATTGTAGTTGTCGCCGATTACCAGCGATTGGCTGCGGATCCCTTGCCCATAGGCGGTCGAGGTCAGCAGGTTGCCCTGGTAGAACGGCGGCAGGTTGTAGTTGACCAGAAAATAATGCGAGTACAGCGATTGCTTCGAACTGATCGTATAGTCCAGCCGCCCGATGTACTGCTGCTCGGTCTGGTTGTTCGGAATGCCGTAATAGATCAGCCCGCAGGGATCGCTGGAAGTGGGCACGTCCTTTAAAATCGCCAGCGCCGCCGCATTGTAGCTGCTCGGGGCGATCATATCGTTGACAAACGGCGCCTTGAGCTGAATCTCGCTCGATTTCCCGGTGCAGGCCGGCGACTCCATCGCGGTGAAATCGCCCGCCAGCGTGGCCGCCGTGGCCACGTGGGTGGAATGGTTCGAGGGCTCGCTGCGCAAGATCGTCCCTTGGAAGCCGCCGAAAAAAAACAGCTTGTTCGGGATGATCGGTCCGCCGATCGTGCCCCCGAATTGATTGCGCTTCAGCGAGTCGCGATGCTTGGCAAAAGCCGACGCTTTGCCCTTGTAGTTGATGATCGTCGGCGCCGCATTGAATTTGTAGTTGCGCACGAACTCGAACAGGTCGCCGTGAAACTGGTTGGTCCCCGATTTGGTGATGATGTTCACCACCCCGCCCGGATGCACCCCGTACTGCGCGCTTAAATCGCTGGTCTGAACGCTGAACTCCTGCGTCGCATCGGGAAAAGGAAAGGGCAGGTTGACATTGGTGAAATGGTCAATATTGTCGGCGCCGTCGAGCAGGTAGTTGGTGCCGTTGCCCTGGCTCCCCGCCACCGAGGTGGTCACCGATTCGTAGTTGAAATTCTTGCTGCTGTTGATGTCGCCCGAGCCGTTCTGCGGCGTCGAAGCGCCCGACAGCCGCACCAGGTCGGCAACGTTGCGTCCGTTCAACGGCAGCGCCAGAATCCGGCGCTGGTCAATCACCTGGTTGACCGAAGCGTTATGCGTCTCGATCTGGGCGCTGTTGGCGGTTACCGAAACCGTTTGCACGTTCGAGCCCACCTGCAGCTTCACCCCGATGCTGGGGTTCACCCCCACCACCAGCGTGATGCCTTTCTGCACATAGGTCTTGAAGCCCTTGGCTTTGACCGTAAGCTGGTAGGGTCCGAGCGGCAGGTTGGGCAGGATATACAACCCTTGCGCCCCGCTGGTCGCCGTCGCCACATACCCGGTCGCAGTTTGCAGCGCCTGCACCCTCGCCCCCGGCACCGCCGCCCCGCTTGGGTCGGTAATCTGGCCGGTGATCTGCACCGTGGTGGTTTGCTGCCCGGCGGCCAGGCCGAGCATCAGCAGGCCAATCAGGCTCCAACCGCAGGCCACGCACTTGCACGCTTGCCGTAGCATCTTCATGGATCGCTTCCTTTGTTTCTCGCTCGCAGCCCGCCCGGCTGCGGGTGTAAACGTTTGCACCAGGACTAGGCCCTTATGTACCCCATTTCCCGCCGCCGTGTCAATGAATTCTTTTCCTTCTCCCCCGCCGCTTGCGGCGCGCGCCGGGGTTTGTCTCTGGCCTTCAAATTCGCCGCCGCCCAGGCACGCGTCCGGCCGCAGCCACCATATCCAAACCATCTGAAAAATGGTGGAGGGAAAAATTACGCGATTCGATTATTAGAATTTTCTAATGAAAAATGAGACACATGGCAGCTTTTGTCCTTCCGCTCCATGCCAAAGGTAAACTCTTTTTACCCAATGACATACGCTGGCTTTGATGGCAATACTATGCCCCCGGCGTGTCTCATCGCTCGATGGGGTAAGCCCCGCCTGCGTTCGCCCGCGGCGCCGGTGCGCTCACCGCCGCCGCGGCTTCGGCCAGTGCGCCGCCGCCCGTAACCGCACCCCCGTGACCGTCACCCCCGGCGCCATCCAGTACAGCGTGACGGTGTGTTCGCCCGCCCCTAGCGCCACGAGCGCGCCGGCGCGCGCCCAGCCTGCGGCCCCGCTCGCCCTGATAAACCCATACGGATTGTCTCGATCCACGCTGTACGAGAGTCCCTGCCGCCGCCCGGTCCCGCCCGCTTGCAGCTTCACGTCCAGCCGGTACAAGCCGGCATGCGCCAGCCGCAAACGATACTCGGCCGAGCCCCGATGGAAGACCTGGCGGCGTACGTTCTCCCAGTCGCGCGGGTATTGGATCGCTTGCGCCAGCCGCACCGTCCCCCCGCTCGCCTCCGCCGGCGCCCAGGTCCGTGCCGGCACGCTCGCCTGCGCTTTTCCTCCGAGGGTGATCAGGCTCAGCACCGGCACGCCCGCGCCCGGAATCCGCGCGCTCAGCTCGCCCCCGTGCTGCAACCGGAAACTCTCTGCATTGACATGCGGCCGTAAGGCGATTCTTCCGCCTGTCGCCGGCGCTCCGTTCAGCCGCACCTCCGCCCCGTCCGGAACGCTGATTTCCAGCAGCCATGCCTCTCCCGCCGGCGGCGCCGGCAATGGCCGCCGCCAGTCCAGGCCGGCCCCCCCGTGGAGCGCCCGCTGCACCCGCGCCCGGTTCAGTTGTGCGTCGGCGTAGAGCAGCCAGGGCTGCATCCCGGCCTGGCTCAAGGGAGAAACCACTTGCAGTGTCAACCCTTTTCCCGCCACCTGCCAGCGCTGCGCATGCCGCGCATACGGCTGCAGCCCGCGTGCAACCGCCAGGTCGTGCGCCACCATCGGCGTGTATCGCCCCCAGTTGAATACCCCGAATTGCCAGACTTCGTGCGCCCGATAGTGCGCGTCCCCGTCGCGCGCCAGCGCCTTCCAGTACTTCAGCGCCAGCGCCAGGTGCCGCAGCCCGCGTTGCCGGTCTATGCTCTTCCCGCTGAACAGGTAGATCGCCAGGCTGGCCGCGGCGCGGATCTTTTCCGCGTAATACCGGCTCAGCTCGCCCCAGCAAATGTCGTCCTGGCGCGCCCCCCAGCCGCGCGCCCGGGCCGCGATCGGAATCGCCCTTGCCGCCATCGCCTCGCGCCCCAGCACTTCCAGCTCGTTCGCCACCTCCCGCGGCGAGCGCCGGCCCGCGGGGCGTGTCCCGCCCGCCAGCCGCCGCCCCGCGAACTGCATGATATTTTCCAGCCCCCCGTCAATCGTGTTGTTGAAAATCCAGGCGCGGATGTCGTGATACAGCTCGGCGCGGCGGTAGTTCACCCGCGGCTGCTCGGCGGAAGTATTCCAACTGCCGATGCCGCCCTCCACCATCCAGTCGCCGTTCATGTAATTCCAATGGAACGAAGTCGCCAGCGGCGCCACCCGCCCCGCCGCCCGGCCGGCGTCGTAGAGCGCGTCGCCGGCGGCGCCGTAGCGCGCGCGGAAAGCCTGCCGCCATCGCCGCGTCGCCGCCTCCGGCCGGTAGCCCAGCCGGCCAAACAGCGCGTATTCCCACCACTGCTTCTGAAACTCATAGCGCGCATGCTGCCGCGCCTGCGCCGCCGGCGTATCGTAGTCGTCGGCGCCCGGCACGAAGCCTTCCGAGCCGAAGGAAAAACCGGCGCTGTAGGTGCGGCCGAGATGGCGCATGAGCTCGCGCACGAATTCGGGCGAGCCCCAGCGCAGCAGAAAGATATCGTCGTTGCGCAGGTGCCAGAGAATGCGATACCGGTGCGCCTGGCGCAGCCAGGCCAGATTGGCCAGATGATAGCGCGGCGAGGAAAACGCGTGCTCGCCGTTGTATTTGATGTCCAGATAGACCGGCCCGCGATGATACTGCGCTGCGGCGCGCTCGGTCGCCTGGGGCGTCCCGCCCCAGTAGCGCAGGATGAAGGGCACGCGCTTGCGCCCCGATTGCTCGATCGCGCGGAAATACACCCGCGCCACCCAGCCGGCGCGCTGGCGCGGCGGAATCACCCCCATCTGCTCGCCTTGCGTCGTGCCCAGGCCGGTCAGGTCGGGATAGGTGCGCAGCAGGGTGCGGATCGCGGCGCGCAAATAACGCCGCACCAGCAAATTGTTGACGTTGCGGCTGGGCAAATGGTGCGCCCGGGCAAACGCCGGCCCCAGATCCACGTTCCAGGTCACCAGGTAAATATCGATCCCGCGGTCATGCGCCATGCGGAAAATGCGCCGGAAAAAACGGATATGCTGCTCCAGCTCCGCCGCCGGCAGTGCGTTGGCCTCGGGAAATCGCCGCAGCTGCACCATTTCTTCCCACGGCTCTGCGCTCCACAGCTCGAGCGCGTTGTAGCGGTCTTCCGCCAGCGTGTTGAGGTAGGCGCGCCAGTAATCGAGCCGCCAGAACCATGCGTGCCGCCGCAGCGTGCGGTGCGGCAGATAATCGGTGCCCGGCAGCGGCAGATTGTACTTGATTGCGCGAATCGCCAGCGCCGGCTGCTCGCTTTCGGCCGGGATCGCGCTGAGACGGACGCCCAAGCGCAGCTCCTCGGCGAGCCGCAGCACGCCGTACATCAACCCGCGCGCATCGCCCCCGCTGACCGTCACCCCCTCCGCGCCGGGTTGAATGCGAAAACTTTCCGCCGGCCCTGCCGCCAGGCCTAGTCTCAGGAATTTGCCGCCGGGACCCAGCTTGTAACCGCCGGCCTTGAGTGCGCGCTCCAGCCGCCGCCGCGCAAACGCCAACTGCGGATTCTTGACCCCGGCTTCGATCCGGACCAGAGGCGCCGGCGCGCTCGGGCCTGCCGGCGGCCCCACCGCCACATCCTGGGCCGCGGCCGCCAGCGAGGCCAGCAGCGCGGCCGCAATGGCAACCGCCGCGCCCGGCCAGAGCGCCCGTCCTCGCATACGATGGCTCGATGGTAGCGTTCGATCGCTGCTGCCGCTGGCTGGCTGTGGTTGCATGGGCTCCCTCTTCGTTCCGGCTTGGTTTGCGCCCGGGAATGGCCGCAGGAAAGCTGCATGCTCAATATGTAAACGATTTCACGCGCTGTCAAGCCCGGCGGCGGTGCGCGTTGCTGCGCCCGCTCACAGCAGCAGCCGCAGATCGCGCAGATTATTGCCGGTCGGCCCGGTTTCAATCGCGTCGCCAATTGCCGCCAGCAGCGGGTACGCATCGAACTTCGCCGCCGCCTGCTCCAGATCGAAATTCGCCCGCCGCGCCCGTTCCCGGGTGGTCGCATCCACGATCGCCCCTGCCGCCGGCGAGCTGCCGTCCACGCCATCCGTGCCCAGGCTGGCGATGCAGCCCTCTTCCTCCGGCATCAGCCGGCGCGCGCATTCCAGCGCAAAAGCCTGATTGCGCCCGCCTTGCCCGGCTTCCTCCGGCACCGCCACGCGCACTTCGCCCCCGGCAATCAGGCAGGCGTTGGGGGTTTCCCGCCGCAACTCGCGCCAGCGCTGCAGCAGGCGGGCCGCCGCTTCGCGGTAATCGGCTTCGTCCGCGCCATGCTCGATCACCGCGGCCAGGCCGTGTGCGCGCGCCCGCCGCGCCAACATCTCACAGGCCAGCGCATTGTCGCCTACCACGCGCCAGCGCGCCCGCCGAAAACAGGCGGCTTCGGGCTTGGGCGTCTCCGCCAACTGTTTCCCTTCCAGCATGGCGGCCATCCTCGCCGGCAGCCGCAACTGCCGCTGAGCGTAAATCCGGTAGCAATCCTCGACGCGGGAGCGGTCGGGCAGCGTGGGCCCGGAAGATATGCTGTCCGCCTCTCCGGGGGGCACGTCCGAGAGCAGGAGTGACAATTGATCCACCCCGTCGAGCTCCGCCGCAGCTTCCGCCAGGCGACCGCCTTTGAAGCGCGACAAGTGCTTGCGCACGCTATTGATCTCGCCAATCGGCGCGCCGCAGCGCACCAGTTGACGATAGAGTTCCTGCATCTCGAGCAGACTCCAATCCGCTTGCAGCGGGCTTTCCGCCATCGCCGAGCCGCCGCCTGAGACCAGCGCCACCAGCAGCGCCGGCGGCTGCAGCCCGCGCGCCGCCGCCAGCATAGCCTCAGCGCCGGCGCGGCTGTCGGCATTGGGTTCGGGATGGCCGCCAAAAAATTGCTGCAGCGAGCCGTTCCGCGCCACCGGCGCCGCCCGCCGCGGGTCGGCGGAGACGATGATGGCATCCCATGCCGGCCCGGGAGATTGCGTCGCGGCCAGTTCGCGCCAGGCGTTGAGCATCGGCACCGCGGCCTTGCCCAACGCCAGGACCAGGCGTTGCCGGTAGCGACCGAGATCGTATTCCGCGCCGCCGTCCTGCGCCTCGGACGCGCCGCCTGCGACCGGCGGCGCTGGAGGGAGGAGCAGCCTGCTGCCTTGGCGCTCGATCTGTTGCGCCAGCAGACGTGCTGGCGCCAACTCCTGCAGCGTCTCCCGCAACAGCTTCATGGCCAGTTGTCTCGACCGCGCGCGTTTCGCTGACATGAGCTTCACGCCTTAATTTTCCACCCTGGCGTCCGCAGCGCTCGGCTGCCGCCTCTCGTCGGTATCCCGCTCTTGTATTTAAACCAGCCGCGCCACGCTGGCAACTGGAAAATATCGCCATTCGCGGTGCAGCCCTGAGGCCCCAACGCATCCTCCCTCGTGGAAGTGATTCCCGCTGACTCGCTTACTATGATTGTGGTCATCCGCCCGGATAGTTGGGTTCCGGCACAACCCTGCGTATAATTGAAAAGAAAGATCCTTCTTTCGATAAAGGTGGAAGACTCGTGGCTACATCGGAAATGGAGGCGGTAGCTCCGCCCGTAATTGGTGAGCTGGTCAACGATTTCAGCCTTCAAGTCGCAAGCGTGAACGGCTCCGGCAGCCAATCCTCGAACCTGGTCGTACTGCGGACCATGTTCCAGATGGGCATCCCGGTTTCCGGCAAAAACCTGTTTCCCTCGAACATTGCCGGCCTGCCCACCTGGTACACCATCCGCGCCAGCCGGCGGCATTATATCGGCCGCAAGCAGGATGCCGATTTTCTGGTGGCGCTGAATCCGGAAACCGCGCAAGAAGACGTCGCCGGTCTGATCCCCGGCGCCGCGGTGGTTTACGATCAGCCGCTGCAGCTTGAAAAGCAGCGCACCGACCTGATCTTCTATCCCGTCCCCTTCGACAAGCTGGTGACCGGCATCGCCGCCGATGCCAAGCTGCGCAAGCTGGTACGGACGATGATCTACGTTGGCGTGCTCGCCCACCTCTTGCAGATGGATATCGCCGAGGTGGAAACGGCAGTGCGCCGCCAGTTCCGCCGCAAGCCCAAGGCCGCCGATTTGAACTGGGCGGCGGTGCGCGCCGGCCTCGACTACGCCCGGCAGAATCTGGTCAAGCGTGATCGCTGCCGCCTCGAACGCATGCATGAAACCGCCGGCCAGATCATCATTGACGGCAACACCGCCGCCGCGCTCGGCTGTATGTTCGCCGGCGTCACCGTCGCCGCCTGGTATCCGATTACCCCCTCCAGTTCGCTCTGCGAATCCCTGATCGATCTGCTGCGCAAGCACCGGATCGATCCGGCCACCGGCAAAGCCACCTTCGCCGTCATTCAGGCCGAAGATGAATTGGCCGCCGTCGGCATGGTGCTGGGCGCGGGCTGGATGGGCGCCCGCGCCATGACTTCCACCTCCGGCCCCGGTATCAGCCTCATGGCCGAGTTTGCCGGCCTGGGTTATTACGCTGAAATACCCGCCGTCATTTTCGATATACAGCGCGTCGGCCCCTCCACCGGGCTGCCCACCCGCACGGCCCAAGGCGATATCGGCTGCATCGCCCAACTCTCCCATGGCGATACCCGCCATCTCATGCTATTTCCCGGCAGCGTGGCCGAGTGCTACGAACATGCCATCGCCGCTTTCGATCTCGCCGAACAGTTGCAAACCCCCGTGTTCGTGCTCAGCGATCTCGATCTCGGCATGAATAATTGGATATCGCCGGCTTTCCAATATCCGGCTCGCCCGCTGCAGCGCGGGAAGGTGCTGACGGCGGATGATCTCAACCGCCTGGGTGAATTCGCGCGCTATCGCGACGTGGATGGCGACGGCATCCCCTGGCGCACCCTGCCCGGCACCGCCCACCGCAACGCGGCTTACTTCACCCGCGGCAGCGGCCACAATGATCGCGCCCAGTACTCCGAGCGGCCCCACGATTACGCCGGCAACATGGACCGCCTGCGGCGCAAATTCGAGACTGCCCGCGCGCTGGTCCCGCCCGCCGTGCGCGAGCGCGCCGGCGCCGGACGCGTCGGGGTAATTGCCTTCGGCAGCAGCCATTACCCGGTGCTCGAGGCGCTCGATCAACTGCAGGAGGAGGCGGGCATCGCGGCCGGTTACCTGCGCCTGCGCGCTTTTCCCTTCGGGCCCGAAGTCGCCGCGTTTGTCGGAGCCCACGAGGTCATCTTCGTGGTCGAGCAGAATCGCGACGGCCAGATGCTCGATGTGTTGAAAACCGACCTGGCGCCGGAAATGGCGCCCCGGCTTCAGCCGGTGCGCTGCTATGACGGCCTGCCCATCGCCGCCCGCGCCATCAGCCGCGAAATTGAAGCCCATCTCGCGCTGCTCGCTCCCGGCATGCTCGCCCGCAACGCCGCCAAGCAAACTTGAAATCGCCCGCGCCGGCCCGGCCGGCGGAAAGCTTCCCTATGGCTACCCTGGTCAATCCCAAGCACAACCGCATCGGCCTTGAACCCGCCGACTACAAGGGCGGACGCACCACCCTCTGCGCCGGCTGCGGCCACAACGCGATCAGCGAACGCATCATTGACGCCTGCTACGAATCCGGCATCGACCCGCAGCGGGTCATCAAGCTCAGCGGCATCGGCTGCTCCAGCAAAAGCCCGGCCTATTTCCTCAACCGCGCGTTCGGCTTTAATGCCGTCCATGGCCGCATGCCCAGCATAGCCACCGGCGCGCTGGCCGCCAACGCCGGCATGCTCGGCATCGGCGTCAGCGGCGATGGCGACACGGTCTCGATCGGCATCGGCCAGTTCATCCACTCCATGCGCCGGAATCTGCCCATGGTGTACATCATCGAAGATAACGGCGTCTATGGTTTGACCAAGGGGCAGTTCTCGGCCACGGCCGACCTCGGCTCCACGCTGAAAACCGGGGTCAGCAACGATCTGCCGCCGCTCGATACCTGCGCGCTGGCAATTCTCGCCGGCGCCACATTCGTCGCCCGCAGCTTCTCCGGCGACAAGCGCCAGTTGCTGGCCATTCTCAAAGCCGCCCTCGCCCACCGCGGCACTGCCATGCTCGACGTCATCTCCCCCTGCGTCACCTTCAACGATCACGAAGGCTCGACGAAAAGCTATAAGTACGTCAAGGAGCATGAAGAAGCCCTGCAGGAGGTGGATTTTATCCCCGCCGCCGGCGACATCCAGGTCGAGTACGAGCCGGGAACCGCAGTGGAAGTCACGCTCCACGATGGCTCGCGGCTGCTGTTGCGCAAGCTCGGCCACGACTTCGATCCCGCCTCCAAAACTGCCGCGCTCGATGTGCTTACCCGCGCCCACGCCAACGGCGAGGTGCTGACCGGGGTGTTTTACGTGGATGCCGCCAAGCCCGATTTCAATTCCTTGCTCAACCTGGTGGACGAGCCGCTCGCTACGCTGCCGGAAGATCGCGTCCGCCCGCCGCAATCGGTACTGGCCGGCATCATGCAAGAGTTGAGCTGAAAGCCGGGGCCAGGATGGCGATGGGCGCTGTCACACATATTTGGCGCCGGCGCCGGTAACATACAGCACCACGGCATCCTCGGGTTTCAGCCAACCGGAAGCATATAGCCGCTTGGCGCCAGCCCAGCCGGCGGCGGCTTCGGGGGAGGCAAAAACGCCGGCGCGCGCGCCCACTTCATCCACCGCCTGCGCGATTTCGGCTTCGCTCACCGCCACCGCCGTACCCTGGCTTTGCCGCAGCACCCGCAAGATCAGGTCGCCGGCGTAGGGCGAGGGAACGCGCAAACCCGCCGCCTGCGTGCTGGCGTTTTCCCATCCATCCACGCTCGCCTTGCCGGCCGCGAAAGCGCGCACCACCGGCGCGCATCCGGCCGCCTGCACCGCCACCATGCGCGGCCGTTCCGCGCCGATCCAGCCCAACGCTTCCATCTCTTCAAACGCCTTCCACATGCCCAGCAACCCCACGCCGCCGCCGGTCGGATACAAGATCGCCTGGGGCACCCGTCCCAGCTGCTCCACCACCTCATAGGCCATTGTCTTTTTGCCTTCCACCCGCCAGGGCTCTTTCATCGTACTGACATCAAACCAGCCCTCGCGCTCGCGCCCTTCCGCCACCTTGCGCGCACAATCCGAAATCAGGCCGTCCACCAGCGTCAGCCGGGCGCCGAAAACGCGGTATTCCGCCAGATTGCCGCGTGGCACATCCTTGGGCGCGAAGATGTGCGCCTCCATGCCGGCGGCTGCGCAATAGGCGGCCAGCGCCCCGCCCGCGTTGCCCGCGGTAGGAATTGCGATCTTCTTCACCCCGAACTGCCGCAGCATGCTGACCGCGGCCGACAGTCCCCGCGCCTTGAAGCTGCCGGTCGGGTTCAACCCTTCGTCTTTGAGATAAAAATGCTCCGCCCCGCACAGCCCGCCGAACGGCCTCACTTCCAGCAAAGGCGTTTGCCCTTCGCCGAGCGAAACCGGATCATCACAAGGCATCACCGCCCGATAACGCCACATCGTGTCCGCCCGGGGGCCGCGGGCCGCATTCGGCCCCATCTTTTCCCGCGCGGCTTGCCAATCGTAGCGGGCATAAAGGCAGCCGCCATCCACCGGGCATAGCGTCTGCGGGCGGTCGGCGGGATACAGCGCGCCGCAGCGTTGGCATTGCAGATCGAGCAAAGTGTTGAACATAGCGCTTATTGTACGGTGATGGTTAAGGAGCGCGGCGGCGATTCGCCCGGCATCAATTTCCTCCCGCCTGAGCGCCGGCTTTGACCATCAGGACTTTCTCCCATTGCGCGACCAGCGCGCTGGTCAGGCAATTGCCCATCACATTCACCGCCGTTCGCGCCATGTCGATAAACGGATCCACCGCCAGCAGCAGGGCGATTCCGGCTGGCGGCAAACCTAAGGATGCGGCCAGGCCGGTCAGCACGATAAAGACGGCGCGGGGCACGCCCGCAAGCCCCTTGCTGGCCAGCATGAGCGTTAGCAGCATCGCAAGTTGCCGCGTCCAGGGCAGTGCGATGCCGCCGGCGGCGGCGAGAAACAACATCGCCGCGGGCAGATAGACGCTGGTGCCGGTGAGATTGAAGCTATAGCCGGCGGGCATCACCAGCGCGGCAATCTCATCCGGCACGCCCATTCGCTCCAGGTTCTCCAGCGCCGCAGGCAACGCCGCTTCTGAACTGGCAGTGGCAAAGCCGATCAGCACCGGCTCGCGCACCGCCCGCCAGAATGGCTGGGCCGGCAAGCGCGTGAGCCAAATCGCGCCGCCAAACGCGGCCAGGGAAAAAACCGCCAGGGCCGCATAGGTCTCAAAAACGAAACGCGTCACGCCGGCAAGCACTCCCGGATGCGCCACGCTCCAGGCAACGGCCGCCATCACCGCCGGCGGAGCCGTCCACATGACGCAGCGCGTGAGGCGCAGCATGATGCGTTCCAGAATTGCGCAAAATTTCAGCAGCGGGCGAGCGCGCCCGCCCAGGCAATTCATCGCTGCTCCGATAAGCAGGCTGACCAGCACGATTTGCAATAGCCGGTCGTGGGCAAGCGCAAACAGGACGCTGCCGGCCGCGGATGCATGCTGTCTCGCGAATTGCCGGGCAGCCGCGGCGGGTGGGCGGACGCCGGGCAACGCCGCCACCGTTTTAACCGGCAGCGCGCGCGCCACCATCCAGCCCCAGAAAAGCGCCAGCGTGCTGAACGCTTCAAACAGCAACAGCGCTTTCCACGCGATGCGGCCCAGGCGGCGGCCGGAATGCCTGGCCAGACCATTGGTCAGCAAGGCGAAGATGAGCGGCCCCACCACCAGCATGATCAGCCGCAGAAAGAGCGTTTCCAGCGGCAGCAGCGCGCCCGTCCAGGCGGGGCGCAGCCAACCGATCAGTGCCCCCAGGAGTGTGCCGGCCAGAATCCAGGCCGGTTGTGAATCCAGCCAGCGCTTCATCGGGTCGAGACTCGCATGCGGCGGTAAAACGGGCAAGCAAAATCGGCCGGGAGCAGCCTGCACGCGCATCGGTCAACCATGTCTGTCGCTGCCGTTCGATGCAGTTCGGCCTCCGGCAGCGCAACCGGTTTAGTCGCCGGCCGGGCTTTGTGCTACCTTCGCTGACATGGATGCGGATGCACGCAGCCGCTGCCGCCGCCGTGATTTTCTCAAGCGCAGCGGGCTGGCGCTGGCGGCGGCGCCGGGACTTCACCTGTATTCGCCCCAGGCATCGCCGGCGCCGTCCGGGGCAGCAGCGGACATTCGCGCCAGCCTGCGGGCAAACGCCCTGCAGGCGTTTCTGAACCCCGGCGAACCTGCCCGGCCGATGACGCGCTGGTGGTGGTTTGGCGGTGCGGTAACAGAGGGTGAAATCGAGCGGGAATTTGCGCTGATGCGCGCCGCCGGTCTCCGCGGCGCCGAGCTCCAGCCCGTCTATCCGCTGGCCGTGGACAATCCCCGCCAGGGGATCGTAAACCTGCCCTATTTCTCTCCGGCCTGGTTCGAGCGCCTGCGCAGCGCCGTCCGCAGCGCCCGACGCCTTGGTCTGCAGTTCGACTTGACGCTGGGCAGCGGCTGGCCCTACGGCGGTCCGTTCATTCCCGCCGCGCTGGCCGCCCGTAAATTAACCTGGCGCTCGCGCGATTCCGGCCCCGGTCAACTGGATTGGAATCTCATGCCGGAACTGGCCGACACCGGGCGCCCTTTTGCCGCGCTGGCCGTCCCGGCCGATGCCGCCGGACGCATGCAGCTTACGGGGGTTCGCGTCCTGCCGCGCGCCCTGGCAGGCGGGCGCTTGCGCGCGCGCCTGCCCGCCGGCCGCTGGCGCATCCTGCTGTTTTTCGATACGCCCACCCGTCAAACCGTCAAGCGCCCCACCCTGGGCATGGAGGGCTGGGTGATTGACCACTTCAACCGGCGCGCCATGGATTGGTTCCTCGAAGCCGCCGGCGACCAAGTCTTGCGCGGGCTGGCGGCCGAAACTCCTCCCGCGCCCTTTGCCAGCGCCTTCTGCGATAGCCTGGAGGTTTTTGGCGCCGACTGGACTCCGGCGCTGCCGGCCGAATTCCGCCGCCGCCGCGGCTACGATCTCATCCCGCTGCTGCCCGCCTTGATCGAGGATTGCGGAACCGAAACCGGCGCGGTGCGCCACGATTATCACCTCACCCTCTCGGAGTTGATCGTTGAAAACTTCTTCTCCCGGCTGCGCGACTGGAGCCATGCGCGCGGCCTCACCGCACGCATCCAGGCGCATGGCGCCATGGGCGACGTGCTCGAGGGCTACGGATGCGCCGATATTCCCGAGGGCGAAAGCGGCGAGTTCGCCGACCGCTTTCGAATTGACATCGGCCACCGCCGCCTGGCGGCTTCAGCCGCGCACATCTACTCCAAACCGGTGGTTTCCTGCGAGAGCTATACCTGGCTGCGCCAGCCGCGCTACCTGGTGACGCTGGAGATGATGAAGGCGGCCAGCGACGCGCAATTTCTCGACGGCATCCAGCAGGCCGTCAACCAGGGCTATTCATACTCGCCGCCCGAGGCCGGCCGTCCGGGCTGGGTGTTTTATGCCTCGACCATGGTCAACCACAACAACATCTGGTGGCCTCACTACCACCATTTGACCAGTTACATCCAGCGAGTAGCGGCCGTGCTGCAGCAGGGGCAGGCGGTCAATCCGATCGCAGTTTATCTGCCGCTCGCCGACCTCTATGCGCGGCTGGCCGCCGGCTCGGTGCGAATGGATCAGGAAATCGAGCGGCAGCTCGGCGCCAAACCCTACCTGGAGCTGCGCCGCGCCGGCTACGATTTCGACTTCGTCAACGATCGCGCGCTGCAGCAGCAGGCGCAGGTCGAACACGGACGGCTGCTCGCGGGCGGCGCCGCATGGTCCATTCTGCTGCTGCCCGCGGTCGAGCGCATGCCGCCGGAATCTTTGGCGAAAATCCTGGAGTTTGCGCAATCGGGCGGCAGCGTCATTTTCATCTCCCGCCTGCCCGGCGCCGCGCCGGGATACCAAGATCGCGCCGCCCAGGCCGCGCAATTGCGGCAACTGCTGGCCCGATTGGGCGGCGGCGCGCCGCCTGCCGCCGGAGCCGCCGCGCGCTGCGGTCAAGGGTGGGTCATGCATGCGGCCGGATGGCCGGAGGCCAGGGCCGAACTCACGCGCCGCCTCGCGCCCGATTGCGAGTTGGCCGGCGCCGCGGGCGGCCTGCAAGCAGCGCGCGCCAACGTCGGCTACTGCCATCGCCGCACCCCAAATGAAGAAATTTATTTCCTCGCCAATATTTCCGCCGCCGCCCGGCAACTGCGCTACCGTTTCGCCTGCGGCCATTTCGCGCCCGAGCGCATGGAGCCGATCAGCGGCAAGATGCATCGCCTATGGGACTACGCTTTTACCCGCGATCGGCAGACGCGCGCCCGGCAGACCGAGGTCGCATTGAATTTCGAACCGTATGAGAGCTGTTTCATACGCTTCGATCGCAGCCAACCCTCGCCGCGCGGAGCCAGGAAACCTTCTCCTTCCGGCGCGGCCTCGCGAAAGCTGCCGGCGCCGGTTCCACTGTCCGGCCCTTGGACGCTGCAACTAGGCGGTGGCCCGGCGCAACGGCTTGATCGCTTGCGCTCCTGGAACGAGTTTCCGCAAGGGCGCGGCTACAGCGGCTGGGGCGAATACTCGCTGGAATTCGAGCTGCCGCGCCGTCCGGACGACGCCTTCGAATGGATGCTCGATCTGGGCCGGGTGCATGAAACCGCCGAGGCGGAACTCAACGGCGCCGCGCTCGGCGCCGCCTGGTTCGGACGCCGCCAACTCGTCTGCGGGCCGGCACTGCGCGCCGGGCGCAACCGCGTGATCGTGCGGGTCGGGAATTTGTGGATTGAGCACCAGCGGCTGGCGCCGCGCCCCGACTGGAAGCCGGTGGCCGAGCGCTTCGGCATCCGCTGGGGCCAGTATGGCGCCCGGGCGCCGCGCCAGATCCCGCCCTGCGGCCTGCTCGGCCCGGTCCGGCTGGCGCCCCGCCTTCCGAATTCATTGCAGTCATAAAAACATTGGAGAACTTGCCATGCGAAACGCATCTCGCAGAAATTTCCTCAAGTGGTCCGGCGCCGGAACCGCGGCCATGGGCATGCGGCCGCAGGCCGGCGCCACCGTGGCCCCGAACCAACCGCCCGCGCCGGAGTTCAACGTGCGCCATTACGGCGCCCGCGGCGATGGACAGGCGCTCGACACCGCCGCCATCAATCGCACCATCGCCGCCGCCGCGCGCGCCGGCGGCGGCCGGGTGGTTTTTCCCGCCGGCAGGTATTTGAGCTATTCCATCCATCTTGCCAGCCGCGTCACTTTATATCTTGGCGAAGGCGCCACGCTGATCGCCGCCGACCCGCCCCCCGCCAACTCCCCCGGCGGCTACGATCCGCCCGAGCCCAACCCCGCCGCCGGCCATTACGAAGATTTCGGCCATCGCCACTGGCACAACAGCCTGCTATGGGGCGAGGGCTTGCACGATCTCGCCATCCTCGGCCCCGGCCTGATCTGGGGACGCGGCCTGAGCAAAGGCTACGGCCCCGGTCCTGATCAAAAACAGCCCGGCGTGGCCGATAAAACCATCGGCTTGAAAAATTGCCATAACGTGCTGCTGCGCGACTTCTCCATCCTGCACGGCGGCCATTTCGGCCTTCTCGCCACCGGCGTGGACAACCTGACGATTGATAACCTGATGATTGATACGAACCGCGACGGCATGGATATCGACTGCTGCCGCAACGTCCGCATTTCGAACACCAGCGTCAACTCGCCCTGGGACGACGGCATCTGTCTCAAAAGCTCGTATGCCCTCGGCTATGCCCGCCCCACCGAGTACGTCACCCTCGTCAACTGCTTCGTCACCGGCGGCTTCCAGGAAGGCACGCTGCTCGATGCCAGCTTCAAGCTTTTCGCTCGCGGACGCCGGCCGCACACCGGGCGCATCAAATTCGGCACCGAATCCACCGGCGGCTTCAAAAACATCACCATCAACAACTGCGTCTTCGAACGCTGCCAGGGGCTGGCGCTCGAAACCGTAGATGGCGCCCACCTGGAAGACGTCACCATCTCGAATCTGAGCATGCGCCACATCAGCAGCGCGCCCATCTACCTGCGCCTGGGCCGCCGCATGCGCGTGCCCGCCGGCTACCCGATTGGCGTACTGCGCCGCGTCGCGCTCTCCAACATCACCTGCAACGGAGCCAATCCGCGCTTGTGCTCGATCCTGAGCGGCATTCCCGGACACGCCATTGAAGACGTGCGGATGAATGACATTCTGATTACGCACGCCGCCGACCCGGTCGTCGCCGACGCGCGGATCATCCCGCCGGAGCGGGAACGCGGCTATCCCGGTCCCGGCAAGATGGGCCCCATGCCGGCGCACGGCTTTTATATTCGGCACGTGCGCGGGCTGGCGATGAGCAATATCGAAATCCAGGCCGACCGCCATGAACGTCGCCCCGCCTGGGTTTTACAGGATGTGGATGACGCTTCTTTCTTTCACGTGCGCGCGCGTCCAACCCAACCGCCGGCCTTCGTGCTGCGCGCAGTCGAGCGCTTCCAAGTGGAGCAAAGCTGGCCGCTGCCCGACACGCGGCTGCGACATGCCCCGGCGCATACCATTCCCGGCGCGGCATGGTAAACCCGGCGGGCCATAAGCAGCCGCATCTCCCTACGCGGCGCCGGCTGCTGCGGATGCTGGCGGCCTGGGGCGGCAGCCTGGCCGCCGCCGAACCGTTTCGGGCCGCGCCCTCCACCGCGCCCGACTTTCATTGCGACCATCCCCGGCTGCAGGCGCGCTACGACCGCGCCGTGCGCCAATTGGCGGGCAATTGCCGCCGGTTGTTCCGCTTTGCCGAGCCCGTGCTGATCGAAGGCGGGCGCTATCCCGGCATCTGGCTGGAATGCGGGCCGATGGAGGGTTGGTTTTATAAAGATTTCAACCCTGCAATTGCCGCGGCCAACCATCGCATCTTCCTCAGCCTGCAACGCGCCGACGGCTATCTGCCCTGCGCCATCCGCCGCGACCGCATCGAATATAGCCAGATCCAGATGGCCGTCCCCATCGCCTCGACTGCGCTCGAGCTGGCGGAATGGCTGCACGACGAGCGATTGCTGCGGCAGGCGTACCGCGCCTGCGCCCGCTGGGACCGCTGGCTGCGGCGCTATCGCGACACCCGCAAGACGGGGCTGTGCGAGGCCTTCTGCGGCTACGATACCGGCCAGGATAAGAGCCCTCGCTTTCGCGGACTGCCCTGGCAATGCCCGCACCAGGACGCGCGTCTTTGCCCGCGCAACCCCCGCCTGCCGTATTTGGCGCCCGATCTTTCCGCCACCGTTTACGGCGGGCGCCTGGCGCTGGCGCGCATGGCCGAGCGGCTTGGCCGCGATCGCGATGCCCAGCGCTGGCGGGCGCTGGCCGGCTTCATCCGCCGCGCCATTTTTCGCTGGTGCTTCGACCGCCGCGAGCTCGACTTCTTCGACCGCGACGCGGAAAACCGTTTCGTGCGCGTGCGGGGCGTGGCCCTGCTGCGCATGCTCGAAGAGCATGTGCCCGGCCCGAAACTGGCCGGCGAAATTTACGCCCGCCACATTCGCAATCCGCGCGAGTTCTGGCCGCCCTACCCGTTGCCTTCGATTGCGCTCGACGATGCCGGCTACCAGGCCCATCCCCCGCACAACTGTTGGTGCGGCCCCAGCCAGGCATTGACCGCGCTGCGCGCCACGCGCTGGATGGAACATTACGGCCACGCCGCCGATCTGGCCCACCTGATGTCGCAATGGGTCCGGGCGCTGCGCGATGCCCCGATTTTCGGGCAGCAGCTCGATCCGGAAACCGGCGCCTGCACGACCGGCGAAGATTATTCCCCCGCCATGCTGGCGCTGGTGGAGTTCAGCGCGCGATTGTATGGCGTGCACCGCGCCGGCAACCGGCTGGAATGGAATTGCCGGCTGCCCGAAGGCGCACGCCGCGCCGAATTTAGCGCCGGCCTGGCGCCGGGCGATGCAGCCGAATTCCAGACCGCACGGCCGCGCCTGCTGACGGCCAGCCTGCCGCCGGCCGGCGGCAGCAGCAGCTCGCAATCGGTGCTGTATCTGGGCCGCCGGAAACTTTTCACCCTGCACGGCCGGGCCAGGGTCGTCACCGACAGCCGCGGCCGCCTATTCGGGTTGCTGGGCACGGAACTGGGCAGCGAATCGGTCAGGCTGACATGGCCCTCCGGCGCTGCGCGGCAATTTCGATTGCAGCCGGACCAATACCGGGACGCGCGCGATCTTTAATGCGCTGCACGCGCCGGCGGCAGCCCGCGAACATGGCGGCAATCCACCAGCCGCACCCGGCTGCCATCCTGGGTGTGAATACGGGCATGTAGAAACGTCCAGTCGCGGGCGTCACGGATCGAGCCGGCGGCGCGAGCGAATATTTGCAGGTTCCGAAAGCGGAAATTCACCATCGGCGCCTGCGGAAAAGCGGCGGCGGCAAAGGCCCGTTGCGCGCCGGTGGCACGCACATTCCAGATGCGCACCCGGCGAAAATGCGGCAGGCCCTCGGCGGCCGGCACCGGGCGGGTGATGATGCGGTAATACGCCGGGATGGAATGGAGCATGGCAGGGAGGCGGGCGTAGCTGTAGTTCGGGTCCCAATTCATGTTGAAGTCAAAGGGCACGGGCACGCCCCGCAGCACAATATCGTGGATGCGCACGCCGTCGGCGCCGCCGCCGCGAGTGTGAGCCGATTTGAATTTGATGCCCGCGCGCACCCGGCTCAACACCGTCAGGCCATAGACTTCGATATCGCGGAATCCTCCGGAAGTCTCGCTGCCGATGGTAAAGCCGGCGGCGCTGTCGCGCACGATGCAGTCGCGGATCACCACATGCGTTGCCGGCCGGTTCACCCGCAAACCATCGGCGTCGCGCCCCGCCTTCAGGCACAGGGCGTCGTCGTTATTCGAAATGTCACAGCGCTCGACCAGCACGTAGGACGACGAATCCACGTCCACGCCGTCGGTGCTGGGCCCGCGCCCGCCGATATTATTGCGAATCGTCAGGCCGTCCACCCGCACGTGACGGGAGTAGCAGATATGCACGGTCCAGAAGCCGGAACGGATCAGCCGCAGCCCGGTGAGCGTAACCCGGCGAGAGTTGTAAATCTGGATCAGGCGGGGGCGGCGGCAATCGTAATCGGCGGCCCAGCGCAGGCCTTCGGGCTGGTACTTCCGCCGCAATCTCCAATAGCGGCGCCACCAGGGCGGCCCATCGCCGTCAATCGTTCCCGCCCCGCCGATGGCGACATCGTGCTGCCCGACGACGTTGATCAGCGCCGCCGGCCAGCGCATTTCGATGCCGGCGACGCGGGTGGGCAGGAGGGGATAGCCGGCCAGCGTATCCATCCCGCGCAGGGTGACGCCGCGGCCGACGCGCAATTCCGTCCCCGATTTCACGAACAGCGCACCGGTCAGATAAATGCCGGGTTGGAATGCGACCAGGCCGTGCCGCCGCCGGGCGGCATCGAGCGCCTTTTGAATGGCGGCGGTGTCGAGCGTAGCGGCGTCGCCGCGCGCGCCATAGCGGTTCGCCCAGAAGATGGGGCGCGCGGGGGCGCGCGTTCGCCCCGGCGCGGCCTGAGCCAGGCACGGCATTGCAATCAACATGGCGGCGGCGAGCCGTGGGAGGGATTGCATGACTATATAAACTAGCACTCTGAAGACCGCAGAAATAAGCGCAGCCGGGACGCCATCGGGGGCAGGCTGCCAGTAGGGATTTCAGCGCTGCTGCGCGAGAATAGTAGAGGCGGCGAGGAAGGAAGCAAGATGATGCAAGCCAAGACGGGAGTGGTATTGCTGGCGGCGGGCAAAGGCACGCGCATGAAATCGCGGCGGCCCAAGGTGCTGCACGAGGCCGGCGGACGCAGCCTGCTGCAGCATGCGCTGGCAGCGGCAACCGGCGCCGGATTCCAGGCGGCCGACGTGATCGTGGTGATCGGAAACGAAAGCGAGCCCGTGCGCGAGCAGGCAGAAGCGGCCGGGGCGCGCTGCGCGGTGCAGCCGCAGCAAGCCGGCAGCGGCGATGCGGTGCGCGCCGCGCGCGAACTGGCGCAAGCCTACCCGCGGCTGATCGTGCTCTATAGCGATATGCCGCTGCTTTCTTCCGCCACGGTTCGCAGGCTGGCGGAGTTGCTGGACCAGGGCGCGGCGGCGGCGCTGGCCACAGCCGAACCGGCCGTGCCGCGGCCTTATGGACGAATCGTGCGCGAACCCGGGAGCGGCAGGGTACTGGCGATTGTCGAAGACAAAGTGGCCACGCCGGAACAACAGGCCATCCGCGAGCTGAACGCCGGTTTTTACGGCTTTCAAACCAGCCGGCTCTGGCCGGCGCTCGCCGCCATCGGCACCGATAATCCACACGGCGAATATTACCTGACCGATGTCATTGGCGAACTGGCGCGCGCCGGGGCCGAGATCGCCACCTATCGCCTGCCGGATGCGGACGAGATTCTGGGCATCAACAATCGCGAAGAACTGGCGCAAGTGGACGCCCGGCTGCGCCGGCGCGAGGCGCAGCGGCTGATGGCCGCCGGAGTGACGATTTACGCTCCGGAAACGGTGCGGGTAGATGCAGATGTCGAAGTCGGCGAAGATAGCGTGCTCGAAGCCGGAGTCGAGTTGCGCGGCCGCTGCCGCATCGGCGCGGCCTGCCACATCGGCACCGGCGCCATCCTGACCGATATGGAGATCGGCGACGGGGTGGAAGTGCTGCCCTATTGCGTGCTGCAGGCAGCGCGCGCGGAGACGGGCGCCCACATCGGGCCCTTCACCCGGCTGCGGGAAGGAGCGCGGGTAGGGCCGGAAGCGCACGTCGGCAATTTCGTCGAGCTGAAAAAAGCCCGGCTGGGCGCGGGCAGCAAGGCCATGCACCTGGCTTACCTGGGCGACGCGGAGATTGGCGCCGGGTGTAACATCGGCGCCGGGACCATTACCTGCAACTACGATGGCCGGGCGAAACATAAGACCCGGATCGGCGAGGATTGCTTTATCGGCAGCAACTCGACCTTGGTGGCGCCCCTCGAGATTGGCGAGCACGCCTACATCGGCGCGGGCAGCGTGATCACCGAAAAAGTCTCTCCGGAAGCGCTGGCGCTGGGGCGCAGCCGCCAGGTGGAAAAGCCCGGCTGGCGGCGGAGGCGCGAGGTGTCGCGCGCCCAACAGGGCTGAATTGTCTATCCTCATCATGCGCAACCGCATCGCAATCGTGGTGCACGGCGGGGCCTGGAGCATTCCGGGGCGGGAATTGGAGCCACACCGCGCCGGCGTGGCGGCGGCGGCCGCGGCGGGCTGGAGCGTGCTCGCAGCCGGCGGCAGCGCGCTGGCGGCGGTCGAGGCCGCGGTCGCACACCTCGAAGACGACCCCGGCTTCAACGCCGGCACCGGCAGCAATCTCAACCGCGAGGGCCGGGCGCAGATGGATGCGCTGCTGATGGAGGGGCGGGAGCTGCGGACGGGCGCCGCCGCCGCGCTCGAACGCATCAAAAATCCGATCCGGCTGGCGCGGCTGATTCTCGAGCGCGATGCGCATAGCTACTATGCCGGCGCGGCGGCGGAAGCGCGGGCGCAGGCCCACGGCCTGCCGCTCTGCGAGCCGGAATCCCTGGTCACCGCGGCGCAGCGCGAGCGCTGGCGGCAGGCGCAAGCCTCCGGCGCGGCCAGCGAATTCGAGCCCGGCCCGCTGGAATTGCGCAGCCAGAGCGCCGATGCCGCCGGAGACACCGTAGGCGCGGTGGCGCTCGATGCCGCCGGCCACCTCGCCGCCGGCACTTCCACCGGCGGGACCTTCTTCAAACAGCCCGGGCGGATCGGCGACTCTTCCCTGCCCGGCTGCGGCGGCTATGCCGACGATGAGCTGGCAGCCGTCTCAACCACCGGCTGGGGCGAGAGCATCATGCGGGTGGCGTTGGCCAAGACCGCCGCCGACCTCAGCCGCCAGATGCCAGCGCGGCAGGCGGCGGAAGCCGCCATCGCGCAGCTTGCCCGCCGCGTGCAGGGCTATGGCGGCTTGATCCTGCTGCGTCCGGATGGCGAAATCGGCATTGCCTGGAATACGCGCCGGATGGCGCGCGCCTGGCGGCGCACCGAGATGCCGGAAGTTCGATCGGAGATCTGAAGCTCGCCAATCCCATCCCCTGCAGATCGCCCCGGCCGTGATTGCGGCTGAAAGCGCGCATCAAGGCTGCACTGGGCTTTTCAGCCGGGTAGAAGTGGACACGGTAAATGGACGGTATTGATCGAAGTGGACGACGGAACGCAGGCGATAGTGCTTGAATAAAAAGAGCCGCGCCGAGGCCTGCACCACGGCGAGCGCAGGAAAGACCGGGCGCTTGGGCCCGGGGGCGGCCTCCAGGCTCACCGTGGCGCCGGGCTGAATGCGGGCAATCAGCCAACCGTAGCTGATGGTTTTCAACACCCGCAGTTGCAGCGCAAGCACGGCGTACGTTTGGCAGGAGACCTGGATTTCACCTTCCACATTTTGTAATATCTTGAGCCGGCTGGTGGGAGCGCGCCAGCCGCGCCGCGGCCGGGCGGAGATGAGGTAAACACAGCCGGCGGGAGTGAGGCGGGTGCCCAGCAGTTGCAGGTGAAACGCCCGCGGCACGGATTCGCGCAGCAGTCGCCGCTGCCGCTCGGCGCGCGCCAGGCGCTTGGCCGCCTGGCGCGGATGGCGCGCCGCGGCTTCGGCCCGGCGCAACAGCCTTTTACGTTCCGCCGCCCGTTTCCGCGGCGATAAAGGCCGCCCGTTTTTCGCCAGCAACTCGCGAAATTCGCGTCCGGCCACGGTGCTGACCTCGTAAGTGCGGCGTTCGGTCCGCTCGATGCCGCCGTGGCCGTTTAAAAAATAAGTTGCCTGCCGCTCGCGCCATTCATAACCTTCCAGCGCGCGGTCGCTGGCGGCCTGCGCCTGCTGGGCACGATCGAGGATCACCGACAGGCTGGGAAGCTGGGCGGGCAAGCCGGGCGACGATAACGGCTTTTGTCCGGCGGCGGGGGCAGGACCGGCGAGGCACGCCGGCAGGGCGCCCCAAAGCAATCCCATCATAAAGATCGTTCGCCAGGCCTGCATGGCTGTAGCTTTATCTAAAGTTAGCAGGATTGCAGCGAGCGCACCGTCCAGCGGGTAAACTATAGCCCTAGCATGCTGTTGCGCGCCGCTGAAATTGCCGACCTAGCTGAAATCATGGCCCTGGAGCGGCTGCCCCAATTCCGGCTGCAGGTCGGGCAATGGCCGGAAGCGAAGCATCGGCGGGTGTTCGACGAAACGGAATCACGATATTTCATCGCCGCCACCGCAGCCGACCCATATTCCGGCTTCGCCATACTTCGCGGAGCCGGCGCACCGGACGGCTCGGTGCTGCTGCAGCGCATTGTAGTGCGCCGCCCGGGCGAAGGGGTGGGCAGCGCAATGCTGCGCCGACTGCTACAGATCGTCTTTCATGAATATGGCGCGCACCGGCTATGGCTCGATGTCTTCGAAGACAATCTTAAGGCGCAGCGGCTCTATGAGAGGTTTGGGTTCTGCGTGGAAGGCCGGCTGCGGGAAGCGGCGTATCGCGACGGCCGGTACTTCAATATGTTGATCATGGCGCTGCTCGATCGAGAACATACGGCGAAATGTGACTGCGATAAACCTTGAACATTTCGCAAACCAGTCTCTACACAACCCCTTGCAATTTTGCTTGCGCTGCCGCCACAGGCCAGTTAAACCTAGATAATTCTGTGGGTTAGGTGTGGCGACAAAAATGTTTTTGCCACCACGCGTGGGCTGCCGCCAGGCGGCCGATCACTGTCCCGGATGGTAGCGGCGCTCGATATGGCCGGCAAGCTGATCGGGGTAGAAATACACCGGGCGGAGGTTGCCGGTGACATAGCGGACGGCCTGATCGGAGAAATGAGGCGAGCGCGGGTTACCGCTTTCACCGCCGGTCGAGACGGCCCAGGCTTTCACGCGCGGGCCGAACTCGACCACTGCGACGAAGCTGTTGCCGAAATTGGCATACCACCTTTTGGTATTGGGAAACGGATGCGAGCCGTAGGCGGCGAGCGAGCCCCAGATAGAGGAGGTGAACGGGACGGGGAGACTGGGGCGGGCGTCGGAGAAATGGGGATGAGCAATGCTGTCGTCGAGGCGCTGGTAACGATTGATATTGCCCCAGGGGGTCTGCCAGGAGCCGAAATCGGAGGTGAGCCGGGCGACGGCGGCGGAGAGCGAAGCCAGCAGCTCGGCGTTGGAGGCGCGGCCGGCGACATAATCCTCGACCGACAAGCGGGCAGCGCGGGCGGCGGGGCCAAGGCGGCGCCAGGCATCGGCGCCCCAGAAGACGGCGAGCGAAGTGGCGACCGAATGGAAGCCCCAGCGGTAATTCCAGCCGCGCAGCACCGTAACCGGGGCGGCGAGGCGGGGGCGCAACGGACTGGCGGCGGGCAGCGCATCATAGGCGCGCAGCAGGCGCGGGATCAGCCGGGCAAAGGCGGGCAGATAACTGTCGAAGCCGGCGGCAAGGAGGCTGGCCATGGTCCAGTTTTTACTGCCGGTAAAGAGGCGCAAGGCATGGTAGCCGCGCGGCGACTCTTCCGTGCCGTGGTCCACGTAGCGGGGGAAATCCCGGCGTTTGGGGCTATAGCGGCCGGCGGCCGACCAGGGCCAGTTGTTGGAGTTGTAAAGCCAGCCATTGGGCGGGTTCAGCAAGTGCGGGGTCTGGGCGAGGGTGAGCAGACCGTGGTAGGCGGTAGCGGGGTTGCTGCCGTCCACCGGCTTGAACCAGTTGAATTGGTCGCTGCGGCGGGGGATCCAGTCGGCATGCCAGTAGGCGATATTGCCTGCGGCGTCGGCGAAGATGGTGTTATTGGAGGAGTTGGTGTGGAGCTGCATGACGCGGCGGAAATCGGCGTAGCCGCGCGCCGTCATGCGCTCGAAATCCTGGGTCAGGGCGCGCACCGGCCGCTGCATCAGGTGCACGCTTTCCCAACGGCGGCCGATTTTGGCGATGATCGGACCGTGCTGGGTGTAAAAAACGGTGAAGATGCGGCGCGCCATGCCATGCGCGGTCTTATAAAGGATGACGACCCGGCGGGTGGTGACGGGCAGTTCGCGCGAGCCATATTGGTAAACGTAGCCGGCGCCGCGGCGGGAAACGGTTTCGAGAAAGCGGTCCACATTCTGCACGCCGCTCGAAGTATGCATCCAGCCGCAGGTGCGGTTGAAGCCCTGGTAGATAAAGAACTGTCCCCAGGTCACGGCGCCGTAGGCATCGAGATTCTGATCGCTGGCCATCTGCAACTCGGAGCGGAAGTAAAACGAGACATGCGGGTTGAGGTAGAGCAGGGCATGGCGATCGAGCGCGATTTTGCCGGAAATCGCGATGCCGTTGGAGCCGCCGGGTTCAGGCAACACCCAGGGAGCGGGGTGCGGACGCGACGGGGCGGAGGCGAGCGCGGCCAGCCGCGCCGGCAGCTTTCCCTCGGGCGATTCCATGCGGTAGAAGGCAGCCAGGCGGGGGAGATTGACTTCGAACAAGTCGCCGCCGATGCTGCCTTCGGTAAAGGCCAGCGCCATCCAGGGCTCAAAATGAGCGATCACTTGGGGATGCACCCGGGGATGAGTATAGAGATAAAAATTCAAGCCATCGGCAAAGGCATCCATCAACTGCCGCAGCCAGAGCGGGCTGGAGGCGTACCTGGACTTCAGGACGCGAGGGTGCACGAACAGCCGCACGCGCAGATCGGCATAGATGGCCGCGGCGCCCTGGTATTCGGCGGTGCGTCCGAGGTTGACCACATAATTTTCTTCGATGCGGTGGAAGTCGTCTTCCGCCTGGGCATACTCCATGCCGAAGACGGCATCGGCATCGGAGCGGCCATGGATATGGGCGATGCCATAGCGATCGCGGGTGATGGTGACCGCGGCCGCTTCGCGCCGCCAGCGGGCGAGCGTGACCGCCGAGGGACGATACCGCGCGGGAGCTTGGGCGCCGAGCCAGGCGGAGGCGGCCAGCATCGGCAGAGCGGCGAAAAGTAACTTTTTCATGGGCGGAAACAGTATAGAACTACCGCCCGCGGGTAATACAGCCATCCGTCAACAGCGACCGGCCGGAAAATTTTCAGCTTTAATCGTGAGGGGAATGTGGGCCAACGGAAGCAGGCGAAGCGACGCTAAATGCCAGGCGGCGGGTGGCGGAGAGGGCGCCAGCTTCGACCTTGACCCGCAGCTCGTATTGGCCGGGGGGCAGTGCATTGGAGGCAATGCGGGCGAAGACAGGGATGTGGCCGCGGGCATCGGGAGCCGGAAGCGGGCCGTTGAGGCCGGAGAAAGGCACACCGCCCTGAAAATGACGATAGCCGCGGAAAAACGTCATCGCCACTTTCGCCGGAGCCGCGCCTTTGGGCAGGTAGGCGATGAAATAAAATCCCATCGGCTGGCCCTTGACCGGGGCCAGCACATTTCCGGCGTTGGGGAAAATATGCAGCAGTTGTCCCTGGGTGCGCACGTTCAGGGGATCATAGTGCGCGGGCGGCGTGCGCAAGGGAGATGTGCCGCTGACCAGCACGATACTCGACAACCGCAGCGCCTGGGGCATTGCGGTAGTCACATGCAGCGCGGTGGTGCGCACGCTGGCGGCATGATTGTGCGGGTCGTAAATTGCCGTCTGGAGGGAGTACTCGCCGGCAGGCAAATGAATTGAGCGGTGCAGCACCATAGTTTTCGACGCAAACCGCGCCAGCCCGCCCGGCGGCAGCGACCACTCATATTGATGGCTGTAGTTGCGGACGATCCGACCCCGGCGATCGCGCACCATTTGCATAACCACGATGCGCACCAGATCGCGGTCTTTCAATTTAGGATCTTTCGCCACCGCCGCGGCGGGCGCGGGATACGGTTTCAAGCCGGCCAAGGGAACGGCGGCAATCAGGTCGAGGGTCGGCGCGCGGGGATTTTCAGGAAACTGGTAGCCGGCAATGCCGAAGGGAAAATCGTGCGCGGGCTGAGGCTGCTGGAGCAGCGCCAGGGCGGGGGCGGCGTAGGCGGCCACCGGAGAGGCGGTGCGCGGCACGGCGTAATAGCCCTTGCGGGCGCGCACGCGCCAATCGGGATGCCCGGGGATTCGAATTGAAATGGCGTGCCAGGCGCCGTTCAGGCCGGAATGCGGAGCATAGGTCAACTCGTAATGGCCATTGATGTCGCCGGCCAGGCGGCGCATATAGGGGGCCAGATTGTTGGTATGGGCGGCGAGAAAGCCGCCGGTTTCGGACGCCAGCTCATACATGGTGGACAAGCGGCCGGAGTATTTGACGTTGGCCACCGCCTGAAATTCGTTGGCCTGCTCCTGGGTGATGCCGCCCGGCCCGGCGGGAACGGAATTCGCATTGGCATAGCTGACGCCGGCGGCGTAGTTCAAGCTATGCAGCATTTCACTGGAACTGGATATCGTGCTCAAGCCTTCCGGATCGACGGTATAAAAACTGACCTGGGCGCGGTTGGCGTCGCGCACCAGGTTGCGCAGCATAAAACCGGTATTGGCGTCCACCGGCAGATTGCGGCTGAAATAGACCAGTTCCTTGCGGCCGGTCAGCGGCTGCATAGCCCGGACGATGCTGCGCAAGGCGGTGAGGGTGGCCCAGCTTGATTGCTGTCCTTTCATGGCGGCGGCGCTAAGCAGGGAATGCGCCACCGCTTCTTTCATCCAGCCGTCAATCAGGTGTGCGATATCGGGCGGCCCGGGCACGCCATTCGGGCCTTCCGGAGTGCGGGTGGCAAGCGCGACCTGCACTTCTTGCAGCGCGTTGACCATCATATCCTGGCCATTCAAGGTCTGCCGGCGGTAATGCGTGCTGGTGCCGGAAGTGGCGGCGGCAATGGCGCGCAGCAGCCGCGGTTTATCCAGGGTAAAATCCTGCAGCGCGTAAAGCTTCTGGTCAATCGTAAAAACGGCGACATAATCGCGCCGGCCCAGGTTGTGTTGAATAAAGGAGCCGGCGGTCTGCCGGGCCAGGACGCGGTCGGCAACATTCATGCGATCGAAAACCAGGAGGATCAGGTTGAACGGCTGCAGACGCAGCGCGGCGGATAAATTGCCGCCGGCCAGGGGCGACCGGGAGAGGTTGACCGACTGGCTGACGCGGCGGAAGCTGAGGATTTTCTGCGGCTGATGATTGTCGAGCACTTCCAACTGGCCGGGGCGGATTCCGGGGATGATTTTGCCGTGGGCATCGGTCACGACCAGATCCACCAGCACTTCGCCGGCGTTGGCATGAAATTTCGAGGGCGGAGCGGCGGCGGGGCGGGCCTGCGGCAGCGCGGCGGTTACGAGAGCAAACAGCAAGCCAGCGTAGAAAGGAAGCTTAACCATACCGATTACGTCCCTAACCTTCACCGCTTCCTTTATAGCCGCATCCATCCGCCAATATCAACCCGGCATGGTTATCTTCGCGCTAATGCGCCGGCATGGGCCGAACAATGCGAAACTTCAGGCTGCGCGCGGCGGAACGGGCGCCGGAGTGAACGGTGATGCGCAACCGGTAACTGCCCGGGGGCAGCGAGGAGTCATCAACACGGGCGAGAAATGGAACGCGCCCCCGGGCGTCGGGCGGCGGCAGCGCCAGGCGCAAGCCGGCAAAGGGCATCCCGGCCCGGTAAAACGCCAGCTCCGCACGGGCCGGGGGTGCGCCCGGCGGCAGGTAGGCGATAAAGTAAAAGCCCAGCGGCTTGCCCTTGATCTCCGGCAGCACATTGCCGGAACTGGGATCAATGCGCAGCCATTGCCCCTGTATGCGGGGGTAGAGCGGATCGAAATGCGCCGGCGCGGCGGCCAGCGGCGAGGCGGCGCTCACCGGCACGATGCTCGACAAGCGCAAGCCGCCGGGCAGAGCCGCGGCCACTTGCAACGCCCGCTGCCGCACGCTGGCCGCATGCCCATGCGGCTCGTAGATCGCGGTGGCGAGAGTATAAGCGCCAGCGGGCAGCCGCAGCAAGCGACGAAAGATCATCGTCTTATGTTGAAAACGCGCCAGCGCGGCCGGAGGCGCCGACCATTCATATTGACGGCTGAAGTTGCGGACGATGCGTCCCTGCCGGTCACGCACCAGTTGCAGCACCACTACATGCAGCAGATCGCGGCCTTGCAATTTCGGATTTTTCGCCACGCTGGCGGCGGGCGCGGGATAAGGCCGGAGGCCGGCGAGCGGCACGGCGGCGACCAGATCGAGAGTGGGTTCGCGGGGATCTTCGGGAAACTCGTAGCCGGCCAAGCCAAAGGCAAAATCATGCGCCGGCTGAGGCCGCTGCAGCAGCGCCAGGGCGGGCAGGGCGTAGGTCTCGATTGGAGAGGCCATTCGGGGGATGGCGAAGTAACCCTTGCGGGCGCGCACGCGCCAATCGGGATGACCGGGAATGCGGATGGTAATGGAATGATAGGCGCCATCCATGCCCGATGCGGGGGAATAGCTCAGTTCGTATTGGTGGCCGAGATCGCCGGCCAGACGGCGCATATAGGGATCGAGGTTATTGCTGCGGGCCGAGAGAAAACCGCCGGTCGCGGCGGCAAGGGCGGCCAGGTTGGTGAGCCGGCCGGCGTATTGCACATCGGCGACGGCATCGAACTCATGCGCCTGCTCGGAAGTCGTGCGCTCGCGGGCATTCGCCAGCGAATTGTCCTGACTGACGGCAACGGCGAAGTTCAGGCTGTCGCGCTGCTGCGCGGCGCTGGAATGGACGCTCAAGCCGCGCGTATCCACCGGATAAAAGCTGACGCCGGCGCGATTGGAATCCCGTACCAGGCGTTGAAACAACGCATTGGTGTTGTTATCCACCCGCAGCAACTGGCTAAAGTAAGCCACCGATTTGCGGCCCGGCAGCGGCTGGAGGGCATGCACGAGATGTTCGAGCGCGCCCAGGCTGGCCCAACTCCGATCTTCGGCGACGGCGGCCGCGGACGCCATCAGGTCGCGGGCCAGAATATGGGTCAGGATGATTTGGGTGGGCGACAACTGTTCCAGGGGATTGAAGCCGGGAGCGGTGCCGGCATCGCCGTTGGTGAGGGATTGAAAGACTGCCTGCTGATAGGCAATCGGCTGCTTGCCTTCTTTCACCTCGGTCTGCGCGATGGTCTGCATCATCAAGATCCGGCCGGCTTCCGCCATTTCCTGGTAGCTGCGGGAGGCGCCGCTGGTAGCGGCATTGATGGCGCGCAGGGCCAGGGTTTTGTTCAGGGTGAAATCCTGCAGCAAGGCGAGCGCATGCCCCACGCCGAAGACGGCGACATAGTCGCGCGGGCCAAGATTGGCAATCAATTGGCGCGCCGCTTGCCGCGCCAGGACTTGCCCCGCCGTCCCCAGGCGATCGAAAACCAGCGCCACCAGGTTGAACGGCTGGGCGCGGAAGCGGCTGGGCAGGCCCGCTTGCCGGATCAGCTCGCCGGTCAGATGCACCGAGGCGGAAACGCGGCGAAAGCTGAGAATTTTCTGCGGATGGAGATTGTCGAGCACCTGCAACTCGGCGGGCCGAAGTTGGCGAACCAGCTTGCCGTGGGCATCGGTAACCACCAGGTCAATCACCACTTCACCGACATTTTTATGGATCGTGAGGCGGGAGGCGGCGGGGGGATGGGTTTGCGGGGCGGCGGCGGTGGCGGCGGCCATCCACACCAGTGTGGCAAGCAGGGTGTAACGCATGATCCACTCCGGCGCCAATGACGGACGGCGGCCACGGGAGCCGCAAGCCTCTCTGCAAAAAGTGTACTCCTGTACCGCGGCCGGCGCGAAAGCCGCCGGGATGCGAACGGCTGGCGCCGCGAAATGATGCAGCGCACGTCTGAACGCGTTCGCGCAGTTCACCAGTGGATCAGCCGCTATAATCGGCGTGGGATGCGGGAAGCGAACCCCAATCGGCGGCAGCTTTTAAAGATGCTGGCCGCGGCCGGAATGATGCCGGCACGGCCCGCGGCGGCGAGCGCGCCCATCCGGTTCGAACCGCGAGTCCTTCCCTTCCGGCTGGAAAACGACGAGACGAGCCTGCGCCATGTGCCGGCAACCATGGCGGGCGGCGTGGCCGTCTTCGACTACGACCGCGACGGCCACCTGGACCTTTTTTTCGCCAATGGAGCGAACCTGGCGACTTTGACCAAGGATCACGCCAAATACGCCAACCGCCTGCTGCGCAATGACGGTCACGGGCGTTTTCAGGACGTGACCGCGCGCGCCGGGCTGGCCGGGCTGGGCTACGCCACCGGAGCGGCGGTGGGCGATTACGATAACGACGGCTATCCCGACCTGTTCGTGGCGGGCGTGCACCGCAATACGCTCTATCACAACAATGGCAACGGCACCTTCACCGACGTCACCCGGCAAGCCGGGCTGGAGCGCTGGCACGATCCGGAATACGGGCCGCTGTGGGCGGTCGGAGCGTGCTGGGTGGACGTCAACAACGACGGCCGGCTGGATCTGTTCGTCTGCAATTACCTGCAATGGAACTATGCCCACGAGCCGCTCTGCGGCTACCGCGGGCAGTACGATTACTGCCAGCCGGAACGCTACGCCGGCACCCCCAACCAGCTCTTTCTCAACCGCGGCGACGGCACCTTCGAGGATGTTTCCGCCGCCTGGGGCCTGCGCCGGCACGTCGGCAAAGGTATGAGCGTGTCCATGGCGGATTACGACCACGACGGCCGCCCGGACCTGTTCGTTACCAACGACACCAGTCTCAATTTTCTGTTCCACAACCGGGGCAACGGCTTCGAAGAGGTGGCGCTGGAGGAGGGGGTGGCGATTTCGAGCAATGGGCAGTTCATTTCCGGCATGGGCAGTGATTTCCGCGACGCCAACAACGACGGCTGGGCGGATATCGCCTATGCGGCCCTCAACCGGCAGACCTTTCCATATTTCCGCAATCTTCACGGCCGGGGCTTCGACGACGCGACCTACAGCAGCGGCCTGCGGGCGGAGAGCTGGGAAATGGGCGGCTATGGCGTCGGCTTCTTCGATTTCGACAACGATGGCTGGAAGGACTTGTTCGTGGCGCGGGGGCACGTCGAGGCGCTGCCCAAGCCGGAGACGCCGATCCGGCAACCGAATACCGTCTTCCGCAACCTGGGCGCGAGCGGGCGCTGGCAGGCGCTGACAGCCGCGGCGGGTTTTACCGCCCTGCCCGCGGCGCGGCACCGCGGCTGCGCATTTGGCGACCTGGATGGCGACGGCCGGGTGGATATCGTCACCACGGCGCTGGACGCGCCGGCGGAATTATGGCTGAACCGCTCCCCGGAAGCGCACTGGCTGGAGATCGAACTGGAGGGAACACGCAGCAACCGCGATGGCATTGGGGCGCGCCTGCGGGTGCGCACCGCGGCGGGCCTGCAATGGAATCACCAGACCAGCAGCGTCGGCTATGCCTCTTCCAGCCACGGCCCGGTGCATTTTGGGCTGGGGAAGTCGGGGCGGGTGGAAGAATTAATCATCCTCTGGCCGTCCGGATGCAAGCAGCGGCTGCGCAATCTCAAGGCCGACCGGCGGATCAAAGTGGTAGAACCGCGCTGAATTCGAGCTAATGCGTTGCCGGGCCGGGGGCCGGGGGATGGGGATGAAGATAGACGGAAGCCGGCAGCACGCCCTCGTTCATATAGGTGGATGAGATCTTCCGCAACCGCTGGAACCTTTGATATTCGCGGCGGGCATCGGCCGTGCGGTGCAGGCGGATATCAATCTGCGCCAGCAGATAAGAGACCTGGCTGTCGTCGGGGCTGAGCAATTGGCTCTGTTGCGCCGGCTTTAGCGCTTGCCGGGGGTGCCCGGAACGAAACTGGATCAGGGCAAGCATGTAGTATACGGCGAAGTTGTCGGGGGCAAGCGCGCCGGCTTTCCGGGCTAGGGCCAGGGCGGCGGGCTTTTGATTGTCTTCCAGCTTGTCGGCGCAAAGCTGCAGGAGGGCAGTCACCGAGTTCGGATTGACCTCCAACTCACGCTGCATCTCGGCTTCCGCCTGCGGCCGCAGGCCGGCGCTGCGCAGGATATCGGCGTAAGTGTAATGCAGGAACGGCACGCGGGGATACTGCCGGACCAGCGCCGCCATACGCGCGCGGGCGAGATCGAGTTTCCGCTCCCGGGCGAGATACACGGCCTCGCCGACGTCGCGAATGAGGCGATAACGCGCGCGCGTCATGACCGTTTTTAGGTTTTCGGTAATCAGCGGATAGCGCAGCGCCGCCAGCCCGGCAGCAAGGATGATGCCCGGATAGGCCTGGTGCTTGTTGGCGAAGGTACGCACCAGGAAGCCGGCGTGCACGAAATTGCCGACAGCCAGCAGGTCTTGAATCTGGTGGTAGAGGGCCACCGCCTGCAGGTTCTTATCGGGCGGCAGGCCCAGGGCGCGGCCTTCCTGAATATGCTGCAGCGAGAGGCCGTAGTTGCGCATTTCGAAGTCGCACAAGCCGAGCATCACCCAAGGGGCGCCGGCATGGGGAATCAGGCGGGTGAGGCGGGCGTAAGCCACGGCGGCGGCGGGATATTGATTGCCGTCGTAGAGCAGCGTGCCCAACGACCACCAGCCCTGCACCCAATTAGGGTCGGCCTGCAAGGCGCGCTGGAAGCGCCGCGCCGCCAGGCGCTTGTGTCCTTGCTGTAAGGCGGTGAGCGCGCGAGCGCGGAGCGAAGCTGCCGCGGCGCTGGCCACCGGCGGGGGGGCGGCGGGCGCCTGCGGCCAGATGGCGAAGGCCAAGCCCGCTACCAGGACCAGAACCTGGCCGAAGGCACGCCGGCCCGAGAGGCGGCGCAGACAGAGCGACGGGAATAGATTCCGTAGATTCATCAGGGGTGATGGGGGCGCAGCGGCGCCGGGGAGGAGGAAGCGTGCTGGCGGGCCAGCAGGCGTTGAACCCGGGCCTGTTCGCGAGCGCCCCGCCGCGGCCGATGCAGGCGGAAATAGAGTTGCGCCAGTTGTACATGCGCGGTGACATTGCCGGGTTGCAGCCGGACAGCGGCGCGCAACAGGGGCAGCGCGCGATGGGGATGGCCGAGGGTCAGTTCAAGCAGCCCAAGCTGGTAGCGCGGGCCGGCGGCGCGGGGAGAGAGCGCCATCGCGCGGCGGAGATGGATTTCGGCGGCTTTCCATTCCCCGCGCTGGCGATGGAGGTAGCCGAGGTAGAAATTGGTGTCGTAGTTATTCGGATCGAGGGCCTCGGCCTGGCGGAAGTGGCGCAGAGCCGCAGCCGTATGCCCGTTCTTCAGCAACAGCATCGCCAGACGTCCATGGGCGTCGGCAAGCAGGGTGCGGGCCTGGGGATCGGAGACATGGCCGGCGAGGCGGCGGAGCCAGGGAGCGCCGGCGGCGGCGTTGGCCTGGCTAAAATAAGCGACGCCAAGGATATAGTCGAGCAGCGGATTATCGCGCGCGGCAGGCAGCAGACGGGTGGCCAGCGCAATCGCGCGCGCGTACTGCACCAGGTTGAGCTCGCAATTGGCTTCGAGCAGAGTGGCACGAAAATCGGCCCGGCTGAAATCGCGGCGATAGCGCTCGAATGCGGCGGCGGCAGCGGCGTAGCGGCCGCGCTTGAACTCCGCCAGCGCCAGATTCACCCGCGCCGCGCGCAGGCGGGGGTAGAGGCGGAGAGCACGGCGATCGGCGGCCGCCGCGGCGGCATACCGGCCGAGCGCAGCCTGGGCGACGCCCAGCGAAGCCCACAGACGCGGCTGCGCCGGATCGGCTTTCAAGGCAAGCTGGAAATCGGCCACCGCGGCGCGCCATTCAGCCGCCTTCAGCGCCGCTTCCCCCGCCGCGGCCGGCGAAGCGCTCTGGGCAGCCAGCAGAACAGCGGCCAGGAAAAAGCCCAGCCCGGCCGCCACGCCACGGGCCAGCCGCCGTGCTTCCAACCTCGCTGGAACCTCATACATAACCGCTTGCTGGATTTAATCTTAGCCCGGTGAAAAGCTCCCGCCCAATAAAAAAGATGGGAGACATGAACCCAATCATGTCTCCCATCAATTTCAGGACCGTAGTGACAGTCCTTTTAGACTAGAAGATATATTTAATTTCAAACTCGATCACCCGGTTCCCCGCTTTTTCGGTCAGGAAGCCCGGCGCGATGCCGCCAGCCGTAGTCGGGGAAATCGAGTAGGGATGAGCATTGTAATTAGCGAATTGCAGGTTCGAGTTGGTGATCTGCCAATTGGCATGATTCAGGAAATTGAAACCTTCCACTCTCACCTGAATTTTTTGCGATTCGCTCTTGCCCAGCGCAAAGTTCTTGAAGATGCCCAGATCATTGCTCATAAACGAAGGCCCATGGATATAGGGGAACTGGTATTCGCCATTGACCCCCGGGCTGGGCGATTTGAAGCATTGGGCGTTAAAGAACTGATTTTTATGCAGTCCGGTGGTGGGATCGCAGACCACGAACATATTGACGGTGGAATCGGGGGTGCCGTTGATGGTATCGCCGTTCAAATTGAGGCCACCCGGGACGGGCGTACAGTGGAAGCCGCTCGGCATGATGCCCGAGGTCGGGCAGGAGACAGAGCCAAAGCCATGCGCCTGACCATTCTGGCCATTGCCAAAGGTAAACGGCATGCCGCTGGAGATGCTGCTGATGCCGGAGAGCTGCCAGCCATCGAGGAAGCCGCCGGCGATGGCGTTGCCGCCAAACCATTTCTTGCCGAAATCGGGCAGCAGGATACTGTAGGTCACATTCAGCACGTGGGTGCGGTCATACGGCACAGGGCCATAGCTGCGGCCGCGGGCATCGAACGGATCCACCACGTTGCCGTTGGAGTTGAAGACGCCGGATTCACCCAACGCCTTGCTGAAGGTGTAGTTGATCGCATAGCTAAGCCGGCCGGCCGTGCGGGTCAAGCTGAGCTGGAAGGCGTTGTAGTTCTGGTCCAGGCTATGGGTGTACCAGGTGATGGTGCCGTAGTTCTGGTAAGGGCGCCACCAGTTATCGTCATGGTTGCCGCAATTATATTCCGCGGGCGCATTGGGCTGATTGCAGACGGACTCATATTGCATTTCCGCGCCCCAGGGTACGGCGTTCAGGTCATAGCCGCCGTTGCCGCTGCCGCCGGGGGTGTCCTGGTGGAAGCTGGAGTTACCGACATAGCTGGCCTCCATCACGGTTTGGAAGCCGATGCGCTGCGACCAGGTCAGGCTGTAGCTCTCGGTCATCGGGATGCGATTGTTGTACGGATCGAGCACATCCAGGCTGACTTTCCCCACGCCCGCGAGGTTATTCGGATTATTGACCTGGAGCAGCGTATGCGCGCTGGCCGGGCTGCCGTGCAGCAGGTAGGGCGGATTGGTGATGGCGTTGAAGAAGAAGTTGCCCTCATCGCGGTAGTAGTACATGCCGAAGCCGCCGCGAATGACGCTATTGCCCTTGCCGGTCAGGTCGTAGGCGAAGCCGACATTGGGGGCATATTCCAGGCCGGGCGAGGGGAAGCCGCCCATCGAGACATTCGGATTGGTGGAGTGGCTTTGCACGCCGGAATAGGCGGATAAGGGCGCGTTACCGCCGACCATGGGGGTTTGCAGGCCATCCTGCTGCAAGGTGGCATCGGTGCCGCAGCCCATGATGCCGGGATTCACGCACAGCGGGCCCTGATAAGCGTTGATATTGAAAACGGCCTGGCGACCGTATTTTTCTTCCATGAAGGGCGAGTAGTAAACGCGCAAGCCGTAGTTCAAGGTCAACTGCGGCGTGGCCTTCCAGCTATCCTGGCCGTAGAAATCCAACTCATTATCATAGGTATAGCCGGTCAACACCGCGTTGTCCTGGTTCCAGGCAGCAACATGCCCAATCAACAGGTCGCCGACGGCATTGTTCGTGTTGGTCTGGTCCCAACCACACGCATCGCATCCGTTCCATCCCAACTGGTAAGTGCCCCGGGGATCACCCACCGGCTGGGTGTTGGTGACGTGCTCGTAATAGACGCCAAACTTCAGCACATGGCTGCCGGCCACTTTCGAGAGGTCGTCGCGCACATCGTTGTTCCATTTCCAGCCAAAATCGTTGGGGCCCTCGGCGCCTTGCATATCCATGACATCGGGAAAGCCGCCGCCCCAGGAACCGAAGCTCGGCACAAACCCGGTGGTATTTTTATAGATTCCGTTATAGGTATAGCCGACGCCGCTCAGGCTTGCCTTGCTGGGGTCCTGCAAGCCGTTATTGAATACAATGCGAGTGCTGCCGACCTGAACTTCATTGGTCAAGGTCGGGCTCAAAGTGGTGATGAAGGTGCCGGAAATCTGGTAGGAGTGATCCCAGTTATCCTGCTGGCCCGGATACGGAATATCGGAATTGTGCCACCACAAACCATAGGGCTGGTACTGAAATTCCGAATCGCGGTCGGCGACGATGTACAGCTTGGTATTGGGGCTGAAGTCGTAATCCACGCGCGCGCGGAAAGTCTTATGGTTGGTGGGCGCGAGAATCTGGGAAACGAAATTATTGCCGAAGTGCTGCGCGGGGTCGGCGTTGGGCAGCGGAATCATGCTCATCAGTGCGACCCCATTCGAATCGAAGGCCTTGGGATTCATCAGCCCTACGCCCAAGCAGGAAGGCTGCACCGGCGTCAGATAGTTCTCATTGCCCTGGACACAGGGCTGGCCACCTTGATTGCCGAAGGTCGCCGGGGCCACTTGCCAGGACGCGGGATAGGCCGAGTTGGGAACGATTTTCCCGGATTTATCTTTCGACCAACAATCCGGACAGACCATCGCCCAGGGATCATAGGTGAAATCGCCCTGGCGCATCGCCGCCGTCGGCACCACGGTATCGAAAAAGCCGGTATCCTGGTTCTGCTTCATATATTCAAAGCCGGCCCAGAAGAACATCTTGTCGTGATGCTTATTGAAGCTCGTGCCCGGAATGATCACCGGACCGCCGATATTGAAGCCGGGATAGTAGAACTTCGATGCCGGCCGCGTGGCGTGGTTTTGATTGCTCTGCCAATCGTTGGCATTGAACTGCGACAGACGGGTGGAATAGTACACTTCGCCATGGTAGGAGCTGCCGCCGGCCTTGGTGACCGCGCTAATTACGGTCGGACCTTTAGGGTTGGAAGCGCTGAAGTTCGAGGTCTGCACCGTCACCTGGGAAATCATGTCCACGTCGGGCATGGCCGCGTTGCCGCCGTAGTTGCCAGGGTCAATGTTGTCGGCGCCGTCGAAACTTTCCTGGATGGTGTCGCCGCGGGTGCCATTGATGGTGAAGGTATTGTTGCCCACGCCGGAGCCGTAGCCGGAGGCCTGCGCCGGGTTGTAGCCGAAGTTCACCACACCGGGCAGAATCTTCAACAACTCGACCGCATCGCGCGACTCCACCAGCGTGTTCTGAATCTGCTGCGAGGTGAGCACGTTCTGCTTCGCCCCCGAGCTGAGCGGAACCGCGTAATATGCCGTCCCCCGCACCGAGACCGTTTGCGTCACCGAGCCCGGCTTCAGGGTCAAATCCGTGACTTTGATGTCTTCGGAGGCATTGACCGCGATGTTGGTCTTGGTCAACGCCGCGAATCCGGTCTTGGTCACCGTCACCGAATAGAGACCCTGCGGCACGCCGGGGAAATTGAACACACCGGCGCCATTGGACTTCACCTGGCGGATCTCACCCGATCTTTCATTGGTCAGCGTGACCTGCGCCCCGGGCACGACCTTATGAGTCACGTCGTACACGGTGCCATTGACCGTAGCCAGACCACCCTGCGCCCAGACGCGCACCCGCGGCAATAGCAGCGCCGCCACCGCCAGCAGCATCAGGACATTGCTCAAGGAGAAACGACGGGAATGACGAGGAGACATCCACACACCCCTTTTCACGACCTGGTAATTCATAAACGTTGCCTCACACACTTTGGCCAACGACTAACAAAAAAAAGGAATACGCCGCTAGTGATGATGTACTAGCTGAGATAGTTTTCAATATGAAAAAGCCGGCGCTGCGTCCAAAATTGACAACGATCAGAACGGCTACAAATCCAGCCCTAGCAAAAGATTAGGCTGGCACATCAAGAATTGACTTCGGTCAGGTCAGGGACGAAGCAACCCGGCGGGTAGCGGGGCGCGCGGGGGTTTTTCCCGGAAGCGAACGCCACGGCCCCGAATTTTAGACGGTAGCCAACCCAACTGATAGCCGGGACTTCATCAGGGGCGCAGGCCAGGAATTTTCAAGCGCAGGCGGTAGAGGCTGGTGTTGGCAGTGATGTAGAGGGTGCGGCCATCGGCGCCGCCCCAGGCGCAATTGGCCATGACTTCGGGCAGATGCACGATGCCCAGGAGGCGGCGGCCGCGGGCGGAGAAAATCCAGAGCCCGCCAGGGCCGGCGCTGTAGATATTGCCGGCGCGGTCCACCTTCATGCCGTCCGGGCTGCTTTTTTCCGGGCGCGAGCTGGCGTCGTAAAACATGTGCCCGGGGCCGAGCGTGCCATCGGGGCGCACCGGATAACGCATCCAGAAGCGGCGCGGGGCGGAATTATCCACGTACAGATAATGGCGATGCGGGGAGAAGGCGATGCCATTCGGGCGGGGCAGGCTGGCGACCAGCAACTGCAGGTGGCGGGCGGGGCGGCTGCCGGGTGGACGGGAAGCGGCACGAGGGAGGCGATAGACGCCATTGACGCGCAACTGCTTGGACGGATCATGATCATTTTGCAGGGGCAGGCCGTAGGGAGGGTCGGTGAAGTAGAGCGCGCCGCGCGGGCCGTAAACCAGATCGTTGGGGCTGTTCAACCGCCGGCCCTGATAGCGGTCGGCGAGGATCGTACGGCGGGCGCCGGGGCGGAGCGATTCCAGGCGCCAGACGTCGCGCTGGGCATGGCCGGCAACGGTAAGGCGCCCGCGCGGGTCGAGCGTCATGCCGTTGGAGCCGGATTCCGGGCCGGCGTAGCGGCCGGGGCCGAGATAGCCGCTGGGGTGCATGAACACGCTGAAGCCCTGCCGCGGGCGCCAGCGCATGATGCGATTGTCGCGAATATCGGCGAAGAGCAGGTAGCCGGCCCGAGTCCAGACCGGGCCTTCCACCCAATGGAACCCGCCGCCGACGCGAACCAGACGGAAATGACGCGGCAGAATACGATCGAGCGCCGGCGACAGGCGCTCGACGCGCACCGGGATTTGCGCACCGGCGGCGGCAGAGGCCCACATCCCCGCGAGCAGCAGGAGGATACGGCCCAGGCGAGCGGGTAGGCGCATCATGGTTCGACTCCCTTCAACCCCGCTGCTTATTCTAAGCGCTCCGGGCGTGCGCCCGCCTGATGGCCGGGGTATGATGCTGCATCAGGAGGTTTCAGCAGTGGACGAATTACGGCATTCCGAGCATAACGTGGCCGCGCCGGAACCGACGGACGCCGAGGTCGCCCAAGCGCTGTTCGAGACCGAGCAGGCGACTCTGACCGCGGCGTGCAGCCCGCCATCGGGCGAAACCGCGCTGCGGGAGTTATCGCCGCGGACCAATGCCTTAATGGCGATCGTATTTTTTACCCTGATCTTTACGGCAACCGCAATGTTGGTGTGGGGAGCGGTACGCGTCCTGAGCGGAGCGCACGGCGCGGCGGCACGCAGCCAAACCGGCCGGCCGGCGGCGATTGCGGCGCGCGGCGCCGCATTAAAACAAGGATGGCGGTAAAACCGGGTCGCCAAAAAATCCGGCGCTCCGCCAGCAAATTTCATGAAGCCAAGCCGGCGTTGGGGTCGAGTCATTCGAGGGAGCGCGGGCCTGCTGGCCGCCGGGCTGGGTCTGGTGGGAGCGGCGGGGCTGCAAGCCCAGGACCGCAGACGGATCCAGCGGCCTTCCCTGCCCCCTGCCTGTGCCCGGCTGACGGCGCGCAAGCGGCTGCTGATCATACCCGCGCCGCCCGGCTCGCCGGCGGGCACGTTCGCAGAAACCGTCGCCGCGAAGAATGAAACCCGGCTGGATACGGCGCGCATACAAGCCGCACTGGACGCCTGCCCGGCGGGCCAGGGGGTGTATCTGCAGGCGGCGGGGGCGGAGCGGGCGTTTGTGGCAGGCCCGCTGCAACTGCGCCGCACCGCAGCCTTGGTTATCGGGCAGCGGGTGGTGCTGCTGGCTTCACGCGACCCGCGACAGTTCGACCGGCGGCCGGGCAGTTGCGGCGTGGTCAATCGCGACGGACGCGGCTGCCGGGCTTTGATCACCGGCGAGCGGGTGGACGGGGCGGCGGTGATGGGAGCGGGAACGATTGACGGGCGCGGCTGGGCGCCGCTGCTCCAGCCCGGCCCTGCCGCCAGTTGGTGGGAGCTGGCGCAGCAAGCAAAGGCCCGGCGATTGAATCAGAATTGCCCCCGGCTGCTGGTGCTGAACCACTGCAACCGTTTCACCCTCTACCGGATAACGCTGCGGAACTCGCCGAACTTCCACGTCCTGTTCAACGGCGGCGACGGGCTGACCGCCTGGGGAGTGCGGATTGACTCGCCTCAACGGGCGCGCAATACCGACGGGATCGATCCGCTCAGCGCCTCGGACGTGACCATCACCCGCTGCTGGATCCACGCCGGCGACGACGATGTCGCCATCAAGGCCGGCAACGGCGGCCCGGCCGAGCACATCAGCGTGACCGACAACCATTTCTACACCGGGCACGGCATCTCCATCGGCAGCGAAACCAACGGCGGGGTGCGCGCCATACGGGTGGCGAACCTGACGATTGATGGCGCCGACAACGGCATTCGCATCAAGTCGAACGTCAGCCGGGGCGGAGTGGTGCGCGAGGTGCAATACCGGAACATCTGCATTCGCAACACCCGCAATCCGTTGCTGTTCGACATGCATTACCCGTTTTACGGGCCGCGGCGCGACCTGCCGCCCAGCTTCCGCGGCATCCGCCTCGACGGCATACGCATCACCGGCGGCGGGAAGCTGATTTTCCGCGGGCTGGGTACGCGGCACCGAGTGCAAATCGAGCTGCGCAACCTGCAGGCGCATGGACGGATGCACATCGCGGCCGAGCACGCGCGCATTGCAGCCATCGCCACCCGGCTGCCGCCGATCCATGGGCCGGACGTGGTCGAGCGCATCGCGCGCTTAGCTCCGCGGCACCGGCGCGCGGCCGCTCCGGCCTGCCATTTTCCGCCGTTTCCAGCAGCGCGGCCGCGCTGATCAAGATCCCAGTCAACCAGCAGACCCTTCCCCCTGCCGCGGCCCGCATCCAATCACACCAGCGGTCCCCGATGCCGGTCCCCATGCTCGTTTTCACTGCCACCATCCTCCCCCAGCACCAACCGAGCCTCTCGGCCGCGATTACCGGAATCATCCTGCTGGCGGCTTATGGCATTTATCGGCTGGCCAAATGGCAAAGCCGAAAACTGGCACCGTACGACTGGCGTGAGCAGTTCCGCCGCCGCAAGGCATCCGCGACCCTAATCGTACTTCTGGCCATCGCCGCCATCATCATCGTTTGGGCGCAGGAGCTGCAGCGCACGGCGACCTTTCTCGGCCTGATCGGCGCCGGCATCGCGATTGCGCTGCGCGAGCCGCTGCTGGGTATCGCCGGACGGGTGGCGGTGCTATTCGGCAAAATGTTCGTCATAGGCGATCGCATCGAGATCAACCAGATGAAGGGCGATGTCGTTGATATCGGCTTCTTCTACACCCGGATGATGGAAATCGGCAACTGGGTGCAAGGCGATCAGTACAGCGGGCGAATCATACAGTTCAGCAACGCGCAACTGTTCGGCAATGCGGTGTTCAACTACACCCGTCACTTCAATTTCATCTGGGACGAGATCATGCTGCCGATCACCTATCAAAGCAACCTGGGCGCCGCCGTGGAGATGGTTGAGCAGGCGGGGCTGCGCTACAGCCAGGCCTATTTAAGCCAAGCCCGGCAGGAGTTGGCGGAAATGCAACGCTATTTTCTAGTTGCGGAAGTGGAGGTACGGCCGAGCGTTTTCATGAAAGTCACCTCCAACTGGCTGGAGCTGAACCTGCGCTACGTGGTCAATCCGAAACTGCGGCGGCAGGCCAGCAACTATATTTTTCAGGAAATTTTCCAGCAGCTCAAATCGCGCGACGATGTCTGGATCGCCTCGACGACCGAAGACCTGACGCTGCACACCCCGCAGGCCGACGTGGTGCGCATCCGGGTGGGCGAGGAGCGGGAAAAAAGCGAGCGCAAGCCGACGCCGGAAACGAGCCCGGAAGACGAACCCTCCGCTGCGGCATAAATCGCGCCGCAAGCGCATACGGCCGCAGGCCGCGGTTGCACCGCGCATTATTTCTGCAAAAGCAGGAAGCGGGCGAGTGCTTTGAGCTGCCGTTGGGTCAGTTGGCGAAAAGCCGGCATGACCGAGGCCGGAACATGCGCCTGCGGATTTTGAAAATGGCGCATCAGCCAGGCCTGCGAGCGTCCCCGGGTGCCCTCCAGCGCCAGGTCGGGGCCGATCGTGGCGCCGCGGCCGTGGAAGCTATGGCAGGAAAAACACCCTTGCTTTCGCACCGCCTGCGCGTAGAGGGCGGCAAGCCACTGGTCCGCGCGGACCCGCGCCCGGGACGACTGCGCCGAAGCATGATAATAGAACGCCATCCGGCCGGCGCTAAAGTGGCGGTCGGCGGCCACGGGTTGCCGATCGCCAAAGGCGCGCGCGAAGCGGGCATCATTCTGCGCCCTGCTTTGCTCACCGCGCGCCTGATGCCGATAATATTTGGCCAGATGGAGGTGGTCGTGAGCGGTGCGGGGGGCCGTGACCAGCTTGCGCAACTCTGCCCGGGACCAGTGCGCCGCCAACAAGCGCTGAATCGCCGGACCTTCCCGCGCCGCCTGGGTTGACCGGGGAGGGATGCGCGGAGCCCGCGCCGGGGCCTGCGCCCAACCGGGGACAGGCAAAAGCGCAACGCCGGCGAAGCCCGAGGCGGCGATACATCGGGCGAATTTTTTTAACCCCGCCGCGGCGGTCATCAGCGCCCTCCAACTTCATCTTCGGCCAAGGCGTCAAACTTCGCAGTGATCGCCGACACGGCCCGTTGCGGGCCGGGGAGCGGCCCCGATCGCCAAGCGAATGCTGCCTGCCAACCCGGCTAGGCTCACGCTTTCGCTTTTGCACGGGGGAAGCCATGAAAACGCCACCGCGCTCGATTCGATTTACCCCGGCGGCATTGATTTGCGGCGCTTCGGCACGCTGTGCCATGATGAGATGATTGCGTGACAGGATGCATTGTCCTGGCAGCGGTTACCGACCGACCCCATCCCCAAGGCAGGCGGTGAAAGTCGCATCGCGGGCAATCGCGCTGGCAGGATTGGGGTGGCTGCTTTTCGGCCCGTGCCGGCTCAGGGCGCAGTCTCCGGCGCCAAAAGGCACCGTCGCCGAGGCGGTCGGCCGGCCATCCGCTTCTCTCTTCCGCGAACTGAAGCAGACCCAAGCGACGCTGGCGAAGCACGGCATTTCATTCAGCGGCTGGCTGCAACTGGATGGTTCCAGCGCGCTGTCCGGCGGCCGACCCCATGCGCTCGGTTTCGACGGCCAGTATTTGCTCGATGTCTCGATCAATATCAATACCCAAGCGCTGGCCAGCCTCCCCGGCGGTTCCGTTTTGCTTGATGTGCAGAGTCACAGCGGCCCCAACCTCCTCTCCCGCCAGATGCCGGCGTTGCAGGACCCGGACAACATGGATGCTTACTCCGAAACCTCGGTGGATCGGGCGTGGTATCAGCAAAACCTGTTCCATCGGAAGCTGCAGGCGCAGATCGGTTTGATGTATGTGGACGACCGGTTCTTCACGGTGCCGTACGGGCAGAATTTCGTTTCGCTGGATTTTTCATCCGATTCCTCGATCAGCACTTTCGTTCTGCCCACCTACCCGAAAGGCTCCTTCGGCGGCAACGTCTTCGTGTACCCGGTCAAGGGGCTGTACTTTTCCGGCGGCATATACAACGACCACAGCACGGAGTTGGCATACGACCCGGGGGGCGCTCTATATTTGACCGAGGCTGGCTGGCAAGGCGCCTGGCAGGGGCGGGAGTACAAGCTACAGACCGGCGCCTGGCGCGACACGGGGCGGTTCCAGCGCTTCCAGGGCGGCCGTGTGCATCACGCTTCCGGCGTGTATGCGGTGGCGAGCCAGAAGCTTTGGCAGCCGGAACCGGCTTCCGAACGCGGGGTGGGGATGTTTTTCCAGTTCGGCGCCGGACCGCCTGCGGTCGCGGCGGTGCGCCGGCATTTTGGCGCGGGGGTGGTGTGGACCGGTCCGCTGGCGGCACGGGCCCAGGATGAGATGGGCCTGGCTTTCAGCGACAGCCTGTTGAGCGCGCAGAACAGCTTCCTGCACGGCTTTGAAAACGAGATCGAGGCGTATTACCAGATTGCGGCTTGGAAGCGGCTGACGGTACAGCCGGATGTGGAGTATTGGCAGCATCCCGGGGGCGCGACCTCGCCGAATACGCTGCTGGCGCTGACCCGGATCATGTACACGTTTTAAAGCTCGCCGCGGCGGCCGTGGCCGGAACGCAAGCGTGCGGCCGGTCCGGGCGCCCATGCACCGGCATCCATCCCGGCCTCAGACCCCTGCCGCCTGCGGCATCGCCGCGCCTACGGCCAGAAAACCGACAACAAGATTACCCGCGCGCTTCGGCGGTGGATTACATACGTGTTGACAGATGTATTCCAGAATGCATATATTCGTTTTAGCATATGGGTTCTGGATCCCGCGCCCCCGCGCCGGGGCTGAGGAATGCGGTTCATGCCCAAGCGTGACAACATCCTGTTTCTCTGTACCGGCAACTCGGCGCGTTCCATCATGGCCGAAGCCATTTTGAATCACAAAGGCAAGGGCCGATTTATGGCCTACAGCGCCGGCAGTCATCCGGCCGGCCAGGTGAGGCCGGAGGCGCTGCGGCAGATCGCATCCGCCGGGTTGCCTACCGCCGGCCTGCGCAGTAAATCCTGGGAGGAGTTCGCGCAGCCGAACGCGCCGCAAATGGATTTCGTCTTCACCGTCTGCGACCACGCCGCCAAGGAACCCTGCCCTTTTTGGCCGGGCCGGCCGATCACTGCGCATTGGGGCATTCCGGATCCGGCTGCCGTTCACGCGACGCCGGAAGAAATTGCCCGCGCGTTTCAGGATGCGTTTACGATGTTGGACCGCAGAATTGGCCTGTTTCTCTCCCTCCCGTTGACGTCGCTGGAGCCCATGGCGATCCGGCGCGCACTCGACCGGATCGGCCGGTCGTAGGAGTCCTGCGTGAAAGAACGCCGGCTATCTTTTCTGAACCGTTACCTGACGCTGTGGATATTTGCCGCCATGCTGCTCGGCGTGGGCGGCGGGTGGATCTGGCCCGGCATCGTGCCCTTCCTGAATCGCTTCAGCATGGGCACGACCTCGTTGCCGATTGCCATTGGTTTGATCCTGATGATGTATCCCCCGCTCGCCAAGGTCCGTTATGAAGAGTTGGGCGAGGTCTTCCGGAACAGGAAAATTCTGGCCCTCTCGCTGATTGAAAACTGGATCATCGGTCCGGCTTTAATGTTTCTCCTGGCGATCATTTTCCTCCGCAAGTATCCGGAATACATGGCCGGGCTGATTATGATCGGTCTCGCGCGCTGCATCGCCATGGTCATCGTCTGGAATGATCTGGCCGAGGGTGACTCGGAATACGCGGCCGGCCTGGTGGCTTTGAATTCGATCTTTCAAGTTCTGTTCTATTCCGTCTACGCCTGGATTTTTGTGACCAAGCTCCCGCCGCTGTTGGGCTTGCGGGGAGCTATGGTTGACATTTCCATCGGTGAAATCGCCCACAGTGTCTTCTTCTATCTCGGCATTCCATTTCTGGCCGGCATGACCACCCGCCTGATCCTGGTGCGGCGGAAGGGCCGTGCCTGGTACGAAACGCATTTTATCCCCCGCATCGGCCCCGTCACGCTGATCGCCCTGCTGTTCACGATCGTCGTGATGTTCTCCCTGAAAGGGGCGACTATCGTCCACTTGCCATTGGATGTGATCCGCATCGCGGTTCCGCTGCTGCTCTATTTTGTCGCCATGTTTTTGGTTTCATTTTATTTGGGCTATAAACTGGGCGCCAATTATTCCAACACCACGACCTTGGCTTTTACCGCCGCGAGCAATAATTTTGAATTGGCCATTGCCGTGACCGTGGCCGTCTTCGGCATCAATTCCGGCGCCGCGTTTGCCGCGGTGATCGGGCCGCTGGTCGAAGTGCCGGCCATGATCGGCCTGGTGAACGCGGCCTTCTATCTCCAGCGGCGCTATTACGGCGAGGCACCAAAAGCCCTGCCAGCGCGCCCAAAAGCCAGGGAGGCGGCGCCATGAAAGCAAGATTGGACTGTTACGGCAAGATGTTTCCCGACATCATTCCTTTGGCCCGCAACCAGACCGTCGCCGGCAAGGTATTTGGTTACCGGACCGCCCAGTCGGGTCTGGCCGTGACCCAACGGATTGCAATCGCCAATCATGCCGAATGGCAAGGCTGCCTTGAATGCCATGACTGGGATGGATGTTACCGGCTATCCATCGGCTCGATGCTCATGCAGATTGCGGTCAAGGGTTGACGGGAGGTTTTCTGGACAGCGAGCGCTTCCCCGCCCGCAGAAATTTTGGCATTGGACCGATATGCTGGCTCCGTTAATGTTTGTGGCCGTACTCGCAACACTGAGCGCACTTATCCACGCGCTGGGCTTGCTGGCTTTGCTCTATTGGCAGACGCAGCAATGGCCCAAGATCGAGGCGGATTTCCGGCCGCGCCGCAATGTCCTAGTGTTTCTTTGCCTCTTCCTCGTCATTCTCAGCCTGCATGTGGCAGAGATTGGCCTCTGGGCTTGGGGATATGCATGGCGCGGCGGCTTGCCCCATATGGCGACCGCGATTTATTTCTCCGCCGCCAGTTATACCACCGTGGGTTATGGCGATGTGCTGCCGCAGGGGCCCTGGCGCCTTGCCGGGGCATTGGAATCGCTCACGGGCGTGTTGCTGCTGGGCTGGTCGGCGGCTTTCTTTTTCAGCGTCGTCAGCCGCCTCTTCGAAATCCGTATTCGGCATTGGCAGCGGGATCGGGCTGCTGGAAGGATCGCCGCAATCGTCTGAACCTACGCTGTACGGATGCAATTTGCAAGCAGCGCTTCGATCGGCAGGAAACCATGAAATCCGAAACCCAACCATCTCTCCGCCAAATTCTCGCAAGCATGCACGCCTCGATGGGATCCATCCCCATAGCCATGAAAAAAGCTGCCCAGGTGGATGCCGGCTTGGTCTACGAGCATCTGCGTTCCCGTGGCTACGCCATGCCGCTTGAACAGCCCGCGCTCGATGAAGAAACCCGGACCTTAATCTATCTCGCGGCTGCGCTGGCCGCCTCAAACCACGCCTGCATCGCGGCGATGGCCAACAAGGCCAAAGTGCAGGGCATTCCGCCTGAGAAATTGCGCGAGACATTACATATCGTTCGTCTGGCCTTGGCAACTCGCGTCCTGGGGGATGCCGAGCCGGTTTTGGACGTCCTGCAGCAAGCCCAGAACAACCGCCGGGAGGAAGGGCCCGCGCCCAGCCTTCTCGCCCCAACTCTAAATCCCTGTCACCTTCGACGCCGCCGCGCATCCGAGCAAGAGAAGGGCTAAATAATGACTGGCAGTCATCCAAATATGACTTTTGGTCATAATGCGGGCCGCTCGGCGGAGGCGGGCATGGCCGGCGACGAGCTTCTCCCCCGCTACGCGCGCAAGAAGGCGCAGACCCGGCAGCGCATCTACCAGGCGGCGCTCGAACTCTTTGCCAAACATGGCCTAACCGCCACCACCGTGGATCAGATCACCGCGCGGGCCGATGTCGCCAAGGGCACCTTCTTCAACTATTTCCGCAGCAAGGAACAGGTTTTCGCCTATTTCATCGAGTTACAGTTGGGCAGGGTCGGCGAAGCGCTGGCAGCCGTCCAGCAGGGCCGGCCGGTGCGGCCGGTCCTGCGACGGGCGTTTCAGCGCCTGGGCGGGGAAATCGGGGGCAGCCCGAAGCTGGCGCAGGCGCTGATCGCCGCCATCATCGGAAACGAAATCGCCCGCGAGACGGTGGCGACTGGCATGCGCCAGGGGCGGCAACGGCTGGCGCGTATCTTCGCCCTCGGGCAAGCGCAGGGCCAGATCCGAGCCGATTGCCAACCTGCGGCAATGGGCCTGGCCTTTCAGCAGGCGGTCTTGGGCGCTCTCATGGTCTGGGCGATCCACCCGCAAATCCAGCTGGCGAGGCGGTTGCAAGCGGCGTTTGAAGACTATTGGAAAAGCATCGAGGCAGCTTAGAAGCCAGGGAGCCATGACGATGCCATGGAGCCGCCCTGCTGGCCAAAGGTTGAGAACGACATGTCGTGCAAGTTCCGAAATTCGGATCGCCTGAAAAAGATAGTGGCACAGGGTTTGTTCCTAGCCAGCGCCCTGGGCGCGGGAATGCTGGGCGGCGCTCCGCCTACGCAGGCGCAATCAACCGTGACGGCTTCCGGGATGTACTCCTCGACGCCGCCCACGCTTCCGATGGCGGAGCTCAATTCTTTGCAAAATTCGTATCAGGGCAGCGTGGCTTCAGGCCGCGCCAGCACCCAAACACTGCCCTTATCTCTGCAGCAGGCACTGAAGCGCGGCCTTCGCTACAACCTGGCAGTGCTGCTGAATGCGCAAGCGCGCCAGGCGGCGCGAGGCCGGCGTTGGCTTGCCTTGAGCCGGCTCCTGCCGCGCTTGACTACCTCCGCCACCACCGGCAAACGGCTGGTGAATCTCTACGCCATCGGCTTTCCAACCAGCATTCGCAACATCAACCCAATCAGCGGCCCGTTCAATGTTTTCGATGCGCGCGCCTCCGTAAGGGCGCCGATCCTCAATCTCGCCGCATTACGGAACCTGCAGGCGGCGTCGGCGGAAGTCAAGGCCGCCGGTTATGGCTGGCAAGACGCTCGCGATGTCGTGGTGCTGGCCATCAGCAATGCTTATTTGCTCGGCGTAGCAGCGCGGACGGAAGTGCAAGCCGCCGCCGCCCAAGTGAACACCGCCCAGGCACTATACCGGCAAGCCGAAGACCGTTATCACGCTGGCTTCAGCCCCGAAATAGACACGTTGCGGGCGCGGGTGGAATTGCAGTCGCGCGAGCAGCATTGGATAGCCGCGAGGAATGAGGCGCGAATCGCACGGCTGAATTTAGCCCGCCTGATTGGACTGCCCGATGGTCAGCGGTTTCGCTTGTCAACCCCGGCGCGTTACCAATCCCTGCGCGCCATGCCTTATGCCCAGGCCTTCGCTGAAGCCTTGACGAACCGGGCGGACTATCATGCGGCCGCAGCCGCAGTACACGCCGCACAAGCACGGCGGCGAGCGATCATGGCGGAACGCTATCCCTGGATAGGCGTGGCGGGGGATTTTGGCGCTGCGGGCTTCCGCCCGACGTTTTCGCATGACACCTTCAGCTTCACCGCCACGCTCCACCTGCCAGTTTTTCAAGGGGGCCGAGTGCGAGGCGAGCTCATGCAGGCGGAAGCGCAGCTTCAACAAGCCGAAGACCGGCTCAACGACCTGCGAGGCCAGATCGCCTATGACCTGCGCACGGCGTTGCTGAACATACAGACCGCCAACCAGCAAGTCGCCGTAGCTCGGTCCAATACCACGCTCGCCCGCCAGACGCTAGCACAAGCACGGGACCGGTATGCGGCCGGAGTCACCGATAACCTTGAAGTCGTCGAGGCCCAGGAAACCGTCGCCGTCGTCGAGGATGCCTACATCGCCAGTCTCTATCAGGATAATGCCGCCAAGATCTCCCTGGCGCGCGCATTGGGCAATGCCCGGCAGACCGTACTGCGGTACATCGGAGGGAACTAATGACACCGAAGGTTGCCAATGAACCGAAGGGAACGGCTCCCGGCAAGGCAATCAACCCGGCGGCGAGTGCGAACGACAGCGGCACGTCCCCCGCGCATGGCTTGTCGAAAGCAAAACGCAAGCGTCTGTTGATTGCCGCGATAGCGCTGGTGGGCGTGGCGGCCTTGCTGTTGTGGCGTCATTATGCCGGATGGGTGTCCACTGACGACGCTCAGATCGAGGCGCATCTTTATCCATTAAGTTCACGCATACCGGGCCACGTTCTGCAGGTGCTGGTGGATAACACCCAGCCGGTGCAGGCCGGTCAGGTACTGGTCCAGCTCGATCCCACGGATTATCGTGCGGCGGAGGCGCAGGCCGAGGGGGAACTGGCGGACGCGCGAGCCGCCGCCGCAGCGGCCGCAGTGGGCGTGCCAATCGCATCTATTCAAACCGCAAGCCAACTGAACGCGGCGCAGGCGCAGGTCGCTAGCGCGCAAGCCGGGATCGCGGCGGCGCAGCGGCAGTTTGAAGCCGCCGCAGCACGCCTGCGGGAGGCGGAAGCAAACAACACCCAAGCTCAGGCCGACCGGCATCGTTACGCCGCGCTGGTGGCCAAGCATGAAGTCTCCGTGCAACAGTACGATCACGCCGTGGCGGCGGCGCAGGCGAGCGCAGCGCGGGTAGCGGCGCTCGAAGCACTCGCCGATGCCGCCCACCGGCAAATCAAGCAGACGGAAAGCCAACTGGCCCAGTCGCAAGCCGCCCTCTACCGCGCCTCCACGCGGCCCCAGCAGTTGCAGAGTTCCCATGCCCGCGCCGCGGCGGCGGCGGCGGCGGTGCAAACCGCGCAAGCCCGTCTGCAGCAGGCTGAATTGAATCTGCAATACTGCACCATTGTCGCGCCGGTCAGCGGCATCGTCGGCAACCGCAAGGTGGTGGCGGGCGAGAATATCGCCCCGGGACAGACTTTGTTGACCATCGTCCCGGCCGAAAACCTGTGGGTAACGGCGAATTTCAAAGAAACCGACTTGCAGCACATGCGCGCCGGCGACCCGGCGATGATTCATGTGGACGCTTACGGGCGCAATTATCGCGGGCACGTATTTGGCATCTCGCAAGCCACCGGCGTGCAATATAGTTTGCTGCCGCCCGAGAATGCCACCGGGAATTACGTCAAAGTAGTTCAGCGGGTGCCGGTGAAGATCGTATTCGATCCGGGCCAGGATCCGCAACACCGGCTCCGCGTCGGGCTGTCGGTTGAACCGCGGGTGCGGGTCCGCTGACTGGGCGACTCGCCTGAGATGATTCTATGGCCGAGCCGGTCGAAATCGCGCTGCCGGATCCGATTCCTTCCGCCGCAGCATTCGCGCGGACCTGGGAGCGAGGCGGGAGCCCCTGGCTGATCGCATCGGTGGTGGCGCTTTCCGCCTTCATGGAGCTGCTGGACGCCAGCATCGCCAATGTCGCCCTGCCGCACATGGCGGGCAGCCTGTCTTCGACTACCGACGAAGCGACCTGGATTCTCACCTCCTACCTGGTCGCCAATGCCATCATCCTCCCGCTCAGCGGATGGATCTCGAACACCATCGGCCGCAAGCGATATTTCATGCTCTCGCTGCTGCTTTTTACCGCCAGTTCGGTGCTTTGCGGTCTGGCGCCCTCGCTGTCGGCGATGATCCTTTTCCGGGTGCTGCAAGGCGCCGGCGGCGGCGGATTGCAACCCGTGGCGCAGGCCATTCTCGCGGACACGTTTCCGGAAAGCCAACGCGGGCAGGCCTTCGCCCTCTATGGCATCACCACCGTGCTCGCACCCATCGTCGGCCCCACCCTCGGCGGCTGGATCACCGACAACGCTTCTTGGCGTTGGATTTTCTTCATCAACATCCCGGTCGGCATGCTGGCCCTACTGCTGGTGAAGCAGTGGATTCAAGACCCGGAATCGCTGCGGCGGGCGGCGCACAAATCAGTGAAGGTTGATTACATCGGCATCGGGCTGCTGGCCGTGGGCATCACCGCCCTGCAGGTGATGCTCGACAAGGGACAGGAGGACGATTGGTTCGGCTCCCATTTCATCGTGGCGCTGGCCATCGTTGTCGTCCTCACCCTGGCGGCGCTGTTGATCTGGGAATGGTTTCACGATCACCCGGTGATAGATGTCCGTCTCTTCAAGCATTTCAACTTTCTCACCACCAACCTGATGATGTTCGGCTTCGGCGTGATGATGTTCAGCACGCTGGTGATGATGCCGCTGTATTTACAGACGCTGATGGGCTACACGGCGGAAAATGCCGGCCTGGTGCTGTCCTTCGGCGGCCTGTTCCTGCTGCTGGAACTGCCACTGGTGGGCCGTTTGCTAGGTAAATTGCAGGCTCGGCGGCTGGTGCACATCGGCTGGGCGGCGATGGCCGTAGGCATGTGGGTATCCACCCACACGATGAACACGCTCATCAGCTTCGGCGCCGCCTCCTGGATCCGGGTATTGCAGGTGATTGGCCTGCCGCTACTGTTCGTTCCGCTCACCACCGTGGTCTATGCCGGGCTGCCGGCGGAGAAAAATAATGCAATTTCGGCGCTGATCAATTTCATGCGCAACATCGGCATGAGCTTCGGCACCTCGCTGGTCACCACCCTGCTGGCCCGCCGGGCCCAATTCCATCAACAGGCGCTGATATCACATCTCACACCCGCCAACGTATATGCCTCCGGCGCGCTACACCGCCTAGCCGCCGCGCTGGAGCAAGCTGGCCTCAACGCCCCGGATGCGCTGTTGCAAGCCTATGCGCGCATCTATCATGCGCTGATCACGCAGGCGGTCGCGCTTGCTTATATTGACGTTTACCACATCATCGCCCTGACCGCGACCGGCCTCTTGGGGCTTTCGTTTTTCCTGAAGTCGAACGTGCCCCGGGCCCCGGGCGCGCCGTGGAAAGGCTAGCGGAGCCGGGAAAGCCGGACGGTATTATGGAATTGAGCGGTGAGCGGGTGGAGACTTCGGTCTTTCAGGTAAGCTTGGATGCTTCGAATAAAGTTGGCGTCCCCGACGGGATTTGAACCCGTGTTACCGCCGTGAAAGGGCGATGTCCTAGGCCGGGCTAGACGACGGGGACGCGGACGGGCGGGCGACGATGCAGATTCCAGTTTATCGCGCCGGCCCGGTTTTATGGAAGGTGGGCGGGGCGTCAGCCGCGCAGAGCCGCGCGGGCGGAGCGGCGGCCATACCAGCAGCCGGCGAACAGCAGCGCGGCGGCCAGCAGCAGCACCGGCAGAGGATGGCTGCGCATGTACATCAGCGCGCGGGCGCCATAGCGCAACGCCAGCCAGGCTTCGAGCAGGTAGCGGAGACCGCGCCCGATCGCCAGCGAGAAGCTGAAGTGCGGGTACGACATCTCGAACAAGCCGGCGCCGACGACGAACAGCTTGAACGGCATGGGGGGCGGCAGCAGCGCCGGCAAGGCGACCGCCGCCAGTTCATAGCGGTCAAACCAATTCTTGATGCGATCGTGGCGGCGCTGCGGCAACTGGCGCTCCACCCAACTGCCGCCCCAATGGCGGGCCAGCGCGAATAAAATCAGGCTGCCCGCCACCGCGCCGGCGGTCGTGACCGCGACATAAAACAGCAGGCGGACGGGGAAGCGCAGCACCAGCGCGATCATCAGCACTTCCGGCAGCAGGGGAATGCTGCAAGAGTCAATCACGGCCATGAGAAAGAGGCCGAGGGTTCCCCAACGGGAAAATTCCCGGGAGATTGCGGGCAACAGATGAGCGGGGAAATGCAAATTTCAGGATAACGCCGGCGGCTTTCCTGCCGCGGCGGCGGCCGGCGCTCAGGCGCGGGCTTCGAGCGGCGCCAGAGGATGGCGCGCGGCCAGATAGTCCGCGATTTCCTGGCGGAAGAGCGCAGCCACGGCGGCGGTGACTGGGCCGGGGCCAGGGATTTCGCGCTCGTCAATTCGCACGACCGGCTGCACCTCGCGGGTGGTGGAACAGATGAAGATCTCCTCGGCGGAGTAGAGGTCGGCAGGCAGCAGGACACGCTCGACCACGGTGCGGCCGGCGCGGTCGCAGGCGGTCAACAGATGCTTGCGGCTGACGCCGGGCAAGGCGCCGGAGGAGGCCAGCGGAGGGGTTTCGAGGCGGCCGGAGCGGACGAGGAATATATTGGCGGCGGTGCATTCGGAGACTTCGCCGTACTCGTTTAGCAGCAGCACGTCATCGAAGCCGGCCTGATTGGCGGCCTCGAGCAAGACCAGGTTATGCGACCAGGTGAGGGTCTTCGTGCCGGCCAACGGAGACTGCGCCTGGCGGCCGTGGGGCTGCAGGCGGAGCCGGGCGCTGGCGCCCCAGTTGCGCAGATCGGCGGTGAAGATCAGCAGGTCGGTCGGACGGCGCCCGGGCGTGTCGAGCAGGCCGCCATGATTGCGGATGCAATACACTCGCGCCATCGCTTCCGGCGCATGATTGCGCTCGACCAGGGCTTGCAGCGCGGGCGACACTTCGTCAAGCAGATGGTCGAGTTCGATATGCAGCTTGCGGGCATCGGCGTCCAGCCGGGCGAGATGGTCCTCAATGGCAAACGGCACTCCACAGTAAATGCGCAGCGTGCTGAACAGGCCCCAGCCGGTCAACAACCCGGTCTGGAAAGGCGATAGCCGGATTTCATCCGCCGGCAGGATTTCGCCATTGAAAAAAGCGTAACGATGAACCACGGAGCAGCTCCAGAATTCAAGAGTACTATAGACGGCCGCGAGGGCAAGGCGGCACGGCCGCTACCCCCGGACTGCGTAGCGTCCGAAAACAAAACCCTTTACAAATTGCCTGCGTTGCCGCCATATCGCCGCCATTTTGCTACTGTTTGACCGCCATGATCGAGTTCCGGTCGAATCCAGAGCCGGCTCGAACGGACGAAAACTGATGAACACCGCATTCCGAACGAACCACGCCAGCCTAGCGGCATTGCAGCTTATCGGCCGGCCGTTCGGAGAGCACGTAATAATCCTTTTTATCTTTGCCGTTGGCGAGCTTGACCTTGAGCTTATCGTGATTGACGCGCCAGAGCACGGTGACCCCTACCGGCAGCAGGTCGGCATTGCGATCTTTGGGGCGGATGACATAGACGGTTGTGGTGGTGCGCAAGGTGTAATCCTTGCACATCATGACTTTAGCGGTGCGGCCGGTGCTGTTTGCGCCCAGCACCGCGCCCAGCATGCCGCTGGAGGCATCATAGCCGCAGTTGCTGGACTGCATTAAAGTAATGACCCCGCGCGAATAAGGCTTCTTGGCGAGTGCGGGCCGAGCGCAGAGCGCCGTGAATAACCCCAACAACATGGGAAAAGCCGCCAGTTTTGCCAATCGCGTCATGGTGACCTCCAGAACTGCCACAGGGCAGAGTGCAATTCGCGATCCATTTTACTTCGAAGCGGCTAAGTTTAGAGCATGGAAATGGTTACGAGGGCGACGGAACTTAAAAAGCGGGCAGCGGGAACTCATCTGGAGGGCAAAATTTTCCAGTTGCGGCGGCGGTATATTTAAGGATGCTGTCCCATTTCGATGGGCCACTCGGCGATTGACGCTTTTTAGAGGTCAGGCCTGCAAGGGGATTTCATCCTGGCGCCAGAATTCGCGCAGGTCGCGATTCTCATTGGCCTCGAGCTCGGCGGGCGGCCCCCAAAACAGCACCCGTCCCTCGTGCAGGAAGATGAGGCGGTCGGCAAGGCGGTTGGCCAGGCGGGTGTCATGAGTCACGACGATGCTGGTCAGCTTGACCTGGCGTTTCACCTTCTGAATCAACTCGACGATGGTGTGCGACATCAGCGGGTCCACCATGGTGGTAGGCTCATCATAGAGGATGGCTTCGGGCTGGCTGGCGAGGGCGCGGGCGATCGCGACAGCGCGCTTCATGCCGGTGGAGAGGCTGGCGGGTAGCTGATCGCGATAGCGTCCGACTTCGAGCATGTCGAGGAAGCCGGAGACCAGTTCTTCAATCTGGGCTTCATTCAGGTCTTCGCGATCGCGCAGCGGGAATGCCACGTTTTCGCCGATGGTCAAGGAATCGAACAGCGCGCCGGACTGGAAGACCATGGTGATCTTCTTGTGGATTTCGGTGAGCTGGGCTTCCGACCAATCGGTGATGTCCTGGCCGGCGGCGATGATGCGCCCCTGGTCCGGTTTCAAAAAGCCCATGATCAGTTTCAGGGTGACGGATTTACCGACACCGCTGCGGCCCAGGATACAGGCGGTTTCACCGCGCTCGACCTGAAAGCTGACGTCCTCGAGCACCGGGCGCCCATCGAAGGCCTTGCTGACGTGCTGAAATTCGAAAAAGGGCGGCATCGGATTCAAGGCAGAGGGGTGCGGGCCATGAGTACGAAGGCATAGGCGGTAAGCGCCACCAGGAACCACTGCATGACGCGCCAGAAGCGGATCTGGGTTTCGGTCAGCGGAGGCTCGTCGCCGATGGCCAGCGCCAGCAAAAAGCCGGCGGCGATGCCGCCGAGATGGGCGGCATTGGAGACCCCGGCCATCAAAAAACCGAAGACCAGGGTATAGAGCGCGAAGCGGATGGCTTGGGCGCGCATTTGTTGCGCTATCGCGGTTTTATTGCGCACGCCGTAGGCGATCAGCACCCCAATCAGCCCCATGATGGCGCCGGAGGCGCCGACCACATTCTGGCCCAGGAAACCGGCGACGAGGTTGCCGCCCACGCCGGCCAGGAGATAGAGCAGGAGGAATTTGGAGCGTCCATAGAGCTGCTCCACTACCGGCCCGACGTCGAACAGCACCCACATATTGAAGCCGATATGCATCAAGCCGGCATGCAAAAACAGGGCGGTAATCCAGCGCCAATATTCGCCGTGCAAGGGGCTGATGGGGTTCGACAGATACACCAGCGCCGGGCTGGAGCCCAGGCGCAGCAGCACGGTATTCCTCATGCCGAAGATCAACGGCACGCCGCGATTGAGCAGGCACTCCAGCGTGAAGATGAGCAGGTTGACGCCGATCAGCAGCGAGGTCAAGGGCACGTCGGCGGGAACGATGCGCGAGGCGGCGCGGGCGACCGGCCCGGTGCCGATGACGCGCAGCGGCTCGCCGCAAAACGGGCAGCGCCGCTCATTCCGCTCCACCAGGGCGCGGCAGGCGGGGCACATCTTTTGTTCGGTGAAGACCTCGTGGCCGGTATTGCGCAGGGACGCCTTCCAGGCTTCCCACCGCCGGCGAAGGCGGTTGAGCCGGAAACGCAGCTTGGGAGTAAGGATTTCCATGCGGGCTTGTATGCGGCAATGGCAGGAAACCGCCTCGCGTGACCCGCGGCGCACAAGCTTTCAAACTCAGTTTAGCAGACTGAAACAAGCCCGCCTTCTTTGGCTACAATCTAGGATTCAGGCCCCGGCGGGCCCGCGAGGAGGAGCATGGAAGAACGCAAAGTCGCCATCATCGGTTCCGGTTGCGCGGGACTGACGGCGGCGCTGTACACCGCCCGCGCCGGTTTGTCCCCGCTGGTAATCGAGGGCGACGAAAGCGGCGGGCAGTTGAGCCTGACCACCCTGGTGGAAAATTTCCCGGGTTTCGTCGAAGGCATCCAGGGGCCGGAGCTGATTGACAACCTTCGCCGCCAGGCGGAGCGCTTCGGGGCGGAATTTCGCACCGGGCGGGTGAAGCGGCTCGTGCTCGAGCGCCGCCCCTACCGACTGGAGCTGGAAGATGGCGAGGTCGCAACGCAGGCAGTGATCATCGCCGCCGGCGCCCGCGCCCGCTGGCTGGGCTTACCCTCCGAGCAGGCGCTCATCGGCCATGGGGTTTCCAGTTGCGCCACCTGCGACGGCTTTTTCTTTCGCGGGCGCGACATCGTCGTGGTCGGGGGCGGCGATTCGGCCATGGAAGAGGCCCTGTTTCTGACCCGCTTCGCCTCCAGCGTCACGCTGGTGCACCGCCGCGACCAGTACCGCGCCTCGCTGATTATGCTGGCGCGGGCGCAGGCCAATCCCAAGATCCGCTGGATCACCAACGCGGAGATTGTGGAAATCCGAGACGTCGAAAAGCAGGAAGTCACCAGCATCGTGCTGCAGGATACGCGCACCGGGCGGCGCCGGGAGCTACCCACGGCGGCGGTGTTTTTGGGGATCGGCCATATTCCCAACACCAACTTTTTCGGCGCCGCCCTGGAGACCGACAGCGATGGCTACCTGGTCACCAGGGATTACGTCTTTACCCGGACGCCGGGCGTCTTCGCCTGCGGCGACGTGCAAGACCGGCGCTACCGCCAGGCGATCACCGCCGCCGGCAGCGGCTGCATGGCGGCGATCGAGGTGGAGCGTTTTCTGCAGGAACACGCGGCGGGATAAACGGCTGCGCAGGCTACATGTACGCGGAAGCCGGCGCCGAAGGAGAGGCGGCGCGAGCTCAACATGCTGAAACGACTGCTGCTGGAATTGGCGGAAAGCCGGACCCTCCGCCGCTGGCTGGAGCAGAGCCGCGTGGGCCAGCGGCTGGCGGCGCGTTTTGTCGCCGGCCGGGAACTGGACGCCGCGTTGGCCGCGATCGCCCGCCTGGCGGCGGCGGACATGCAGGCGACCCTCGACCACCTGGGCGAGAACGTGACGACCGAAGCCAAAGCCATGGAAGCCGCGGCCTCGGCCGCCGCCAGCCTGGAGGCAATCGCGGCGCGCGGCCTGCCGGCTGACATTTCCGTCAAGCTGACGCAATTCGGGCTGGACCTGGGCGAAGAGTCCGCCTGGCGCAACCTCGCCCGGGTGGCCGAGCGCGCCCGCGCCTTGAATAGCCGGGTGGAGGTGGACATGGAAAGCTCCGCCTACACCGCCGCCACTCTCCGCCTGGTGGAGCGGGCGCATGCGGAACGGCTGCCGATCGTAGCGGTGCTGCAGGCCTATTTGCGGCGCAGCGCGGACGACCTGGAACGGCTGTGCCGACAGGCCATACCGGTGCGCCTGGTGAAGGGCGCCTATCGCGAGCCGGCGGCGGCGGCATTCCAATCGAAGCACGAAGTGAATGCCAACTTTCTCCGCCTGATGCGCCGGCTGTTGACCGGGCCCGGCGGAGCCGCCATCGCCACTCACGATCCGGCGCTGATCGCCGCCGCGCGCGCGCAAGCGCGCGAGCTGGGCCTCGCTCCGCAGCGCTTTGAATTCCAGATGCTGTATGGCATCCGCCGCGATTTGCAGCAGGCCTTGACCGCGGAAGGCTGGCGGGTGCGGGTCTATCTGCCGTATGGCGCGGAATGGTATCCGTATTTCATGCGCCGCCTGGCGGAGCGGCCGGCCAACTTGTTGTTTTTATTGCGGCAATTGGCGAAATCCTGACGCAAAACGCCGGGGCGAAGGATGGCCCGAACGCAGCGAAGTGTTCCATAATTTAATTTCACCTTGGCCCGCCCCAAACCAACCCAAGTCAAAATTCTCCGGCTGCTGCGCAAGCTGCGGTTGGATGAGGATCGCACCTTTTTCGTTCTGGTGCTGGCCACCGGCGGCCTGGCCGGCTTCATGGTGGTGCTGTATCACATCTTTCTGGAAAGCATCTTTACCTGGCTTTATGGCGACCTGAGCAGCCATCATTCCGCGCCCTGGCACTACGCGATGTACACCGCCGCCGGGGGCGTGGCGGCGGCGCTGGTGCTGCGGCTGATGCCGCAATCGCGCGGCAGCGGCGTGGCGCAAACCAAGATCGCCATCCTGGCGCGCGACGGCTTCATCCCGGTGCGCAGCACGCTGGGCAAGTTTCTGGCTTCGGCCATCGGCATCGGCAGCGGACAATCCATGGGACCGGAAGGGCCGGCGATCCATATCGGCGCCGGCGTAGCCTCGCTGGTGGGCCGGCTGACGGCCAGTTCCAAAACCAAAATGCAGCAACTGGTGCCGGTGGGAGCGGCGGCGGGGCTGGCGGGAATCTTCAACGCGCCGATTACCGCCGTGCTCTTCGTGCTGGAAGAAATCACCGGCTTCAATTCCCCGCTGCTGGGCTCGACCATTCTGGCGGCGGTGGTGGCGGTGCTGGTGCGGCGCTGGTTCATCGGCGGCGCCCCGCTTTTCAGCGTGCCTGCCTACAAGCTGGGCGGGCTCTCGGATCTGATCGCATTCGTGATTCTAGGCGCGATCGGTGGCGCCGCCTCGGCGGCATTTTCCCTGGGCATCAAGTGGGGGCGGGAGCACATGCTGCGCTCGCCCAAGCAGGTGCGGTACTGGATTCCGGTCAGCGGTTCGATCTTCTGCGGCCTGGTGGCCTTGGCCTATCCGCAGATTCTGAGCGTCGGCTACCGGTGGGTGGATGACGCGCTCAACAACCGCATGATGTTGCACGTCCTGATCTGGCTGGCGATTTTAAAATTTCTCTCCACCGCGGTCTGCTATGCCACCGGCAATTCGGGCGGGGTGTTCGCCCCTTCGCTTTATATCGGGGCAATGCTGGGCGGCTCGGTCGGGGGCATCGCCCATTTTGCGTTTCCGTTCTCGCGGCTGAGCGGTATCGGCGCTTATGCGCTGGTGGGCATGGGCACGATGTTCGCCGGCATCAATCGCACTCCGATCACTTCGATTTTCATGATTTTCGAAGTCACCCAGGATTACAACCTGATCCTGCCCCTGATGGTGGCCAATATCATCGCCTACGCGATCGCCGCACGGCTGCAGCCGGAGGGCCTCTATGAGAGCCTGGCCCGGCAAGATGGAGTCATTCTGCCCTCCCGTAAAAATGAATTCGTACTGCGGCGGCTGCGCAACGCCGACGCAATCGATAGCGATTTCATTTGCCTGACCGCGGAAGAAAGCGTGGAGCAGGCGCTGCACCATTTCGAAGGCCGGGAGGAAACGGCTTATCCGGTGCTGGCGGAGGAGCAATTTATCGGGCTGGCGCAGCGCGAAAAATTATCCAAAGCCATGGCCGAAGGCCATGGCGGCGAGCCGCTCAGCCGTTGGACAGATTGGGATAGCGATCTGCTGGTTTTTCCCGATGAAGGCCTAGACCACTCGCTCGAACTGCTCGCCAGCGGACATCCCATCCTGCCGGTGGTCAGCCGCTTGAATATCCATCATTTATTAGGCATTTTGACGACGGCGAAAATTCTACACACCTTCGGGCTGGCGGCGCGCCCGGGAAACAAGCCGGCGCCGCAAACCTCGCAGGTCAGCACCTGATAGCGGAGAAAGGCGGGAAGCGGAATGGATGGACTCTTGGCCTGGTCCTTAGTCGCGCATCTAGCCGGCATGGTGATGTGGGTGGGTGGGCTGCTGGCCGCCACGATGGCGATGGCGCAGGCTGCCCGCGAAGCCGGCTCCAAGCGCGAAACCAGTCCCAGCCGCGAGGCTGAACTCGCCAGCCGCATGCCTCCGGCCGCTCACGCCGCCTACACCCGGATGACACAGCGGCTGTTGCGCGCGCTGGCGCATCCCGGGTTGATCTTAGCCTTGGCCGCCGGCATCGCGCTGCTGTTTCAAATGCCGCAGCCGGTGTTGCACAGCGCCTGGCTGCAGGCCAAGCTGGGCCTGGCCGCGGTGCTGATCGCGCTCGACTGGTTCATTACTCGCCTGGCGGGGCGGATGGACGCCGCGCCCCCCTCACGCGGCGCTGCAATGCGCCTGCATGCGCTGGTGGCTTCGGTTTTTCTGGCGATTCTGATTCTGGTGCTGGTGCAGCCTTAGCCGCGAATCAATAGCGCGGCAAGCTGGGATCCACTTCCTCGGCCCAGGCCAGAATGCCTCCCTTGAGGTTCCAGACTTTCTGGAAGCCGGCCTGGCGCAACTGGCGTACGGCGCGGGCGGAGCGCTGGCCGGAGCGGCAATAAACCACCGTCTCGCGATTGCGATCGAGCTCGTTCAGCCGGTGCGGCAACTGCCCGAGCGGGATCAAGGTGGTCTCGGGGATGGCGGCGATCTGGACCTCGTGCGGCTCGCGCACATCGAGCACGAAGACGGGGCGGCCGCGCTGGCGCCAGCCGGCAAGCTCGCGCGGCGTGATTTCTTCGCCCGCCGGCGGCTCCGGTTCGGCCTCCTCGCCGCGCAGGCCGCAGAACTCCTGATAATCAATCAGCTCGCGGATGCTGGGATGCTGGCCGCAGACCGGGCACTCGGGATTTTTTCGCAGTTTCAGCTCGCGGAAACGGAGCTGCAAAGCGTCAAACAGCAACACCCGGTTTTTCAAGGGGCTGCCAATGCCCAGAATCAGCTTGATCGCTTCCATCGCCTGGATGGTGCCCATGATGCCGGGGAGCACGCCCAGCACGCCGCCTTCGGCGCAACTCGGCACCAGGCCGGGCGGAGGCGGCTCGGGATACCAGCAGCGGTAGCAGGGGCCATCCGCAAGCGCCAGCACCGATGCCTGCCCTTCAAAGCGAAAGATGCTGGCGTAAACGTTGGGAATGCCGGTCAGCACGCAGGCATCGTTGACCAAGTAGCGGGTGGGAAAGTTATCGGTGCCGTCCACCACCAGATCGTATTGGCGAAACAGCTCCAGCGCATTTTCGCTGGTCAGGCGCACCGGGTGAAGCTCGAAGTTGACGTTGGGGTTGATTTCCGACAAGGTCGCCCGCGCCGATTCCAGCTTGGAGCGCCCCACGTCGGAGGTGCCGTGGATGACCTGGCGCTGGAGGTTGGTGAAATCCACCGTGTCGAAATCCACCATCCCGAGCGTGCCGACGCCGGCGGCGGCCAGATAAAGGCCCACCGGGGCGCCCAGCCCGCCGGCGCCGATCGTGAGCACCCGGGCCGCTTTCAGCTTTTTCTGGCCGTCCATGCCCACTTCGGGAATGATCAAATGCCGGCTGTAGCGCAGGATTTCATCCTTCGACAGCTCGACGGCGGAGGCCAGGGTTGGGGTCAAGGTAGCCATCGTAGAGTCCTCGATATCAATCATCGTCCGCCCGCTACGGCGGGAACGATGGTCAGCGAATCGCTGGGCCGGACGGGAGTCTGCTCGCGGCCGGTGTAACGAATGTCTTCGTCATTGAGATAGATGTTGACAAAGCTGCGCAGCCGGCCCTCGGGAGTGAACAGGTGAGGGCGCAATTGCGGATGCGCGGCGGTCAACTGCGCCAGCACTTCGTCCACGCTGCGGCCTTCCACCTCGACCGCCTCGCGGTGATCGGTATAGGCGCGCAACGGGGTGGGGATATGAATGGTGACTGCCATAAGCGGTTCAGGCGGCACCGGCGGCGCCGGCCTGGATGTCCTCCTGAATAAAATGCGAGCGGTCCTCGGCCAGTTCGAAGGAATTGACGGCGGCGGCGCGGCCCTGCGCGACGGCAACGATCAGATAGGACAGGCCCGGCCAACTGGCGTTTTCCAGATCGGTGACCGACGGCCGGGCGGGATGATCGGGATGGGAATGATAAAAACCGATCACCTCCAGGCCGCGCTCGCGGCCGCGGCGCTGGACTTCGAGGTGTTCGCGCGGGTCGAAAGCGAAGCGATTCGCGGGCGCAGCGGCGTTGGCATTGCGCATGGGCACCGCCTCGCTGGCGACACGCAGTTCCGCCGCGGCGCGGCCAAGCAGAATGCCGCAACACTCGCGCGGATAATCGCGCTCGGCATGGGCGCGAATGCGGTCCAGGTCTTGTGGTGAAAGGCGAAGCATGCTCGGTAATCGCGCAGCGAAATCCTTATTCATCCCAAAAGCGGTCGCTCAGATACTTATCCGCATTATCCGGGAAAACGGTAACCAACACCGCCGGCGCGTCCAACCGGCGGGCGACCTCGAGACACCCGGCCAGGGCGGCGCCGGAGCTGACCCCCACCCGCAGGCCCTCTTCGCGCGCCAGGCGCTTGACCCCGGCGTAGGCGGCTTCGGTGGAGACGCTCAAATCTTCATCGGCCAGGCTCGGATCGTAGATTTCCGGAACGATGGCCGAGGCCATGTGTTTCAAACCTTCGATGCCATGGAACGGGGCGTCGGGCTGCAGGGAAATGCAGCGAATTTCCGGATTGAGCTGCTTCAGCCGGCGCGACACGCCCACAAACGTGCCGCTGGTGCCGAGCGCGGCCACGAAATGCGTCACCTGGCCATGGGTCTGGCGCCAGATCTCCTCCGCCGTGCCCATATAGTGCGCCTGCCAGTTGGCGGGATTGGAATACTGGTCGGCATAGAAGTAGCGTTTCGGATCGGAGCGCGCCAACGCGCGCGCCTGGCGGATGGCGCCGTCGGAGCCTTCGCCCGGATCGGTCAACACCAAATCGGCGCCGTAGGCCTCGAGAATGCGCCGGCGCTCGGGACTGACGTTGGCGGGCAGGCAGAGCCGCACCCGATAGCCGCGAGCGGCGCCGATCATGGCGTAGGCGATGCCGGTATTGCCGCTGGTGGCGTCGAGCAGGATGCGACCGGGGGGCAGTTGCCCCGTGCGCTCGGCCTCGCGCACGATGGCGCAGGCGGCGCGATCTTTCACGCTGCCGCCGGGATTGAACCATTCCGCCTTCGCCAGCAGCTCGACACCCGGCAGCCCGGCGGTGATGCGTTCCAGGCGCAGCAACGGCGTATTGCCGATGCGGTCGAGCAGCAAATCGCCCAGCCGCTCGCCGGCATCCGGGCGCGGCGTACGGCACCAGGGCAGCAGCGGACCCAAGGGCGGCGAATTCTCCAGCCGGGATGCAGATGCCATAAAGAAATCAGGAAAACGAATGGACCTCGACCGAATGATTGGCCCAGATCGTAAATTTCAACTTGAAGACGAGGAAAACGCGTAGCCACGGGCCCTCAGGCCCGCTGGATCAACATCGGCAGGAGGGACATCGCCGCGGTTCGATACTGGCGGTCATAAATTGATTTTACCCGCAAACTGCCGCCGCCGCAAGCGGTCGGGCCCGCGCCCGTCCGCATTGCCAGCGGCAAGATGAATGGCCGATAATAAAGGATTCGCGGAGGAAGCGCCTTGCCTGGGAGAAAACCGTCCATCCCCAACTTCGACGATCTGATGGAGAAACTGAAGCAGATGGGCTTTGCCCTGCTCTCCGCCGGCGAAGGCAAGCGGATGTTCATCCGCAAGCACGATTGCGCCGCCGGCCTGGAGCCGGACGAGCAGCAGGGAGCGCGTTATTTTGCGCCGCCGGGACGTATCCTGGAGGGCGAGCTGGCGCGGCTGGTGGACCGCGGCTACCAGAAGTTTCTGAAAACCGCCGACCATGAGGCGCCGGCGACGGCGCAGGATTTACGCTGCCTCAACGCCTTCAACCGCGAACTGCACTATGCCGCGGGCTCGCCGCTGCTCTATAACGAGAGCCTGGGCACGGTCAGCAACCGCTATCTTTATGACCGGATCTGGTTCCGGGACGAGGGCCGGCAACCGAAGGAATGGGAAAAATTCACCTCCCGCGCCTGAACCGGCCGCGGGCGCCAGGCAGCAGCTCCCATGTTTGAGACGTTAACCGACAAACTCCAACAGGTTTTCAAGAACCTGCGCGGTGAAGGCCGGCTCACCGAAGCCAATATGGGCGAGACGCTGGCGGCGATCCGGCTGGCGCTGCTGGACGCCGATGTCCACCACCAGGTGGTGGACGATCTGCTGGCGCAATTGCGCGAAAAAGCGCTGGGGCAGAAGGTGATGCAGTCGCTCTCTCCGGCCGAGCAACTGATCAAGATTCTGCGCGACGAGCTGCTGGAGATTTTGGGCAAAGACACGGCGCGGCTGAACGTCAAAAGCTCGCGCCCGCCGGCGACGGTGCTGATGGCCGGCCTGCAAGGCTCGGGCAAGACCACCACCAGCGCCAAACTCAGCTTGCTCCTGCGGCAGCAGGGGCATCGCCCGATGCTGGTTTCCGTGGACGTGTACCGGCCGGCGGCGCGGGAGCAGTTGCAGATTCTCGCCGGGCAGACGCAAACGCCTTATTATCCGGGCGAAATCGAGGCCGGCGCCACGGGCCTGGAGGCGGTGCTGGAACTGGCGCGGGGCGCGCGGCGCGCGGCCGCCAACGCCGGCTGCGACGTGCTGATCGTGGATACCGCCGGGCGGCTGCACCTGGATGCCGAACTGATGGAGGAAATGCGGCAGCTCAAGGCCCTGCTCGCGCCCAACGAAATCCTGTTCGTCGCCGACGCCATGACCGGCCAGGACGCGGTGCATTCGGCCAGCGAATTTCACCGCCAGCTCCAATTCACCGGCGTAGTGCTGACCAAAATGGATGGCGACAGCCGCGGCGGAGCGGCGCTGTCGATTCGCCGCGTCACCGGCGCGCCGATCAAATTCTTTGGCGTCAGCGAGCGCCCGGAGGGGCTGGAAGTGTTCCATCCCGACCGCATCGCCGGCCGCATTTTGGGCATGGGCGACATGCTGACCCTGATCGAGAAGGCGGAAGCGGCGGTGGACAAGCAAAAAGCGGCGGAGCTGGAAGCCAAGCTGCGCAGCGACAGCTTCAGCCTGGAAGATTTTCGCGACCAGTTGCGCCAGGTGCGCAAGCTCGGACCGCTGGACAATCTGATGAAGATGCTGCCGCGGGTGGGGCCATTTCAGGGGCTGCAGCGCGGCGCACCGGAGGTGGATGAAGGCCGCCTGACCCGCATCGAGGCCATGATCAACTCGATGACCGTGGAGGAGCGCCGCCGGCACCAGATCATCAATGGCAGCCGCCGCAAGCGCATCGCCCGCGGCAGCGGCACCTCGGTGCAGGAAGTCAACCAGCTTTTGAAGCAGTACGTCCAGATGAGGAAGATGTTTCAATCCTTCTCGGCTTCGCCCTTTTTACGCCGGCGCATCGGGAATTTGAATTTGCCGGAATCAGAATAGCCGGCGCGCGCGCCGGCTGGAGGAGAATTCTTTCATGTTGATGATTCGTCTCTCGCGCCTGGGCGCGAAGAAAAAACCGTTTTACCGGGTGGTGGTGCTGGAAAAGAGCGCCGCCCGCGATGGCCGGGCGCTGGAGTTTTTAGGAACGTACAACCCCGTCCCCAACCCCGCCCTGATCGAACTGAACCAGGAGCGCATACAGTATTGGCAAAGCCGCGGGGCGCACGTCTCCTCGACGGTGCAGAACCTGCTGCGCCGCGCGGGCGAGCGCCAAACCCAGCCGCCGGCCGAACCGGCCACAGCCAAATCAGCGCCCCCGGCCGCCCCCGCCGCAGCGGCCGAACCGGCGCCATAGGCCCGCCCGGGAGAGTTCGCATGGATACGGAAACGAGCACCGCCGCGCTGGAGTTGATTCTGGGTTTGGCCCGCCGCCTGGCCGATCACCCCGAGGCCGTCCGGGGACGGGCGGAAGAGGCCGAAGGCAGCATCGTAATCGAGCTGCAAGCCGACCCCCGCGACCTCGGCCGGCTGATCGGCCATCGCGGCCACACCGTGCAAAGCCTGGAAGCCTTGCTGGCGGCGGCCACGCGCCAGAGCCCCACGCGCTATTCGCTGGAAATCACCGAAAATTAGCCACCCGCGTTGGGCCGATCGAGCGCGGCGGCGGCTGAAAAGGGCTGAAGCATTCCGTAGGAACCGCGCCATGGAATTCATCACCATTGGCCGCGTGCTGCGCCCGCAAGGCCGGCGGGGGGAACTGCGGGTCGCGGTCGAAACCGACTTCCCCGAGCGCTTTCAGGCCACGCGCCAGGTTTATCTCTGGGCCGCGAACGGCGAACGCCGCGGTTACGCGCTGCGCCGCGCCTGGCCCCATCAGGGGTGCATGGTGCTGGAACTGGAGGGGGTGAACAGCATCGGCGAAGCTCAAGCCTGGCGGGGCGCAGAGGTGCAGGTGCCATTTTCGGAGCGCCATCCGGCGCCGGCGGGACATTATTTCGTTTCCGAGCTCGAGGGACTCACGGTATGCGTCAACCGGCAGCCGCTGGGCCGCGTGCGCTGGATCGAAACGGTGGCCGGCGGAGCCGCGCTGCTGCACGTGGTCACCCCGGCGGGCGAGACTATATTGATTCCCTTCGCACAGGCTTACGTCGAAGCGATAGAAGCCGGCGAGTTGCGCCTCCGCTTGCCGGAAGGATTGCTGGAGCTGAACCGCGCGACGGAGCCATAGCCGGCATGCGATTCGATCTGATCACCATCTTCCCCGAGTATTTCCGCGGCCTGCTGGAATTCGGCGTGGTCGCGCGGGCGCGCGCGCAGGGCAAGTTCGAGATCGCCATCCACGACCTGCGCGCGTTTACTGAAGACCGTCACCAGACCACCGACGACCGCCCCTATGGCGGGGGCGAAGGCATGGTGATGAAGATCGAGCCGATCTACGCCTGCCTGGAACGGCTGCTGGGAGCGGCGGAACGGGAAAAGCGCACGATCAGCGGCACGCGCGTGGTGCTGCTTTCGGCCCAGGGACGAGTCTTTCATCAGGCGATGGCGCGGCAATGGTCGCAACTCGAGCGCCTGGTGCTGATTGCGGGGCGTTATGAAGGCGTGGATGAACGCGTGGCCGAATATCTGGCGGATGAGGAAATATCGGCTGGCGATTTTGTATTGAGCGGCGGCGAACCCGCGGCGGCGCTGGTGCTGGATGCGGTGGGACGGCTGCTGCCCGGGGTATTGGGCGATCCGCAATCGGCCCTGAACGAGTCCTTTTCCGCCGAAGCCGAGGGCGGCGGCGCAGGGTTGGATTGCCCGCACTATACCCGACCGCCGCTGTTTCGCGGCATGTCCGTGCCCGAGGTGTTGCTCGCCGGCAATCATGCCGCCATCCGCGATTGGCGGCTGCGCAAGGCGCGGGAAAAGACCGAGCGGCTGCGCCCGGACCTGCTGCCGGAAGCCCCCTGCCATTGATTGCAGGGGTGATTCCAGCGGCGATACGGTGCATGCACTTAGCCGCGTTGCAGTTCTGCTACACTGATTAGCGGGTCAGTAATTCCGGCAGCGACCCCGAGGGCGGCCCGGGCAAGGGCCAGTCCCCTATATCCTAAGGAAACGGCGCCCGGCGCATCCATGAACATCCGCCGCCCCGCACCCGGGACGGCAGAGGCGCGGTCGACCCCCGGAGGTAAAGGACCATGAGCATCAAACCCGCGATTGCACAATATCTGGCCAAGCAAGCCAAGGGCAAAATACCCGCCTTTCAACCCGGGGATACGCTGCGCGTGCACGTACGCATTAAAGAAGGGGATAAAGAGCGCATACAGGTTTTCGAGGGCCTCTGCATTGCCCGCAACGACCGCGGGCAGCGCAGCTCCTTCACCGTACGAAAGATCTCTTTCGGCTACGGCGTGGAGCGAATTTTTCCGCTAAACTCCCCCGCGCTGGAAAAGATTCAAGTCGTTCGCTCTGGCCGCGTGCGCCGCGCCAAGCTGTATTACCTGCGGCAATTGCGGGGCAAAGCCGCGCGCTTGCGGGAAGTGGAAAGCCAAGCCGAGCCCAGTTCCACCACGGCCGCGCAGGCCTAAGCAGCACTTCCATGCCGGCAAACCGCCATCCCGCTCCGGGAGTGCGCCGGTGGCGATGCGGCTGGCGTTTCGAGCGCGCCGCCCGCAGCCAGGGCGCGGCGCTGATTGCCGGCGTGGATGAAGTCGGGCGCGGGGCGCTGTTCGGGCCGGTGGTCGCCGCGGCGGTGGTCTTCGACGGCGAGCCGCGGCTGCGCGGCATGAAAGATTCCAAGCAACTGACCGCGGCCGAACGCCAAGCCTGGGAACCGCGTATTCGGCAATGCGCCCGGCAATGGGCCATTGCCGCCTGCGATGCCGGGCGCATTGAATGGATCAACATCTACCAGGCCAGCCGGCTGGCCATGCTCGATGCCATCCGCGGCCTGGCGGTGCAGCCCGACTGGCTGCTGGTGGACGCGGTGAAACTGGACTGGCCCGGCCCGCAGCAGGCGATTGTGCATGGCGATGCACTCTCGATCTCGATCGCCGCCGCCTCCATCCTCGCCAAAGAGCACCGCGACCGCCTGATGCGGCAGTGGGACCGCATCTATCCGGCTTATGGATTATTTCGAAATAAAGGCTACGCCACCGCCGAGCATCTGGCGGCGCTGCAGCAATACGGGCCGACGCCCCAGCATCGCCGCAGCTTTTTAAGCGAATTGACCGCACCGCAATGGATTGCAACCGCGGGCGAAGTGGAACCTCCGCTAAGCTGAAGGCCGGCTGAAACGCTACCGCCGGCGGGAAATTTTTCCGGAATATTCACAGTGCAAATTGGAGGTATCAGGAAATTCACCGCACGGGATTGGAGATTTCCTGGAACTTTTCGTGGGACTCAGGGTTCTTATCCAATAGAGAGAAGGAACGGAAGCGATGACAGGGCAAGCATTTGAACCGGGTTGAGGAGCGGCCACGGCCCGTGGCCGCCACGGCGGAGCTGGAAGGGCCCTGGAATTGCTTGACTGTAAGACGACGGAACGGCCGAGTGCCAATCACAGCAGCAGGAGGTGAGCGTATGGCCAGCGCAGTCAAACTGATGGACGCCTGGATTCCCAGCCTCATTGAAGCGGGATCGCTGCTGGTTATGAATGCCGCCAGCGACCGGGATGCGAGCGGGATGAATTGCGGGATTCTGCACTGCCCGTACTGCGGGCAGTTGGCGGTGATCACCGAAACGCAGATGCAAGGGCGGGAGATGATCACCTGCGGCGGGCAGAACTGCCCGGCGCGCTTCTTCCTTCGCGATGGGCAAACCATCCCCATCGCCGCGATCAGCGAGGAAACGCGTCAATAGGCCGCCGGCGCGGCGATCGCATAGTAGCCCTTGCGTACGCGGACCTTGCGATGATCGCGCTGCGGCTTGCTCAATCGAATCCGGATCCGGTAAAAACGGCCATCCATCGGATGCGCCGGCACGTACGCCATGCTGTATTGGCTGCGCAGCTCGGCGCTGATCTGCTGGAAAGCGCGGCGCATATGGCTGCTGGCGTTCACGGAGCTACCGCCGCTGTCGCGGGCGATGCGGTTGAGATCGCCGGCGCCGGTGTACCAGGCGCCGGCCTGGCGGTAGAACCCCGGATCGGCGGCGATCATAGCGTAGAGCGCGGTATTGGTCGCCAGCAAGGCGCGCTCGGCGTCGCGCCAACTGTGACGGCTGCCTTCATCCTGTCCATCCGTAATCACGATCAGGGCCTTGCGCCCGGGCTGTCCGCTGAGCTTTTCATCGCAAGCCTCGACGATGGCGTCCCACAGCCGGGTGCCTGCGGCCATGCCATGCGATGGAAACGGGCCTGGATTCAGCACCGAAGTAGCCCCGCCACCGCCGATGCGGGCGCGGTTCAGGGCTGCGGCCAGGCGTTCGGGGTTGGCGGTAAAGTCGGTTAACAGGCGGATATCGGAATCGAAACTCAGGGCGAAGGCAAGGTCGGTTTTTCGCAGGATGCTGCGGAAGAAATCGGCGCCCAGGCTTTGCTCGGCGCCGAGTAAGTTCACCTGGCTGGGGCTGGTATCGAGCAGCATGCCCAGGGTGAGCGGGGTTTTGCCTTCTTCGGTAAAAAAGCGGATTACCTGCAGGCGGCCGTTTTCATAAACGCGAAAATCGCCCGCCTTCAAGCCCGGCACAAACTGCCCATGGCGCGTTTGCACGCTGACGGTCAGATTGACCAGGTTGGACACCACCGCAAGGCGCGGACCGCTGGCTCTTTGCCGCCGCACCGGCGGAGCCGCCGGCGGCGGCAGGGGCGAGCCGGGCGGCGGAGTCGGGGGCGGGGTCGCGGGCACGGCAGAACTGGGCGCGGTCGGAGAAACGGGAGCAGGCTGGCCCTTCGGATTCGGCGAAACATGGGTCGGAATCATCTGCGCCGCTAGTGAGCCGGCCAGCAGGCTCGCCAGCAAGCCGGCCCATAGCCAAACCCGCCGGCGACGGTTGGGAAGAGGGGAAGACCACATCTTATTTCAGTCTGCGGCCAGGTTTCCGTGGGCGCAACACTCGATTTGGCGACGGCATGATTCGCCTGCCCGGATCACCCGTAAACATTCGATGGCAATCGTTTACTGATCGTTTGAACGCGGCCGTCCGCGGGGCTTGCAGAATTCAGCGATGGCGGAGCCGAGGCACGGGCAGCGGGGCGGCATCGCCGGTTGCGGCTTGATTTTCGACCACGGCCGGGGAAGGCAGGAACCGCGGGAGAGTGCGCCAGATGGAACTATCCTCCAGTCCCAGGCGCCAGATGGAATAGCCGCGCAAATGATAAATGGACACCAGATCGAGCTTGGCTTGCAGGCTGCGCCGGTCTTCTATCCAAATGATATGGCGATGCAGGCCATGCCCATAGACGCGGTAGGCCGAGCGCAAGTTTGGATCCCAATGCAGGCGGCCGGGCTGGGTGCGCGCCCGGCCGGTAAAGCCAATCAGACGCCATACCCAGCGCACGAAACGATGCAGGCGATGCCCAATGCGGCGCCAGAAATGCACGCGCACCCGGTGATAGCCCCAATCCGTCTGGTAATCCGGAATGCCCAGGGAGATCTTCTCCGGCGGCACGGTCTGCAGGACATGGGCCAGCACCTTGGCCACCCAGGGATAACTCGCCAGCGGACCGGGATGATGGCGCCCGGATTCGGGGTAGGCCATGACGGTGAGGAAATCGGCATAGCGCGCCAGGGCGCGATAGTCATAAACCCCGGTGAAATGGCGGAATGAGTCGGTGTGCCGGTCGTCGGTGCGCGCCGCCACGGCCACGCTGAGCGTCTTGCCATGGCGGTGCAAAGCCAGGGCGGCGGCGCGAACGAACCGCGTCAGGCGGGTGCGGTCCCAGGAAGGCAGGCCCTCGAAATCCAACTGCCAGCCCGCCAGCCCATCGCGCCGGGCAGCGGCCACCAGCGCCCCGATGGCACGGTCGCAGGCGGCGGGGCTGCGCAGCAGTCGGGTGGCGCGGTAGCCGGAAAAATTCTGGTTGATCACCAGCGGCATCAACCGCACCTGATAGCGATGCGCCAATTGCAGCCAGAGCGGCGCTATGCCGCCGCGCAACTCACCCCACGAAGTCAGGGCAAACGCTTGCGGGGCCAGCGTGCTGATACGATCGTGATGGGCCTGAAAACTCGCCAGCGCGCGCTCGCCGCCAGTGAGATAAAACAGAGCGGGATCGCGCCGGCGCGACCAGGACTGCGCCCTCAGCCCGGCGGGAAGGCAGATTGCCGCCAGCATCAGCGCCGGCAGCCAAGGGCGCAGATGTTGCCGAAATCCCGGCCGCCTGGACAAGATTCTCCCGGGTAATGACCGTGAACGAGAGTCGCAACTCACCTGCCGTCAGTATATCCAGAGTATCGGGCCGGGAGATCGGTAAAAAGCCCTAGCCTGGAGATTCGTGTATTTCTGCTGCCACGCGGAATCCAGGCCTGCCTGCGGCGTAATGGCCGCATTCACTTTGAAATAGCAGCCGGCTGCAGCGCGGCGGCGTAGTCCAAGCCCCGATGGAAAGCGGATGTATTGAGCGATTCGGTACCTTTGGGGACCGAATCGGCAATGGATTTTTGCACTGCTTCGGCGCTCACCAGGCCGGTCACGCCGGTCAGAAAGCCCACCAGCACCATATTGAGAACCAGCTTGCGGCCCAATTCCTCGGCCAGGCGCGTTGCCGGAACGCCCAAAGCCCGTAGGTCGCAGCGGGCCGGTTCGCAGCTCACCAGATCCTGCTCGTAGAGGAGCAGGCCCTGGGGTTTCAGCGCGGCGACAAAGCGCGTATAAGCTTCCTGCGACATCGCCACCAGAATGTCCGGCTCGGTCAGATATGGGTAGAGCACCGGCTCGCTCGCTACAATCAGGTCCACGCTGGCGGCGCTGCCCCGGGCTTCCGGCCCAAAGCTTTGCGTCAGGGTGACGTGCCGGCCCTCATAAATCGTAGCCGCCCGGCCCAGCACCATCCCCGCCAGGATGACCCCCTGGCCGCCAAAGCCGGCGATGCGAATTTCGTGTCTGGCCATCACGCCCGCCATCCCGCATAACGCTGCTGGAGCGCTTGCCGATAGGCAGCCTCCATCGTTTGTTGCAGCGTGGGCCGCTCGATATCCACGAATTTGCCGACCGTGATTTCACTTTGAAAACCCAAGTCCAGGTCGCGCGTGCTGGCGCCGTTGCGGATCACGCTGTGCTGCTTGTAGTAGCGCATCGTTTCCAGCCCGTCGCCCAGCCGGTTGCGCCGCTGATAGAGCGTGGGGCAGGGGGCCAGGATTTCGATGAAGCAGAATCCTTTTTTCTGCAGCGCTTCCGCCATGGCATGCGCGATGTGTTGCACATGGTAGGCCGTCCAGCGCGCCACATACACGGCGCCGGAGGATTCCGCCAGGAAAGGCAGGTTGAAAGGCCGCTCGAAGGCGCCGTACGGTGCGGTGGTGGCCGTCGCGCCCAGCGGCGTGGTCGGCGCCACCTGGCCGCCGGTCATCCCGTAAATGAAGTTATTCACGCAAATGACCTTGAGATCGACATTGCGCCTCGCCGCATGGATAAAATGGTTGCCGCCGATGGCAATCAGGTCGCCGTCGCCGCTGTAAACCACCACGGTCATCTCCGGACGGGCCAGCTTCAGCCCGGTCGCGAACGGAATCGCGCGGCCGTGCGTGGTATGAAAAGAGTCGAGATGGACGTAGCCGGCGACCCGGCCGGTGCAACCGATGCCGGAAACCAAGGCCACCCGATCGAGGGGCAGCTTCGAGCGCTCCAGCGCCCGGGCAAAGCAATTCACCGTCGTCCCGATGCCGCAGCCGGGGCACCAGATATGCGGCATGCGCTCGCTGCGCAACAGCGGTTCGACCGGGTTCATGGCCGTGGGCGCGCTCATTGCGCCGCCTCGCGGATGATGTCTAAAATCGCTTCCGGCCGGTGCACCGCGCCGCCGGCATGCGGCATGAGAATCGTTTTGCACCGCCCCGCGGCCGCGCGCTCCACTTCGCGCACCATCTGGCCATAGTTCATCTCCACCACAATGAAGGCCCGGGCCCGCGCGGCCAGCTCGCGAATCCGCTTTTCGGGGAAGGGCCAGACGACGATCGGCCGCAATAGCCCCGCCGGAATCCGTTCCTCGCGGGCCATCTGCATCGCGCGCAGCGCCACGCGCGATGTGATGCCGTATGCCACCAGCACGATTTGCGCATCCTCAAGCCGGCATTCCTCGGCGCGCGCAATCGCCTCGGCATGATTCCGAATCTTCCCGACCAGCCGGCCAACCAACTCCTGCTGCTGCGGCGCATTAATGGCGGGATAGCCGTGCTCGTTGTGCGTCAGGCCGGTGACATGGAAGCGGTACCCGTCGCCGGCCCGGGCGAACTCCGGAATGCCATCCGGCCACGGCTGAAAAGGAAGGTAATCCGCGGCGGCTCGCCGGGTATAGCGGTGGGGAAAAAGCTCAATTTGGCTAGCGGCGGGGATGACGACTTTTTCCGTCATATGCCCGACGCTCTCATCCATCAGCACGATCACGGGGTTGCGGTACTGCTCCGCAAAATTAAACGCGTCCACCATCAGGTCGAAGCACTCCTGGGGGGAGCTGGGCGAAAGCGCGATGATTTCGTAATCGCCGTGCGAGCCCCAGCGCGCCTGCATCATATCGCCCTGGGCGGGCAGCGTCGGCAGCCCGGTCGAAGGCCCGCCCCGCTGCACGTTGACGAAGACCGAAGGCGTCTCGGTCATCGCCGCATACCCGATGTGCTCCATCATCAGCGAAAAGCCGGGGCCGGAGGTCACCGTGAAGGCTTTGGCGCCGCCCCAGGCTGCGCCCAGAATCGCAATCGAGGAGGCTAACTCGTCCTCCATCTGCAGAAAGGTGGCGCCCACCAGCGGGGCGCGCATCGCGAACCGTTCGACGATTTCGGTGGAAGGGGTAATCGGATAGCCGGCGGCGAAATTGGCGCCGGCGGCAATCGCCCCCTCGCAGGCCGCATGGTTCCCGTCCATGAAATGTGGCCCGGTCAAAACGGTTTTGGGGTCGGCCGTCACCTCCGGCCTCCGGCTTCCGCCAATTCACGGCTTGTCTCTGGCTTCGGCGCCGCGGCCGCCAGCGGCACCCGGACGCCATAGATCGCAAAGTCCGGGCAGTAGAGCCCGCACAAATCGCAACCGGTGCAGCCAGCTTCGTTCACCAGCCGGGGGGGATGATAGCCGTGGCGGTTGTAGGTTTCCGCGGCGGCGAGAACCTGGGGAGGACAAAACTCAATGCAAAACCCGCAGCCCTTGCAGCGGTCCGCATGGATGAAAACTTCGCCCCGGAACTTCCGGGCGGCTGGGGTGGCGGTCGGCGGCATCAAAATTGACCCTCAATTCAGATTAAAGACCCGCCTGATTCTGCCGCAGTGACGCCGCTCACGGAGAGAGTGACGCCGCTCATGCCGCGCGCGTTCCCGCACTCTCGCGCATGGGCGCGCCGCCGCTGATGCGCCGCTGCCGGCCCGGGGCCGCAATCATCGCCGGATTCTAGTGTTGCCCCAGCCGGCGAGCGAGAAAGGCCAGGGTGCGGCGCCAGGCGTCCCGGGCGGCGGCGCGTCCGGCCGGGGTAGGGAGATGAGCAAAGGCATGCGGCATGCCGGCATAGATTTTGATATTGGGCTGGCGGCCGGCGGCGTGCAGCGCGGCAGCCAAGCGGCGCACGCGGGCGGGCGGAATGTCGCGGTCGGCGCCGCCGAAGTTGCCGAGCAGCGGGACCCGCAGCCGGCGGGCAAAGGAATCCAAGCCGGCGGGCAGCTCGCCATAATAGACGGCAACGCCGCGCAGCCCGGGCTGCCGGGCCGCAAAGCGCAGCGCCAGCCCGCCGCCAAAGCACCAGCCCAGCGCGGCAATGCGATTGCGTTCGACCTCCGGCCGATGCCGCAGATAGGCATAGGCCGCCTGCAGGTCGCGCAGCCCGCGGGCGCGGTTGAACGAGCGCACCAGCGCCATCGCCTGCCGCGGCGTCGTCGCCAGCTTGCCGTAATACAAATCGGGCGCGAGCGCGACATAGCCGTGCGCGGCGAGCCGGTCGGCCTGGCGCCGGATCCAATTATTCAGGCCCCACCATTCCTGAATCACCAACACGGCGGGATGGCGTCCAGGCGCGTGCGGCAGGGCGAGATAGCCGCGGGCGAGCGGGGTGAAATTGACCATGCGCTGCGCGGCGGCCGTCAAGCCCAGGGCCGGGCTGAGGCTCAACGCCAGCAGCAGGCGGCACCACCCGCGGCACAAGGTAAACCGGCGCATACGTCCTTTCCTCCTCCGCTCTAGCGGATCTTCAAAATCCAGCATTCACCCGGACTGAGTTGGACGCCGGCGCGGCGCCCGCGCCACTCCCCCCGCCAGCCGTTGATCAACTCGTGCACCGCAAACGGCTGGTCTTCGCGCAGCCCGAGCTCGGCCAGCGGAATCTCGACCTCGCTGTCCTGGCCGTGGTGAGGGTCGAGATTGACGGCCAGGAGCAGGGCGTTATCGCCTTCGGCGTTGATTTTGGAATACCACAGCACCTGGTCGTTTCCGCTCCAATGGAAGCGCAGCGTGTCGAGCCGCTCGAAGACTGGATTCTCGCGCCGGATCTGGTTGATCAGCGTGATGCGGCCCTTGATATTGTCCGGCCGGTCCCAATCCCACACCTTGAACTGATATTTTTCCGAATCCTGGTACTCCTCCGTCCCCGGAATGGCGCGGTTTTCGCAGAGCTCGAAACCGCTATAGATGCCGTAATTGGGCGATAGGGTGGCGGCCAGCGCGAAGCGGGAAAGGAACGCCGGGCGCCCGCCGGTTTGTAAAATCGGCGGCAGGATGTCGGGCGTATTGGTGAAAAAGTTGGGCCGGAAGTATTCGCGGCAGCCGCTTTGAGTCAGCTCGACCAGGTAGTCGGTAAGCTCGGGCTTGGTGTTGCGCCAGGTGAAATAGGTATAGGACTGGGTAAACCCGATCTTGGCCAGATATTTCATCACTTTCGGCCGGGTAAAGGCTTCGGAAAGGAACAGGATGCCGGGATCTTCGGCTTGGAGGGTGCGGATCAGCCAGCGCCAGAAGGCGAACGGTTTGGTATGGGGATTGTCCACCCGAAAGATGCGCACCCCGTGCGCGGCCCAGAAGCGAATGATGCGCGCCATTTCCTCCCAGAGGCTGCGCCAGGCGGGTCCGGCGAAGTTCAGCGGATAAATGTCTTCATAGCGTTTCGGCGGGTTCTCGGCGTACTTGATGGTGCCATCGGGACGGTGAAAGAACCACTCCGGATGCTGCCGGACATAGGGGTGGTCGGGGGAGCAATTGAGGGCGAAATCGAGTGCGATTTCCATGCCCAGAGCGCGCGCGGCTGCGACCAGATGATCGAAGTCGTCGAGCGTACCGAGCGAGGGCTCGACCGCATCGTGCCCGCCGGCCTCGCTGCCGATGGCGTAAGGGCTGCCAGGCTCGCCCGGCTGGGCGCGCAGGCTGTTGTTACGCCCCTTGCGATGGGTATGGCCGATGGGATGGATGGGGGGAAAGTAAATCACATCGAAGCCCATGCCGCGAATCTCGGGCAGGCGCGCCTCGCATTCGCGCAAGGTGGCGCCGCGGTTGGGATCGGCGCCCTGGGAACGGGGGAACATTTCGTACCAGGCGCCGCAGCCGCCGCGCGGGCGGTCGGCCATCAGCTCGCGGGGCGGCAGCATGCGGTAGGCGCCGGAACGGTCGGGATAGCGGCGCATCAGCTCGGCGACGGCATCGGAAAGCAGCACCGGCGCGGCCGGGGGCGCGCCGGCCAGCTCCGCTTCGGCCTGGGTTACCCAGTCGCGCCACTGCCGGGCGTCGCCGCTGCCGGAGGGCAGCCGCTTTTCGGCGGCGCATAACATCTCCAGGCCTTCGCGCAGGTCGCTGTCAATCGCCTGGCCGGCGGCTCGCTTGCGCTCGGTATCGCGGCGCCAGGTGTCGAAGCGCTCGACCCAGGCTTCGAAGGTAAATTCGTGCAAGCCGGCGGCTTCCAGCGTCCATTCCGCGGTCCAGCGGTCGTTTTCGAACAGCAGCAGCGGGGTTTCCGCCCACTCGGCATCGCCGGTGGCGCGGTGCAGCAGCACGGCGGAAAGAAGATCGTGCCCTTCCTTAAAAATATCCACCCAGATGGAGATGGTCTCGCCGGCCAGGCGCTTGGCCGCATGCGCGCCGCCATCCACTTCGGGATAGACGCATTCGATGGTGATTGCGCTCGATTGCAAGGGCCAATCCACGGTGACGCCGCTTCTGTTTTGGCAGAACATCCGGGACGCGCGGGGCCGCGGCCTGGCCTCCGATCGTTTCTGTCGCTGCCGCGCCAGAATCCGGACCATGGCGGACATTTCAGGATACCGCGAGCGCGGCCCCGGGTCTGCGGAGGCAATGAATCGCGGAGATCGCGCCCGGGTTGCCGGCGGATGAAGAAAAATTCCATCTGATATCCGCCCCGGCCGCTTTTAGACTGAAGCTAAGGGCGCAGGACCGGCAGGCGGCCATGGCCAACCAGGAGCTGCTGCGGGAAATTTCGTTTCTGGCGAGGCGAAAGTTCGTGGTGATTTCGCATCGCCAGCCGTTTTCACACGTGCGCCGGACGGTGCGCGGCGAGAGCGCGCCGCAGGTGCGCGTCGAGAAGCCGGCCAGCGGGCTGACGCTGGCGCTGGAACCGATCTTACAGGCCGCGCACGGCACCTGGATTGCGGCCGCCAGCGGCAATGCCGACGCCGATTTCGTGGACGCGAAGGGCGTCGTGGCGCCCACGCGCGAGATCCATTACCGCCTGCGGCGGCTGTTTCTGCCGCCGCGGCTGCGCGAAGAATTCTATACCGGATTTTCCAACTCCAGCTTGTGGCCGCTCTGCCATATCGCTTACCATCAGCCGCGTTTTGAAGATCGCTGGTGGAAGGCCTACCAGGCGGTAAACCGCCTTTTTTGCGATGCGGTCGCAGACGAGTTGCGCGGCGAGCCGGCGGTGCTGTTCATCCAGGATTTCCACCTGGCGCTGCTGCCGCAGATGGCGCGGGAGCGCATACCGCAAGCGCTGATCGCGCAGTTCTGGCATATTCCCTGGCCCAATCCGGAAGTGTTCCGGATTTGCCCCTGGCGGCGCGAACTGCTGGCCGGCCTACTGGGCAACGACCTGCTCGGCTTTCACCTCGCCTACCACCGCGCGAACTTTCTCGAAACGCTGGATCGCGAGATGGCGGTCCAAATCAACCGCGAAAGCAACTGGGTCATAAGCGAAGGCCATCGCACTGCGGTCGCCGCCTTTCCGATCAGCGTGGATACGAGCCGGATTCGCCACCATGCCGCCACCACCGGACGGCGCGACGCGGAAGCGCTGCGCAACCGCTACGGGCGCGGCCGCCGGCTGGCGCTGAGCGTCGAGCGGATGGATTATTCCAAGGGCATCATCGAGCGGCTGGAGGCGATCCAGCGGCTTTTCCTGCGGCATCCGGAACTGCGCGGCCAGGTCAGCTTCGTGCAGATCTCCACACCCAGCCGCACCGACGTGCGCGCCTATCGCGACTACGCCGACCGGGTGGATGCGATCGTGCGGGAGATCAACCACGCCTGGGGGGTATGGGGCTGGACGCCGATGACCGCGCTCCATACCTACGTCGAGCCGGAGCGGGTGTGGAGCTGGTATTTTGCCAGCGACCTGCTGATCGTCAGCTCGCTACACGACGGCATGAACCTGGTGGCGAAGGAATTTGCCGCGGCGGCGCGGGAGGATGCGGTGCTGCTGCTGAGCCAATTTACTGGCGCCGCGCGCGAGCTGCGGGAAGCCGTGCTGTTCAATCCCTACGCCACCGATGCCTTCGCCGAAGCGATCGCGGGCGCGCTGGCGCTGCCGGAAGCCGAGCGGCGGGAGCGGATGCGGCGGCTGCGCTGGCGGGTGAGCCATTACGATATCACCGACTGGGCAGGCGACATTTTGCGCAGCATGCGGCAACATGAATTCGATGCGCAGCATACCTTGCTTATGGAGCCACGACGGCAGGCTGCCGCCCGGCTGGAGCCGGAGGCTGCGGCGCGCCCGCCGCGTGCTCGCCGCCAGCGACTTTGACGGCACGCTGTCGGAGATCGCCGTCACCCCGGATGCGGCGCGGCCGGTGGAAGGCGCGGCTGCGGCGCTGGCCGCGCTGGCGCGCCGGCCGGGCTGGGAAGTGGCCATCGTCAGCGGGCGCGAGTTGCGCGACCTGCGCTCCCGCTGCCCGGTGGCTTCCGCTTGGTATATCGGTTCGCATGGCAACCAGCTCGCCGCGCCGCGGGGACGCAAACTCTTCCTGCCGCAGGTGCGGCTGCACCCGGCGGCGCGGGCGGCGGCCCTGCGCCTGGCGCGCCGCTGGCCGCAGGTGTGGGTGGAAGCCAAACCGGTATCGGTGGCCTGGCATTACCGCCAGGCGCCGGAGCTCGAAGCCGAGATTCGGGAACAAGGCCATAGGCTGGCAGCGCGCTATGGCCTGCGTCCGTTGCACGGCAAATGCCTGCTCGAGCTGATCGCGCCCGGAGCCCGCGATAAAGGCGGGGCGGTGGCCGCGCTGGCCCGGCGGCTGCGGCCCGACGCCATCCTTTATTTCGGCGACGACCGCACCGATGAAACGGTGTTCGCGCTGAAGCTGGCGCCGCTGTTGAGCGTCTATTTACCTCCCGGCCGGGGGGAAGGCCGGCGCCGGCCGCGCCGCGGCCGGCATCGCTGGCCGACGCAGGCGCAGTATTGGCTGCCAGGCCCGCAGGAAGTTATCCAGACGCTGGCCCGGCTCGCCCGGGATTATTAACCGTTTTTAATGAAACGGCCGCAAACCGCCGATTGCTGCGGAAATCTGGTTTTCCCCGATAATGAGGTGTATCCTGCCTTAACGGTCCGGCCCCGGCGGGCCGCGCCGGAAATCCGGCTGCCCGACGGAACCAGCTCATGCGTGTATTGCTCATTTACCCCAAGCGCGACCCGCAATCGAACGTGCGGACTCAGTTCAGCCAGGAACGCATCCACCAGTTGCTGTGCTGGCCGTTTCCCATTCGCAGCTTCGGGCTGATGTTCAACGGCATCGAAACGCTGGCGGCGCTGACGCCGGACTGGGTCGAGCTGGAAATCGTCAACGAGAACCTGCGCGAAATCGATTTTGACGCGCCGGTGGATCTGGTGGCCATGACCGTGATGGTGACTAACGCCACCCGCGCCTACCAGATCGCCGACCGCTTCCATAAACGCGGGGTGAAGGTGGTGATGGGCGGCTACCATCCTTATATGATTCCGCAGCACTCGCTGGTTCATGCCGACGCCATCTGCGTCAGTGAGGCGGAATACGTCTGGGAAGATATCCTGCGCGACGCGCGCGACGGCAAGCTGAAACAGATTTACGAGCAGGAGCGCAAGACAGAGATGACGAAGATCCGGCACCTGCCGCGGGTGCGGCGGCGGGACTGGATGCACCATGTTTCGCTCACGCTGCAGGCCAGCCGCGGCTGTCCCTTCGACTGCGACTTTTGCTCCATCGTGCAAATGCTCGGCCACGACATGCGCTACAAGACGCCGGAGAACCTGTGCGCCGAGCTGGAAGTGATCTATAAGAACGATTGGGTCGGGCGCGCTTTCTGCCGGCCGATCTTTTTCGTGGACGACAACATCTTCGGCCATCCGCGCACCTTCAAGGAGCTGCTGCGGGGCATCATCCGGCTGAACCGGAAGTATCCGCACTATCATCCGGTCTTCGGCTCGCAGATGACGATCAACGTCCACAAGGACAAGGAAGCGCTGCAACTGCTGCAGGAAGCCGGTTTCTACGACATCTTCATCGGGCTGGAAAGCCAGGACCGGGAGACCCTGCGCGCCTACAACAAACTGCACAACATCGCCTTCAATTACGACGAAGCGGTGCTCACGATGCGCGAATACGGCATGGAGGTGATCGGCAGCTTCATTTTCGGCACCGATAGCGATTCCCCCGCCTGTTTCGATTCCGCCTACGAATTTTTCGACCGCGTCAATCTGCTCTATCCTTACTTCAACATCCTCACTCCCACCGCGCGGCAATGGAAGCGCTTCATGGAGCAGGGACGCATTCTCACCGTCAAGGCCCGGCTCTACGACGCCCACCATACCGTTTTCATCCCCATGAAGATGCGGCCCATCGAGCTGCAGCGCGGCTTCATCCGCCTGGTGCAGCGCACCTTCGATTACGCCAACATCAAAAAACGCATGTTGAACGTCTATGTCGAAAAGCCGGTGCGGAAGGTGAAGCTGCAGTTGCCGCGGACGCTGGAAAAGCTGGCATATCACAAGATTCATTGGACCCTGCAGCGGCTCGGCGAGCGCGACAGCCTGGCGTTTCTCGAAGAGATGAAGCCGTACGTCTGGTCCGGCCGGGTGCCGGTGGCGGCGCTGCTGCTGCAGATTGACCAGCATGATTTCGCCACTCGCATCGCGCACACGGAAAAAGAGCACGCCTACAATCTCGACATTCCCGCCTGGCAAGACCGCGCCCCCGTCCTGAACTACGAAGCCGGCATCGGCAGAGAAGTCATGGCCATGGTGCGCTAAGCGGCGGCGCCACCCGCCGTTTAACCGAAAAGCCGGCCCACGCCTTCTATACTGGAGGCGGAGGGCCGCATGACGATTGCCGAAATCCTGTTGGCCGATTTCGACCTCGAAATCGCCAATACCCGCCGCACGCTGGAGCGCGTACCCGAAGATCAGGCCGATTTCAAGCCGCACGAGAAATCCATGCCGCTGGGCCGGCTGGCGATGCACTGCGCCACCCTTCCGTTGTTCGGCTACTACATCCTGAGCGACGAAAATATGGACCTGTCCGCTCCCCGGCATCCGCACGCCGACCTGGCATTCAAATCGCGCGCCGACTGCCTGCGCCAGTTGGAGGTATCCGCGACGCGGTGCCGGACGGCGCTGGCGGCGGCTTCCGACGCGCATTGGCAGGCGCCCTGGCGGTTCAGTTTCGGCCCGCAAGTAATCTCGGAGCATTCCCGCCTGCTCACTTACCGCGCGATGTGCTTCAATCACCTGGTGCATCATGTGGCGCAGTTGGGGGTTTATTACCGCCTGCTCGGCGTACCCCTGCCCGCGCTCTACGGCCCCTCGGCGGACGAGCCGTGGGCGCCGAAATAGCGCGCCGCCGCGGCCCTGGCCGCTTGCTAGACTAAGCCTATGAGCCCCGACGCCGCGCCGGTCCGGGTCCGGATTGCGCCATCGCCCACCGGCGATCCGCATGTCGGCACCGCCTATATCGCCCTGCTCAACTACCTGTTCGCGCGGCAGCGCGGCGGCCGCTTCATACTGCGCATCGAAGATACCGACCGCACGCGGTTTGTCGGCACTTCGGAGCAGATGATCTACGACAGCCTGCGCTGGCTGGGGCTGGCCTGGGACGAAGGCCCCGATGTGGGCGGCGCTTATGGGCCTTACCGGCAATCGGAACGAACCGAACTGTACCGGCAGGCAGTGGATCAATTGCTGCACGCCGGGCAGGCCTACCGCTGCTTCTGTACCCCGGAACGACTGGAAGCCATGCGCCAGCAGCAGGCGGCCGCACATCAGCCGCCGCGCTATGACCGCACCTGCCTGCAACTGACGCCGGCGGAAGTCCAGGCCCGGCTGGCCGGCCAGCACCCCTATGTCGTGCGCCTGATGGTGCCGCAGCCGGGCGAGACTGTGTTTCGCGATGAGCTGCGGGGCGAGATTCGCTTCGATCATGCCAACGTGGATGACCAGGTGCTGCTCAAATCCGACGGCTATCCCACTTACCACCTGGCCAATGTCGTGGATGACCATGCCATGGAGATCAGCGACGTCATCCGCGCCGAAGAGTGGATTTCTTCGACCCCGAAACACGTGTTGCTCTACGGCGCCTTCGGCTGGACCGCGCCCCGGTTCTGGCACATGCCGCTGCTGCGCAATCCGGACAAATCGAAAATCTCGAAACGGAAAAATCCGGTCTCCCTGGTCTATTACCGCCAGGCGGGCTTTCTGCCGCAGGCCATGATCAACTTCCTCGGCCTGCTGGGCGGCGGCATGCCGGCCGACCTGGAAAAGTTCACCCTCGATGAAATGACGGAAAAGTTCCAATTCGAGCGCATCAGCCTGGGCGGCCCGGTTTTCGATTTAGAAAAACTGCGCTGGCTGAACGGGGTGTACCTGCGCGCCCTGCCGCCGGAGGAACTGCTGAACGAGCTGCGCACGACCGTCTTCGGCCAGCCTTACCTGCGGCAGATCGTTCCCCTGGTGCAGGAGCGGATCGAGACGCTGGCGCAGGCCGCCGACCTGGCGGATTTCCTCTTTCGCGACGAGGTGGCGCCGCCCCCGGAAGTCTACCTGCCGAAGAAACGAACCCGCGAGGAAACCCTGAAAGCGGGCGCGGAGCTGCTGGCGGCGCTCGAAGCGGCGGAATGGTCCCATGCCGAGCTGGAAGCCGAATTACGCCGGTTGGCGGATAAGCTGGGCTGGACGGCGAAGGAAGTGTTCATGCTGTTTCGCGCCATTCTGACCGGCAAGACCGCCTCGCCGCCCTTGCTGGAAAGCGCGCTGGTCTTCGGCAAGGCGCGGACCCTCGACCGGCTGCGGCGTTTCCTGGAGCGCGAAAAGGCCCGGCGCTGAAATCCGCCTCTGATTCTAACTAAAGCAGATTTGCCTGGCCTGACCGTGCCTGGATCGAGTTACGCCAGATTATTTGGCTACCGTAATCGGAGTTGAGAGTTCGGCCAGACGACGGCCGTCGGGTTCCTGTATGCGCACCAGGCAGAAGTACTTGCCCGGCGGCAGAAAGAATCCGAACCCGAAATTTACCCGGCCGTCTTTTCCCGGCTCGATCGGCCAGGCATAAAACTGGCGATGCAGAATGCGGCCCCGCTGATCGAAGATGCGCTCCAGCGCTACTAACTGGTCATAACGCTTCCCCTGGCGCTTATGCCAATGCAGCGCCTTGACCGGCAAGCTGCAGCGGATCGCCGTCATCAGTTTGCCGTCGTACAAGGTTGGCGGCTGCACTTGAAAATGCACTGGAAGCGCCTGCCAGCGGCGGGCGAAGTAACCCGGACGGGTGCGCACCCGAATGCCGGCCAGCCGGCCGCCCGCCTGCGGCCGCAGGCGGACAGTGATGGCGCGATAAGAACCGTCCAGGCGCCGGTTCGTGGGCATATAAGCGGCATAGTAGGTGCCGGCAAGGTTATGGGTGGCTTCGGTTAAAGTGCTTTGCCAGCGGTTGCGGTAAAGATAAGCGCGTCCGCCGGTATCGGAAGCCAGACGCAGCAGCGAATTGCCGCTGGCGCGGTCGCGCTGGATGAGGAATTGCATCGCCGCGACCGGCCCCTGCAGCGATTTGGTATCCCCCGGCGCATGACTCTGGCCCGCGCCGCCGGCATAGAAACTTCCACCGATATTGCCGCTGAGCGAGTCGGCGCGCAGGCTGAGCAGGTCGAACGCATCCACGCTGACGTTGCTGGCCTGGGCGGCGGCGGCCAATTCACGCAGCGACATCTGGTGAACGAGCTGGCCGGCGTACAACGGCTCGGGATCGAAATAGCTGGCATAGGCGCTGTAGGCCAGGCTGCCGGGATCGAGCAGAAAGCCATTGCCGAGATAAACCACCTGTTTTTGGCCGGGAATGACGCCTAACAGCGTAATCAGTTCCTGGAGATCGCCAACTTGCGCATGGCTGATGTCTTCCTGCTGTCCGCGAAAACTATGGGCAATTTCAAAGCCGCAGCGGTGCGCGGCCTGCAGGCTCGACTGCGGCGTGCTGCCGCTCGCCATAATGGCGAACAGGTTGCCCGTGGGGGCGCTGCCGCGCACGCCCGCATTCAGCTCGTTATTGCCGGTCAGGCAGCGGCAATCGTTGAGGTCTTGCAGCAGGTTATTCACCACCTCGCGGCGCGAGGGGCCGAGCGGATCCCGGGCCAGCTTCGCGACGGCGGCTCGCAGCAGTTCCGGATCGTCAGTGAACGTCTGCACCAGCTTTAAGCCATGCCGCATCGCAAAAATGGCGTAGAGAGTCGGTTGCGCCGGCGGCCGGGCAAAAAAGCCGCTCAGATCGGCCACCAGTCGGGTGCGCTGCAGCGGCGAGAGCGCCAACTCATCCACCGCGAAGGCTACATAGCGCAGCCGGCCTGCCGGGCCTGCAGTCGCCGGCGACGGCACACCCTGGCTGCGGCCGGAGCCGCCGGCGGCCGTGGCGGATGCTTGCGGCGTCCAGGCCGGGCGGAAATTGATGAGTTTTTGCGGCTGGCCGTTTTCCAGCACTTCGAGATCGCCGGGCTGGAGCTGCAAGTAAGGCTTGCCGCCGGGCCCCGTGACGACCAGGGTAAGATTGACCAGCGGCACTTGTTTGACAAAAGCGGGCGGGGAATGCGGCGGGCGCTGCGCCAACGCGAAGCCTGCGTTCAGGCTCAAGCCCAGCGCGCAGGCGCAGAGATAGCGGGAGGGGGCAGTTTGCATCTGAGTCCTCACCAACCTCCTGTGGTGGACACGGCGGAGGGGATCTCCACCACATTACTTGGATGCTAACAGGGGCCCGGCTGAAGTCAAGCGCGCCGGCTAAGGTGAAGAAAAGCCAGGGTCCGGCCTGCGGCGTTGCCGTATTCGCCGGCTTATTCGACCGTCACCGATTTGGCCAAATTGCGCGGCTGATCCACATCGCAGCCGCGGCGAAGGGCAATTTCGTAGGCGAGTAATTGCAGCGGAACGATTTCCAGCAGGGGCAGCAGCAACTCCGGCGCCGGCGGCACGGCCAGGGTATAGCTGGCCAGTTGCGCCGCTTCGTCGTCGCCTTCGTTGACCAGGGCGATGACCTTGCCTCCGCGGGCAGTCACTTCCTGAATGTTGCTCATGGTTTTTTCATAGCGCACCCGCGAGCCGGGGTCGGCAGCATCGTAGGCGGCCAGAAAAACGACCGGCAGATTTTCGTCAATCAGGGCGTTGGGGCCGTGCTTCATTTCGCCGGCGGGATAGCCTTCGGCGTGGATGTAGGAAATTTCCTTGAGCTTGAGCGCGCCTTCGAGCGCGATCGGGTAATGAATGCCGCGGCCGAGGTAGAGGAAATCGGAACAGCGATGGAAGCGGCGCACCAATTCCTCGAACACGCCGGGCTCGCGGTCGAGCCGGGCCAGGAGGGTCTGCAACTGTCCAGGCAGGGCTTCGAGGGCGGCGATAAAGCGCGCGGCCTCCTCGGGGGCGAGGGTGCCGCGCAATCTGCCGAGGTAGAGCGCCAGCACCGCCAGCACCGCCAGTTGCGCAGTGAAGGCCTTGGTGGAAGCGACGCCGATTTCCGGGCCCGCATGGGTCAGCAGCGCGGCGTCGGCTTCGCGGGCCAGCAGGCTGCCAATGGCGTTGCAGATGGCCAGCGTCGCCGAGCCCTTGGCGCGGGCCTCGCGCAGCGCCGCCAGGGTGTCGGCGGTCTCGCCCGATTGCGAGATCAGGATGGTGAGCTGGCGGGCGTCGATCAGTGGATCGCGATAGCGAAATTCGCTGCCGTAATCCACCTCTACCGGCAGGCGCGCTAGGCGCTCGAGCATGAATTTGCCCGCCAGGGCGGCGTGCCAGGAAGTGCCGCAGGCGACGATGCGCAGCGCGGTAAACGTGCGCATGCGGTCGTCGCCCAGGCGCTCATCGTCTAAAAAGGCGCGCGCCTGCTCCGCCGAAATCCGGCCCACGAGCGAATCGCGCACGGCGCGCGGCTGCTCGTGGATTTCCTTGAGCATGAAATGCTTGTAGCCGCCTTTTTCCGCCGCGATCGGATCCCAGCCGACATGGGTGAGGCGCAGCGGCCGTTCCCGTCCCTCGAAATCGAGCAGCCGCACCCCAGCCGGAGTCAGCACCGCCAGATCGCCGTCGTCCATAAACAGCACTTCGCGGGTGTGGTGCAGGATGGCGGGCGCATCGCTGGCTAGAAAGGATTCGCCTTGGCCGGCGCCAACCACCACCGGCGGCCCATTCCGCACCACCACGATCTTGTCCGGGTCGTGGACCGAGATCAGACCCAGCGCGTACACGCCCTTCAGGCGCGGCAGCACCGCCAAAACCGCTGCTTCCAGCGGGCGGCCGGACTGGCCTTCCAGCAGATGGGCGATGACTTCGGTATCGGTTTCGGTGCGAAAGCGGTGTCCCTGGGCCTGCAGTTCGCGTTTCAAGGCGAGATAGTTTTCGATGATGCCGTTGTGGACAACCACGATTTCATCTTTACAATCGCGGTGCGGATGGGCGTTTTCCTCGCTGGGGCGGCCGTGCGTGGCCCATCGAGTATGGCCCAGCCCGTAGCCGCCGCGCATCGGCTGGGTTGCCAATGCGGCTTCCAGGTTCGCCAGTTTGCCCTCCGCGCGGCGCACATCGAGGCGGACGCGGCCGCCCACCCGCTCCGCGGCGGCCAGGCCGGCGGAATCGTAACCGCGATACTCCAGCCGCCGGAGCCCGTCCAGGATCACCGTCACCACTTCCTGCGGTCCTACATAACCAACGATGCCGCACATAGGCTGTCCCTTGCCGCGCGCCTCTCGCGTTGCAATTTACCTGGCAATTTCATGTCCAACTCGGGTCTGGCGGGGCCGCAAGTTGGATTTTCTGGCGCAACTGCCGCCGGGATCGAGCTTTAGCCGCCGCTTCGACGCCAGGGCGGGCTAGCCGCCGGTTTCAGTAGGCTGCAGCTCCACCCGATACTCTTCAATCACCGGGTTGGCGAGCACTTCATGGGCAATACGTTCCAGCAGTTGCCGCGCTTCCGTCTCGGATAATGCCGGCTCCAGCTCCAATTCGAAACTTTTGCCCTGCCGTACTGCGGCGATTTTGCCATAGCCCAGGCGTTGCAAGGCGGCATGCACGGTTTTGCCCTGCGGATCCAGAACGCTTTTTTTCAGGCTGACATGCACCCAAGCTTTCATATTAGAGTGGCTGGATTATATCATTGCCCGATGAATTCCGGAGTTCAACCCATCCCGGCAACCTCGCTGCCGGCCCGTAAAAACTGCTTGCGGGGCCGGTGGCGAGCTGTTCTGGCATGGGGTGGAATAATCGCGATCTGGGCGGCGATGGGAGCGGCTACCTGGGCTACCTGGCCGGACCTGGACGTGGATTGCGGCCGCGACGCTTATGCAGCGGCTCGAATTGCCGGCCGGCTTCCGGGCGGCGCGGTGATGCTTTATCGCGACATCCAGTATCAGTTCGGACCCCTGGCGCCATATTGGCATGCGGCGCTGTTTCGCCTTTTCGGCCTGCACCTGGATATTCTCTATATCTGCGGCCTTCTAGTTGCGCTAGGAATTGCCCTGGCTGGCTTTGGCATCGCGCGCAAACTAATGTCGCCCTTGAACGCCTGGCTCGCCGCGGTAGCGGTGCTGGCGGTATTTGCTTTTCGCCCCACTTTATTCAATTTCGTTTTTCCTTATTCCTTTTCCGCAAGCTATGGATTGCTGTGGCTGGTATGGTCGCTGTGGCTCGGGTTGGAGCGCCTTTCCTCAGGTCCGCCGGCCGAATGGCAACTTTGGGCACTGGGAACGCTTTGCGGCCTCGGCCTGCTGACGAAACAGGAGTACGGCCTGGCGGAGATCCTGCTGTGCCTGATGCTGTTGGCGGCGCCCGGCTTCGATCGCCGGTGCGTCGGACGCCGCCGGGCATGGCTGGCGGTGTGCCTGCCGGCGATATCGCTGCCGCTGGCGGTGTATGGCGGCTTTCTGCTGAGCATCGGTTGGCGCCAACTGGCGAACGCCAACTTGACCCCCTGGTATCTGCTGCGCAACCAGCATGTTTTTTATGAGCGCCTGGAAATGTTTCATCCACACCGCGCCTGGGGCATTTATTGGTGGCGGCTGCGGCAATGGTGGCTGCCCTCGCTGGCGTGGATTGCCGGCCTTAGCTGGGGATTGAGCTGGCTGGAAGCCCGGACGCGCCGGCCCATCGCCCGCCCGGTCATGCTGCTATGCCTGTGGTTATTTCCTGTGTGGTTATGGCAACGGCAATTGGCCGGCATGCTGAGTTGGAAAACGTTTGATTTTTATTTTTGGCCGTTCAACCTGGCGGCATTGGGCGGCCTGCTGGCCTGGCGCCTGCGGCGGCCCTGGACGGAAAAAGAGCGCATGCTGATCGTGATCTTCGCCGTCGGGATGCTGCTGCTGGCGCGTACGCCCGGAAATCCCAATTTGGCAGGCTATGCCAACCTGCTCTACCTGCCCAGCGCGCTGGGCTGGATTTACCTGCTCTGGGAAGTGCTGCCGCGGGCGCTGACGCGGGGCGGGCTGGCCGGCCGCGAGCGGCGGCGGCAAACGGCGGCGCTGGCCATGTCCGTGCTGCTGGGCTTGACGTTAGCGGGCTATATCCGCGTGGACCTGCAGGCGGCGGGCAGGAAGCCTTTTCGCGTGCGCGGCGCGGCGGGCGAAATTCGCGCCAGCACCGCGCGCGGCCAGGTCTGGCAGCAGACGCTCGCATTCCTCCAGCATCATCCCAGCCCCACGCTAGTGGCCATACCCGAAAGCGCGTTTTTTTACGTCCTGGCAAACCGGGTGACGCCGTTGCCTTACGATCACCTGATTCCAGGCTATATCAGCGGACCGCGGCACGAGCGGCAAGCGTTGGCCATGCTGCGGCTGGCGCGGCCGCGGCAGATTGTGATCGTCCAGCGCGATTTCCCGGAATACTTTCCCAATGGGCAGCGCATCACGAGCTTCGGCCATGCTTATGACCAGCCGGTGCTGGCCTGGATTCTGAAGCATTACAAATTGGCGCGGCAGTACGAAACCAACCACTTTTACTGGTCGCGCGTTTACTGCATCAAACCGGGCTATGCCCCGGGAAAAACCGTTTACCTGGCGCGGTTGCCCTGGAGTTGACCGGAAGCGGTAGCGTTGGTCGGAAGCCGTAAGAACTTCACCCGCATCCGCCCGCCGGCGCCGAGTGTGATCTGTGCCGGCAGGCATTCGGAGCCCAGCATCCGGCCGAACTCCGGGCGGGTGAGGGCCGGCGCGCGCCCGTGGGGAATCCAGACGGTCATTTCGTCAGCCACGCAAGCGCTGCGGTAATTGCGGCGAATGGCGCGAATTTCCGCCAGGCTATAGTACGGAATCCCGCGATAAGAAGGTAATTGGCCGCCCCAATTCCCCAGCAACAACATGTCATAAACTTGGCCTTGCAGGCGCGCCAGGATGGGAGTTTCGTCAAAGTGGCCGGTCAGGGCGAGTATATGCGCCAGATCCGGATCCAATAACTCCGGTTGGCGCGAGTGCGCGTTGAGGTAATCGTCATTGGTAAATACGCGCAGATTTCGCAGCGGCGCCAGGTTGCCATAGCCGCGCACGGTGATAATTAACTTGTGATACACCGGCAGTTGATATTGCCAGCCGTAGAAAAGCAGCAACCCCAACGCCAGGGTTTTCGACGCGGGGCTGATCGCGGTCCAATGCGCTTGGAGATGATCCACGGCGGCGGGCAGCAGCAGCGCGCCGGCGGTCCAGCCTTCAAACAGGTAATTCGTGGAAGCCCCGGCTTGCATGATGGGCCAGACGGGAATCGTCCAGGCGAGGATAAAGTACCAGCGCGGCAGGCTCCACTCCGGCCGGCGGCGCGCGCTGACGAAACCCGCCAACCCGAGCAGGAACGACAGGCCGTTTGCGGGCGAAGTTATAGCCGTCAGAAACAGTTGCCAGCCTTCGCGCGGCTGCATTACGGAATGGCGCAGCAGCAGCATGGCAGTCAGCCACGGCTCTTGATGCAGCCCTAACCAGGCGAGCGTCAGCAGGGCCGGCGCGGCACAGGCGCCGAGAAAAATGCCGGCGTCGCGGCGGCGGCGGCGCAACAGCAGCCAGAGCAGCACTGCCAGCGGGGCGGCGACGAACGATTGCTTGATCAGCCAGGCGGCGGCGCAGGCCGCCCCGGCGGCCAGCAGACGGACGCGTCCGGGCGCGGGCGGCCAGGCGGCCAGCACTAAACCTAAGATGGTGAAAAATAAGGCGAGCAGGTCGGGACGGGCGCAGGCGATCCAACCGGAAAAATCTATGCCGGCAGCCAGCGCGACGGCTGCCAGCGCGGCGCCGTACCACCCCACCTGCCGCCGGCTGAATGCGAACACCAGCGCCAGTAGCCCCAAAAATGCCAGAAACGAGCCGAAGCGGGCAAACACCAGCAGCCGAAAGAAGCCGAAATGCAATGCGCGCGCGACCGTGGCGAACGCCAGGTAGTAGCCGGGACCATAGATAGCGGGAGTGAAGGGCGGCGTCTGAAAATGAGGATAGATGTGCCCGGTCCGGGCCGCCCGGAGCGCCAGCTCGATACCTGCGCTTTCGGGATAAATGACATCGCGGTGCAGCATTAACCGTGAGGCATTGGACGTCAGAATGCGGTAAGCGCCGAAGCTAAATATCCCGGCCAGAATCAGCATCAGTCCGGTCCAGTGAATCGTACGAAAACCCCTGCCGGAGCGGACGCGGACCGTTGTAGAAGCAGTTTGCATCGTCCAGGCAAACCTCGCCGGGCTTTTCCCCCAGGCGGGCGATTTCCCATCCTACCAGCACCAACCCGGCATACTCATTCCTCAGCGGCGAGCTCCCAATCCGCCGCTCGCGGACGCGCGCCGCTGCGATTGCATTCGCATCCGCTCTGCGAACGGTAAGGGTAATTTGCACCGGCAGGCAAATGAAACCGAGAACCTGGTTCGGCGCGAATTTCCTCCGGGCCTGCCTCCCGGGCGCCAGGCCTCAGATTTCAGGCAGGCGTTTGAACCACGATTCCGGCATCACTCGAATCAGTCGCATGATCCACGCCCAATAAAATGGCGTATATAAAACGTCCGGTCTGCGCCTTTGCAAGGCTTTGAAAATATCCCGGGCCACCAGTTCGGGTTGGGCAAAACGCGCGTGCTGCGGCAAATGGGCGGTCATGGGGGTGTCGATCGGGCCCGGTTTGATGGTGAGGACTCGAACGCCGCAAGGATAGAGGCGCGCCCGCAACCCGGAAAGAAAAATCGCCAGCCCGCCCTTCGCCGCTCCATAGACATAATTGGAGGCGCGGCCGCGGTCGCCGGCCACCGAGGTGATCGCGGCGATGCATCCCCGGCGCCGGGCCTCGAAATCTTCCGCAAAGCTGGTCAGGAGGGCGGCGGCGCTGATGCAATCGTTGAATATTTGTTGCACCACCATCGCTTCCTGGCGCTGCGCCTTTTCCGTATCCAATAAGCTGCCATAGGCCAGCAGCAGAGTATCCATTTCCGGCATCTTTTCCCGGACATACGCCAGCACGGAGGGATGCTGCTGCAATTGGGCCAGGTCGGCGGCAAACACCTCGACCTGGCGCGCGCCCCGCAGCAGCAAATCCTGGCGCAGAATCTGCAAACGCTGCATCGAGCGGCCCACCAGGAGCAGTTCCATCCGATGCTGCGCCATCTGGCGCTCCACCTGCTGTGCGACCGCAGACAATGCGCCCAGGACGACGATTTTTTGCATGCTCAGGCTCCAGTCACCCGCCGCCAGAACGAGGAGGAAAGCTTGGGATCCAAATAGGGCAGAAATTCCCGCCAGCCGGGAAACGAGCGCTGGAACGCCTCCGCCGGCATGCGGGCGTCCTTGGCCGGGTAGAGCCCGCCCCCGTAGCGGAACACGATGCGATCCAGCGCCGCTAACAGTTCCAGGGTCGCCTGCCCGCGCATGGGAAAATCCAGCGCCAGGGTTAAACCGGGTTGTGGAAACGAAAGCAGCCCGGGACTGGCGAGATCGCCGAATTTCTTCAATACCGCCAAAAACGAGCCCCGGCCCGAACGCGCGATCGTGCGTAACAATTCATGGCAGACCTCCAGCCGTTCGGGAATTCGGCATTGGTATTGCAAAAATCCAGCGCGGCCGTAGCCCAGGTTCCAATTCACCACCTGATCCAGGGGGAAGAAGAAGGGCGCGTACGGCAACCAAGCCTGGCGCGGACGGCGCCGCTGGCGCAGGCGATAGGCCGCATTCAACAAACGAATCGTGCCTGCATTCAACCACCACTGCGGCAGCGGAAAGGGAATTTTCCATTGGCGTTCCGCCGGCTTGGCCTCGCCCCGGGTCCGGCCGGCCGGTGCCGGGCTATGATTGCCGCTAAATAAGACTCCGCGAGCATCCGCCGGCGCCAGGCAGTCGAACCAAGCCACGGTATATTCGTGATCCCGATCCTGCTGGGCGTTCAATTCGAGAAATTGCTCCAGCGAATTGAACGGCATCGTATTTACATCCATCCCGGGGCCGGGAATCGGCTTTAACTCGATCTCCGCCCATAATATGATTCCGGTCAGGCCCAATCCGCCGATGGTGGCGCGATACAACTCCGCATTCTGCGCCGGGCTGCAGACCAGGGCCGGCGCATCGGAGCGGCAGAGCCCGAATTGCCGCACATGCCGCCCGAAACTGCCGGCCCGATGATGGTTTTTCCCATGGATGTCGTTGGCAATCGCGCCCCCCAGGGTGATCTGTTGGGTTCCCGGCACGACCGGCAGAAACCAGTTGTGTGGCACCGTGACAGCCAGGATTTCCGCCAGCGTCGTGCCGGCTTCGCAGCGCAGCCAGCCTTGCTCAAAATCGGCCGCCAGGATGCGGTCCAGCCGCCGGCAGGAGAGCAAATCACGCCCGGCATTCAGGCAGCTATCGCCATAGCTTCTTTGCAAACCCGTGGGCAGCAGCGATTCCGCTGCCGCCGCCGCCAGCCGCGGCGCCGCCTGGTCCTGCCAACTTAGCCGGTAAACCTGCCGATGCCGAACCCGGGGGTATCGGCCCCAGGAGAGATAGTCCCCGCCTGGCATTTTATTTTGGGCCTGCGAGCATGACGATGAGCAACACCAGGCCCAATAAAACTGGATCCGAATGCATTTTGCGCCGGAACGTGATCAGCCACAGGCGCGCAATCCAGTAATACAGCACCGGACAAAGAACCAATAAAATCAGGGGGGAGCGATAGAGCCGGACGACCGCGGTGCTGGTCGCAAATAAGCCCGGAATCAAAATCGCCAGCAAGCGAATGATGTAGAGCCCGGCCAGAGTGAATACATCGAGCAAAGGCTGCCGTTTTAAAAACACCGTATAGCTCGCCGCCGACAGCTTATTCAGACGCATCAGGTCGGCTTAATTTAAACCAGCCGAAACGGCCGGCGTCAACCCCCCGCCTACGCAATCGGATAACGGTTTTTGTTGTCTGGGCCGAGCTTTTATGCGGCGTGAATTCAAGCAGTTGGATCCTTTTATCATGCCTTAACCAACGCGCGGAAAAGGCCCCGAAAGTTTTGACAATTAGCCATTCAGCGTCGGTCAGAAGGACATGGAGGCGGAACCTGCAGCCTGCTCCCGGCGGCGGCCGGCGCGGCGCGAGCGCTGGCCAGGGCGATGATCGCTGCGGCCAGAAAAATCTACGGCATCCATCCGGCAGCGAGCACAGCCGCCACCCACGCGCTGCGTAAGCATCCGTTCCCGGACAGAATTACTGTCCGGCTCGGCCGTTAACGCTTTAAGATGACGGAAGCGAATTCTGTATTGGCGGTGACCATGCCGGGGCCCCAACTCTCCATCGTGCTGCCGATCTTCAACGAGGCCGAGTTGCTGCCGCAGCTCTATGCCCGCCTGCGCAGAGTGCTGGATCAGTTGCGGCTGCCGTGCGAGTTGATTTTTGTGGACGATGGCAGCCGCGATGCCAGCCTGGCGCAATTGCGCGCAATGCAACGCCACGACGGCCGCATCCTGATCGTCGAGCTTTCGCGAAATTGGGGGCACCAGGCGGCGCTGAGCGCCGGTCTGGCGACGGCGCAGGGCGATGCGGTGGTGATGATGGACGCCGACCTGCAAGACCCGCCCGAGCTGATTGCGGAGCTGGTCGCCGCCTGGCAAGCAGGCGCCCAGGTGGTCGTCGCGGAGCGCCGCAGCCGCGCCGAACACGGCCCGCGGCGCTGGCTGACTGCGGCCTTTTATCGCCTCTTCGGCTATCTTTCGGATTTTCCCCTGCCCGACCGCGGCGGCGTTTTCTGCCTCTTGGGCCGGGAACCGGCCCAAGAGCTGCGGCGGCTGGGCGAGGTCAACCGCTACCTGCCGGGCTTGCGCGCCTGGATCGGCTTTCCGGCGGCGGCGGTGGCCTACGACCGGGCCGGCCGCGAGCGCGGCCGCTCGCGGCAAAGCCTCTGGCGGCTGCTGCGCTATGGCTTCGATGCGGTCTTCAGCTTCAGCTACAAACCGATGCGGCTGAGCATCCTGATCGGACTGGTCATTGCCGGCCTCGCCCTGCTGGGCGCGGCCGTGGTGGTGATCGAGCGCCTGCGCGGCGCCGGCTTGTTCCATCAACCGGTGATTGTGGGCTACACCAGCACCATCTTTGCCGTGTTGTTTCTCGGCGGCGTGCAACTGGTCTGCCTGGGGCTGATTGGCGAATATATCGGCCGTATCTACGATGAAGTGAAAGCCAGGCCGCTTTACATCGTCCGGCGGCTTCACCGCGCCGAACCGGACAGGGCCGAAGCGGAGCGGGGCGGCTCGGCCGCGAACCCGCTATGAACCCGGCCGAATACGAGCGCCTGGAACGGATTGACCGGCAGCATTGGTTTTATTCCGGCAAACGAGCGATCGTGCGCTATTGGCTGGAGCGCTACGCCTCGCTGGCGCCCGGCGACCTGCTGGTGGATGCCGGCGCCGGCACCGGCGTCTGGCTGGAGGAAATGGCGCTGCGCTGCCGCGTCCTGGGGATTGACGATCATGAAGAAAGCCTGCGCCTGGCGCGCCCGCGCGCCCGCGGCGCCTTGGGATTATTGCAGGCGCGCGTGGATGCCCTGCCGCTGGCTTCCGGCTGCGCCCGCGTGGTGACCGCGCTGGACGTGCTCGAACATCTGCCCGACGACCGCGCCGCCCTGCGCGAGTTGCTGCGGATTTTGCATCCTGCCGGCGTGCTGGCGCTGACCGTGCCGGCGCTCAGTTGGCTCTGGAGCGATTGGGATGTCGCCCTGCGCCATTACCGGCGCTATCACCGGCGGCAATTGCTGGCTCTCGTGCGCCAGGCCGGCGGCGAAGTGCTGTTCTGCCGCGCCTTCAACTTCGCCGCGCTGCCCGCCATCGCCTTGATTCGCGGCCTGCGCCGCCTGCGGCCGCCGCGCTCCGAGCGGCTGCGCATGGAAGACCGCCTGCCGCCGGCCTGGGTCAATCGCAGCCTCTATCAGTTGCTGGTGCGTCCGGCCTGCTGGCCGCGTTTCGATCCGGTCTGGGGCGTCTCGCTGCTGGTGTTGGTCCGGCCGGCCCCCGAATCGCCGCTTCCCCGCCGGCCCGCTGTTCAGGCCTTCAGGCCGCGGTAGAGCTCGATCGTCTGGGCGGCGATCGCGCTCCAACTGAAGTGCTCTTCGACGCGGCGGCGGCCGGCTTCGCCCATTTGTTTCGCCCGGGCGGGGTTGCCCAGCAGCTCGGCGCAGCGCGCCGCCAGATCGCGTGCAAAACGGTCGGGATCGGCGGGCATGCCGGTTTTCGCATCGGCGGCGAAGGGCACCAGATATCCCGTGCCGCCGTCCACCACGACTTCTTTGATTCCGCCGGTGGCGCTGGCCACCACGGCCGTATGGCAGGCCATCGCTTCGAGATTGATGATGCCGAAAGGCTCGTACACCGAGGGACAGCAGAAGACGGCGGCGTGGGTGTAGAGCTGGATCACTTCCGGCTTGCTCAGCATTTTTTCGATCCAGACGACGCGGGTATGCGTCTGCCGCACCGCCTCGACCTTGGCGCGCATTTCCGCCGCGATTTCCGGTGTGTCGGGCGCGCCGGCGCAGAGCACCACCTGGGTGTCGGCGGGTAGGTAACGGATCGCATCCACCAGGTGCGTGACGCCTTTCTGGCGGGTGATGCGGCCCACGAAGAGGATATACGGCCGGTCCGGTTCCACCCCGTAGGCGGTCAACGCGGATTGTTCCGAGGTGGGACGGTATTCAGCCAGATCGATGCCGTTGTAGATGACATGCACGCGCTCGGGCCGCACGGCGGGATAAACGCGCAGGATATCGGCTCGAGTTTCGCTGGAAACGGCAATCACCGCCTCGGCGGCTTCAATCGCGGTGCGCTCCATCCAGGAGCTCATGACGTAGCCGCTGCCCAACTGCTCGGCTTTCCAGGCGCGCAGCGGCTCCAGGCTGTGCGTGGTCAGCACCTGCGGCACGCCGTACAGTTTTTTCGCCCAATATCCCGCCATGGCGGCGTACCAGGTATGGGTATGCACCACGTCCACCTGCTCCAGCTTGCGGATAGAGCTCAGGTTCACGCTCAGCGCCTCCAGCGCGGCGCGAAACTTTCCGGCTGAATCCTCCAATTCGCTCCAGGCCTGGTGGCCGATCACCTCGAGATGTCCGGCGTGCTGGCGTTGATCCCCGAAGCAATGCACTTCGACCGCGATGCTTTTCGCCAGCTCGCGCGCGAGATAGTCCACATGAACGCCGGCGCCGCCATAAATGTAGGGGGGATATTCGCGCGTAAACAGGGCAACTTTCACGGCGGCAGGCTCCTTGCAATCGCAGCGATGTGGATTCCGGCGGCGGAACGGCGGAGATAAATTCAGCGTACCACGTCCGCCGTCCGGGACCGGGGGATCGGATCGAAGCGGGCGATATCCACCCCCTTGAAATGCCGGCCCAGCCGCAAACGCAACCAGGCCGGCCATCCGGCCTGGCGGAAGAATTTCATCGTGACGCCATTGAGGTTGAAGTGATCGTAAAAGCCTAAGCCGGCGACCCAGACCCGTCCGCGGCGGGCGTGCAATTCCGAAATCGCGTAGCCGAGCGAGGCCATGCCGCCATAGCGCGCCGAGAGCTCGCCGTGCCGGAGCGACAGCAGATGATAGGCATTCACGCTGGGAGGATAAAGCAGCAGCGGGGCTCGCGGTAAGCGGCGCAGATAGTGCTCGAGCGGTAGGGCGCAGTAAGGCCCGTAAACCAGCAGCACATCGCCGGGGCGGGAGTGATGAGCCAGCCAGGCGGCCGCGCCCCGCCAGTCTTCGTGCGGCTTGTGGTAAAAGCCGGCCAGCACCGAGATCGACAGCGCCAGCGCCAGCCCGCAGGCCAGAATGCCGAGCGGCCGCCGCAGCTTTGCCGCGCCGATTCCGGCCAGCAGCGGCAGCGGCGGCATGGCGACTACCAGAAAACGATTGACCAGTACGCGTTGCCACACCGAAACCGCCAGGCACGATAAAACCGGAATGAATAGCCAGAACACCAGCAATCTGAGCAGCCGGCGTTGGGCCGGGCGGCGGATGTCCAGCGGGTCGGTGGCAAGCAGGCGGCGGGCGCTCAAATCGCGCCCGGGGCGCCGCGTCAGCAGGCGCGGGCGCAGGATCGCGAGCCCGGCGAATCCGGCCAGTCCATAAACCAACAGCACCAGCGGCCAAAACTGCCATTGCGAGCGCAGAAAAACGCCGGCGAAGTTCCCTAAAATCGTTCCCAGAATATGCGGCGCCAGCGGCGGCACCCAGAACAGTTGGCCGTCATTGCGTCGCAGCACGAACAGCGCCAGCGGGCTGGCGGCGGCGGCTACCAGTGCGGCATGCGCCGCCGCTGTTTTCCAGAAGCGCCGGTCGAGCCGCTGCCAGAGCAGAAAGCCGAGTTCGGCGGCCAGCGCCAGGCCGGCAAAAAAATGCGCATAAACGGCGGCAATCGCCGCCAGATCGAATCCCAGCCAAAACCGCCCGCGGCGGCGCTCGACCGCCTGCCAAAGAAACCATGCGCTCAGCATCACCAGCAGCATGGCCAGCGAATAGGAACGGGCGTCCTGGGAATAATTGATCGCAAATGGATTGAATGCCAGCAGGATCGCGCCGCCCACCGCCGCCCATCGCCCAAAGCTCCGGCGCAGCATCGCATACCCCACGACCACGGCCAGGGCGCCAAAAATCGCCGAGGGCAGGCGCAGCCAGAGATCGCTGCTTCCCAGTCGCAGCCAGCCGCGCAGCAGCAGGTAGTACAATCCCATATTGGCTTCATGGCGGCTGAGCAGCAGCCAGAACTGATGCCACGGCAGAGTGGAAATACCTTCGCTGCCGGCTTCATCCAGCCAAAGGCTGCGCGCGCCTAACGCATACAGCCTCGGCGCCAGCCCGAGCAGGAACAGACCGGCCATCCATGCGCTTTCCGGCAGCGCGAATGGCCGCGAAATCGCAGTTTTTTCGGGCTGAGCTTGCGGCGGCGCCGCAACCGGGCGGGAAGTGCTGGCCATTCGTGGGTAAAAAGAGTTCAGGTTTTTTTAATTGGACTGCGGCGGTCGCTGGAACAGTTGGCAATAAAATAAATTTCCTTGCCGGCGCGTTTAGCGCCGGGATGGTAAACCCCGCTGCTTTGAGGAATACTGAATCTCTATGCCGCAGGGCAGACGAGCGAAAAAGAGTGGTCCGGGCCGGCGTTCACGAACTTTGCAAAGTGAAGCCTTGCTGCGCTTTCCCGGCGGAGTCAACTCCCCCGTCCGCGCCTTTCGCGCCGTGGGCGGCGAGCCCGTCTGGATTGAGCGGGGCGCCGGCGCCATGCTGCGCGACGTGGATGGCCGGCGGTATGTGGATTACGTTCTGTCCTGGGGAGCGCTCATCCTCGGCCATGCGGATCGCGCTGTAGTGGAAGCGGTCCGGAACGCCGCCTTAGACGGCTTGGGATTTGGCGCCAATCATCGCCTGGAACTGGAGCTGGCGCGGCTGATTCAAAAGCTTTATCCAACCCTGCAGCGCTTCCGCTTCGTCAACTCCGGCACCGAGGCGGTCATGTCGGCCATCCGCCTGGCGCGGGCGTTTACCGGGCGCGAGACGATTGTGAAATTCGCCGGCGGCTACCATGGCCATGCCGACTTGCTCCTGGCCGAAGCCGGCTCCGGGGTGGCGACCTGCGGCCTGCCGGGCAGCGCTGGCGTTCCGGCTGCAGTCGTGGCGAACACGCTGACGGCGGCTTATAACGATTTGGAATCGGTGGAAGCCGCCCTGGATTCCCCCGCGGGGCCGGTGGCGGCGGTAATCGTGGAACCGGTGGCGGGCAACATGGGATGCATTCCGCCGGCGCCGGGATTCCTGCAAGGCTTGCGCGATCTGACCCGGCGCCGCCGAGCCTTGCTGATCTTTGACGAAGTCATGACCGGCTTCCGCATCGCGCGCGGCGGAGCGGTGGAACGCTATGGCGTCGAGCCCGACCTGATCACTCTGGGCAAAATCATGGGCGGCGGACTGCCGGCGGCGGCGTATGGCGGGCGCGCCGATATCCTGCGCCTGATCGCGCCGCAAGGCCCGGTTTATCAGGCGGGAACGCTGGCCGGCAATCCGGTCGCAATGGCGGCCGGCGCCGCTACGCTGCGGCATCTGATCTCGGACCGGGGTTTCTATCGCCGGCTGGAATCGGCCACCACGCGTCTGGCGCAGGGACTGCGCGAAGCGGCGGCGCGGGCGGGTGCGGTCTGCCAGGTCCAGTCCGTATGCGGCATGTTGACCGTATTTTTCTCCGCCCAGCCGGTGGAAAATTACCGCGGCGCGAAAACCAGCGATACGGCCCGCTTCGCGCGCTTTCATCGCACCCTGCTCGACCAGGGAGTGTATTGGCCGCCGTCGCAATACGAAGCCGCTTTTCTCAGCGGAGCGCACGGCGATGCGGCGCTGCGCCAAACCCTGCGCGCGGCTGCCGCGGCCTTCGCCGCCGCCGCCGGCCGGGTGTCTGCCCGGCCGCCACGGGCGGGAGCCCGGCCATGAAAAAGCGATCCGCCGCTTGGGGACTGGCTTTGGCGCTGTCGCTGCCGATTCCCTGGTTCCGGAAGCCGGAGCGCAGCCGCAGTTGGGGCGGCATCTCGCGCGTAGTGGTGAATCGAGCCCTGAACCGGCAGGTGAAGGTCGCCCAACTCGCACAAGTGAATTTCAAAGACTTTCTCTACCGCGTTTATCCCACGCCGGCATCCGATATCGGCATTTCACACGGGCCGTTGATCGCCGGCCCGCTGTCGTTGCCGGTAACCGGTGGCCATTATTCGCTGCGCCAGGGCGATCAATCGCTGAATTTTCAGATCTATCGCACCCGGTTAGTCCCATTGCCGCGCGCGCCCGGCGGGATGGCGGCGCTGGCGTTCGGCATTCTTTATCAGGGCGAGGGCTCCGAAAGCTGCGCCGGCATCGTGCAGGAATACGATTTCGCCCGCGGAAAACTGATCCTGGTGGAACAGTTTTCCTACAACTGCCGCGGCGGTGGAAGCGCGGAATACCTGCCCCGGCAGCGGCGCTTGCACATTTCTTCCTCGCATTATGCGCTCGGCGACCGGCTCTGCTGCCCTTCCCTGAGCGACCAGATGGATTTCGAACTGGATGGGGACCGATCGCGGGCGAAAAATGTCGACCTGGCGGACTAAATAAAGGAGATTCCACAGATGCGACTCGGCGGAATGCGCGCGGTTTTAGCCGCGGTTGCGGTCATGGCGGCACCGACCGCCGGCGCGCGGGCTGCGGCTCCAGCCGCTTCCCGGCCCCGCACGCTGCGGCAACTGCTCTGGCAAAAGACGGTGCGCCGCAGCCGCCGGCAGGCGGCGCGCTTCGACGGGATTATGGGCATCGGGGTCCGCGATCTGACCAGCGGCCAAGCCTGGTACCACCACGGTGGCCTGGCGCTGCCCACCGCCAGCACGATCAAGACAACGATTTTATTCGAGCTGCTGCACCTCGCCGACCTGCACCGTTTGGATTTATCCACCCCGGTGCGCATCCGCCCGGCGATGACCGTCGGCGGTTCCGGAGTGCTGCATAACCTGCGCGATGGCGCCACGGTCATGTCGCTGGGCGATCTGGCGGTCGCGATGATGCAGTTGAGCGATAACTCCGCCACCAACCTGCTGATCGAGCGCATCGGACGGGAACGCATCAACCGTGAAATGCGGCGCCTGGGGCTCGCGCACACTGCCCTGCGGCGCGAGATGATGGATTCGAAGGCGGCCCGCGCCGGCCGCGAGAATGTGTCCACGCCGCGCGACCTGCTGCGGCTGTTGCGCCGGGTTTACCGGGGCGGCGTGCTTTCCCCGGCTTCGCGCCGGCTTTATCTTCATCTGATGGAATTGCCCAGCCGGCAGGAGGGCACCCCGCTCAGCCGCGGCGTGGCGCCGGGAGTCGCGGTTGCGGATAAGCCGGGGGTGCTGGAAAACGTGCGCTGCGATTGCGGGCTGGTGCTGCTGCCGCGGCGTCCTTACGAGCTTTGCGTTTTCACTACCTTCGATCGGTCGGGCAAAGCGGGCGAGCGGGCGATCACCGCGATTTCGCGCCTGTGGTATGGCTATTTCCAGCGCGTGGCGGTCAGTTCCAGCTACGGGCGGGCGATCTATCGCAGCGCGCCGCAGCCCTGAATCGAGCTCAGCCGCAGCCGGGCAAGCTTATCCCGCCGACGCGGAGAGCATTTCCGCCAGCTCTAAATCCGCCGGCGTGGTGATTTTCAGATTGCGCGGAGAGCCGGCCACGACGTAAACCGGCTCGCCCAGATGCTCGATCAGGGCGGATTCATCGGTCCCGTAGAAGCCTTCCGCGCGGGCTTTGACAAAGGCGCGGCGCAACAACTCATAGTGGAATGCCTGGGGCGTCTGAGCCAGCACGATGCGTTCGCGCGGCAGCGTCGCGGTAATGCGGGTGGCATCGTTCGAGGCGCGTTCCACCTGCTTGATCGTATCCATGGCGGGAATGGCGGCAATGGCGGCGCCCCAGCGTTCGGCCGCTTGCAAGACCCGGGTCACCAACTCGGTTTCCAGAAAAGGACGGACGGCGTCATGGACGGCGATCAGGCCGATATCGGGAGGAATCTGCTCAAACGCGCGCCAGACGGAATCCTGGCGGGTTTCGCCGCCTTCCAGCACGGTGATGGACCCGCGCCAGGTTTGCTCATGCAGCCGCTGTTCAACCTGCTGGCGGTCTTCGGGCCGCACCGGCAGATAGATCCCGCCGCTCAATTCCGGGCAGGCGTCGAGGCGGCGCAGGGCATGGATGAAGACCGGCGCCCCCTGCAATTGGAGCAATTGCTTGCGGGCCGCGCCCGAGGTGGTGGACCCCATGCGGGTGCTGAGTCCGGCAGCCGGAACGATGGCGGCGGCGCGCATGGCTTACTGCCCCGACCAGGTCTGGGCTTCCGAAAGCGCGACCCCGCGGCCGGCGCTGCGGTCATCCGCTAAGCGGCCGAAAATCATCTTCCCCGCCGTGGTTTGCAGCACGGAAGTGACGACCACATCAACATTGCGCGAAAGCAGCCGGCGGGCATGATCCACCACGACCATGGTGCCGTCGTCGAGGTAGCCGATGCCCTGGTGCGCTTCCTTGCCTTCCTTCACAATGTAAACCCGCAGGCTTTCCCCCGGCAGCACCGCCGGTTTGACCGCATTGGCGACTTCATTGATGTTCAGCACTTCCACCTGCTGGAGCTTGGCCAGTTTATTGAGGTTGAAATCGTTGGTGACGATCTTGCAACCGAATTGGCGCGCCAGCGCGATCAGTTTGTGATCCACCTGGGGAATTTGCGGCAGATCGTCATTGATTACTTGCAAATCGATTCCCGGCAGCTTTTGCAGTTGATGCAGCACATCGAGTCCGCGGCGGCCGCGGGCGCGTTTGGTGCCGTCGCTGGAATCGGCGACCGCCTGCAGTTCATGTAAAACGAACTGCGGCACCAGGAACGGGCCCTCCACGAACCCGGTTTCCATCAGGTTGGCCACCCGGCCGTCAATGATCACGCTGGTATCGAGCAACTTCACCCGGCGGCGCGATTCTGAGCCGGAGAGCGCGCGGATTGCGGACAAATCGAGCAAATCGCCTTTTTCCGCGCCCAGCACCAACCCGATATAGGTCATCACCAGCATCGCGGAAAAGCTGAGAAATGCGGTCAGGCGGGCGGGAAGTCCAATGTGTCCGAGCAGGAGCGTGATTAAAAATGCGCCCAGCAGGCCGGCCAGCGAGCCGGCGGCGGCGCCGATCAGGCGCTTCAGGCTGGCGTGGCGCAGGCGGTATTCGACCAGCACGATCAGCGCTCCCACCGCCGCTCCCAGAGCCAGCAAGCCCCAGCGCCCGAGTGCCAACGGCTCGATCAGCAATGCGCCGGAAACCGCAATCGCAATCAAAAGTACACGCAGCAATGATAATTCTGACATTCGCACCGGTCCGCATCATGGCGGATAGGATGAATGACCGGCTTCGCCGGCCGGACGCCGGCACGCGCCATCATGCCATGAATGCAAGCGTATTTATCCTATCACTACTGGCGGAGCGGCGTTTTCAGCGCCATTTAGGCCTCGGGCGAGGCTTCATCCACCGAACGTGGGTGCAGCGGCTCGTCGTCGCTGCGGAAGCAGGTTGCCAGATGATGCACGAGAAAGCGCACGGCGGCCCGGGCATCTTCTGCGGGATCGTCTTTTAGGTGGAAAATGGCATTAGCGATCGCCTGCTGGCCATGCACATAGCTTTCCCGATGGAAGCGGCGCCGGTCGCCTTGCCGGCGCGGGGGTCGCATCAATATGACTTCGGCCATCGGTAGAGAGATGATTTATCAAGCGGATGGGGTTGTCTTCCCTGCGGACGGAGAAGGCCGAGTTCAGCTTAAAGTTGGGCGCGGCCGGCGCGTCTGCGCCGCGCCCGGCTACTTACAAATTTTCGTTCATGAACCCTAGCGGACAACGCATTCTGGCGCTCGATCTGGGGCGGCGCCGCATCGGCCGCGCGGTCAGCGATCCCCTGGGAATTACCGCCCAGGGCTTGCCCACCTTACCGCGCCGGAATCTGGCCTCGGATTTGGCGGCGCTGGCGCGCGATGCCCGGGAATATTCGATTGGATTGTGGCTGCTGGGATTGCCCTTGCTGCCCAGCGGAGAAGCCGGTTCGCAGGCTGCCGAAATCCGCGCCTTTGGCGCGAAACTGGCGGCCGCCACCGCGCTGCCGGTGGATTACTGGGACGAACGCTTTACGACCGCCATGGCGGAACAGGTGTTGCGTGAATCCGGCGCCAGCCTGCAGAAACGGCGCCAGGCGGTGGACCGGCTTGCGGCGGTGCTGATCCTGCAAAGCTATCTCGATCGGCAGAGCTGAATCCCGCGTGCGTGCGCTCGGCATCGCCAGTGCCGGCCGTAGCATTGCCTCCGGCAAAGCCCCGCCGGCGGTGAACTGTTCGCTGCGGGTTGGCAACCGCTGCCGCTGCCACTAAACTGAAACGTGGCCCGGCCCGCTGCGGGCCCGCGCTCTCATGACCACCGCACAACCTGCTCCTGCTCCGCTGGCGTTGATCTCGGTCAGCGATAAATCCGGCCTGATTCCCTTCGCCCGGCGCTTGGCCGCTTGCGGCTTTCATTTCCTTTCCACCGGCGGCACCGCGCGCGCCCTGCGTGAGGCCGGCCTGGCGGTGGAGGACGTCTCCTCCTTCACCGGTTTTCCAGAGATGCTGGATGGCCGGGTGAAGACGCTGCATCCGAAAATCCATGCTGGGCTGCTGGCCCGGCGCGACGACCCGGAACACCAGCGGCAGATGGCCGCGCACGGGCTGCAGCCGATTGACCTGCTCGTGGTCAATCTCTATCCGTTTGAGGCCACCGCGGCGCGTCCCAACGTCAGTTTCGACGATCTGATCGAGAACATAGACATCGGCGGCCCCACCATGGTGCGGGCGGCCGCCAAAAACTTCCCCGGCGTGGGCGTGGTCACCGCACCCGCGGATTACGATCGCGTGGCCGGCGAACTGGAAGCCAACCGCCGGCTCAGCCTGCAAACTCGCTGGGAACTGGCGCGGCTATGCTTTGAGCGGATTGCCGCCTATGATGCCGCCATCGCGGCGGCGCTGGCCCGGGTGCGCCTGGATGGAGAAAAATTCGAGTATGCCGGCGCCGTCCCCGCAGCCGAATTCCCGGATCAGCTCGTGCTGCATTATCGCCGGCTTTCCAGCCTGCGCTATGGCGAAAACCCGCACCAGCACGCCGCGCTCTACGGCGATCCGCAGCAATCTTCAGGATTGGTTTGGGGGCGCTGTCTGCAGGGCAAGGAGCTTTCTTATAACAACTGGGTGGATCTGGACGCCTGCTGGCAATTGGCGGCCGAGTTCACGGCGCCCGCGATCGCGATTATCAAGCACACCAACCCCGCCGGCTGCGCCACCGCCGCCACTCTGGTCGAGGCCTGGCAGCGGGCGCTGGCCTGCGATCCGGTTTCCGCCTTTGGCGGCGTGGTCGGCATCAACCGCACGGTGGACGGCGCCACCGCCGCCGAAATCGCCAAGCTGTTTGTGGAATGCATCGCCGCGCCTGGCTATGACGAAGAAGCGCGGCGCCTGCTGGCGGCCAAAAAACAACTGCGCCTGCTGGAGGTGCCGCCGCCGGCCGGCGCTGGTTCCGCCGCCGCCGGCTGGCGCTTGAAATCGCTGCCGGGCGGACTGCTGGTGCAGGATGAGGACCGTGCCACGCTCGATCCGGCGCAATTGCAGACGGTCACGCAGCGCGCCCCCAGCGCCGAAGAAATGGCCAGCCTGCAGTTCGGCTGGATCGTCGCCAAGCACGTCAAAAGCAATGCCATCGTGTTGACGCGCGGGACGCAAACCATCGGCGTGGGCGCCGGACAGATGAGCCGGGTGGATTCCGTGCGGCTGGCGGTGATGAAGGCGCAATCGCCGGTGCAGGGCACGGTGCTGGCCAGCGACGCCTTCTTTCCCTTCCCCGATGGCGTGGAGGAAGCCGCCCGCCATGGCGTGACCGCGGTGATGCAGCCCGGCGGCTCGGTGCGCGATGGCGAAGTGATCGCCGCTTGCGATCGGCTGGGCTTGGCTATGGTCTTCACCGGCATGCGCCATTTCCGTCATTGATATTCGGGCGCGCATGCGCCCCCGCGATTCGCGCCGGCCGCCCGCCGCCGCATGCTACGCTGCCATCATGCCCAATTCCCAGCCTCGCTTGCTGCGCGCCTGCCGCCGCCAGACCGTGGATCGAACCCCGGTCTGGTTCATGCGCCAGGCCGGGCGCTACATGCCCTCCTATCGCGCCCGGCGCGCTCAGCACGATTTGCTGACGCTCTGCCGGCGGCCCGAACTGGCCGCCGAAATCACCATCGAAGCCGCAGAAACGCTGGGCGTGGATGGGGCTATTATTTTTTCCGACCTGCTGCTGCCCGCCGAGCCACTGGGCTTCCGGTTGAGCTATAGCTCGGGCGAAGGACCGGCGATCGAGCCCGTGCTGCGCGACCGCGCCGCCATCGCCGCGCTGCCGGAAAACCGCGGCGGCGATCTGGGCTATATCGCCGCCGCCGTCGCCAAAGTCCATGCCCACTTCGGCCCCCGGCTGCCGGTGATCGGCTTCGCCGGCGCCCCGTTTACGCTCGCCAGTTATCTGATCGAAGGCGGCCCCAGCCGTAATTTTCTCGCCACCAAGCGCCTGCTCTACTCCGATTTCGGCGCCTGGGCGCTGCTGATGCAGAAGCTGTGTCCCCTGCTGGTGGAAATGCTCAGCCAGCAGGTGGCGGCGGGCGCCGCGGTGATACAACTGTTCGATAGCTGGGTCGGCACGCTTTCGGAAAACGATTACCGGCATTTCGTGCTGCCCTATAACCGCTTGGTGATCGAAGCCGTGCAGGCGCTGGGCGTGCCGGTTATTTATTTTTCCACCGGCACGGGCGGGTACCTGGAAACCTTAAACGAGGCCGGCGCCGCGGTGCTGGGGCTGGATTGGCGGGTGGAGTTGGATACCGCCTGGCGCCGGCTGGGCTATTCCTGCGGACTGCAGGGCAATCTGGACCCGGCGCGCATGCTGGCCCCGGCGGAGGATCTGCGGCGCGCGGTGAAGCGCCTGCTCGACCAAACGCGCGAGCATCCCGGCTATATCTTTAATCTGGGCCACGGCATCCTGCCCGAAACCGACCTCGAGCAGGCGCGGCGCGTGGTGGAATGGGTGCATGAAGATAACGGTTGAAACGCGCGGAGCCTCGGCGTGAGCCCGCCTCGAGTGCGTACGCTGATCGTGGGCGCCGGAATTGCCGGAATGGGCGCCGGTTACGAACTGCTGGCGCGGCAGGAAAACGATTTTCTGCTGCTGGAAGCCGGGCCCCGTCCCGGCGGCGTGATTGCCACCGAAGCCGCCGACGGCTTTGTATTCGAAGCCGGGCCGGACTCCTGGCTGGGCATGAAGCGCTCGCTGACCCAGCTTTGCCGCGAGTTGGGCTTGGGGGATGAAATCACCGCCTCCCAGGACCGCGCGCGCCAGACGTTGATCCTGCGCAACCGGCGGCTGCTGCCGCTGCCTCCCGGCTGGCAACTGCTGGCGCCCGCCCGCTTCGGCCCGATCGCCGCCACTCGCCTCTTGAGCTGGCGCACCAAGCTGCGCATCGCCGCCGAATTCTTCTCCCGCGGCGAGCCGCAGCCTCCCGCGGATGAATCGGTGGCCGCCTTTCTCGGCCGGCTCTATGGCGAAGAGGCGGTGGAATATCTGGCGGCGCCGCTGCTGGCCGGCGTCTATGGCGGCGAGCCGGAAGAGCTGAGCCTGGATGCCATCGCTCCGCGCATGCGCGCCATGAAACGCGAAGGCAGCCTGGGCCGCGCCCTCTGGCGCAATCGCCGCCAGGCTGCGCCCGCCGCGCCCTTGTTCTCTACCCTGCGCCCGGGCCTGCAGCGCCTGGTGGACGAGCTCGCGCGGCGCATCGGCCCCGGGCGCCTGCGCACCCGCGCGCGCGTGGAACAGTTGCGCCCCTCCGCGGCGGGTTGGGAGGCGGTGCTTGCCGGCGGCGAGCGGCTGCAAAGCGAGCGTCTGATTTTGGCGCTGCCGGCATGGGCGGCGGCCGAGCTGCTGCGCAGCTTCGACACGGCATTGGCGGCGGAATTGTCTGCCATTCCCTACGGCTCCGCCATGATTCTCAGCCTGGGTTATTTCCAGAGCCCGCCGCTGCCGCCCGGCTTCGGCGCGCTGTTGCCGCGCCGGGAAGGCAAGCGCATGCTGGCGTGTAGTTTTTCGCACCGCAAATTCCCCGGTCGCGCCCCGGCCGGCGGGGCTTTGCTGCGGCTGTTTTACGGTGGACGGCGCGACCCTGCGGTGCTGGAACTCGACGATGCCGCCGTGCGTGAATTGGGCTTGCGTGAATTGCGCGAAATCTTGGGGCCGCTCCCCGGCCCCGACCGGATGCGTATCTCGCGCCAGCCGCGGGCGATGGCCCAGTACACGCCGGAGCATCGCCGGCGGCGCGAGCGCATCGGAACTTTGCGGCGCCGCTGGCCGGGCCTGGGACTGGCGGGCAACGCCTACCAGGGTATCGGCATTCCCGACTGCCTGGAAAGCGGCCGCGCCGCCGCGCGCGAACTGGCAATGCCGGGCGAAAGCGTGGCTCCGTTGCTGGAAGATCCCGCCGGAATTTCGCCCGGCTAAGCTCCGGGCTGCTACCTGATGGCGGTTAGCTGCCAGTGACGCTTATCTTTTCGCTCACCCTATGCGCCTCAGCGTCATCATTCCCACCCACAACCGCGCCGCTACCCTGGCGCGCGTGCTGGCGGCCTATCGCGAGCAATCCGAAGCCCCGGACGAGATTCTGGTGGTGGACGACGGCTCGAGTGACGCCACCGCGGCCGAAGTGGCGGCGCAGGCGCCGGATTGGGGCGGCGAGCGCTTGCGCTACCTGCGCCAGCCGCGCCGCGGGCCGGCGGCGGCGCGCAATCTGGGACTGCGGGCGGCCAGCGGTGAACTGGTGCTCTTCAACGACGATGACGTCATCCCCACCCCCGCCCTGGCGGCGGAACACCGGGCCTATCATCGCCGCTATCCGGAAGCCGCCGCGGCGGCGCTGGGCAAGGTGGAATGGCATCCGGAAATGCGCGCCACCCCTTTCATGCGCTGGCTGGGAGAACGCGGCCCGATGTTCGGCTTCGGACATTTCCAGCCCGGCGCGCGGCTGGATTTCATCTCGTTTTACACCTGCAATTTAAGCCTGAAACGCGAGTTCCTGCTGGCGCATGGGTGGTTTGACGAGCGCTTCCCGGCGGCGGCTTTCGAAGATACCGAGCTCTCCTGGAGATTGCACCGCTCGGGTCTGGTCTTGCGCTATCATCCCGCCGCCTGCGGCTGGCATTATCAGCGTTTCAGCTTCGAGCAGGCCGTCGAGCGCGGGCGCCGGCATGCCGCGCTGCGGCCATTGTTCGACGCCACCGATGCCGGGCGCAGCATTCGTGCGGCCGAAGCGCAAGCGCCGCCCAAACGGCGCTGGCGGAAACGGTGGGCGCGCCCTCTGGTGCCGCGCCTCGCGCCGGCCCTGGCTCCGCTGCTCAATTCGCGCCTGCCGCTGCCCGATCCCTGGTATGCGCTGCTTTACCGCTACAGTGTCGAAGCGCCCGCCCGGCCTCAGGCGACGTCCTGACGCTGCGCCTGCGCCGACAGCCCCGACTGCAGCAACTCATTCCATGTATGCGGATACTCGCGCATGCAGTATTGGCAGCGCAAACCATAGCTTCCGTCGCGCCAGCGGGCCCGTATCCAGTGATGCCGGCAGGTAATTTGCAGAAATCGCCGGCCCAGGCCGGCCGGCTGCGGGGGAATGCGGGATGGCATAAATAACGATGCTCCAACGCTCGGCTCGATTGCAGACCCCTGTTTGGATTGCAGCGCAAGCGGTCAGGTGGGATGCCCTGCCGGTCGCTGCCAGCCTGCGCCGAAGGCCGGGGGCCAATATGGGCTGCGCCGCCGCCGCTCCCAAAATGGGCTGGGCCGCCGGCGGCGAGCGTTATTGCACTTGCCGGTTCCAGCTTACCAACTGAAACGGATCGAGCACCAGCGTGGTGTTTTTCAGCCGGCGATCGTAATGCACCCCGGCGGCGCCGCCTTCGGCAATGCTTTTGGCCAGCAGGCTGCCATAAATGCCCGAGTTGCCGGACAGATAAATCCCTGCCTGTGGCGCGTAAATCACCATTGAGGCCGTCGTATCGCCGGTATCAATCAGCATGTTGCCGGTGCCGGCGTAATTGATCTGTAAATTGCTCGGCACCAGCGAGGGATTGACCACCACGCCGCCGGAAAGCTCAAAAACGCAGCTCTGGCAATTAGTGACATTCGGCAGCGTGCCATAGCCGACCAGGTTGATAATGACTTCGCCCGTGCCGGAAATCGACAGATTAGTAGTGCCGGAAGCCTGCATGCTGTTGATGTAATACACATTGGCGGTGGTGCTGCTGCCGGCGGGTAAATAGATGGTGCCGCCCGAAGGCGCCAGGTTGCCATAGCCGATGGAAGCCGTGCTGCAGGTAGTGGTGCCGTCGTTGCCTTGCGTGCAGGTCGGCTGCAAGGTGATATTGCCGCTGATATCCGGACTGGGCATGGGCAGGCAATCGTTACTCGCCATGCAGTTGCTGACCATGGGCGGGGGCGGAAAACAGGTCAGGCAGGGCGAGGTCATGCTTTCGATTTGCCCGTCCACGCTGACGTTGCCGCCGGATTGGGTGAAGCCGACCGGATTGCCGGCGCTGCAGGAGCCCCGCACCCCGCCGGGCACGTAGGCATTCCCGCCGATGCTCGCCGCGCCGCTGGCCTGTATGTTGCCATAGGAACCGATGTCGCCGCCGGTGGTGGAGCTGACCGATTCTTCATAACCCAGGCTGGAGTCGTAGCTGTCGGTGTAGGAATTTCCCTGCATGGTGATGCTGCCGCAGGTTTGGCCGGTGGAGAACATGGCGTAATTGGTGATCGGGGTGATCCCCTCCTCGATGAAGCCAACCACTTCTGTCTGCGCCAGGGTCACGCCGTTCTCGGTCCAACTGCCGGTCACCTGCACTTCCCAGCGCTCCAGCGATTGTGTTCCCTCGATCGTATGCTCGACCGTGTCGGAGATCAGCGTCGCTTTCACCGCGATCGCGCCCTGGCCGCTCCCGATGGAGACGTTTTGCAGCGTGTTCTGGAAGGACGTCACGGTGCCGGGGTCGGGATAATTGGAGCTGCCCCCGCTGGCATCGAGCACCACCGGCTGCTCGTTCACCGTCCAGGCGACCGGAGTCTTGGTGTTGTCATAATCGCCCACCGGCTCTTGCAGCCCGGCGCAGGCGGGGACGTGGCTGGCGGAGCAGTAGTTGTGCTGGAACCAGTTCAGCGCCTGCTGCAGGCCGGCATCGGCGATATAGCCGGCGCGCGTGGTGGCGGCGTAGCTGTTGGAGGTCAGCGTATCCAGTTGCGCGGCATACAAGATGGCGCCCGCCAATAAGGCGAGCACCACCATCAGAAAAATGACGGTGGCCAGCGCCAGGCCGCGTTGGCGCCGGGGACCGCGGCGGGTTGGAATCAGGCGTTTCATTGTGAAGCCAGCGTCGGCACGTTCGTCGGGGTGGGAGCGACGTTGCTGGCATCGGCGCTGTTGATCATCTTCGAGGCAATGGCCACGTTGCGCGCCTCGATCACCCCGCGCTGCAAATTGTACGTATCTTTCCGCCCGGTCTGCGGGTTGATGTAAGGCGTTTGAATGGTCAGGCTGAGATTCAGGCTGGGATAATCGTTCTCGCTGTCCGGATAGAGCGCAAAGGTCACCGCGCTGACGTGGTCGCAAATGGGATAAAACGGCTGCAGGGTAGTGTTGGCGACCGGGGTGGCGGAGCGTAGCAGCCGCTGGTTGGTCGCATCGTAGCGGTACTCGATAAAGTAGATTTTCCCGTAGGAGCAGGTGCCGGTCGTCGGGCAGTTGCCGGCGCCGAAAATGTTGCCGTAAAACTGCAGCTCGCTGCCGCAAACCGCGCCCGTGGGACAAGTGCCGCTATAGCTGCCTTTGACCCCGTAAATCCCGCTGGCATAGGGGTAGCCGGGATAGACGACGACCGCGCCGACGTTATGCGATTTGGTCAGGTCGGCCGTAAAGTAGTCGGCGGCGGAGCTGAGCACCTGGGCGGTTTCATAGTTGCCGCTGGAAGTCGCGTTGCCGGGATCGACGATCACCCAATCGCCGATATTCAGCGCCGCGCCGTCGCCGACATAAACGGTGCAGGGCGTGCACGGCCCGACCGTAGAGGTCACCACCGTATCGGTGACCGAATTGCTGCCCGCCAGCTCGATCTCGTTGGCCATCAGGTTCAGTGCCGCGCGGGCTTGCATCTGCAGGCTGACCTGTTGCTGCGTGCCGGTATAGTTTTTTTCCAGCCCGTTGAACATCACCAGCACCGGCGCCAGCACCGAAACCAGTACCCCCAGGCTGACCAGTAACTCCACCATGGTGAAGCCGCGCCGGCAACGTTGGCGCCGCTCCGCGCGGAGATGGCGATGAGGAAACAACGGCATAGTCCAGCTCACGGGTTCGGACAAAGGCTGCTGCTGGAAGAGTCGCAGGTTTTTTCCGTCACCACTTCCAGGTCGGAAACCATCGGCCCGCGCGCCGACACGTCGCTGCACCTGACGGCGATGGTCTTGAGCGTGCCGGTGGCATTCACGCTGATCTGCCACCAGCGGTTGTAAATCGGGGTCAGGCCGTTGACCGCTTCCTGCCCGGTGCTGTCCACCCGGTCGGAATATCCGGTAACGGCCGAGCTGGTGCTTCCGCCTACCGCCAACCCGGTGCCGGTGGCCGGGTAAGGCGGGCCCGCCTGCGTGGTATCGGAAGTGCTGTCGTAAAAATCCAAGGTCCGCAATTGCTCCATTTTGCTCTGGCAGACCACCGTCGCCTGGGTGAGATCGGCTTGCGAATTCGAGGTCAGGCCGCCCTGCACGAACACCCCCGCCACCGCCAGCACGCCCACCCCCAGCACCGCCAGCGCGATCAGCACTTCGATCAAGGTAAAGCCGGCGCCGCTGCGCCGGGTCGGACGGCGCGCTTTCATTTGTATGTCCATTCGCTCCCGTTCCATAACCAGGTTTGCACCCGCCCCGCCAGCGAAACCGTCACCGCGCCGTACAGCCCCTGGTAGTCGAGGTAAAACGCATTGGCCGAAGTGGGCTGGCCGTTGTTATCCACCGGCATGCCTTGGGTGTTGAAGCATATGTCGGTTGATTGCATGAGTGAGGGCTGGTCGCCGGGATCCCCGGCCGGCACGGTAAGTGAGCCGTAGCTGAAGCTCATGCCCATGGGCAGCGCCACCGGCGCCTCGCCCGCCGGCAGCGCGAAGCTGCGCGGCGAAGCGCTGGTCATCTGCTCCAGCGAGTATTCGTGATTGACGGTGTCGGGAACGATTTCGTAATCGGTGTTTTGCGCCTGCGCCTTGAACTTGGCCTCCGATAGTTTGCCCGAGAGTGCGCTCAAGGCGGTATTCAGCCGGTAAGCGTTCAGGCTGGCCTGTATATTGGGTGCGATCAGCACGCTCACCGCCAGTATGATTCCCACAATCACCACCAGCTCCGGCAGGCTAAAGCCCCGCGCCGGCAGGTTTCGACCTGTCGGGGCGTGACTCACCCCTCTCTGGCTGCATGTGGCGCGCATGGCCGGGCTCTTAATATTGCACCCCCGCTGCCAAAATGCAAAGCCTTTGATGTTAAATACTTACCTGCGGCCGGACTAGCGGCCCCGGCGCCGGGTTGGTCCGTTTGGTTCCAGCCTGAGAAGCGCGCGACGCAATCGGTTAATGCGTCGTCTGCGCTTCGGCGCTCAATTGCCGTAATGACGATGCGAGGTTGTTCCGGGCAGATGTCGCAGAAAATCCGCCCATGTCCGGCAGGCGTCGAAATCCTTCGCGTGTTATAGACCCCATATAATCAGCACGGCCGGCGGAATGCACGCCACCGCTGGCGGCTGAACGCTGATGGCTGACTTCAATGGCTATTCAGGTTTTTCAGGGCGCAGCGCCACCAGCCCCGCGTTCATGGCCCCGCTGCGGTAGCCTTCCAGATCGAGGGTCACGAAATCGAAGCCCAGGCGCTTGAAGATGGACGTCAGCTTCTCCGCCATCTCCCGGTTCAAGGCGCGGTCCAATTCCTCGCGCGCGATTTCGATGCGGACGATCGCGCCATGGAACCGCACCCGAAATTGGCGAAAGCCCAACTCGGCGAGGGCGTCTTCGCCGCGCTCGATCCGCTCGAGCACTTCCGGGGTGACCTCCAGGCCGTAGGCGACCCGCGAAGAGAGGCAGGCGGAGGCGGGCCGGTCCCAGACCTCCAGCCCGGCCTGGCGGGCCAGGCCCCGTATCTCCGCTTTCCCCAGCCCGGCCTCGGCCAGCGGGGCGCGGATGCCGTGCCGCCGGGCGGCTTCGTGACCGGGACGATAGTCGGCGGGATCGTCCGCATTTAAGCCATAAGCCAGTACGCCAAAGCCCGGGCGCGCCGCCAGTTCGGCTTCCATGCGCTGAAACAGCTCATCCTTGCAATAGAAACAGCGGTCGGGGTGGTTGCGGCGATAGCGGGCATCCTCGAGCTCGGCCGTGTATAGGGTCTCGCAGGCAATATCGTGGGCTTGGGCGAAATCCAGGGCGGAGCGGAGATGGCGGCGGGGCAGGCTGGCGGAATCGGCGATTAGCGCCAGCATCCGTTCGCGGCCGAGCGCCTGGCGCGCCTCCCAGGCCAGATAAGCCGAGTCCACCCCGCCGGAATAGGCGATCAGCATCGGGCCGGCGGCGCGGAGCAGGTGGCGCAGGCGTTCTTGTTTGGCTTCGCTCATGGAATTGCAGGCGTCAGACAATGTGAAAGCGCTCGCGAATCAGCCGCTCCAGCCGCGGCCGGTATAACAGGTCGAAGGCAAGTTCCTTGCCCGGAAACATCGCCAGCGCCGCCTGGCGGGCGCCGGCCGCCAGTTCGCTCGCTTCCTCCAGGGTGATCTCGCTTTGTGCAATCACTCCCATCACCATCTCCACCATAATCTGCAGCCGCCGCAGGCGGCGGGCTTCTTCCTGCCGCTCCGTCTCTGACTGCGCTTCGGGTAATTCCGGCGTCTCCCCACTCATGCCTCTATTATAAAAAGCGCGCCGCCCGCCTGCCGCAGCCGCCGCGATGTGTGCTTCCCCCGGCCTGGACGATGCAGCCCCTTCGCCTATCCGGGTTGCTGCAGGAGATGATCGGCTTGAAATTTGGCGGAACACCATGGGCATTCCACTTCGGTCGCTGGCGCGGCCGGGCTGGCGCGGCGCTTGCGGGCTTCCCTTCTGTTCCACAGCCCCTGAGGCGCTTCCCCGGCGGCATGGCACTTCGGGCAAGTCCATATACCTAATTCAATCGAGGCATTGCTCAACTCGAGCAGGCCGTTGCGAGTGGCCGCGGCAACGAGCTCTTGGATAGGCGCCGTCAGGGCGATGGTGCGCACGTGGTGTTCGAGTATGTTCTGAAGAATGGTTGCGTGCTGCCGCGAGAGAGGGGCGCGGGCTTGATAGGCGCGGACGATTTCGTCGGGTATGTTGATTGGGCCCAGAACGAGGTCGCCGAATTGAATGACAGTCATGCTCTTGGTCATGATTCGCTGCGTGAGCGTATGATCGGCCCGGAGTCCACAGTCCATGATAGTGAAATCCGCGGCTCGCGTTCTTGGGGCAATCATCGCCAGGCAGGCCGATAGCGGAAAACCCGCAGCCGCGTTCCGGAAAAGCGGCACTCGACCGCGCCGCCCCGGTCGGTGCGAAACACGCGAATCCCATCCTGCTTCAGCCGCTCCAGAATCGCCGGCGCGGGCAAGCCATACAGGTTGCCGGCGCCGGCGGAAATCAACGCCGCCGCGGGATGGACCGCGGCCAGAAAGGCCGGCGTGGAAGAAGTCTGGCTGCCATGATGTCCGGCTTTGAGCACGGTGCTGGCCAGCGGCCAGCCGCTCGCCACCATGGCCTCTTCCTGCAAGCGTTCGGCATCGCCCTCGAGCAGCAGCGCGCCGTTGCCGTAGGCGATGCGCGCCACCACCGAATCGGCATTGGCGGCGCGCAGCCCCGGGCGATAGCTTGCCGCGGGAGCGAGCACGGAAAGATAGCTGGCCCCGATTCGAAAGCGCTCCCCCGCCGCCACCCGCCGCAGTCGTAGGTGTTCAGCCGCGGCCACGCGTAGCAGCCGCGACACCGCCGCTTCCGGCGGCAAACTGTCCGCGACCCATAACTCGCGTGGATGGAAGCGGCGCAGCACCGCCGCCATGCCGCCGATGTGATCGCGGTGAGCGTGGGTCAGCAGCACCGCATCCAGCCGCCGCAGGCCCAGCCACCATAGAAACGGGGAAACCAGTTCGCGGCCGGCATTGAAGCCCCCAGCAGTGGCGGGTCCGGCGTCCACCAGCATCGTGCGCCCGCCGGGAAACGAGACCAGAATGGAGTCTCCCTGGCCGACATCGAGCACCCAGGCTTCGAGGCGGCGCGCCGGGAGACGCGGCGGGAACGGCAGCCAGGCCAGCGCCTGCGACCATATCGCCAGCATCAATGCGGCGGCCACCAGCGGCGGAACGCGCTCGTGCGCGGCAGCCAGGCGCGCCGGAACCGGCTGCCGTTCCAGCTCCGCCTGCCGCCGGCGCCAGCGCTGAACGGTTACCAGCCAGAAAGCTAGCAGCGCGGCGTACAGCACCAGTGCGGCCAGCGGCGGCCTGGGGACGCGCATCGCCGCCTGCGGCAGGCGCGTCAATGCTCGCGCCAGCCAGAGTAATAGATATCCGCAGCGCGCCAGCAGCCCGCTCCAGGCCGCGTCGGCGGCCCGCGCCGCCGGCTGCACGATGCCGCCGGCGAGCCGCGCCAGCCCGCCCGCCGCAAAGCTGCACCCCAGCGCCAGCCAGGTGAGCGGCAGCAGCAGCGCCGCCAGCGGTACCACCAGCGTATTGGCCAGCACCGCCCAGGAATTGTAGCGATGAAAATCGGCGATCATGAACCCGGCAAAACCGAGTTGCAGCACCAGTGAAACCCAGCCGATTTCGCCCAGCCGCAGGCCGGCGCGCAGCAGCCCGGGCAGCAGCCGGTCGCCCAGCAGCGGCGAGCGGCGGGCGAGCGGCTTGAGCCGCAACTGCCAATCCAGCCGGAATTGCGCCCAGCGCGGATCGAGCGATTCGGTGAAGCCGGCGTCGCGCCAGCGCGCCAGGGCGTGCGCGCGGGCGCCGAATACCTGCGCCGCCACCGGATATGCAATGCCGGCCAGCAGGGTGGCGGCGGTAAACGACATTTGCCAGCCTGCGTTGGCCAGCGCCAGCGGTCGCCAGGCCAGCAGCAGCAGCGCCGCCGCCCCTACCGCGTTCAACGGCTGGCGCTCGCGATACCACCAGCGCGCCAGCATATAGATGCTGATCATCAGTAGCGCGCGCTCCGCCGGCTCGCGCGCGGCGATCAGCCAGGCATAGCCGTACAGCGCCAGCAGGCTAAGCCCCCCCGCCGCCCACCGCGAGAGCCGCAGCCGGCGTCCCAGCCAGAAGAGAAATCCGGCCAGGATGGCGATATGCAATCCGGCCACCACCAGCAGATGGTAGATGCCGTCAATCTGGAAGGCGCGCCGCGTGGCCTCGTCCAGGCGCAGCTCGTCGCCGAGTAGCATCGCGCGCGCGACGGCATTGAGTTGGGGATAGCGCGCCGGTGGCAGCAGGCGATCGAGCCGCCGGCTGAGCGCGCTCCACAGCGCCGCCCGCAGCCGCATGCTCCAGCCGCCCGGACGCGCCGCAACGAACTGCAGCTGCGCCGGACGCAGGCTGGCTTGAAAATCCAGCCCCGCTTCCCGCAGGCGGCGGCTGAAGTCGGGCACGCCCGGGTCTCGATAGGCCCGCAGCGCGCGCGGGTGCACGCGCACCTTCACGGCGCGCCCGGGCTGAAGCTGTGGGCGCCATGCCGTCCAGATTTGCGCGGTAGCGGCTGCTGATGGTATCGGCGGAGCCGGATTGGCTTTCGCTGCCGCGGTAAACGCCGGCGTCCGCGATGCCGTGATCGGCGGGCGCAGATAGCCGTATAAGCGTATTCCGCCGCGCACCGCCCAGATCCGGCCGCGCGCTTCCAGCCTTCGGCAGGCGAGATCGAAGCGCAGATAGCGCGCGGTCGCCTCCGGCGCGCCCTGCACGTAGCCGGTCAGCTCGACCGGCTCGCGCACGCCCAGGTGCAGCGCGTTCACCACCTGCGCCAGGCTGTCCTGCGGCGGCGTATGCAGCCGCGCCCATTGCGCCCGCGCCAGCCCGGCGCTGGCGCAGACGGCCAGCCACAGCAGCAGGCTTATCCGCCTCCGGCGCGCGCATAGCGCCGCCGCCGGTATTAGGGACAGGGCCGCCGCCAGCGCGCCCCAAAACCATGCCGGCGCGGGCGGCGCCAGCAGCCCCGCCGCGCCGATGCCGAGCGCAAATGCCAGCGCGGCATAAAACAGCGGCTGCATGCGAAATAGTGTAGTGTCGGGCCTGCCGTTTCCTGGCTTAATTTCTCATGATTTGCCAGGAATCAGCTTTTATCGTTAGACCTCTCGATAAGCTATGGTCAAGGCATTTCTGCGCCACTACTGCACTTTGTTTTGGTCAAACCATCTAACAAGAAATTTAGCCTGCTGTCGCAGCCGACTCTGCAACAATCCGATATTCGAATTTTTTATCGCTTTTCAAACATGCCAATACAAATGCCGGTAGAGCCGTCATTCCGCGCTGCAGGGCATGTTGACGCCGATACTTTGCGAGTTTAGAAAAGTCATCCAGATTGCATTCATTGGGATGTTTCTGAACGACCGATGCTGGAAATGCAAAACAGCATACCAGCGCATCGGCGATCAGCAATTTTTCAAAATCAACTTCAAAATTGTTGCTGGCCTCAAATTCACCCACGATAAGCGCTTGTTCCAAAAATCGCTTTGGAGGCCGATCGCTTAACTTCCAAATTCCCGCAACAAAATCGAACAACAACCATTCCACCACAGCTCCCTTCAAATTTACTGTCAGTGATCTTAAGTTATAGATATTGAATCAGTTAATCATGAATTTCAGCTTTTTCTGCCGGCAGTAAATTTTAGCTTGCTGTCAGTCCCAACCTGTTGAATCGAAAAGGCTTTACCCTCCACTGACAGTACTGACAGCAAAATCACGGGTAATTTTTATTTTTATAATTTTTGCCGCTTTTTCCCGCGTTCTCCTCGAAATCGAAAATTTTATCTCTCCGCTCAATCGCGCCGCAATCGAACCAGCGTTTCTAAATGATACGTCTGGGGAAACAGGTCGAACAGGTGCAGTTGCTCGATCTGATAACCGGCGGCGCAGAGCGGCTTGAGGTCCCGCGCCAGCGTGGCCGGATCGCACGATAAATAGTGCAGCCGCCGCGGCTGCAGGCGCAGCAGCCCCGCCAGCACGCGTTTCCCCAAACCGGCGCGGGGCGGGTCCACGATGGCCAGGTCGAAGCTTTGCCCGCTGGAGCGTTCGATAAACTCCTCCGCCGTCATCGCCGAAACGTGCAGGCGGCCATCCCCCGCTCCCTGGGCATGCCGGGCGTTCCAGCGCAAATCGGAGGCCGCCGTCGCCTCGGCCTCCACCGCGCTCACCCAGCCAAAGCCGTCGAGCAGCGGCAGCGCGAACAGCCCTACGCCGCTGTAGAGATCGAGCGCACGCTCGCCGCCGGTGTCCGCCGCCATGGCCGTGGCCAACTCCGGCAGCAGAAAGCGGTTGACCTGAAAAAACGCGCCTGGGCTGAGGCGATACGCGATCCGGTTCACGGTCAAGGTCAGCGCGGCATCGCCCCCGCCGAGCGCGCGCGTCTCAGCGCCGCTGGTGACGGCGGCGGCGCGCGCGCCGGCCAACTCGGCTGCGGCTTTGCACCAGGCCGCAAGGTCTTCGGAAGCGTCGCGCGCCAGCCAGTGCAGTTGCAGCTCGCCCGCTTCGTTCACCGCGGCCTCCAGCTCTTCTATTTCCCGCGGCGGAGCGGGCCAGTCCAGTTGCGTCAACCGTTCCAGCGCGGGATGCAGCAGGCGGCATTGGCTGACGCCCAGCGCCACGCGGCTGTGCCAGCGGCGGTAGCCGAGGCGCGGCGTGGAAGCCAGCATTCGCCAGCGCGCGCGGTTGCGGTACTGCCACGGCGGCGAGCGATGCAGCTCGATCGGCGGCAGCTCGCGCAGGCCCGCCAGCCGGCCCAGGGTTTCGGCCAGAATCGCCTGCTTGTACTCCAATTGCGCCGCGGGAACGATCTGCTGCCATTGGCAGCCGCCGCATTCGCCGAAATAGGGACAGGGCGGGCTTTGCCGCGCCGCCGCGGGACGCAGCACCCGCAGCAGCCGCGCATGGGCGTAGCTGCGGTGATCTTCTTCCAGCTGCGCCTCCACGATCTCGCCCGGCAGCACCAGCGGTACGAATACCGCTTTGCCCCGCCCCGCCGGCGCGGTTTCCGGAGAAGCCGGGGCCGCGTCCGCCCCCGCCAGAATTGCTTCCGGCGCCGCCGATTGTGCCTGCCCGGCCGTTCCGTCGCCAAGCCGGGCCAGGCCTTCGCCGCCGAAAACCAGGCGCTCGATCGCCAGCTTGACTGCAGGCGCATTGCTCATGGCAGATGAAAAAGCGATAGCCGGGGAAGGTGGAAGTAGTCCAGCAGGCGCTGGCGCAGGAATTGCGGCTCCATTGCAGCCAACTGTACGGCAGTGAGGCGGCGGCGGTAGGGGGCGAGGGCGCGATCCAGCTCGGCGCGGATTTCAGCCAGCGCTTCGGCCGGGGCGTGTTGCTGGCAGCCGGCGGCGAGTTTGTCTTCCAGCGCCGTCAGATGGCGCTCCAGTTCTTCCAGGCTGCCGGGAACGGCGCGATTAGATGGTTGGGTGCTGGCCGCCGGCGGTTCCGTCGCGGAAGCCTGCGGTCTCGCCGCAGATGTAGCCGCCAGGCCGCTCGCAGCCGGCGAATCCGGCGGCGCCGCCGTCGGCTCGGCCGCAGCCGCCAGCGCATCGCGCCAGCCGGCCAGCGCCGCCACCGCTTCCGCCTGCGTGGTTTCCAGCCCCGGCGGCAGCGCCGCCGCTTCGACCGCGCGCCGCCAGCGTTCGCAGCTTTCCCCCAGCCGCGCCGGCGACAGTTCGTCGCTCACCGCGGCGGCGCTGTCGGCGGTGCGCCCGCCCGCCGCCGCCGCCTGCCAGCTCTCCGCCGCCTGCATCACCGCCGGGGCGCAGTAGAGCAGCGAGCGCGGGCGCGCGCTATCGCGCCGCCGGCCGCGCGCGAATTTGGCGAACGCCTGCTCGATCCCGGCCAGAGCGGCGGGCAGGGGCACGCCCGCTTGCCGCCACGTTTCGACTAAGGCCCAGTCCACCGGTGAGAGAAACACCTGGGCGCCGCGCTGGCGCTGGAATTGCTCTTCAATCTCGGTGAAGTAATTGAAGTAATTTTGCCCGGTTTCGGTCAAAGCGTGTCTCGTAATGGCTGCGCGGGTATTGCCGTAGCGGCAGCCGGCAGGGGTCGGTCGCCGCTGGCCGCAATCCCGCCCGGAGCGGCGGCGCGGGCCAGTTGGCCGCAGGCCGCATAAATATCCTGCCCGCGCGGATGCCGTATCCAGGCCGGCAAGCCCCCGGCGTTCAGTTGCGCCTGAAATTCCCGCACGCGCTCCGGCGGCGGGGCTTCAAACGCCAGGCCGGGGCCGGCGTTCCAGGGAATCAAATTGACTTTGGCGCGCATGCCGGCGAGCAGACGCGCCAGCCGCCGGGCATCCTGTAGGCTGTCGTTCACGCCGCCCAGCAGGACGTATTCGAACGTCAAGCGCTCGCGTGGCGCCAGCGGATACTCGCGCGCCGCGCGCAACAGCGCCTCCAGCCCGCCCTGGCCGCGATGCAGCGGCACCAGCCTTTCGCGCAGCTCGTCGGTCGAGGCGTGCAGCGAAATGGCCAGCCGCGGGCGCGGCGACTCGCCGCCAAGCTGGCGGATTTTATCCACTATGCCGGCGGTGGATAGCGTCATGCGCCGCGGCGGCAATTCCAGCCCGCCGGCCTCGGTGAGGCGGCCGGCGGAGGCCATCACCGCGGCGTAATTCAGCAGCGGCTCGCCCATGCCCATATACACCAGGTTGAGGCGGTCGCCGCCGGCGCCGGGATGCAAGCCGTGCCGGCGCAGCAGCAGATAGACCTGGGCCACGATCTCGCCCGCGGCCAGATTGCGCTCCAAACCGAGTTGCGCGGTCAGGCAGAAGCGGCAGCCCACGGCGCAGCCGGCCTGGCTGGAAATGCAGAACGTATGCCGCCGGGCGCGCCGGCGTCCGCCGGCTTCGAATTCCTCCAGCGGCAGATAGACGGCCTCGATTTCGGCGCCGTCGGCGAGCCGCAGCAGGTAGCGCACGGTGCCATCGGTGGAGGCGTAGGCATGCTCCACCTCCGGCGCGATCACCGGCCATTCGCCCGACAGCTCGCGGCGCAGTCCCGCGGGCAGGTGCGCCGCCTGCTCCCAGGTTTCGATCCGCTGTGCATGCAGCGCGGCATAAATCTGGCGCCCGCGCCATGCCGGCAGCCGCCGGGAGCGAGCCCGGACTTCCCAGTCCGCGGGAGAAAGCGATAGTGGATGCTCGGCCATCGAAAAAAGGAACCGATACCATTTTAGCGGCTCGGCCGATGTTCTCTGCGCTCGTCGCCCGCGTTGGATTCCCGCATGCAGCGGCTCACCGGCTCACCAGTTGTCCGGCGCGCATGGCGGCGCGGCAGACGGCTTTGATCAGCGCCACGCGCAGCCCGCCTTCTTCCAGCTCCAGCAATCCATCCACGGTGCAGCCGGCGGGCGTGGTGACGGCATCCTTGAGCTTGGCCGGATGCTCCCCGGTCTCGAGCACCATCGCGCCCGCCCCCACCACGGTTTGCGCCGCTAACTCCAGCGCCAGCTCGCGGGGTAAGCCGACGCGCACGCCGCCTTCGGCCAGCGATTCGACCACCATGTAGATGAATGCCGGGCCGCTGGCGCTGAGCCCGGTGACGGCATCCATGTGGCGCTCTTCCACGATCACGGTGCGCCCGATGGAAAGAAACAGGTGGCGCGCCAGTTCCGCCTGCGCGTGGCTGACCTTGCGTCCCAGCGCCAGCGCGGTCATGCCCGTGGCGATCAGCGCCGGAGTGTTCGGCATGGCGCGCACGACCGCGCCAAAGCTGCCATTGCGGCGCTCCAGCGCCTGCTCCAGCGGCGCGGTGCCGATCGCCGCGGCCACCGAAACGACCATCGCCTGGCGGGCGGGCAGCTCGCCGGCGATTTCGTCGAGCACGGTGAGCGCCAGCGGCGGCTTCACCGCCAGCACCACTACGTCCGCGCCTTCGGCGATGCGGCGATTGTCGGTGCCGGCGACGATGCCCAGGCTGCGATGCAGCTTCTGCGCCCGCTCCGGCGTGCGCGTAGAGGCCTGCACCTGCCCGACCTGGGCAAAGCCGGCGGCCAGCATCCCGCGCGCCAGCGCTTCGCCGATGGTGCCGCAGCCGATGATGGCGATTTTATTGCCGCCGAAGGGAGAAACGGAGGGTTCGGTTTTTTTCTTTTGCATGTGAGGCTCCTGTCGGGTAAAGCCCGCTGGGGCCGGGGGTTGCTAAAACACAAACGCCCGCGGCCAGGGGCCGGCGGGCGGGGGTTTTCAGGCTCGAAGGTGATGCACAGCCCTAGACCGGCGCGGCGCGGCCCGCGGATGCGGGGCACGGGCACGGTCGCGGATCAAGGACGAACATGCAATGCAGTATAGCAGACTGGCGCCGCGCCCGCCGCTCTCCGGACCGCGGCTCAGGCCCCCGCTCCCGCCGCCTGCGCCAGGCGTTCGCGCCAGTTCTGCCGCTCGTCGGCGGGCAGGAAGCTGGCCGCGAAAGAATTATCCAACATCCGCAGCAGGTCGTTCCAGCCAAAGCCCCATTCCGCCAGCCGTTCGTATTCACCCAGCAGGGAGGTCTCGAACATGGCGGGATCGTCCGTGGCCAGCGTGATGGGCACGCCCGCCTCCCAGAGCCGCCGCAGCGGGTGGGCGGCGGGCGAGGCGGTCACGCCGGTGCGCAGATTGGAAGTAGGGCAGACTTCCAGCCAGATCCGGTCCCGCGCGAGCTGCGCCATCAGCTCGGGATCGGCCGCGGACTGTATGCCATGTCCAATGCGTTCCGGCCGCAGTTCGCGCAACGCGCTCCACACCGATTCCGGGCCGCAGCTCTCGCCGGCATGGATGGTGGTGTGCAACCCCGCCGCCGCGGCCCGGGCATAGAGCGCGCGGAACGCGCTCGCCGCGATCGCGGCTTCGTCGCCGCCGATGCCGAACGCCGCCACCGGCCCGTCGCGCCGGCAGCGCAGCGCTTCTTCGAGCACCTGCGCGGCGGCCTCGTCGCCAAACTGGCGGACGGCGTCGAAGATCCAGGCCAGGCGCGGCCCTTGATCGGCCGCAATCCGCCGGCGCTCCGTCTCCAGCGCCTCCCAGACCGGTTGCCACGCCATGCGCTTCCAATGGATCACCCCGACGGAAACGATCAACTCGGCGTAAACCACCCCTTGCGCCTTCAGCGCGCTGGCCAGCCGGCGCAGCACCCAGGCGTAATCCTCCGGCTTGGCGAGCAGTTGGCTGACGGTTTTGAAGGCCTGAAGAAAGCCGGAAAAATCGCGGTAGGAATAGAGCGTCGCCGCCTGGCCCGCGGCGGCCGCATGGCCCTGGCGAAGCGCCAGTTCGCGCAAGTCCTGCGGCGCGACACTGCCCTCCAGGTGCAGATGCAGTTCCGCCTTAGGCAGCCGCCGCAGCCGTTCCCGCCAGTCCCCGGGATAGCCGCTGGCGAGGCCGGAAGGCGGCGCGGATGCGTCGGGAATCAATGCGCGGCAGGCTCGGTGGCCATGCGTTTAACCAGCGCCAGCACCTGCTCGCGCTCTTTTTCTTTCATGGCCGATGTGTAAGCGTACAGCTTTTGCAGGAAGCTGAGATCGTGGTCGGATAACTGCGGCAGCGCGGCCTTGCCGTTTTCGTTCTCCGAGAAAAAATGCGCCAGCGGAATTTCCAGCGCGCGGGCGATCTTGGCCAGGGTCTGCAGCGAGGGCACGGTATGTCCGTTTTCGACGCGGGAGAGATAGCAGCGCAGCAGCCCCGTGCGTTGTTCAATATCGCCCTGGGAAAAGCCGCGTTCCAGGCGGCACTGCCGGATTCGCTCGCCGATTTTCAGCATAGCCCTGCTTGGGGGGTAGTTGTAATGTAAACAGCTTGTCCGCTGTCTTCAAGTAAAAAAATAAATCGGCGCGGCCGGTCAGGAAACCGCGGGCTTCGATTCGAGCGCGCCCGCGCTGGCGGCCAGGCCGGCGCCGGGGGTGGCATGATTGACCAGATCGCGCAGTTCCTTGGCGGGTTTGAAATAGGGCACCCGGCGGGCCTGCACGGTAACCTGTTCGCCGGTCTTGGGGTTGCGGCCGATGCGCCCGCGGCGGTCGCGCACGCGAAAGCTACCAAAACCGCGAATCTCGATCTTGTCGCCGGCGCGCAGCGACCGGACCATGCTCTCGAAGATCGCCTCGACGATGATTTCACTTTCTTTGCGAGTGATTTGCAGGTTGTGGGAGACCTCTTCGATTAAGTTGGCGCGGGTCATGATATTTGTCCTGGTTTGCCGCACTGCCGCCATGGCCAGCAGTTGCAAACGTAACTCTACCCCAGGCGGGCGTTTAGCACAAGTGCAGGCCCCCGGGCCGGAATCGAGAGATCTTTTCCCTGACGAACTTTTTAGAGGAATGCGACGGCAGCGGCCGGGAGGGCCTGGGAATCCGCGGGCAACCGGTTTTCCCCGCAGAATCCCCAGGCGATCTTATCGCAGAGACAGGAGGCGCCGGAGCCTCAGGCGGCCGGGCGGGAGCGGCGGCCCTTTTTTGCCGTGGCGCGGCTGGTTTTGGCGGCCGTGCGGCGCTTGCCGGCGGCGCCGCCCGCCCTGGCGCCCGCGTTTTTGCGCGGGGCCGTGCCCTTGCGCCCGGAGCTGGCCGCCTCGGCGCGGTTGCCGCCGACGATCTGAAGCCGCCGCTTGGCCCGCGCCGGTTTGCTCGCCGTCCGGTGCGTGGCTTTAGCCTCCAGCGTTTCCGGATAGACGAATTTATGAAACCGGCTCTCGGGCTTGTCGTCATAGACCAGCTCCAGGCCTTTCTCGTCGAATACCTGGAAGAAATCGTCCCAATCCACCGGCGTCAGTTCCTGGGCGCGTTCCGGATCGAATTCAAACCGCAGCATGCCTCCGGTGCGGCTGACGATGGAGGGGCAGGCGCCGTGCGCCTCCGCCCATTGCTGAATTTCCTCATGTGAGCGCGTGTTGCGGCTTGCCATAAACACAAACCCCCGTGGCTTAGAAGCTGAGCGGCCGCCGCGGGTTGCGCGGCGGCCGCCGTGGTCGCGCGGAAATGCCTCGGGAGTTACTCGTTGGAATCGCCGCTGGCGCGCTTATAGCTGACCATTTCCTCGATGGTCGAAGTCGCCGGCCCCGGCGAATAGGCGGCAATGTCGGCGCGGTCGGCTTCACTCAGCGCGGCGCGCAGGCTCAGCCCTACCTTCTTTTCCGCCGGGTTGAGTTTGATGATTTTAAATTCGTATTCCCGCCCCGGCTCCAGATTGTGCCCGCCCAGCAACTCGGGATGGATCTCGGAATTGTGGCATAGGCCCTCGATCCCACCTTCGATTTCCACGAAGGCGCCAAAGGAAACCACCCTCGCCACCCGCCCCGGCAGCACGTCGCCCAACTGCCGGGTGCTGAAGAAGTTTTCCCAGGCATCCGGCTCCAGTTGCCGCAGCCCGAGCGACAGGCGGCGGTTTTCGCTGTCGATGCTGAGCACCTTGGCGCGCACTTTGTCGCCCTTTTTCAGCACTTCCGAGGGGTGCTTCACGCGCCGCGTCCAGGAAAAATCGCTGATGTGCACCAGCCCGTCAATGCCCTCTTCGATCTCGACAAACGCCCCAAAATCGGTCAGATTGCGCACCCGCCCCTCGACCACCGTCCCCGGAGCATAGCGCTCGTGCAATTGCTCCCAGGGGTTTTCCTGCGCCTGGCGCAGCGAAAGCGAAATGCGGCGCTCTTTGGGGTGCACTTCCAGCACGATCGCTTCGATTTCCTGGCCGGGTTCCACCACCTTGGAGGGGTGTTTCAGCCGCTTGGACCAGGAAAGCTCCGAAATGTGGATCAGGCCTTCGATCCCCTGCTCCAGCTCGACGAAGCAGCCATATTCGGCAATGCTGACGATCTTGCCCTTCACCCGGGCCCCAATGGGATAGCGCTCGGCGGCATCCAGCCAGGGATCCGGCAGCAACTGCTTGAAGCCGAGCGATACCCGCATCTTCTCCCGGTCGAATTTCAGCACCTTGGTGGTGATTTCGTCGCCCGCCTGCACCATCTCCCGTGGATGTCCCAGCCGCCCCCAGGAAAGGTCGGTGACGTGGAGCAGGCCGTCAATCCCGCCGATATCCACGAAAACGCCGTAATCCATGACGTTTTTCACCACTCCGGTCACCACCTGGCCTTCCGCCAGGGTGGTCAGCGTGTGTTCCCGCCGCACGCTCTGTTCCTCCTCCAGCACCGCTTTGCGCGAAACCACGATATTGCCGCGCTTCTTGTTGAGCTTGATAATCCGCACCTTCACGTCCTGGCCGATATAGGGTTCCAGGTGGTGCAGCGGGCGCAGCTCGACCTGCGAGCCGGGCAGAAACGCCTTGACCCCGATATTGCACGCCAGGCCGCCCTTGACCCGCTCGGTGATGCGGCCCTGTACGATGGTGCCGGCCTGATAGGCCTTTTCCAGGTCGTCCCACAGCCGTATGCGCATCGCGCGTTCATGCGACAGGCGCAGCCCGTGCTCCGCGTCCTCGCGGTCCACCACCACGTCCACAATGTCGCCCGGGCGTACGCGCAGGCTGCCGTCGGGGTTGAGGAACTGCCGGCGCGGTACGATGCCTTCGGATTTGCGTCCGATGTCGACCACGACATCGTCGCCGCTGATCTTCAATACCGTGCCCTTGTGCAGTTCGCCTTCGGATACGGCTTGTTGTTCCTGTTCGTCTAAAAGTTGTTCGAAGGTTTTTTCCATGGAAGATGGCTGCGCCGCGCTTGCAGATTCAACGGCTTCCGCCCGTAAGTCACCCCGCCGTTCAATAGCAACGGCCGCAAGAGCAGCAACAGCGGACAAGCTGGAAATGGCGCCGGAATCTTATACGGTGCAATTCAAATGATACGATTCCCATCCACAAACTGTCAATGCGGGCCCGGGCCCGCCATCGCCTCGCCATCAGCCCGGGGCGTGTCAGGAAGAGCGAAAGCGGCCGCTCTCTTCCGCCATGATATGGCGGTGCAGGGCGCTGCCGCGGCGGAAATCGTCGCCGCGCATCGGCAGCGGCTCGCACATCTCGTAAAGCCGCGAGCGCAGCCGCTCGCCCACCGCCTGCGCCAGCGTCAGCGGACGCCCCAGGTTGAGCTCGCCCGCCTCGCTTCCGCCCGGCCGCGGCAGCTCGTCTTCATAGTTGGTGGTGATCAGGGTGGTGCGGTTGCGGCTGTAGCGGGCATTGAGAATGTAGTGCAGCGTCTCCAGCGCCCATTCGGTGGCCCGGCCGACTCCCAGATCATCCAGCAGCAGCACTTCAGCATCCAGATACGGCCCGATCACGGCGGCTTCGGTCTGCGGATGGCGGGGATCGTAGGTGGCCTGTATGCGCTTGAGCAGCTCGCGATGATCGGCGAAACGGCAGGGAATGGCGTAATCCAGCATCAGCTTCTGCACCATCCCCACCCCCAGGTGGGTCTTGCCGACGCCGCAGGGCCCGCTCAACAGCAGCCCGGTGCGGCGTCCGCGCACGATGTAATCCTCCACAAACGCCCGCGCTTTGCCCAGCGCCTGGCGCAGCGAAGGCGAAGCGGCGGCGCCGGGCGGCTGAATTTCAAAATTTTCCAGCAGACAGGAAACGTACCGTGCCGGGATTCCGGCCTGCTCCAGCATGCGCTCGCGCTCGCGCTGCCGCCGGCAATCGCACGGCTGCGCCTTCCCTTCCGCCGCCGCCGAGACCGCGACCTTCCAGCCGGTGTCCTGGCAGAGTGGACACGCAACGCGCTTGCCGCTCGATGATTCCGCCGTCGCCATCGCGGCTTCCAGCATACTGCCTTGCTGGCGGAAATGGAACGCCTTGTACTCGTCCAGTTGCGATAAAATACCCCATCCCCGGTGGCGCAGCCGTGAATTTCTTTCAGGAGCCGATCTGGTCATGAGCACTCCATCGCAGCCTCTGGCTTACGCCCAATTGCAAACCCCGATCGGGCCCGTCCTGGTGCTGGTCTCCCGGCGCGGGCTGGCCGGCGTGCGCTTCGGAAGCCGCCCGCCCGCCGGAGCGCAGCTCGATGCCGCCGCCACCGCCCCCGCCTGCGCTCAACTGCAGGAATATTTCAGCGGCCGCCGGCGGCAGTTCCAACTGAAACTGGATTGGAGCGGCACGCCCTTCCAGCGCCGCGTGTGGCGCAGCCTGCTGCGCATCCCCTACGGCCAGACGCGCTCCTATGGCCAGATCGCGCGGCGCATGCGTCCGGCCGGCTACGAACATCTGGCGCGCGCGGTGGGCGGCGCCAACCGCTCCAACCCCTGGGCGATCGTGGTTCCCTGCCACCGCGTCCTGGGCGCCGACGGCAGCTTGACCGGCTATGGCGGCCCGCGCGGCGTCAATAAAAAACGCTGGCTGCTGCAGTTGGAACAGCACCCCGCCGCCAGACATTAACCGGAATTCCGAACCCTGAGCTGCCTTCCCTCGGCGTATGCTTCAGTGCTGATGGCGTCCGCCGCTCAGCGCAGGTACGGCTGCAGTTGCCGCAACAGCGAGGCGGGTACGTCGGCTTCGACGCGCACATATTCGGGGCCGGCTTCGGCATGATGGATCACGCCGCCGGCATAGAGCGCGTGCAGCAGCCGGCCGGCGGCGTGGGGCAGTTCCAGCCGCACCCGGCTCACCGGATCGAGCTGCAGTTTGCCGTCCATCACGGCCAGCAATTCCGCCAGCCCTTCACCGCTCAGCGCGCTGATCCCGATGCGTTCCGCCATCTTCCCCTCCCCCGGGGCGCCGGCGCGCAGCGCTTCGCGCTCAGCCGGGCTGAGGCGGTCAATTTTGTTCCATACCTCCAGCCGCGGCGAGCCGCCTACCTGCAACTCCCCCAGCACCTGCTCGACCTGCGCCAGGTGGGAATCGCGGTCCGGTGACGAGGCGTCCACCACCAGCAGCAGCAGGCTGGCGCGCTGCACCTCTTCCAGCGTGGCGCGGAAGGCCGAGATGAGCCCGTGCGGCAGGTTGCGCAAAAAGCCCACGGTATCGGAGAGCAGCACCCGGCGGCGGGAAGGAAGCCGCAGCCCGCGCAAGGTGGGATCCAGGGTGGCGAACATGCGCGGCGAAGCGGCGACCCGGGCGCCGGTGAGGCGGTTGAATAGCGTGCTCTTGCCGGCATTGGTATAGCCGACCAGCGCCACGGTCGCCAGCGGCACGGCTTCGCGCTTCCGGCGCTGGCGGCCGCGCTGCTCGCGCACCGAATCCAGCGCCGATTCCAGCTTGCGTATGCGCTGCTCCAGCCGCCGCCGGTCGCTTTCCAGTTGAGTTTCCCCCGGGCCGCGGGTACCGATGCCGCCGCCCAGGCGCGACATCTCCGCTCCCCGCCCGGTCAGCCGCGGCAGGCGATAGCGCAGCATGGCCAGTTCCACCTGCAGTTGGCCTTCGCGCGAGCGCGCATGCCGGGCGAAGATATCAAGAATGAGCTGGGTGCGGTCCACGACCCGGCACTCCAGCGCCCGTTCCAGGTTGCGCTGCTGGGTGGGCGAAAGGTCCTGGTCCACGATCGCCAGCTCGGCCCCGCTCGCCGCCAGCGCCGCCTTCAGCTCCTGCACTTTGCCGCGTCCGATCAGGCTGGCCGCGTCCGGCGCCGGCCGGCTCTGCGACAGTCGGCCCACCACCACGCCGCCCGCGCTGGCCGCCAGTTCGGCTAGCTCCGCCAGCGATTCTTCCACCGCCCAGCGCGGATTGCCGGCAGGGCGTTCGAACTCCACCCCGAGCAAATACACCCGCTCGGCCACGGCGGCCGCACCGCGGTTGGAGGTGGAAGATGAAATTGCGCGCCGGCTCACGGATGGATTACGGCCGCAGCAAGAGGATCAACTTTCCGCATCGGCGGCCAGGGACGCAGCCGCCGCCGGCACCGGCGCGGCCGCATGCCGCGCCTCCGGATGCGCCTCCCGCAGCGCGCTGCGTTGAATGATGACGGTGGAAATGGCGTGCTTGAAAATCAACTGTTCCTGGTTGCTGGTCTCCAGCACCAGGCAATATTTGTCGAAACTGCGAATTCGCCCGGAAAGCTTGACCCCGCTCAACAGGTAAATCGTGATGATGAGCTTTTCCTTGCGGGCCGTGTTTAAGAAGGAATCCTGAATGTTTTGCGGTGTTTTTTCCATGTGTTTTGGTTCCTCCCGCGCCCCGGGGATCCTGATTCCGCGCCATTGGCACGGAAAGCCGCTGCAACGCAACCGGCGGGGCGCCCGCTTGCTCTCAGACTACGGCGGATGTCGGCAAAGGTCAAACCGCCGGCCGGCATCGGATTTGGCTGCCGTCCACGGCCCGCCAGGCCGCCGCCCGGGCGGCGCCCGGCCCGCCGCCATCCGGATTCCTTTGGCCCTGAATTTAACTGCTGCTGATGACCAGGGTATAGGTCTGCTGCGTTGTCGCGCCGGAATTATCTTTGACCTGCACGGTAAAAGTTGAGCTGCCGGCAGTCGTGGGCACGCCCGTGATGACCCCCGAGGATGAATCCAGGCTCAACCCTCCCGGCAGCGAGCCGGTGATCACGGAATAAGTGAACGGCGAGGCGCCAATCGTGTAGCCACCGACTTTCGCGAGCTGTAGCTGGAAGTAGTAGCCGGTGCCGACCGTTCCCGCCGGCAGCGCAGTCGTCGAGATCGCGAACGGCTCGACCGTCAGCGTGAACTGCTGTGTCGCGGTCTGGCTGTCGCCGTCGGTCATGGTGATGCTGAAGGTGTACGTGCCCGCGGTGGTGGGCGTGCCGGTAATGCCGCCGGTCGAGGAGAGACTCAGCCCCGGAGGCAGCGTGGTGCTGTTCGCCAGCGCGAAGGTAAATGGCCCGGTGCCGTTGGCCGCCGCCAGTACATAGGAGTAGCCGGCCGTATCCTGCCCTCCATCCGGCAGGCTGGAAGGGCTGGCATACTCCAGCGTCGCCACGGTCAGGCTGAAATTCTGGGTAGCGCTATTGGCCGGACTGGCCGAATCCGTGGCGGTGATGGCGAAATTACTCGTGCCGGTTTGCGTCGGCGTGCCGCTGAGGGTGCCGCCGCTCGAGAGCGATAGGCCCGCCGGCAGGCTGCCGGAACTGACCGCCCAGGTGTACGGCGAGGTACCGTTGGCCGCCTGGAGCGTCGCGGTATAGCTTTCGTTGAGCGTCGCCAATGGGAAATTCGAGGAGTTGACAATCGCCAGATTGCTGGTCACCGTCAGGCTGAACGCCGCGTCGGTCGCATCCCCGTTCGCGTCCCGCGCCCGGACGGTAAAGTTATAACTCCCTGCGGTCGTCGGCGTGCCGCTGAGATTTCCGGCTGCGGAAAGCGTCAACCCCGGCGGTAAGGCGCCGCCCTCCAGGCCGTAGGACACTCCCCCGGCCGAGTTCGCGCTCTCAAACTGCGCGCTGTAGGGAATGCCCGCGTTGGCCGGCGGCAGGCTGCTGGTGACGATGGCAAAGGCCGGCGGCGCGGTTTCCTGCACCACGTACAGGCCGGAATTGATGTCGCTGGCCACCAGGTAATGTTCCCCGTTCTGATTGAACGCGCCCACGCCGTACACCAGCGGCAGGCTGGGATTGTTCTTGTCGGGATTGCCGCCCTCCGGATCCGCCGTTGCCGGCGGCACGAACGCCGCCAGCACCGCGGGGGTGGAGAGCGATCTGAAATCCACGTCCAGCACGCCGTTCGAAAACCAGCTCACGTAGGCGTGCGGATGCGTCGCATCGCCGTTCCAGGCCAGGCCCTGCGCCGTGTAAATGCCGTCGTCCGGCGCCGGATTCGATTGGCTTTGCGCGGTAATTGCATAGCCTTGCGCCACCGGCTCGGAGGGAACGGTCAGGTCGTAGAGCCGCAAAAAGCCCCACCCCTGCGTCGCCGTCAGCGGCACGCTGAAGCCGCAGACCACTGCGGTGCTGGGATTGGTGAAGCTGGTGACGTTATTGGAAGTGGTTTGGGTCGAGGCGCAGATCTGATCGGTCATCAACAGCGCCTTACCATTTTCCACCGGCAGCGCGTTATGGGTGTTGCCCTCGGGGATAGACACCGATCCGGTTACCGTCTTCGTGGTGGCCGTATAGGGGCCCGCAACCGGGTAAATGATATGCGCCAGGGCCGCTGGCTGCGGCGTCGCCGTCACCAGGGCTTTGGGGTCGCTGACATCGAGCACGATGGCACCTTCATCCCGGTAGGCCAGATAGGCATAGGTTTGCGGCTGCTGGTTGACCGTTTCCGTGTCCGTATGAATCTGATCGAGGAAATAGCGCAAATCCGAGCCTAAAAAAATGTCGTCCTGCTGGAAGAGGGTCAGATCGTCGCTGCAGGTGCTGCTGGCCGTGCCGCTGGAGCCGCAATCCTGGCTGACCTGGGCAAGATCGGCGGCCAGCGTCGGGGTGGTGTTCTTTGGCGTCGCCGTCAATACCGGCCCATTCACGGCCTGGCTCAAATTCCAACTGCCGATCGCCGTCGGGTTCTGCGGGTTGGTGACGTCAATGACCCGCAGGTCGCCGACGGCGCCGCCGCTCAGCCATTCCGAGCCGGGAACCGCGGCCAGCACGTAAATGTTGCTGCCGGAGGTTACGATCGCCACGGAATCCACGCCGGCAGTCATGGTCTTTTGCACGGCCGTAGTGCCATTGGCGTTCAAGGCCCCCTGGTTGCTCAACACCCAGCCCGACGCTTTGCTCCCCAGGCCGCTGCCGAAATCGGCGGTCCAGCGGCCCAGAAACACCGGGCTGGCGGGGTTGGTCACGTCATACAAAGCCACGCCGCCGGCGACACCGCTGTCGCCGCTGCCGGTCGCGCACGGCGCTTCCGCCACTGCCAGCAGGTCACCGCTCGAACCGCTATGAAAACCGGCGCTGGTGACCATCGCCGCTTTCGCCTGCGGCTGCGCATCCCCGGACGTGCCCGTAATCGTGGTCAACAGCTTGGGCGCGTCGGCCTGGCTCAAATCCACGACTTTGATCCCGGTCGCCGGACAGGATTCTCCGCCCGCGCTCGGCGTAGCCGATAGCGGGCTGCCCGCCCCCAGCGTGCCCACAAAGGCCAGGTGGCCTTGCACCGTGACATCGCCATTCTGCCCCGCCCCGCCCAGATCGTTCTGCCCCACCTGGGTCAAAGTCGCGCCCGGCTGGCCGATGTAAAACGGTATCATCGCTACCCGGCTCACCACCGGCGTCGGCGAAGTGCTGTCAATGGCTTGTACCCCGACGGTGTACGCCCCGGCTTGCGTCGGCGTCCCCGCAATCAGCCCGGAGGGCGTCAGGCTCAACCCCGGCGGCCAATTGCTGCTGTTATAAACCTGGAAGGTGACCGGCGTATGGGTGCCGGTGTTGGTTGCCCCCACATTCGTCTCTAGCGCGAAGGCGTACGGCACTCCCACCACCGCCGATGGCGCGGGAAAATACGCCGGCGCAAACAAGCTCGAGTTGGGCGGACTGGTAATGGAAACCGGCTCGATCAACGTGGTGATATAAAACGCGGTGACCGGGGTTTTGTGGTTTGTGGTCGGTGAGGAACTGCCGCCGCAGGCTGCGGCTAACGCCGCCAGTGCCACCACCGCCGCCAGGCGGAGTTTCAATCGCTGCATTCAAAATCCTGCAAGGTAATCATCTAAGCTACTGGATCGGCGGCAATTCGTCAATGCGTCCGCCCCAGCGTGCGCTGCCATACCATCCTGAATGCCGAGTCCCGGGATGCTTGCACGAGACTTTTCCCGGCGAAAAAAATCCCCCGTTCCCACTGGCGCCGCCCACCCTCGCCCAACTCCGCCATCGCCATGCCGTAAAAGCTGGTGCCGAAGCAATTGCGCCGCGACGGCTGCCGGCTTGATCGTTGCTTACCGCCGGCGGGTGCTTGCCAGCCGTTCCTGCGCCTTTTCCAGCGCCCGCCGCTCGGCTTCCTCCTGGGTGGGCGCGGAAGCGCGCGCCACGTTCGCGCCCGGCGAGACGTTATCGGCATGGCAATGGAAGAGGTCGCCGATTTTATAGCTGGTCAGGCGCAGCGGCCAGCCCGCGACTTCCAGCCGCCGTTCGCGGTAATGTTCGGCCTTCATGCCTGGCCCGCCGCGGCCGCGCCTTTTTCCACCGGCGCGCCCACCAGGTTGCCCCATTCCGTCCACGAGCCGTCGTAATTGGTCACCTGGGCATAGCCGAGCAGGTAGCGCAGCACGAACCAGGTGTGGCTGGAGCGTTCGCCAATGCGGCAATAGGCGATCACCGGGCGCGAGTTGTCAACGCCTTCGGCGGCGTACAGCGCCCGGAGCTGGTCGGCCGATTTGAAGGTGCCGTCGTCGTTGCAGGCCTTGCTCCACGGAATATTGCGCGCCCCGGGGATATGCCCGCCCCGCTGGCAGGTTTCCGGCAGGCCGGGAGGCGCCAGAATCTCGCCGCTGAATTCCTGCGGGCTGCGCACGTCCACCAGCGCGGCGCACTGCTCGCGGCTGGCGGATTGAGCTTGCGGCAGGAAGGCGCGCAGGCTCAGGTCAGCGTTCGCCGCCCGATAGTGCGCCGGCTTCGGATGCGCCTCCTCGCGCGTCAGATCGCGCCCTTCCGCCAGCCATTTCTTCCGGCCCCCGTTCAGAATCCGCGCGTCCTGGTGGCCGTAGATTTTCATCTGCCAGAAGGCCCAGGCGGCGAACCAGTTGTTGCTGTCGCCGTAGAGCACCACGGTGGTGTCGTTGTCGATGCCCGACTGCGACATCAGTTGCTCGAAGGCCTCGCGGCTGAGAATGTCGCGCCGTGTGGTGTCGCACAACTGGCTGTTCCAGGCCCAGGCAATCGCGCCGGGAATGTGGCCTTCGTGGAACGCATTGCTGTCCACGTCCACCTCGACCAGGCGCACGTGGTCCTGCTGGCGGTGCTGCTCGACCCATTCGGTCGTGACTAAAACTTCCGGATGAGCGTAATTCATAGTCCTCTTTCTCCTTGGGCAACCCCAATCCATGGCGAAAAACCGGTCGTCGTGCGGGAGAAAACCGGGCGGGAGGGGCGGCCGCGCGCCGGTTTCCCGGCCGGCGACGGGCCCAGGCTACGGCATTGCGTGGCCGCAATGCGTGGCGCCCCCGCCGGCCCGGGGGCTACAACAACCTACAGGCTGCGGTATTGGCGGAGAACACCCGCGCATGCCGCTAGTTTACCATCAGGCTTTCCATCTTGGATTGGCCGCCCTGCCGGAGACCCGCCGGCGGCTTGGCAAACATTCCACTGCAACCGCGGCGGTTTTCAGCCGATGGCTGATCGCGGTTTAATGCCGGCCCACCAGCCGCAGCCTTCCCGTAAACACCCGTCCCATGCCGCCGGAAAAGCTGAGAAATCCGGGCGAGGCGATATTGTCGATCACCGCGTCGGGATTGTAATGGTTGGTGATATTCAACACCGCCAGCCGCAGCGCCCATTCGTGATGGTGAAACCGGAACCGGCGCTCGAAGGCGGCGTTCAGGCTCAGATAGGCCGGATAGCGCATTCTTCCCGGCGGGCCTACCAGTTGCTCGCGGGCATTGTAAACGCTGAAGGGAAAACCGGAGCGGGTTTCGAAAAACCAGCTTCCGAGAATGTTCCAGACATGCGTCGGCGCCCAGCCCCAGAGCAGCAGCCGGTTGGGCGCGTCCCAGGGTAGCGGCCCGCCCGCCTGCGGGGAAAACACCGCCGTGCTCAAATTGTTCGTGATCGCCTCGTTGGTGGTCGCCTGCGAGCGTATGTAGTCGCCGAACAGCGCCGCCCGTTTGAAATTGCGGCGCAGCGTCAGCTCCAGCGCGTGGTAATGGTCGCGGCGGTTGTTCTGCAGCAGAAAAAATTCCGTCGGCCCCGCGGGCGAAAGGTTTTCGTAGGCCAGCCCGTCGCGTTCCTGCCGCTGCAGCCAGCGCAGGCCCAGGTAAATCCGCTCCGGCAATGCCTGCTGCAGCCCGGCGTAGGCGGTATAGTAGCGCGGCTCTTTCAGCTTCTCGCCCGGCAGGGCGAACTGGATGGTGTACGGCGGCGTCTGCGCCTGCCCCGCGGAGTCGTACAGCGTGTCCTGCCGCTGCTGATCGAAGGCCAGCCCGTAGGTGTTCAGCGCGATCGGCTGGTAGAACACTCCCCAACCGGCCGAGAGCTTGGTGCGATTGTCCGCCCAGGGCAGGTAATTCAGCGCCAGCCGGGGCGCGGGCAGCGCGCCGCTGGCCAGCCGGTCGTGGTCCAGGCGCAGCGCCGGTTCCACCCGCAGGCTGCGCGTCAATTGCCAGGCGTCTTCGGCGTAGAAGCCGGCCAGCGTGTCGCTCGCCTGAAAGCTGTTCGGGCCGAGAAAACTGCTGGTTTGCAACCGCGCCCCGCCCGCGCCGATGATCTCGAACGTGCGCCGCAGCGCCTGGTGCCGCAGCCGCGGCGCCATCCAGTCGCCGCCCAGGCGCAGATTATGCTCGCCCCACCCCGGGTGGCTGCCGAAAAACACGTTGGCAATGGCCTGCTCGCGGCCAGCCGTCTGCTGCACGGTTTGAAAATAATTCCCCCGCGGGCCTTGCGGGGTGTACTGGTAAACCGCCGTCCCCAGCGGCGAAACCGTCACGTGCGCCAGGTCGTCGGCCACGCCCAGGTCAATCAGGTTGCCGCCCAGCGTGATCTCGTCTTTCAAGCCCGCCCAGCCGCGGCGCTCATGATCGTTCATCGTCGCCGATTGCGGCGTGAACGGCGAAAGTCCCAGATAACTGTCGTTGGTGTAGTTGAAAAGCAGGTTGGCTTCCAGCTCCTGCCGCGGCGTGAGCATATACTGCGTGCTGAACAGGTTGTCGCCGTTCCATTGCTCGCCGGTGTTCTGGCCGCGCGGCAGTTGCGTCACCAGCGAAAGGGTATGCTGCCAGCTCAGGGCGTCGGCAAACCAGGCGCGGTTTTTCACTAGCGGGCCGGAAAGCGTAAACCGCGGATACCAGTTGCCCAGGCGCAACCCTTGCTGGAGGCTCACTCCCGGCAGGAAATTTGTAGTTCCGAAGCGCAGGTGATTGCTGCCGGTCAGCGTGTGCAGCGACAACACTCCGGCTCCGGCGGAGGGATGCTGCGCTCCAAATCGCCCGCTTTGCACCTGCACGCTGCGCACCGCGTCCACGTTCAGCCGTGCATCCAGTTGCCCCGTCGCCGGGTCGGAAATGTCGAAGCCGTCCAGGCTGTAGGCGATCGCCTGCGGGCGCGCTCCGGCTACGTGCAGTTGCCCGCTGTTATCCATCAGCACCCCGGGAATCGTTACGAGTGCCTGCTGCAAATCGTGGTTGGTCGGGTACGGCAGGTTACGTATGTCTCGCTGCGTTAAAGTGAACTTGTTGGCCAGGGATTCGGGCTCGATCGGGCTGGGATGCGAAACCACCCGCACCGTCTGCTCCAGCTCGTGCGTCGGCAGCAATTTCAGGTGGGCGCGATTCCAGCCCGGTTGCAACTGCACCGCTACGCTGAGGCGGTAAAATCCGTTTTTTTGCACGATTAACCGGCTCGCGCCGGCCGGCAACGGGCCGAGGCGAAACGCCCCGGCGCGCGAAGTGTAGGCCAGCCAGCTCCGCCGGCCTTCCCACAATGTGGTTTCCGCGCCGGCGACCGGCAGGCCATTGGCGTCGCGCACGCGGCCTTGCAGCCAGGCCGGCCGGGCCGCCGGTGTCTTGGCGGTTGAATTGGCTTGCCTAGCCGGCACCGACGGCTTGCCAGGCGCCGGTGGCTGGCCTGCCAATTGCCCGAACCAGCCCAGCAAAATTAGCGCTGAAAGCATGATGACGCCGTGGCGGATTCCGTCCGCGCACGCCGCTGCCGGACGCACTCCACCCTCGGCATTGACCGCCTGCCCGCTCCCTCCTCCGGCAGGCTGCGGTGGACCCTGGTTCCAGCTTACGGGAAAACCGGCGCAACGGATGTGGCCGCGCACACGTCTCCCGCAGCCAGTGTTCGCTTCTTTTAGGAGATGCAGCCGGCTTAGGCTTCGGCGGCATCGCTCATGCGACGCCGGAGCTTCTGCTCCATTTCGTCTTTAATTCGCAGCTTCAGCTTCTTGATGCGCATTTCCTCCGCCTCTTCGTCGGCGGTCAGGAATCTTCGCTGCTTTAATCTATCTAGCTGGCTTTCTAATTCGTGGTGGCGGGAAACTAGCTGGCGGTAGGCATCGTCGTGGGCCATCAAATCCTGCCGGATGACCCCGGAATCCATGCTCATGGCGCTACCCTCCGAGAGCCGGGACTCTCGACTGCAAATGATTGGAGGCGGAAAGTCTGCCTCCCACCCGGTACGCCCTGAGACTATCACTTCCCCTGAGCCGCATCAACCGGTAGATTTTCCCCCTGCGGCCCGCATTGCCGTCCCGCCAAAACATCCGGCAAGGAGTGCGATGTAATTTTTTTTACGCCCGCCGGCCGGCTGCCGGCTGATAGCCTGCCCGGTTCATTCCGGCTACAATGCGTCCATGCCGCGCCTGCAATTCTGGCTTCGTTCCGGTTTGATTTTCCTGTTGTTGCTGAACCAGCCGCTTCCCGCCTGGGGTTGGGGCGCCAAGGGACACAAGCTCATCGCCGCCGCCGCCGCTGCCGATCTGCCCGCTTCCCTGCCCGCCTTCGCCCGCCGCCCCGGCGCCGCCCTGCTGCTGCTGGCCAACGAGCCCGACCGCTGGCGCGAAGCCGGCCTCGACGCGCTCAACGCCGACAACGCCCCCAACCATTTCATAGACCTCGAACGCGTCCCCTTCCACGCCGCCTGGCCGCGCGACCGCTATCGCTATATGCAGGCGCTAGACGCGGCCGCGGCGCGCCTGCGCGCCCGCCGCCACCCCCGCCAGGCCGCCCTCCTGGCGCCGCAGCGGGTCGGCTTCGACCCCTACGCCGCCATCGAAAATTACCAGCGCCTGGTGGTCGCGTTTCAGGAATACCGCGCCGCCCGCCTGCGCCGGCTGCCGCCGGCTCCGTTTGCCGCCCACGCCATCGAGGTCATGGGCCTGCTTAGCCATTACGTCGCCGACGGCTCGCAGCCGCTGCACACCACCATTCAATTCAACGGCTGGACCGGACCCGATCCGGCCGGCTACACCCGTTCGCGCCAGATCCATTGGCGCTTTGAAACCCTCTTCGTCAATCGCGCCATCCCCGCCGGCGCGCTGCATGGCAAACTCGCCCCGCCCCAATACCTGGCCCATCCCTTCACCGCTTACCTGCATTTTCTCTTCGCCACGCACGCCCAGGTGGCGCCGCTCTACCAACTCGAGCGCCAGGGCGCTTTCCGCGGACGCGGCTCCGCCGCCGGACGCCATTTCGTCATCGCCCGCCTTGCCGCCGGCGCTCAAATGCTGGCCAACCTGTACTACTCCGCCTGGCGCCAAAGCGCCCGCCCGCCCCGCCGTCCCTTCCAATTCTGAGCCCTGCTGCCCGCCCGCCCTGGCGCCCGGCCCGCGCGAGCCTCTGCCAAAGCATTCCGCTGAAATTTCGCAATAACTGCCCGGGGCGGCCGGCCGGTGGCTTCTTTCCAGCCGAGCTATGCGATGCTTATTTTTACCCTCCGATGAACGGCGCTCTGGTCATAGATAAACCCCCCGGCATGACTTCCCATGACGTCGTCGCGGCGGTCCGCCGACTGCTGCGCGAGCGTTCGATCGGACATCTCGGCACCCTCGACCCCGCCGCCACCGGCGTCCTGCCGCTGCTGCTCGGACGCCTCACCCGCCTGGCCCGTTTCTTCCAGTCCCGCGACAAGGAATACGAAGGCGAAATCCGCTTCGGCTTCGCCACCACCACCTACGATGCCGCCGGCGAGCCGCTTGGAGCGCGCAGCGAGCGCGTCCCCACGCTGGGGGAAATCGAAGCCGAACTGCCCCGTTTCCGCGGCCGCATCGCCCAGGTGCCGCCGCCGTTTTCGGCTAAAAAAATCGAAGGCCGCCGCGCCTACCAACTGGCGCGCGCCGGCAAGCCGGTGGCGCTGCCGCCGGCGCAGGTGGAAATTTTCGAGTTGACGCCGCTGGGGCTCGAGGAAAATCGCCTGCGGCTGCACGTGCGCTGCTCCGCCGGAGTCTATATGCGCTCGCTCGCCCACGATCTCGGCGAGGCCCTGGGCGCCGGCGCGCATCTCGGCCCGTTGCGCCGCACCCGGGTGGGCGAATTCGATCTGGCGCAGGCGGTGCCGCTCGATCGCCTGCGCGAGCTGGCCGCTTCCAGCGCCCCCGATGCGGCCGCCGCCCCTGCGGATCCGGCCGGGGCGGGCGCTGATGTTGCCGCGGCCGGCGCCGCCTCGGTGCTGATCCCACCTCAGCGCCTGCTGCCCGAACTGCCCGCCGTCATTGCCCCGCCGCCTGCAGCCGCGCGTCTGCTCGCCGGCCGCGATGTCAACCTGCCCGAATTCTCCCGCGCTCTGAAAGTCCGCGTCTTCACTCCCGAGGGCGAGCTGCGCGCCATCGCCATCCGCATCGCCGGCTCCCTCTTCCACCCCGAACTGGTCTTCCCTCCGGAGTGAAAGCTTGCCGCGGCTCCGGCTGGGCAGCGATGAGCCATTGATTTCATGCCCGGTAAAATATCAATCGGGCGCAGGCCAGGAAGCATAGCCCTTGCCGGATCATTCTTTCCGCGCCACCAGTAACCCGTCGCGCAGCGGCACGATCGCCGGAAACAGCCCCGGATGCGCATACACCGCGCGGTTGAATTCCAAAATCGCCTGCGTCTCCCGCGTTTCGTCGGGACACGCCACCCGCCCGCTCCACAGCACGTTGTCGGCCACCAGCAGCCCGCCCGGCTTCAACCGCGGCAGGCTTCGCCGCAGCACTTCCGGATACGAAGGCTTGTCCAGGTCGCAGAAAATCAGGTCGAAATCGCCCGTCGTGGCGGCAAACGAGGCCAGCGCATCGCCGGTGAGCTGGCGTATGCGGCCGGCGACCCCGGCGCGTTCGAAGTATTTTGCCGCCTCTTCGCGGTTGGCCGGGCTGTGATCGGTGTAGAAAACTTCGCCTGCCTCGCCCACCGCGTGCGCCCACCACAAGGTGGAATAGCCGATGGCCGAGCCAAACTCGAAAATGCGCCGCGCCCCCGCCATCCGCGCCAGCAGATACAGGAATCGCCCCACTACCGGGCCCACGATGGGAATGTCCCGCCGCGCCGCCTGTGCTTCCATCTCCGCCAGCACCGCGTCCCGCGGCGGAATCGCCTCCCTCAGATAGCGCTCCACTTCCGCGCCGGTAATGGTCAATTCCCCGCTCATGCCGCCTCCCTTGGCAGGCGCGCGCCCGCCGCCGGGCGCCGCCTCGTCCGCTACTCCAGCGTCTGGCCCGGCTTCATCACCACCACCTCACAGCCGCTGCCGGCCAGATGCTGCTTCAACTCCTCCGGCGTGCCTTTGAGCACCGGCCAGGTGCCGTAATGCATAGGCACGACGTACTTCACCCCCAGCAGCTTGCAGGCCAGCGCCGCCCGCCGTGGATCCATGGTGAAGTGCCCGCCGATCGGCAGCAGCGCCAACTGCGGCTGGTGCAGCTCGCGAATCAGCCCCATGTCGCCAAACACGTCCGTGTCGCCGGCATGATAAATCCGCAGCCCCTGGGGAAACTCCATTACAAACCCCGCCGCTTCGCCGCCATACACCGTCTGCCCGTGGTCGCTGATGCCGGCCGAATGCAGCGCATGCACCATCGTGGCTTTCGCCCCGGCCAGCTCGACCGTCCCGCCCTTGTTCATCCCGATCAACTGCTTTTCAGGAATTTTCTGCGTCCCCAGCCATTGCGCCAGCTCATTCATGCCCACCATCGTCGCCCCCTGGCGGGCCACCGCCAGCGCGTCGCCGACATGATCGAAGTGCCCGTGGGTGAGCAGCGCTCCCTGCGCCGCCTGGGCCGCCTTCTCCGCCGCCGGGCAGGCGGGATTGTCTTTCAAATAAGGATCAATGTAGAGCTGCTGTCCGCCGGATTGAAAACGAAAGGTGGCGTGCCCGCACCAGGTGATGCGCAGGCCTTTGAGTTCGAGCATGATCGTCTCCTCGTTGGGTAGTAGAACTTCTATTTTTACACGCGCCCGCCCCGCCGCCCATTCTATTCCTTACGGCCTGATGCCCTCCGAAAGATTCAGGCTATCGTGTACACACTTTTCGGTTCCTCCCCACCGGAACCGGCCGCCCGCGTGAACCTTTGTTATCGCGGATGCAATTTCCGCCATTGCCGCAGGATGGCGGCTGATAAGTGAAAGCCGTTGGTGGTTGGCTGATGGCTTGCTTCTTCCCGTCGCCTTCATTACACTGTGCTCGTTTCAGCAACGGGGGGTCTTTTGTCCATGCATAAATGCTCCATGTGGCTTCTGCTCGCCTGGCTGGCCGCCAGCCTGGCCTGCCAGAGCGCGCCTAAATCCAATCCCGCCCATCCCCCCGACCCCCGCCTGGCCGGCTCCTTCCGCCGGCCCATGAACAACGGCTGGATCTACGTACATCTCCAGGGCTCGGCCGCCGATCTCGGCTTCCAGCACGGCTACTGGCTGGCGCCCGAAATCAACCGCATGCTGAGCGACTTCAAGGCGACCTGGCCGCGCAACTCGCACAAGAGCTGGCATTTCTACCGCCAGGCGGTGCGCACCATGTGGCTGCCGCACATCGAGCCGCAGTACATGCGCGAGCTCAGCGGCATCGCCGACGGCCTGCATGCCCGCGGCTACACCCAATGGGACACGATTGACGTCATCATCCTCAACGGCTTCGAAGAGCTGCCCGATTATTACGTGCCCTGGTATAACCGGCAGCATCACCTGCAGCAGGTGGCCGCGCTCCGCGCTCCCGGCAATTGCAGCGCCTTCATCGCCTGCGGCGCCTATACCCGCGACCATAAAATCGTCATGGGGCACAACGCCTGGACCAGCTACTATCCCGGCGAAAACTGGAACATCGTCTTCGACCTCGCCCCCCGCCACGGCTACCACATCCTGATGGACGGCTTTCCCGGCGTCATCACCAGCGACGACGATTTCGGCGTCAACTCCGCCGGCATCATGATCACCGAAACCACCATCACCCAGTTCTTCGGCTGGAATCCCAACGGCATTCCCGAGTTCGTGCGCTCGCGCAAGGCGCTGCAGTACGCCAACTCGATTGACAGCTACATCGCCATCCTGCTGAAGGGCAACAACGGCGGCTATGCCAACGACTGGCTGATCGGCGACCGCAAGACCAACGAAATCGCCCGCCTGGAGCTGGGGCTCAAATACCACCGCGTCTGGAAGATGAAAAGCGGCATGCTGGTCGGCTCCAATTATCCTTCCGACCCGCGCGTGATGAAGTACGAATGCCCCGGCTTCAATCCCAACCTCCTCTCCTCCAGCCCCAACGCCCGGCGCGTGCGCTGGCATCAGTTGATGCGGACGGAAAAAGGCAAGATCAATATCCGGGTGGCCGAGGCCATGGAATCCGACCACTACGATACCTATCTCCACAAGGCCAATCATCCCGACGCGCGCACGCTGTGCGGCCACGGCGACCTCGCCGCCCACGGCGTGCCGGCCTGGGGCTGGGGCCCGTACCATCCCGGCGGCACGGTGCAGGCCAAGGTGACCGATTCCACCCTAGCCGCCAAGATGGAGTTTTACGCCGCCATGGGCCATCCCTGCGGCATCAACTTCAATGCCGCCACCTTCCTCAAGGCGCATCCGCAATACGCCTGGGAAAAGCCCTATCTGACCGACATGCCGTCGCATCCCTGGACGCTGTTCCAGGCGGCGCGCTGAACGCATTCGTCATGAAACTGGAAGAACTCTTACGCGCCGCGGTCGAGCAGAAAGCCTCCGACCTGCACCTCAAGTCGGGCGCGCCGCCGCGCCTGCGCGTGGATGGCGAGCTGTGCGCCCTGCCCGGCGCCGGCGTCATTGCCCCCGAAGAGTTGGTCGCCATCGCCGGACAGTTGATGGGCCCGGCCCACCAGAAGCATTTCCGCGAAACCCGCGAAGCCGATTTTGCCTGCACCATCGAAGGCGTCGGCCGGGTGCGCGTCAACGTTTACCAGCAGCGCGGGGCCATGGGCATCGCGCTGCGCATGGTGCCCTCCGCTCCCCGCGGCATTGACGAGCTCGACCTGCCGCCGGTGATCGAGCGCCTGTGCCATGAACGCCGCGGGCTGATCCTGGTCACCGGCACCACCGGCTCGGGCAAGTCCACCACCCTGGCCGCGATCGTGGACCGCATCAATGCCCTCCGCAGCGATCACATCCTCACCATCGAAGACCCGATCGAATACCTGCACACGGACAAACTGGGCGTGGTCAACCAGCGCGAAATCGCGGTGGATACCTCCAGCTTCGCCGTCGCTTTGCGCGCCGCCCTGCGCCAGGACCCGGACGTGATCCTGGTGGGCGAAATGCGCGATTTGGAAACCATTCACACGGCCCTGGTGGCGGCTGAAACCGGGCACCTGGTGCTCTCCACCCTACATACCCTCGATGCCGCCGAAACCATACAGCGCATCATCTCCAACTTCCCGGAAATGCAGCAGCGCCAGATCCGTCTGCAACTGGCCTCGGTGCTGCGCGCGGTCATCTCCCAGCGCCTGGTGCCGCGCTGCGACCACCCCGGCCGCATCCCCGCCGTCGAAGTGCTGGTCTCCACCGCCTTCGTCCGCGACTGCATCGTCAATCCGGAAAAAACCGCCCTGCTGCGCGACGCCATCGCCAAGGGCGGCAGCCAGTACGGCATGCAGACCTTCGACCAGTCGCTCTACAACTCCTGGCAGCAAAAAAAGATTACTTACGAAACCGCGCTCGTCCAGGCCTCCAATCCGGATGAGTTCAAGCTGCGCGCGCTGGGCGTCTCCAGCGGCGGCATGGCTCCCGCCACCGTCCCCGCCGGCGATCTCGACCGCGGTTTTTGAACGCCGTGCGCCGCGCGCCGCCGAAGTCGCCTCCCGCCCCGCTCGATCGCGAAGCCCTCTATCAGAAAGCCGTCCGCCTGCTCGCCCGCCGCAGCCGCTCCGAAGCCGAGTTGCGCCGCCTTCTAGGCCATTCCGCCGCCCCTGGCGCGCTGGAGCCGGCGCTCGCCCGCCTGCGCGAGCTTGGCTATCTCGATGACCGCCGCTTCGCTGCCTCGCTCGCCCTTTACGCCCGCGACGTGGAAAAATTCGGCGCCGAACGGACGCGGCGCGAGCTCCGCCGCCGCGGCGTCGCCGAACCACTCGCCGCCCCCATCCTCGCCGAACTCTATCCCGCTCAAAACGAGCCGGCCCTGCTGCGCGCCTGGCTGGAGAAAAAACGCCTCCGCCCGCCCCGCGATGCCCGCGAAACCGCCCGCCTTTACCGCCGCTTGCGCCTCGCCGGCTTTGCTTCGCCCGCCATCTTCGCCGCCCTCCGCCGCTGGCGCCTGGAACCGGAATGGCTCGATGCCCTAGCCGAGGCCGAAGAAAATATGCCCGATACAACGGGATAATCACAATCCCAGGCGGTCACTCCACCACCGCACAATGTGGACTGCCTGCGCCGCCATTGAATTTCGTTTTAACCATATATACCGGCGTAGCACGCTGAACATTTACCCGGAACGACTCTTAAAAAGGCAGTTCCGCAATTTGCTTGCGCTGCCGCCACATGCCATTTAACAACCTGATTATCAGTCACTTAAATGTGGCGGCAAGTAAAAATTTGCCGCCGCATTGCCGCCGCAATGCCGCCACGTTGCCTCGCCAGGCCCGCCCCAGCCAGTCTTTCAGCAACCCGGGGTATTTTCGAGCCGTTGCGGGTGCCGTGGCACTAACGTGCAACAAAAAAACGAGTTAGCGCCATGCGTAAAGCCCAGTCAGAACAAGAGTTAACTGGTGCGTGGTACTAAGCAGCTAAAATTCTCAGGGTAGCGGAATGCAAATGCGCGCAGCAGCTTGCGTGTCAATCCGGTCAGCGGTAGTGCATCGAGCTGGCTTTCCGCCTGCCAGCGCCCTCGCGGCGGCGGCTCGCTCGCCGGAGCCGCCAGCAGCCTCGCGCGTATCTGATAACGCGTGATGGAATGCCGCGCCTCGGCCAGCACCGGCCAGCCGCTGCCCTCCGGCGCCGCCGGCAGCTCCCATAAACCCGGCATCCAGGCCGCATTTTCCGGACGCCGCGCCAGCCGTATGCGCCCGCCCTTCCGCCAGAGCGCATAATCCAACTCCAGCCGCTGCGCGCGTATAACGCCTTTTTTCGCTGTGGCCGCCGCCGGCTGCCAGGGGTAGCTGCGGCACAACCGCCGCAGCGGGCATTGCGGGCAGGCCGGGCGGAGCGGCCGGCACACCATCGCGCCCAAGTCCATGATTGCCTGGTTGAACTCGCCCGGCCGGCGCCGCGAAATCAGCCGCAACGCTTCCTGCCGCAAAACTGCCGGCGCGGCCGGCGCCCCCCGCAGCCGGCCCAGCACCCGTATCGCGTTGCCGTCCACTGCCGGCAGCGGCCGCCCGGCGGCGATGCTCAACACCGCTCCGGCGGTGTATTCGCCCACCCCCGGCAGGGCGCGCAGCGCTTCCAACTCGAGTGGAAAGCGCCCTGCGTGGCGACGCGCGATCGCGCGCGCGGCGGCGTGCAGTTGCCGCGCGCGGCGGTAATAGCCCAGCCCGCTCCAGAGCCGCAGCACCTCTCGCGCCGGCGCGGCAGCCAGTTGGCCGGGGTTGGGAAAGCGAGCCAGAAAGCGCTCGTAATAGGGAATGACGGCCTCGACCCGAGTTTGCTGCAGCATGATTTCGGCGACCCAAACGGCATAGGCATCGCCGGCGCGCTGCAGCCGGCGCCAGGGCAGATGGCGGCGGTGGCGACGGTACCAGCCCAGCAGCCGCCGGCGCAGCTCGGATGCAGGCAGGACGCCGGCCGCCGCCCACCCTCGCGATTTATGAAATGGTTTCAGAGGCGCTCGCGGCAATGGCGTGCAGCTTAAAGCATCAGCTTGGCGATCGTTTGCAGTTGCATGTTCGAGGTGCCTTCGTAGATTTTGCCGATTTTGGCGTCGCGAAAATATTTTTCCACCGGATAGTCGCGGGTAAAGCCATAGCCGCCAAAGAGTTCCAGCGCGCGCGAGGTGATATGGTCGGCCGCCTGCGAGCTATAGTACTTGGCCATTGCGGCTTCCTGGGTAAAGCTCTCCCCCGCCTGCTTGCGCCGGGCGGCGTTATAGACCAGCAGGCGGGCGGCTTCCAGTTCGGTGCGCATCTCGGCAAGCTGGAACTGCACCCCCTGGAAATCGGCAATCGGGCGTCCGAACTGGCGGCGCTCGCGGGCGTACGCCAGGGCATGATCCAGGGCCCCCTGCGCCACGCCCACCATCTGCGCGCCAATTCCGATGCGCCCCTCGTTCAGGGTTTCAATCGCGATCTTATAGCCCTTGCCGGGCTCGCCCAGCACTTGAGCCTCGGGCACGACGCAGCCTTCCAGCAGCAGCTCGCAGGTGCTGGATGCGCGTATGCCGAGCTTGTTCTCTTTACGCCCGACCTGAAATCCCGCCTGCTCGCGCTCGACCAGGAAGGCGGTAATGCCGCGGTAGCCGGCATCCGGGTTGGCGTTGGCGAAAACGATAAACAGCCGCGCCTCCGCCGCATTGGTAATCCACAGCTTTCGGCCCTGCAGCCGGTAGCCGCCTTCCACCCGCTCGGCCCGGGTCACGAGCCCGAAGGCGTCGCTGCCGGCCCCGGGCTCCGATAAGGCGTAGGCGCCCACCCACTCCCGCGCCAGGCGGGGCAGGTAACGCGCCTTCTGCTCCTGCGACGCCCAGCGCAGCAAGGCGTTGTTGACCAGCGTATTTTGGACATCCACTACGACTCCGGCCGAGGCATCCACCCGCGACAGCTCTTCCACCGCCAGTATGGCTTCAAAAAAGCTGCCGCCCGCGCCCCCAAACTCTTCCGGCAGTTCGATTCCCATCAGGCCGGCGCGAAAGAATTCCTCGATCAGCGCGGGCTCGAAATGTGCGCTTGCGTCCATGCTCTCCACCAGCGGCTGCAAGCGGCTCCCGGCCAGTTGGCGCACGCTTTGGCGCAGCAGTTCCTCATCGCTGTTCAGGCTGGTCAAGGGCGGTTGTGACATGGGACTCTCCAGGTGCAGTGGATAAAAAAAATACGCGGGGCGGCAAACCGTTGCCCCCTGGTTCCTGTCTTACAGGCGGACGGACAAAACAGTTTAGGGCGCATTGCCGGGCCCGCCACCGGAAAAACTATGAATTTTGTTTCGCAGTTTTGCGACCTGACTGCCGGGGACAGCCCGTCTGCGCGTAATCCCACGCCAGTGCGTCAAAAGGCTAGGTATTACGGTGGTTAACAGGTAAAGAGTGCCCATATGGCTTGCAATTCTGGCGGCTTTCGGCTATCTTTTCTTTTTTTTAGCGGATGCCTGCCCCTCTTCCTGGGGCAGCCGGACCCAGGGTTCCTTAAGAAAATCAGGAACTTAGAAGTTTCAGGCAAGGTCCTGAAACTTTTAGGGGGGCATCGGCGTCCAATGGCACGAATGGAATTTTAGTTGCAATACGTTTGAGCGCAGCCGTTCAGGCGTAGAAAGTAGCAATCATTTCGACTTGAAAGGAGGTGAGCCGTATGCCGGCAGTAATGGATGGATTGAAGGCCCGCATTCATTGTCCGATGTGCACCCGGACGGTGGAAGGGCTGGCGATTCCAGAAGTGCGGCTTGGGCGTTCCCGCCTGCGCGTGATGCCCGGCCAAAAATGCACCCGTTGCCACGCATCCTTGGATGCTGGCTACGTGCTCGAACTCTTGCCCGATCCCGAGCAGAGCAAAAGTGGTCGCCGCGCTGCCTGAGTTTGGTTATAGTTCGAGACTTTTCATCTTCACCCTTCCGTCCACGCGGCCGGAAGGGTGATTTGTTTTTCGGCGCGGCCGCATTAAAATTTAAGCAGCCGTCCGATTCATTCCCTTCGCGTTACAGGAATTATTTTTGCTGCACACCGTAGTTTTCGATCTGGGCCGCACTCTGGTGGGCTTCGATTTTACCCGCCTGGATCCCTTGCTGACCGTGGATGAAACGGTCATGCCGCTGCTGCTGCTCTTCGAGACCGGCAAGCTCAGCCCGGCGGAATTCCGGCAGCGGCTCTGCGCCCTGCCCGGCGCGGACCTGGCCTTGCCGGCGGATGAGGCCGCCTTCAACCGCTGGTGGTGTTCGGTCTTCGATACGCGCCCGCAAGTGGACCCGGAATGGCTGCTTAGCCTGCGCCGGCACTACCGCCTGGGGCTGCTCTCGAATACCAATGCCATTCATTTTCAATACCTGCAGCGCCAGCACCCGTTTCTGCGCGAGATGGATTTTCACGTGCTCTCCTACGAAATCGGCGCGGTGAAGCCCGAACCGGCCATCTTTGCCGCGGTCGAAAGCCGGGCGGCGGGCAGAGCGGACGGAATTTTTTACCTGGACGACATCCCCGAATACGTTGCCGCCGCGCGCGCGCGCGGCTGGCAAGCGGAAGTCTTTGCCGGCGAAGCCGCCGCCCGCGCCGCGCTCGTACGCACCGCCGCCACCGGGCGCTGACGCCCTCGCTCCGGCGCCGCAGTCGCATGGCGTACAATCGAGCTTGGTCGGCCACCCATGACGCAATCCGGTCTGTCGTTTCCCGCCTCAGCGGAGCTCGATTTCCTCTCCCTGGGCGCGCTGGTGCACCGTCTCGATCCGGGCGTGATTCCCTTCCGCAAGGCGGGCAGTTGCCATATACATATCAGCGGCGGCGAATTTAACGTTGCCGCCAATCTGGCCGACTGCTTCAAATTACGCACCGGCATCGCCACCGCCATGGTGCGCTACCCGATCGGCGACCTGGCCGACGAGCGCGTCCGCGCCATGGGCGTGCAGCCGTTTTATAAATGGTTCGACCATGACGGCGCCACCGGCCCCAACCTGGCCATGGTTTATAGCGATCGCGGCCAGGGCGTGCGTCCGCCGGTGGTCTTTTACAACCGCGCCAACGAAGCCGCCGCCGGCTTGAAGCCAGGCGATTTCGACTGGGCGGCGATTTTCGCCCGCGGCGTGCGCTGGGTGCACAGCGGCGGAATTTATGCCGCCCTCTCGCCCACCACCTCGGAGCTGATCCTGGAACTGTTTCAGGCGGCGCGCGCGGCCGGCGCGGTCGTCTCCTTCGACCTGAATTACCGTGAAAAGCTCTGGCGCCGGGCCGGCGGCCGGGAGCGGGCGCAGAAGGTCTTGCGCCGGATCGTGGAGCTCTGCGATGTGCTGGTCGGCAATGAGGAAGACCTGCAGCAGGCGCTCGGCCTGGGCGGGCCGGCGGCGGCATCCTCCGGCGCGCTCGACCCCCGCGGATTTCTTGAACTGATCGAAACCGTGCGCCGGCAATTCCCCCGCCTCCAGGTGCTGGCCACCACGCTGCGCGAGGTGCACTCCAGCAACCGCCATAGCTGGAGCGCGGTCGCCTGGATTCAAGGCCAAAGCTATATCGCGCCGACCTGCGAGCTGGACGTACTCGACCGCGTTGGCGGCGGCGACGGCTTCGCTGCCGGGTTGTTTTATGGCCTGCTAACCCGCGCCGAGCCGGAAACCGCGGTGCGTTTGGGCTGGGCCCATGGCGCGCTGCTGACCACTTTTCCCGGCGACACCACCATGGCGACGCTCGAACAGGTAAAACAGATGGCCAGCGGAGGCTCGGCGCGAATCCAGCGTTGAGTGTATGGCGCCCCGCCGCGACTTGTATCGGGCGCGAATGCCATTTTGGCACCGCGCTTTTTCCCCGGACCCGGAAACAACTATTTTGAAATTTAGAAAATGCTTTTTTCGGCCTAAAACCAAAGCAGCATAAGCCGCTCTACCTTCCAATGAAAGCGTGCGCCTACCTGCGTTTCCATTCTCACCAGCCCGCGGTCAAAGCCGGCGCGGGAGAGCTCCAGTCCTGCTGCTGCTGACAGCCTGCGCCGCGGGTTTGAGTCTGCCGGCATTGGCAAAGCCCTGGCCCTCATGGCGCGCCCGCCTGGAGGCATTTCAACCTGCGGCGCCCAATCGCGCCGGGGTGCGATTTGCCGGCGCGCTCGCCGGCTTGAGGGTAGAAATCAAAGACCGCTCTTTCGTGCTGCGCAAGGGACGCCACCAGATCGGCATCGTCTTTTCCCATGCGCTGCCGGGAAAGCCGCAAGCGCGCGGGCGGCTGCGCGGCCGGCTCAATTATCTGATCGGCGCCCAGCCGCAGCACTGGCGGCAAGGAGTCCCCCGTTATGCCGCGATCGAGTGGCGCCAGCTCTATGCCGGCATCCGCGGCTGGATGCGGCAGGATGCGGGCGGCGGGCTGGAGTTGTGCTTTCAGCTTGCGCCCGGCAGCCGATTGTCACGGCTGCGTCTGCAACTGCGGGGCGCGAGGGCGCGGCTGGAGGCCGGCGGCGAGTTGCGCTTTCGCCTGCCGGAGGGCGAGTTGCGCTGGCGCCGGCCGCGTTTTTTCGAACTCTGGCGCGGCCGCCGGCGGCGGCTGCGCGGCGGCTATCGCTGCCGGCATGGGCGCCGGGTGAGTTTCTGGGTGCGGGGCTGGCGGCGGGGAGCGCTGCTGATTGACCCCACACTGGCCTATGGCAGTTATCTGGGCGGCAGCGCGGCGGATGCCGCCACCGCGATCGCACTCGATGCCGCCGGCAACGTCTATGTCACCGGTTCCACCAGTTCCAGCGACTTCCCGCTGCTGTCGCCGCTGAACGGCGCCTGCGGCAGCGCCTGCACCCAGGGCGAGCCGGCCGGCTTTGTCGCCAAATTCAGCCCCGGCGCCACCCGCCTCATCTTTGCCACCTTCCTGGGCGGCAGCGGCGCCACCACGCCGGCGGCCCTGGCGCTCGATGCCAGCGGCAATATCTTTGTCGCCGGACGGACCACGGCCGCCGATTTTCCGACGCTGCAGCCGGTCTCGGCGCATTGCGACCAGTGCACCACGGATAGCGGCGACGGCTTTTTGTCTGAACTGAGCCCGGATGGCAGCCGGCTGTTGGCCAGCACTTATTTCGGCGGCAGCGCCGACGATCACATCACGGCGCTAGCCCTGGATGCTTCCGGCAATGCCTGGCTGGCGGGCTGGACGCTCTCCCCCGATCTGGTGCTGCAACAGCCGCTGCAATCCGCCTGCTCCAGTTGCTCCTCCGGGAAAAGCGATGCCTTTCTGGCCGCCATCGCGCCGGGCGGCAAGCTGTTGTTTAGCAGCTATCTCGGGGGCAGCGGCGAAGACCGGGCGCGGGCGCTGGCAATCGGCCCCAAGGGCGATATTTATGTCGCCGGCTGGACGCTCTCCCCCGATTTCCCCACCCTGGCAGCGCTGCAGCACACTTGCGGCGGCTGCCAGTTGCCGTCGCCGCAAGCGGATGCTTTCCTGGCGCATCTGGCCGCCGGCGGGGCAGCGCTCGTGGCCAGCACTTATTTCGGCGGCAGCGGCTGGGACCGCGCCGACGCCCTCGCGCTGAACCCACAAAACGGCAATCTATTCGCTGCCGGCAAGACGCTTTCGACCGACTTCCCCCTCCAAAACCCACTGCAGCCGGCCTGTCCCGCCTGTGAGCTGGGCAGCGGCTCCAATGCCTGGCTGGCGGAATTCGACGGCTCACTCTCAACGCTGCTTTTTTCCACTTACCTCGGCGGCCGAAGCGGCGATGCCGCCACCGCGCTGGCCGTCAATGCTCTCGGCGAGCCGCTGCTGGCCGGGGTCACGTTTTCGCCCGATTTTCCTCTCGCCGATCCGATCCAATCCCATCTCAACCTGGGCGCCGGATCGGCTTCGGACGCTTTTCTGGCGAAGGCGAACGCCGCCCTGACGGCCTGGATGTTTTCCAGCTATCTCGGCGGCAGCGGCAATGATGCCGCCGCCGGGCTGGCGCTCGATGCCAACGGCAATGCCTGGCTGGCCGGCGCCACCGATTCGCTCAACTTTCCCGGCGAGAATGCGCTGCAACCAGCCTGCAGCAACTGCACCGCCGGAGGCGATGCCTGGCTGGCGGAGATTACCGGGCTGGTGATGCCGCTGGCGCAGTTTGCGCCCGTCGTCTTGAGCTTTCCCGAACAGGCAATCAACTCGACCAGCGCTCCGCTGATGGCGATTCTGACCAACACCGGCGACGCGCCGCTGACGATCAGCTCGATCAGCACGATGGCGGGCGGCGACTTTACCGAAAATAACGACTGTCCGGCGGCGCTGGCGCCGCAAGCGAGCTGCACCATCAACGTCAGCTTCACCCCCGACGATCTGGGGAGCCAGACCAGCCGCTTGATCGTGACCGGCAATGCCGGCACCCAATGGCTGCCGCTCAACGGCACGGGCGTGCTTTCGCCGCTGGCCAGTTTCAACCCGGCCGCGCCCGCCTTTCCCGCAGTAACGCTGGGCTCGAGCGCTCCCGCGGTGAATGTCGTCTTGACCAACACCGGGGGCGCCGATTTGCAGATTGCGAACATGGACATCAGCGGTCCTTTTACGCAGACCAACAATTGCCCGTCCAGCCTGGCAGCGCAAGCGAGTTGCAGCTTCCAGTTGATTTTCACGCCGCAAACCGCAGGCACCAATTCGGGTCTGCTGGCGCTGGCCGACAATGCCCCCGGCAGCCCGCAATTTCTGAACCTGAGCGGCGATGGCGAAGACTTCGCGCTGGGGCCGGACGCCAATGCTCCGACTTCGGCCAGCGTCACGGCCGGACAGGCGGCGCAGTACCAGTTGGCGCTCGCCTCGCTGGGCGGTTTCAGCGGGGCCATCAATCTCAGTTGCAGCGGAGCGCCGCAACTGTCGAGCTGCAGCCTTTCTCCGGCGACGGTCAACCTCGCTTCCAATGCCAGCGCCGCGCTCAATGTTGCGGTGACCACCACGGCCGGCTCGTTCGCGCCCATTCCGGCGCCCCATTCTCGCCGCCGGCCGCCGGCTTGGATCCTCGGCCTGGCCGGCTGGCTTGCCATGCTGCTCTGGACGATCCGCCAGCGCCACGCCTGGGCGCGGCGCTGGCGGCTGGGACTGGCGCTGGGAATGCTGCTGTTTGCCGCCGGATGCGGCAATGGCGGCAACGCGCCCGCCGCCGGGCCGCCCCGCCAGCCCGGCACTCCCGCCGGCAGCTATACGCTGACGATTTCCGCCGCCAGCGGCAGTTTGTCTCATAGCCAAAATCTGACGCTGACGGTGCAGTGACCGGGCCGCCGCCGGCTGTTCACGCTGGCGCTTGGAAATTAGACTTTCCCGCGCTGCCGTAGATTTTTCCTGTTTCCGCCCATTCTGCTCCGCGGACTGCTTTATGCTGATACAGAACACAGCCTGCTGTGATCGCAAACGCTATGTCCGCCACCGTCACTTCGCAAAAGAACGCTTGGCCAGACGGGTTTCATTTCGCCGCCGGGCATTGCGGGCTGAAATCGTCGGCGCCGGACCTGGCCGTGATCTGGAGCCCGGCCCGGTTTGCCGCGGCGGCTCTGTTTACGACCAATCGCCTGCAGGCCGCGCCAGTCAGGCTGAGCCGCGATCATCTGCGGCGCAGCGGCGGATGGCTGCGGGCGATCGTGGTCAATTCGGGCAATGCCAACTGCGCCACCGGCGAGCGGGGCGAGCGGGCGGCTGCCGCCACCGCCCAGGCGGCGGCCAAATTCCTGGGCTGCCCGCCGGCGGAGATTTTCGTCGCTTCGACCGGAGTCATCGGCGTGCCGATGCCGCACGAGCGGATACTGGATGCGCTGCCGCGCTGGCTGCAGCGCGACGACGGCGGCGAAGCCGCGGCGCAAGCCATCCTGACCACCGACACCCGCCGCAAGATCGCCTTCGGCGCCTTCAACGACGGCGAGCGCCGGTTTCACATCGCCGGCATGGCGAAAGGCTCGGGCATGATCCACCCGCGCATGGCCACCATGCTGGCTTTTCTCTTCACCGACGCCCAATGCACGCCCACCGAGCTGCACCGGGCACTGATTCCAGCAGCCAATGCCTCGTTCCACCGGATTACGGTGGACGGCGATACATCCACGAACGATTCGGTGCTGCTGGCGGCCAGCGGCATGGCCGGAGGGCTGAGCGCGGCCGGGCGGCGCGCCTTCCAGCGGGAACTCGAGGCGGTGGCGCAATCCCTGGCAGTAGGCATTGTGCGGGACGGCGAAGGCGCCCGGCGCCTGGTGCGAATCGAAGTCGAGGGGGCGCGCAATCCCGCCGATGCCGAGCTTGCGGCGCGCGCCATCGCGCATTCCCCGCTGGTGAAAACCGCGCTCGCCGGCGCCGACCCCAACTGGGGACGCATTCTGGCCGCCGCGGGCTATTCCGGCGCCCGCTTCCAGCCGGGCCGCGCCGAAGTCTGGTTCAACCGCACCCGGGTTTACGGCGACGGGCGCGCGCTCCCGTTTGACGAAGCGGCGATGAAACGCGAACTGGACAGGGACGAGGTGCTGGTGAAGGTGAAACTGGGCGCGGGCCGCGCGCGCACCTGGATGTGGACCTGCGATTTAACCGAAGGCTATATCCAGATTAACGCCAGCTACCGCACCTGAAGCATGCAGCTAGCGGCGGTCGTGGCGAGCCCAGAGTAAAAATTCCTGATTGCCCTCGGCGCCCAACACCGGGCTGGGCATGACCCCCTGGACGCTCATTCCGGCCTGCTCCAGCGCCTGGCGGACGCGCGCGACCGCGGCCGCGCGCGTTTCGGGATCCCGCACGATGCCGCCTTTGCCCACGGCTTCGCGCCCGGCCTCGAACTGGGGCTTCACCAGCACGATCAGATCGCCGTCCGGGCGAAGCAGCGGCAGCAGCGCGGGGAAAAGCAACGTGGCGGAGATAAAGGAAACATCCAGAGTGATGATGTCCACCGGCTCGCCAATCTGTTCCGGGCGCAGGTAACGGGCATTGGTGCGTTCCCGCAGGCGCACCCGCGGATCCTGGCGCAGGCGGTAAATCATCTGGTTGCGGCCGCTGTCCACGGCATGCACGCGGACGGCGCCGGCCTGGAGCAGGCAATCGGTAAAGCCGCCGGTGGAGGAGCCGATGTCAAGGCAGACGCGGCCGGCGGCGGGTATGGAAAAAGCCGCCAATGCGGCCGCGAGTTTATCGCCGGCGCGGCTGGCGAAGCGCGGGGACGATTTCACCCGCACTTCGACATCGCCGGCGGCGCGCCAGCCGGGCTTATCGCGGCGCTCGCCCGCCACCAGCACCTGGCCGGCAAGAATCAGCGCCTGGGCGCGTTCGCGGCTTTCGGCCAATCCGCGCTCGACCAGCAGTTGATCGAGGCGCCGCTTAGATGAAGTGGCTTCATCAGACATGGTTTTACGCGATAGGCGCAATTTCTACGGCTTTTCTTCCGCTTGCCATTCCGCAAACAGCGCGGGATGCGCCGCTGGAAAAGCCGTACTCATCGCCCGCTCAACTGGCATTTATCCTTTATCAGACCACATCCAGCACCAAGCATGCCCGACATTGCAGGCGAGGTCAGTCGCGATCGCCGGCAGCCGCGGCGGGCGCGCGCGCAGCCGCCGCCGAACTGGTTCATAATACAGCCCGGAGGCGCGCACGCATGCGGGTGCTGATCGTGGAAGACGAGCCGCGGCTGGCGGAAAACCTGGCGCGCAGTTTGCGCGAGACGGCCAGCTATGCGGTGGATATTGCGAACGACGGCGAAGCCGGCCTGGAAATGGCGCAGCAAAATCCCTACGACCTGATCGTGCTGGATCTGATGCTGCCCAAGCTGGAAGGGGGCGAGGTGCTGCGGCAGTTGCGCAGCGAAAAGGTAGCCACTCCGGTGCTGATTCTGACCGCGCGCGAAGACAAGGCATCGGTGGTCGCGCTGCTCAACAGCGGCGCCGACGATTATGTGGCCAAACCGTTTGATTTGGGAGAGTTTTTAGCGCGGGTGAAAGCCCTGATCCGGCGCGGCAAGGGCCAGGCCACGCCGCTGCTCACGGTCGCCGACCTGGAAATCAATACCCTCGAGCGGCGGGTCCAGCGCCGCGGGGTGGAAGTCGTCCTTACCCCGATGGAATACCGCGTGCTGGAATACCTGGCGCATCGTCCGCGGGTGGTGGTCTCAAAAAGCGAGCTGCTCGAGCACCTTTACGATTACAACTGGGAGAAGTTCAGCAACGTGATTGAAGTGTATATCTCCGGGCTGCGGAGAAAGCTGGATAACGATCATCCGGTGAAGCTGATCCACACCTTGCGCGGGCACGGCTACAGCCTGAGCGCCGAGCCGGCGGCGGGCGAACAGGTGTAGCCATGCCGGAAATACAGCCGGAAGTGCAGCCGGCAGCCCGCCCGCGGCGCGCCCGCACCATGTCATTATCCCGGCAGTTGATTGCCGGCGTGCTGCTGACCGAACTGCTGCTGGCATCGGCGCTGCTGGTGGTATTGGTGCTGTACACCCAACGGCTGCTGCTCTCCGCCTTCGACTCGATGCTGCAAGAGCGGGCGATGGCCACCGCGGCGCTGGTGCGCTATTCGGAAAAGAAACCCTTTCAGTTGGTCTTCGACGCTACTCTGCAGCCGCCCTCGCCCAACCGGCTGCATCCCGATTTTTACCGCGTGCAGGAAACCGGCGGGCCGGTGATCGCCGCCGACTGGCCGGCGGGCTTGCCGCCGGCCACCAGCCGCACGCCCACGGTCTCGACCTGGCATGGCGTGCATTACCGCTCGCTGCGGCTGACGCAACTGCCGGTTCTGGATACGGAGGAGAACCTCCCCGGCCCAGCGCCGAAATTGACAGTCTCGTATGCGTCGCCGATGCTGTCCATCGAACAGCGGGTGCTGGATGCGGCGATTTTTGCCGGCGCGGCGGGACTGCTGCTGCTGGCGGCGACGGGGTTATTGACGATCTGGGGCATACGGCGCGGGCTGGCGCCGCTGCGCCGGCTGGCGGGACAGGCCGCGGAAATTTCGGCATTGAATTGGGAATTCCGGCCGCCGCCGGCGGCGCGCGACACGGCCGAATTGGCGCCCTTGATTGCGGCGCTCGAATCCATGCTGTCGCGGCTGCACCAATCTTTCCTGCGGCAGCGCGAGTTTCTCGGCAACGCGGCCCACGAGCTGAAAACGCCGGTAGCGATCATGAAATCCACCTTGCAGTCGCTGCTGCAGCGGCCGCGCGACAACCAGGCCTACCGGCTGGGCTTGGAGCAATCGCTGGAAGACCTGGAGCGGCTGCAACTGCTGCTCGACCGCATGCTGCGCCTGGAACGCATCGAGCAGGCGGCCGAAAGCGGCGCCGCCAGCCGGCTGCCGGAAGTGTCGCTGGCGGCCGGGTGCGCGGCGGCGCTGGAGCGACTACAGGAACTGGCGCAGGCGCGCCAGATCGAGACGAAACTGGTGGTGAAGCAGGACGCGCTGGTCCGGGCCGAGGGCGACGACCTCGAGCTGATTTGGACAAACCTGATTGAAAACGCGGTCAAGTACAGCCCCAGCGGCAGCCGGGTAGAAATCCGGGTGGAGGCGGCGGGGGGCGAGGCGCGAATCAGCGTCGAAGACGAAGGGCCGGGCATAGCCGCCGCCGACCTGCCGCGCATCTTCGACCGTTTTTATCGCGGCGACCCATCGCGCAACCGCGGCACGGGAGGGTTCGGGCTGGGCTTGGCAATCGTGAAATCGCTGGTCGAAGCCTACCGGGGCAAAATCCGCGTGGAATCACGGCGCCCTGCCGGCCTGCGATTCATCGTGGAACTGCCCGCCCATGCGCTGCCGGAAATCGTTGCCGCGCCGGCATAAGCCTCGGCATTGCCGGCCCTTCCAGACTACACTGCCATTATGGAAACGGGAGAAGCGGCGCAGCCGCTAAATCAGGATTCGGCGCGCCGATATAGCCGCGCCAAGCTGCGCCTCAGCTTGAGCGCCACCGCGATCGAACTGGTTCTGCTGGCCGCTTTGGCTTTCACTGGCGCCAGTTTGGGTATTGAACACGCAGTGGTGCGCCGGCTGCCGGCCCAGGCCTCGGCCTGGTTGATCGTTTTGGGCTACGTGGCCGCACTGGGCGCGCTGCTGAAGCTTGCATCCTTGCCATTCAGCCTGGCCGAACAGCACATTGAGATCCGCTATGGGTTGAATCGCCAGAGTTGGGCGAGCTGGTGGCGGGATGAGGCCAAGGGGCTGGCCCTCGAAGCCATTCTGGGCCTGGCAGCGATTGAATTGATTTACGCGCTGCTGCGCTCCGCGCCGCGAACCTGGTGGCTCTGGGGCTGGCTGGCTTTTCTGGCGTTCACCATTCTGCTGGCGCAACTGGCGCCAGTGCTGTTGTTTCCCCTGTTTTTCAAATTCCGGGAGCTTTCGCCCGAAAATCCCAACGAAGCCGAACTGATTCGCCGCTTGAGCAGCCGCGCCGCCGCGGCCGGCGCGCGAATTCGCGGCATTTACGAATGGATGCTGGGCGAAAAGACCGTCAAGGCAAATGCCGCGCTGGCCGGATGGGGCGCAACCCGGCGGGTGCTGATCAGCGATACCCTGATGCAAACCGCCGGGGTGGACGAAATCGAAGCCGTCTTTACCCACGAACTCGGCCATCATGTGCACCGCCATATTCGCCAGGGATTGCTGCTGCAAGCCGGTCTCTCGCTCGCCGGATTCTGGCTTTCGGCGCGGGTGCTCGAACGCTTGACTCCGGTCTTGCATCTGCACGGGATCGCGGATATTGCCGGCCTGCCGCTGCTGGCGCTGGTAGTGGCCGCGCTTTCATTGCTGCTGCTGCCGGCCGCCAATGCTTTTTCCCGCCGCTTGGAACGCCAGGCCGACGACTACGTTTTTAGTAGTACCGGCAGAGTGGAGCCGCTGATTCAAGGCTTGGAGCGACTGGCACAGCGCAATCTGGCCGAAGTATCTCCACCCCGCTGGAAGGAAGCGATTTTTTATTCCCATCCGGCCATTGCCACCCGCATCCGGCGGGCGCGGGAATGGGAAAAACAGCGGGCGGCGACGGCGCCTTAAGCCGGCATTCCCACCAAAATCCGTTAAAATTACCCGTGCCGCGGCAATGAAATCCGCTGAATATCCAGGATTTCCTGTTATTCTGCATTACGGGAAGCGGTCTGGCGCAGCCCTGACGGAACCACGCCGAGAACCGTGTGCCCGCCTGGCGCAGGCGGCCGAATTCCCTCATCCGCAGTGGAGAGTGCGGGCCCTATCCGGGCGGGATGCGGATTTATGTATAAATCCGGTCCGTCGCGCCCAGGGGTATTTGATGCCGGAAAGACGACGGCGCCGGCCGGAAAGCGGCAGGCAGCAGCGCAAATGGTACGAACGAAGACACAAAGTGGAGATTTTGCAGCGCTGATTCTGGCCGGCGGGCGGGGGTCGCGTTTCTGGCCGCGCAGCCGCCGCCGCACCCCCAAGCAACTGCTCAACATTCTGGGCGAAGGCTCAATGCTACAGCAGACGCTGGCGCGGGCGCGCCTGGTGGCACGGCCGGAGAACATCTGGATCATCACCAGCGCGGAGCAGCGGGCGCAAGTCATCGCCCAGGCGGGAGAAGTGCCGACGGCGCAGATTATCGGCGAGCCGGTGGGGCGCAATACTGCGCCGGCGATCGGGCTGGGGGCGGAACTCATTCTGCGGGCCCGGGGCGACGTGCCCATGGGGGTCTTTCCCTCCGACCACCTGGTGCGGCATCCGGGCAAGTTTCAGTCGTTGATCGAAGCGGGGATGGGCGAAATCCAGCGCCCGGGGCGGATGCTGGCGCTGGGCATTCCGCCCACGCGGCCGGAAACCGGTTACGGCTATATCGAAGTGATCGAAGATCCCCACGCGCGCCGCGGCGCGCTGCGAGTGAAGCGCTTCCTTGAAAAACCGGGAGAAGCGGTGGCGCGGCGGCTGGTGCAGGCGGGCAATTATTACTGGAATGCGGGGATGTTTTTATGGCGCGCGGCCAGCATTCTGGAAGCGCTGGCGGAATACCTGCCGGGGACGTCCGAGCGGCTGCGGCGCATCGCCGACGCGCCGCGCTCGAAATTCGCCTCGGCGTTGACGCGCTGGTACGCGGGTTGCGCCGATATTTCGATTGATTATGCCGTGCTGGAAAAAGCGCCCAATTTGTATTGCCTGCCGGCGGGCGGGCTGGGCTGGAACGATTTAGGCAGTTGGGAAGCCGTTTATCAGGAGCTATCGCCAGAAGGCGGCTCGGTGAAGCAGGCGGGCGAGCTGATGGAGATCGGCTCAACCGGCAACTTCGTCTTCGCTCCCGGCAAGACGGTGGCGCTGATCGGCGTGAAAGACTATATCGTGGTGGAGACGCCGGATGCGCTGTTAATCGTGCCGCGCAGCGAAGCGCAGTCGGTGAAAACCCTGGTCGAAGAATTAGAAAAAGAAGGGAAAACCAACCTGTTATAACCCGCGTCCCCGCCGGCCTGGCCTTGATCCGGCCGGAACTATTCCACACTGCCCCAGACTGCGATGCCATTTCCGGCATCCAGGCATAAGGGGGGTGGAAATGCAACCGTCGCTCATCGTGATCGGGGGGTCGGCGGGAGCATTGGAACCGCTCAAGGCCATCCTGCACGGGCTTCCCACCCAACTGGACGCCGCCATCGTTTGCGTGCTACATCTGCCCGCGGGACAGCCCAGTTCGCTGCCGGCGATTCTCGGCCGCGCCGGCCCATTGCCCACCCTGCAGGCCGCCAATGGCGCCAAGCTCGAGGCCGGGCACATTTATATCGCGCCGCCCGATTTTCATACCCTGATCCAGGATGGCGAGCTGCAACTGGCGCGCAATCCACGGGAAAACCGCCATCGCCCAGCAATCGATCCGCTGTTTCGGACGGCGGCGCGCCAGTACGGTTCCCGCGCGCTCGGCATCATTCTCAGCGGCACGCTGGATGACGGCGCGGCCGGACTTTGGGCGATCAAGCAAGCTGGCGGAGAGGCCATCGTGCAATCGCCCGAAGACGCCAGTTATCCCTCTATGCCCCAAGCCGTCATCCGTTGGGTGCAACCCGAGCACGTGCTTCCGGCCCAGGAGATCGCCGCGATGATGGAAGCATGGTCCGGACAAGACAACACCGAACAGAGCCCCACCCGCAAAGCTCAAGTCTCCACGCCAGCCCCGGCGTTTCCTGAGAATGAAGGCGCCACTCCCGCGTCCGGCATGGAGCTTTCTCCCTTTGCCTGCCCCGATTGTCATGGCGTGCTCTGGGCGGCGCGCGAGGAGGGACCGGTGCAATACCGCTGCCGCATCGGCCATGCCTATACCGAGCAGAACCTGGAAATGCGGCTGGACGAAAACGTGGAGGACGCGCTTTGGGCCGCGGTGCGCGTGCTGCAGGAACACGCCAGCCTAAGTCTCCGGCTGGCCAACGTTTCGCCTTCCATGGCGGAACGCTATCAAGAACGGGCGCAGGCCTACACGCAGCATGCAGAAACGATCAAGCGCATGCTGGCGGAATCGCCGCAGAGCAATTTCAATGCCGGCGAGGCGTCGTAAGCGGGGCCGCCGCGCCGGGAGCCTTCCAACACTGCCATGAAGGGCTGCAGGCCAGACGGCGCCAGCCGGGCGGCAGCCAGGGTGCCGGGCGGCCGGCGGGGAGTGCGATCAAGCCGACCTGGTAGAGTGACAGCCCGGGCAGCGGATTCCGGCGGATTTTGATGAAATTCTGCCGCAGATGGGCGAGCAGGCGGCGGCGGCGTGCCGGCACCGAAGTCCAGGGCAGTTCGGAATGCAGCCTGCCCTCGCGCCGCAGCCAGGCGAGGGCGGCGGAATGCCAGGCAGACGGATCGGGGCCGGCCTGCAGATAAAGATTCAATGCGGTGCGCGCCATCCACTCGCGGCTGGGAACGAGTGGATTCAGCAGCACCGCATCACCGCTGAGCGGGCGCCAGCCGGCGCGGATGACGGCCAGACGCACGTAACTGGCATTTCCGGCGGCGACATTCATTCCGGCGGCCCGCGGCGGCGAGGGGGACGGGGAGGAGAGCGTCCAGGCGCGCCATTGCCGCATCGCTTCGAGCGACCCGGCGCTGGCATCCGCCTGGCGCCAACGCAGATAAAATCCGGAGACGGCCATGGCGCCTATCAGGCAGGCCAGCGCGGCCGCGCCCCAGCGCGAGTTGTAGCGCGCGGCTGCGCGCGCGGCCAACAGCAGCCAAAGCAGGTAGAGCAGCGGATTGCGGATATAGAGCCAATGAAAATTCTGCAATTCGCGGCCAAATAGCAGCGGCTGGAAAAAAAACAGCAGCCAGGCCGCCAGGCTGGTGGTCCAGAGCGGCAACAGATCGCGTTCCCGACGCCAGATCCAAATCAAGGTCAAGGCATAGAGCAACAGATTGCCGGCATGAAACGGTTCGTGCCGAAAGCGGTGCACCCAAAGCCCATTGCGCGACAGCCAGCCGGCGGCCATGGTCTGCGAGCCGGCGATGAGCGCCGGCAGGCCGGCCAGCAACCCGCCGGCGGCGATTTCAAGCCGGCAGCGCAGGAGCGAGAAGGAACGATTCACGGCGGCGGGAAGGAAGCAATCCAACAATGCCAGGAGCAGCAGGCCGACCAGGGCGGCCGACCAAAGATAAAAATAAACGTAGGCCAGCGCCGCCAGGCTGGCCATTGCCGCCAGCTTCCGGCGCCAAGCCGGATGCAGCGCGGCGCGGCGCTCCAGAAGAAGAAATAAAAATAAATAGCCCAGCCAGAGCGCGGGGCTGAGCACATTCCATTGCCGCAGCAGATGCGGGTAGGTTTGGCGCAGCAGCAGCGGGAGCTTCCAAAGCGCGGCGAACTGGCGCAGAACGGGAAAGTAATGCAGGACGCCGGTATCGAAGCAGAAGAGCAGCGACAACAACGCCGCCTGGGGCGCGGGATTCGGCAGGCAATCGCGCAACAGGCCCTCGAGCCAGCAATAAAGCGGGAGAGCGGTCAGCAGCGCGGCTTGAATGCTCCAGGCCAGGGTGAGGCGGGCCGGTCCCCAGCCCAGCCAGCGCTGCGCCAGCCGGGCAGGGCCGAACAACAGCCAGGGATAGGGCGATGCCGGCCCGGCATGTGCCAGCACTTGCAAATAGATCCAGCCGTCGTGATCGGAGATCCAGAACCAGGAGCCAAAATGCAGGCGCGCCCAAACGTTGGGCAAGGTGGCGATTGCGAGTGCGGCCGCCGCACAACCCAGCGGCCAGGCGACACGGTGCAGGCTGACCGCGACACGGTCGGGGGATTTTACCGGAAGTGATTGCACGCGGCCAGTTTAAATGGTCTTTCCGCAGCCAGGCCTGGTTTTTGGAGCTTCAGAAGATCTGCAGCTTAGGGCTGCCATTGATCGCGAAAATTACGGAGGTGGCAGATAGCGGAATAGAAAATCCTCCGCTAGATGCGCTTAAGCCCAATTGTTTGAGATATTTAGGTAAAGCAAAATTGCCCGTGATGTCATTCAAGAAACTCACTCGGGCTCATTCCTGACTGGATTCTGAGTGCCCGATCGTATATACTGCCCTTTACTCCAATCGGATGCCGGGCCCAAGTCAGGGCTGCCGGCCCCCTTTCCTTCCAATTCATTTTTCCGGCTTGCCGCCCCGGCAAGTTACAGGAAAGGTTCCGCGAGCCGGCATCCGCTCCAATCACCCCATCGGAGGCGAAAAAGCATGGCACGCACCCTGAAGGCGATTGCGCTGGTTTTGACCATAGCGGCAGGTTCGGTCGGAACGGATTCGAGCCTGGGACCGCACTGGCGAGTGCGACTCAGCCCCGTCGTGGCCCGCGGAATCGCATCGTGGTATGGACGGGAATTTCAGGGGAAGGAGATGGCGACGGGACAGCCTTATAACATGTTTCGATTGACCTGCGCGCATCGCACCTTGCCGCTGAGCACGCAAATCAAAGTAACCAACCTGGAAAACAAGCGCAGCTTGTTTTTACGCGTAACCGATCGCGGGCCGTTTGTACCGCATCGCGTTCTCGACGTCAGTTATGCGGCGGCGCGGGCGCTGGGTTTTGCCGGCGCCGGGATCACGCGAGTGGAAATCCAGGTAGTGCAGCGCTAATCACCAACGCCTAAAACGTCAAGAGTCGAACCGGACAGCATTGCTATCCGAAAACGGGCACACCTCACGCGGATGTGAGTGGATAGAGGCCGAAACGTGCCATCCCTTCCAATTTGCGCGCGCGGTTCGGCATGGAAACGCATGATATGGGAATCAGGAATTCCCCGATTCAGCCGTAAAAAACATTCCGGGTTATTCCTAATTGAAAGCTTTTGCAGTAGCTGCATAAAGTTGTAGGCACTGCACTCCGGGAGCCTGCGTTCCACGTTACGCCACTACGGAACGAGGCGATTGCGCACGGGCGGAGCATGCCAGCAACGCCAACCGGGGAAGACCAGCCACTTTTTTAATTAGATACATTTTTATGCACTCGCCAATCCGCATAACGACGGGCCCCGTTGGGAATGCACACGCTACCGCCAACGATGAGCAGCACTCGCGGGATGAGGTCTTATCCGTTCAGGAGCACTTGGCATGAACCCTCTTCATAACTCTTTCCTGGCCGACGGCGAGCCGGCCCCTGCGCAGCGATTGCCGCCGGCCGTACGGCCGGGATTGGCGCGGCGCCAGGCGAAAGCAGACGAGGTGGCGGCCGGCAAGCGGCTCACGCCGGCGCAGCAGGCCAAGATGGCGCGAGAATTGCGGCAGTTACGCAGCGAGCGCGAGGAACTCTACGCCATCTTGCGCAAGCTGGAAGCGGGCGATTTCACCATCAAAGCTTCGCGGCAGCGTTTTTCGGCTTCGCTGGCGCAAACGCTGAACAACGTGATTGGGATGAACCGCAAGCTGGCGCTGGAATTCGAGCGGGTCAGCCGGGTGGTGGGCAAGGAAGGCAAGCTGCTGGAACGGGCGAAGGCGCCGGAAGCGCGCGGCTCGTGGGGCACTTCGGTGGAGGCGGTCAACACGCTGATCGGCGACTTGGTACAGCCGACGATCGAGGTGGCGCGCGTGATCGGCGAAGTGGCCAAAGGCAACCTATCGCGCACCATGCCGATGGAGATCGAAGGGCGTCCGGTCAAAGGCGCGTTTTTGCAGATGGCCAACACCATCAACACCATGGTGGGCCTGCTGAAAGCCTTCGCCGGCGAGGTGACGCGGGTGGCGCGCGAGGTCGGCACCGAGGGCAAGCTGGGCGGGCAGGCGGAGGTCAAGGGCGTGGCCGGGGTGTGGAAAGACCTGACCGACAACGTCAACTCGATGGCCTCGAACCTGACCAATCAGGTGCGCAACATCGCCGAAGTGACCACCGCCGTAGCGCGCGGCGACCTGTCGCGCAAGATCACGGTGGAGGTGAAGGGCGAGATTCTGCGGCTAAAAGACACGATCAACACCATGGTGGACCAACTCAACGCCTTCGCCGGCGAGGTGACGCGGGTGGCGCGCGAGGTCGGCACCGACGGCAAGCTGGGCGGGCAGGCGGAGGTGAAGGGCGTGGGCGGGGCCTGGAAAGACCTGACCGACAACGTCAACTCGATGGCCTCGAACCTGACCAACCAGGTGCGCAACATCGCCGAGGTGACCACGGCGGTAGCGCGCGGCGACCTGTCACGCAAGATCACGGTCGAGGCCAAGGGGGAAATCCGCCAGTTGAAAGACACCATCAACATCATGGTGGACCAGCTCAACGCCTTCGCCGGCGAAGTGACGCGGGTGGCGCGCGAGGTCGGCACCGACGGCAAGCTGGGCGGGCAGGCGGAAGTCAAAGGCGTGGCCGGGGTGTGGAAAGACCTGACCGATAACGTCAACTCGATGGCCTCGAATTTGACCTCGCAGGTGCGCAACATCGCCGACGTGACCACTGCGGTGGCCAATGGCGACTTGTCGCGCAAGATCACGGTCGAGGTGAAGGGCGAGCTGCTGCAGTTGAAAGACACGATCAACACCATGGTGGACCAGCTCAACGCCTTCGCCGGCGAGGTGACGCGGGTGGCGCGCGAGGTTGGCACCGACGGCAAGCTGGGCGGACAGGCCCAGGTCGAAGGCGTGGCCGGGGTGTGGAAAGACCTGACCGACAACGTCAACTCGATGGCCTCGAACCTGACCAACCAGGTGCGCAACATCGCCGACGTGACCACCGCGGTGGCTAAAGGCGACCTGTCGCGCAAGATCACGGTGGAGGTGAAGGGCGAGATTCTGCGGCTAAAAGACACGATCAACACCATGGTGGACCAGCTCAACGCCTTCGCCGGCGAGGTGACGCGGGTGGCGCGCGAGGTCGGCACCGACGGCAAGCTGGGCGGGCAGGCGGAGGTGAAGGGCGTGGGCGGGGCCTGGAAGGACCTGACCGACAACGTCAACTCGATGGCCTCGAACCTGACCAACCAGGTGCGCAACATCGCGGAGGTGACCATCGCGGTGGCGCGCGGCGACCTGTCGCGCAAGATCACGGTCGAGGCCAAGGGCGAGATTCTGCAGTTGAAGGACACCATCAACAACATGGTGGACCAGCTCAACGCCTTCGCCGGCGAGGTGACGCGGGTGGCGCGCGAGGTCGGCACCGAGGGCAAGCTGGGCGGGCAGGCGGAGGTCAAGGGCGTGGCCGGGGTGTGGAAAGACCTGACCGACAACGTCAACTCGATGG
>JAJYIU010000025.1 GCA_021789895.1 Acidobacteriota bacterium | reverse complement strand
TCACGGCAATGCGAAGCGTAAATAGCGATTCGGACTGGTTTCCAGTGCATCGCATGTTTCTGCGTCGGAGTTTATCCTCGCTCGATACATTGACACCTGGAAGGCACTTCTACCACGGGCTGCTAGCACAATTCCAGTAACGGCCGACTGTGAATAGAGGGTTGAATTACTAAAATGTCGGACTTGAAGGGAAAGATCGTGATCTCATTCAATTCTGAACTTTGAAAATTTTATCCTTTTGGGTCTCTGCTTCGTTCCGTCATTTATTCATTTTTGCTTTAACTTCTTTGTTTCTATGTTCAATGAGTAAAACAGTGCGGCCGCCGGCGAAAGGATGCCTTCACGATGAAGCTGCGGCGGATTTTGCCCGGGCTTTTCCTTGCCGCGTTTTCTCTCCCCGTCCAGCCGCAGGCGGTGGTTTTGCGCCCCGGCGTACGCATTCTGCTTTCGCGCCGGGAGCCGGCGGCACTGCAGACCGCCGCCGCCGATCTGGCTTCCGATCTCGGCAAAGTGTTCGGACGCCCCAGCCGCATCGTGCATGATCCGCGCCAGGCTTCGCCGGTGGTGATTGCGGTTTGCCTGCGCCGGAATCGTCCGCGCAATCTGTCCGCCATATCTCTACACCAGCAACCGCAAAATGCTCGAGCGCGCCTGGGCGGCCGCCGTCTCCGAATACCCGCGCGGCGTCCGCGCCATCTGGAGCATCGTCTACCGCGGTTTGAACGACTATCCCTTCTGGCGAGTGGACCCGCGCGCCCCCAAAACCGCCGCCGGCCGCGCCGCCGCCATCCAGGCCGCCATCGACGACGAACTGGGCATTCTGCGCCGCGTTCATCCGCGGGCGCCGGTCATCTTGAATACCTGGCGGGAAACCGGGTAATTCCTCAACCGGGGGCTGCTCAAAGCGCCTCCCGGCGTGACCCTCGTCTGGGCCGATGACGGGCATGGCGTGGTTCAAGACCCCGGCGCGCTCGCCCCCGGCGAAGGCATCTATTACCACTCCGCCATGATTGACGGGCTCTCCAATCATTACACCGTGCTCATCCCGCCGGCGACCATCCAGCAACAGCTCGGCCGCGCCATCCGTTTGGGCGCGACCGATTACCTCGTCGTCAATACGTCCAATCTCCGGCCCGTGCCGATGACCACCGAAGAGGTGATGGAAATTCTTTGGAATTCCCGTCCCTGACTGGCGCCGGGCCGTGCGCAAAGCCGGCGCTATATACGCCGGTGGGCCGCCAACGAATTCGGCGCGCGCGCCGCCGGCGCCGTCGCCCGTTACGAGCAAAGCTATTTCGCCGCGCCCGCGCATTATGGCCCCGGCGCGGATCAGCGCATGGGCGATCATTTCTATGAAAACGTCTCGCGCCGGCTGCTGCTGGCCCTGGCCGAAGGCCGGTTGCACGCCAAGCCCTGAACCGGCCCGGAGGCCTCCGCCGGCGCTGGAATTGCTTAGACTGAAAGAAGAGGCAATGGCTGTGAGCAACGGATGGCGCTGGATTTTGGGGCGGGATGCCGGCCAGGCCGGCGAGCGCTTCTGCGTGGAACTGGAACAGTGGGCCGAGCGGCAGCCGCCGCGGGAGTTTTCCGGCATCGCGCTGACCGGCGGCGAGTCCGCCCGGGTCTTCTATGCCGCCTGGGCGGAAGCCTTCAACACCCGCTTTTCCCCCATCCTCCGGGAACGTCTGCGCTCGCGCGCGCATTACTTCTGGAGCGATGAGCGCTTCGTGCCCCATTCCAGCGCGGAAAGCAATTTCCACCTGGCGGCTGAAATCCTGCTGCAGCCGCGCGCCTGCCAGCACATTCACCCCGCCCCGGTGGACGGCCGCGGGGCGGAGTGCGCCCGCGAGTATGCCCGCCAGATCCGGCAGCTTCTGCCGGCGCCCGCCGGCCTGCCGCAATTCGACCTGGTGCTGCTTGGCCTCGGCGAAGATGGTCATACGGCGTCGTTGTTCCCGCATCGCGACCCTTACCAGGATGACGAATTGCTGGTGCGCTTCGTGAACGCGTCGGCGGATCACCCGCATGATCGCCTGACCTTCACCCCGGCGCTGATCAACGCCGCGCGCGAAGTCTGGTTTCTGGCCTTGGGCCGGGACAAACAGCCGGCCGTGCGCCAGCTTTACGAGCGCCGCGCCCAGCCCAAAGAGATTCCCGCCCTGGTAGCCGATCCGGCGCGCACCGCAGTATCCTTTTTTCTGGACCTGGACGCCGCCGGTGCGCTGGCGCCGCAACTGGTCCCGGATACTGAACCTGCATGAGCCTTCCGCCTCCCGATTCCCTTCCCCAGCCGGCCTCGCCTACGGCCGCCGGCGGAACGGCAGAACCTCCTGCCCGCCTGCTGGTGATCAGCGATCTGCATGGCAACTGGGAGGCGCTCGATGCGGTGCTCGATGCCACCGCCGGCGAATACGATTCGGTCGTCTGCCTGGGCGATATCGTAGGCTATGGCGCCAATCCGGTCGAATGCAGCCTGTGGGCCCGTGACCGCTGCCGGCAATTGATCCGCGGCAATCACGATGCCGCCACCGCCGACCCCGCACGCCTGCATGATTTCAACTGGCTGGCCCGCCAGGCGGTGGAATGGACCCGCGCGCAAATGCATCCCGACCTGTTGCTCTGGCTTAGCGAGCTGCCGCAAGGCCCGTGCTGGTTCGCCGGCCTTCGCCTGGCGCACGGCTCGCCGCTCGATGAAGATGAATACGTGGTTTCAGTCGAGCAGGCGCAGGCCTGCCTTGCCGTGGCGGCCGCGGCTCCGCCCGCCGCCGGCGATTCCGCGGCTCCGTCCGGTCCGCCATCTTCGCAACCAGCCGTTCCGCCGCTGACCTTCATCGGCCACACTCATGTCCAGGGCGGCTTCTCGCTGCGCAATGTCGGTCATCCGCCGGGCGCTGGCGCCGCCGGCCCGGCGGGCGCTGCGGCCGCTCCCCTGGCCCGTATGGAAGTGCTGCAGCCGGAATTTCCCGAATCCAATCGCGTACGGCTCGATCTTCCGCTTCAACCCGGAACGCGCTATCTGATTAATCCAGGTTCCGTCGGCCAGCCGCGCGATGGCGACTGGCGCGCCGGGTATGTGCTTTATCGCATCGGCGGCGATAGGCTGACCTTCGGGCGCACCGCCTACGATTTGCCTGCGGCGCAAAAGAAAATTCTCGCCGCCGGCCTGCCGCGCCATCTTGCCGATCGGTTGGCGCTGGGAAAATAAATGCTTCGCGGAAAGTTGCTTGCCAATCAACATCCTTTCCAGCGAATATAAGTATTTCCTTTTAAGGCCGACATGAAAGCCACTTCTCCTGCTACTACCATCGCGCCCGCGCGCGGCAAGCTGGGTGTATTGCTGCCAGGTATGGGCGCCGTCAGCACAACCTTTATCGCCGGAGTCGAGGCCGTGCGCCGCAAGCTGGCGTCGCCTATCGGCTCGCTGACCCAGATGGGAACCATCCGCCTCGGGCGCCGCACTGAAAAACGCTCGCCCCTGATCCGCGAATTTTTGCCTCTCGCCCGGCTGGAAGACCTCGTCTTCGGCGGCTGGGATATCTACGAAGAAAACTGTTACGAATCGGCGGTCAATGCCGGCGTGCTCGAGTCGGCCCTGCTGCGCCAGATCAAGCCCTTCCTCAGCCGCATCCGCCCGATGCCGGCGGCCTTCGACCGCAATTACGTCCGCCGCCTCGACGGCCCCAACGTCAAGCGCGGCAAGACCAAATACGACCTGGCCGAACAGTTGCGCCAGGATATCCGCGCTTTCCGCAAATCCAGCGGCGCCTCCCGGCTGGTGATGCTCTGGTGCGGTTCCACCGAGATCTTTCTCAAGCCTTCCGCCGTGCATGCCGGCGTGGCGGCCTTTGAATCGGGCTTGAAGAAAAATCATCCCGCCATCTCGCCCAGCATGCTTTACGCCTATGCCGCGCTGATGGAAGGCGTGCCCTTCGCCAACGGCGCTCCCAACCTGACCAACGATCTGGGCGCCATGATCGAGCTCTCGCGCCGCCACCGCGCCCCGATCTGCGGCAAGGATTTCAAAACCGGCCAGACGCTGATGAAGACCATCATCGCGCCCGGCATCAAGGCCCGCATGCTCGGCCTGCATGGCTGGTTTTCAACCAACATCCTTGGCAACCGCGATGGCGAAGTGCTCGATGACCCAGCTTCCTTCAAAACCAAGGAAGAATCCAAGCTTTCGGTGCTGGAGCATATCCTCCAGCCCGAGCTGTACCCCGAGCTGTACAAGGATTTTTATCACAAGGTCCGCATCAACTATTACCCGCCTCGCGGCGACAATAAAGAAGGCTGGGATAACATCGACATCTTCGGCTGGCTCGGCTACCCGATGCAGATCAAGGTGGATTTCCTCTGCCGCGACAGCATCCTCGCCGCTCCCATCGCTCTCGATCTGGTATTGCTGCTCGACCTTGCCGCGCGCTGCAACGTGCTGCAGAATCTGGGCATCCAGGAATGGCTCTCGTTTTATTTCAAAAGCCCGATTACCCCGCCCGGCCTTTATCCCGAGCATGATCTGTTTATCCAGCTCAAAAAATTGAAAAACACCATGCGCCATCTGATGGGCGAGCCGCTGATCACCCATCTCGGCCTGGAATATTACGATTGATCCGCAGCGCCGCCGCCCGGGCGCGCGCGGCCGGCATCGTTTCGCACAATTTTATTGCTGCGCCAGCAGTTGCAGCGTCTTCAGCACGGTTCGCCCGACGATGGTGAAGCTGTTCGGGCTGAGTTTGTCCATGGTGTCCTGCGGCGTATGCCACCAGCGGCCAAACACATTCCGGTTGCTGGGCCCGTAAGTCGTGTCGATCAAATCCACCGCCGGAATGCCGGCATGCAAGAACGGCTGATGATCGTCTTCGGTCGCGGTTTTGGTTTGGAAAAAATAGCGGCTGTAGCCGAGTTGCCTGGCGGCGGATTCCACAAAGTCGTTCACCCAGCCGGTGGAATAAGTGTCGCGCGGAATGTCGAGCTGCTTGTCGCCAATCATGTCCACCAGAATCAGCGCGCGAATGCGCGGCGCCAGCCCCTCCTGCTGGAACTTGGCGGCAAGTTGGCGGCTGCCATACACGCTGTCGCTGGCCGTCCAGTGCCGCAGCGCTTCCTCCCCATCGAGAAATAACAGCCACACCGGATCGCTCAGCCGGTGATGAGCCAGCACCTGCGCCAGCTCCAGCAGCATGCCGGTGGAAGAACCGCCGTCGTTGGCGCCGACAAAGTGCGGCAGCCGCTTGGTGTCATAATGCCCGGCCACCATCAGCAGCGGCCGCCCCGCCGCTGCGGCGGGAAATTTGGCGATGATGTTGACCATCGGCAGCCGCCCCACCGGAGTCGAGGCGGTAAAACGGTCCAGTTCGATCGCCGCTCCATCCGCGCGCAGCCGGGCCAGGATATAGGCTTCCATCTTGCGGTGCGCCGCCGTGCCCGGCGGGCGCGGCCCGAAATCCACCACCGCCCGGGTATAGGCGTATGCTTGCTGCCCGCTGAAGGCTTCGACCAGGTCGCGTCTTCCGCCCGCCGGCGCTTTGGCGCGCCGCGCGCTCGCCGCTGCCGACGCTGTCGCCGCCGCCAACGGATGACCCGCTGGCATGGAATGTCCGGCATCCCGCCGGCAGGCGCCCGCCAGCGCCATGGCGGGTATCATCAGCAAACCGGCCAGCGTCAACGGCATGAGGTCGCGCCTTTGCATGGGTTTATTCTAGCGCGCATGACCTGCGCCCCCGGTATCGCCTCTGCCCCCGCCGCGCCGCCCTGCATTGCAATCCGGCGGCAATTTATGTTTTGCTACTTAGTTGCAATCCGGTCGCATGAGGAGAGCTGTTATGCCGTCCAAATTCAAGGCGTTATTGGCATGGGCCCTGTGTGCAATCCTGCTGCCGCTGCCCGTGCTGGCGGGCGCCGCCCCCAAGCTGGCGCAAATCACCGGCGCCAGGCTCAAATCCTCCGTCCCCTCCAGCTTCTATCTCGAGGGCAACGCCATACCGGTTGAGCTGTACCATGCGGCGCTGCTCCAGGCCGGCCAGCGGCAGTTCATCATCGCGCTGCTGGCCACCAGCGGGTACAGCTCCAATATTCAGCAGAAATATCTCGGCATGATTATCGCCGAGCGCGGCTTCCGATTGAATGGCGCCCGGCTCGCCGTGGGTAGCTACGGGTTTGGCTTCTCGAAATCCAAAAAACAGTTGCGGATTTACAACCAGGCTGGCGCCCTGGTGCGCGTCTCCAAACTGCGCTATGACGCGAAATTCCCGCATCCGGCGCCCTTGAAAGTGGTGCTGGGCCGCGCCGCTTCCGCCCGCATTTATCTTGGCCGTTATTGGGTTCGCCTGCGCCGCTAATGCAAGACTTCCCGCCAGCAGCGCCAGGTGTCGCGGGCGATCATCCGTTCTTCGTCGGTGGGAATGACCCAGACATCGGGGCGGGCGCCCGCGGGACTGATCGTGCCTTCCTGGCCTCGCTTCTGCTCGTTGGCGCTGGCCTCGATCGCGATGCCTAGAGCCCCCAGCGGCGCGCACACCTGGGCGCGAATGGCCGGCGCGTTCTCGCCGATGCCGCCGGCGAAGATCAGCGCGTCGGCGCCGCTCAGGATGGCGCTATAGGCCCCAATTGTGGCGCTGATGCGATAACAGAAAGCGTCAATCGCCGCGCGTGCGCGTGCATGCCCGGCCTCGGCAGCCGGCAGCAGCTCGCGCATATCGCTCGAAAGCCCGGAAATGCCGAGCAGCCCGCTGCGCTGGTCGAGCACGGCTTCGGCCTCGTCCGGAGTGAGCCGGTAGCGCTTCATCAGCGCCAGCAGCGTGCCGGGACCGAGATCGCCGCTGCGCGTGCCCATGATCAGCCCCTCCAGCGGAGTATAGCCCATGGTGGTGTCGATGGATCGGCCGTGCTCGATGGCGCAGAGCGAGCTCCCGTTTCCCAAATGGCAGGTGATCAGCTTGGCCTGCTCCGGTCTCGCCCGCCGCAGTTCCGCGAAGCGCAGCATCAGGTAGCGATGCGAGATGCCATGAAAGCCATAGCGGCGTATCCCCGCCTGGGTCCACTCCCAGGGCAGCCCGTAGAGATAGGCGCGGGGCGGCAGCGTCTGGTGAAATGCGGTATCGAAAACCGCCACCTGCGTCGCGCGCGGCAGCCGCTCGCGGGCGGCATAGTAAGCTTCCAGGTTCTTCGGATTGTGCAGCGGCGCCAGTTCGCTCAAGGCCTGAATCTTTTGCGCCACTTCCTCGTTCAGAACCACCGCCTCGCGAAACATCTCACCGCCGTGCACCACGCGATGACCGACTGCCTGGATTTCTTCCGCCTGCGGCAAGGCGCCGCTGCGGAGCATCCAGGCCACTGCGGTATGCACTCCGCTGCCGTGGTCGGCGGCCGCGACGGGCTCGCTGGCCGCCGTGCCGTCGCTTTGCCGCGCCACCAGCCGGGCGCCGGACGACCCCAGGCGCTCGACCACGCCGCGCAACAGGCTGGCGATTTCCGCCTCTTCCCCGCCCGCGCCGCGCGTCTCGAACAACTGAAACTTCAGGCTCGAACTACCGCAATTCAATACCAGAATTTTCATAAAGCGCTAACGGCCAAGTTGGATAGCTTTTCTGTCCGAGAACGGGCACCCACGCAGTGCGTGGGTGCCCGAAGCGCGGAGTTCCTTCTGCGTCCCGTGCCTATTAACGACAAATAATTTCCGGCATCCATACGTTTCGCAATACGTCCGGTTTCGGCCGGTCCTTTGCGATAGCATCAGCGCCTAAACTTAAAAGCGGCCGTGCCGCTTCCCACTATGGGGAAAGCGCGGCGCAACCGCTGCTGGCTAGCGGATTGCGTTGAGCGGTCTCCCGGCCCCCGCTTGCCGCTTGACCCAACGCGTAATCGTCACGAGCGCCGCCGGAGCAATCGTGATTGGAATGGTCGCGTATTCGCTTACCAGGCCGGTATGGGCCGGCTGGAAGAGATGATTCAGCCCAGCCATCTCTTTCACTTCAAAATGCCGGTTGCCGCCGGCGATCAGCGCCCGGCGAATGCCGCCCAAATTCTGCTCCGCCGGTACCTGCAAATCTTTGCTGCCGCCGAGCGCCAGTACCGGACAGCGCACCCGCTCCAGCGTGGGCGCGGGATCATAGCGTAAAAAATATCGCATCCAGGGCGAATCCATCGCTTTAATGAGGAGTGCGATCTTCTGCGGCGGCACCTGGTCGGCAAGAAGTTGCCGTTTCAAAGCCACATTGAGGCTGGCGGTATCCATCGGCCCTGCGGCGAGCGCATACAATTGCCGCATTTTTTCTTCTCCGGTGGCCGCTACGCTGGCCGATGCTCCCATCGCCAGCGATAACGCCCGCTCCTGCTCGATCAGCAAGCGGCTGCCAATCACCCCCGGCCCGGCCATCAGCACGATGAATGCCACCCGGCGGTTGCGCGCCGCCACGATCGGTGCGATGGCGCCGCCTTCGCTGTGCCCGATCAAGCCGACTTCCCGCGGATTGATTCCCGGCTGCGCGCGTAAAAAATTAAATGCTGCCTCGGCATCGCTGGCGAAATCGGCCGTCGTGGCGGTTGCATACTGGCCGCCGGATTGCCCCACCCCCCGCTTGTCATAACGCAAAACGGCGATGTTGCGCCGCGTCAGATAATCCGCCAGCACCAGGAAGGGCTTGTGCCCGAAGATGGTTTCATCGCGGCCGTGCGGCCCCGAGCCGTCAATCAGCACCACCGCCGGAAACGGGCCGGGGCCCCGCGGCAGCGTTAACGTCCCGGCCAGCCGTATGCCCGCCGCCGGATTGGCGAATTGAACCAGCTTCTGCCGGTACGGAAATGGGCCTTTCGGCGTCTGCGGCCGGTTCGTCTGCCCCGCCACGCGCGCCAGCACTAACTGGAAATTCCCGCCGTTTTGGCTCCATACACCTTGTATGGCGGTGCGCGCGGTATTGATCGTGCCGGCATACCTGGCGCCCATAGGCGCCATCAGCGTGATCTGCGCTCCCTGGCGGCTGATCGAATGGATGGGCACGCCAAATGCCCCCTGATCGGGCACATCCATCGTGGCTCGCAGCCCGGCTTCGGTATTGAACACATGAATAATGACTTTCAAGCTATGCCCCGGCGTCTGGATCAGTCCTTCCCAGACGCCGTCTATATCCGACGGCTTGACCGGCTTGGCCGGCTTGGCTAGACGTTGGAAATTGAGCGGCAAATTTTGCCCTTGCGTCCAGGTGCCTCGAATCGTCTGGCCGTCGGGTGAAAGCGTGCCGTGGTAATAGCCATGGATTGCCGGCGCGCTGAAGCTCACCTCCACGCCTTTCAAGCTGATGGTGGCGATGGGAATCCCGTTTGCGCCCTGGTTCACGCTATCCAGACTGGCGGTCATCGTACCGTTCGCCCGGCCATGAACATGCAAAATCAAGTGCAGGCGGGCGGTTCCGGCCTGCAGAATGCCGGCCCAATCGCCGGCAATTCTGGGCTTGGGCGCAGCCCAGGCTGCACCGGAAGCGAGCATCACGAGCAATAGTATTTTTTTCATCTGGGCTAGACTCCAATCATTAGTTTTACGAAAACGGCATGCCCCTTGTGTCGCTTCCGTCGTGGAACCGTTACAAAAGTATGTTGGCCGTCAGATTGTTCAAACCGCCAGAAAGACGGCAATGGCCGGCGGACAATCTGCTCATCTGGTGGCGATAGCGCCATGAACCGGTGGTGGGGGGGGCGATCGGCGGCTCCCGGGGCTGCCGTTTAACCGTCTGCATAGGTCGTTTCGATGTCATCGTTGTCGGTAAGCCGCAGCCTGGCTGTCCCCTCCTGGATGGCTTTACCAGTTAGCGCCGGGCATCGGTTCCCCCACCCCAATTCCGGATAGGCCCAGGCGCTGTTGATATTCATCCGCACCCGGCTGTCGCGCTGCAATTCCATGCGCACCGCATGCGTTCCATCCGATTCCGCGCGGGCGCGCATACCGGTCGCCGATTGTATGCCGGAAGCAAACCAGATGTTCTGTTTTTGGCTGCGGAAATCTTCCGTGCCGCGCCCGCCCCGGTCTTCCGGCCCAAACAGGAAAAAATCTTTCGTCTCTTCCGCCCAGGGCCCAAAAGGCTTCCGGCGATACTTCGGTTCGGCGCCGGCCTGCAGTTTTTTCGCCATCCCCCGGGGCCGGCCGATATGATCCGCTGGATAATACGACCAAAGCGCCTGGCGCTCCCAGGCCAGTTGATCGGTTTCACCCGTCAGCAGAAAGGCAACTCCGATCTCATCCAAACCGCCTGGCGCCGGCTGCGCCCGAAAATGCGTCGTGATCAGCCCCGCTCCGTCAATGCGAACTTCAAATTCGGCATAAACCAGCATTTCTCCGGAAAAATTGCCGCTACGCCGGTAATGCCCGTCCAGGGAGACGACCGCCTCATCGCGCGTTCTCGATATTTTCAAATGGCTCAGCCACCAGCCGCTCAAGTTCGCCGGCGCCAGGTTGAGCAACGGCCCGCCTGCCAGCACCTGCCGCCCCCGGTAGGCCGCATGGCGGATCAGCCCGTCAACTTTGCTGAATACAACTTCGAAATCGCGTCCCGCTATGCGAATGACCTGATTGCTGGCCTCGATCCCCGGGCAGGGCCCGCTCGCGGCGGGGAAATGCCGGATTTTTCTGCCAATGGGCAGCGTATAGCGGTCGAGCAGGCGGCGGTCGCGGCCGCGGAATTCCAACTCCAGTATTTCCCCCGGGCGCCATGCCCGCGCCGGAATCTCCAGCCGTCCGGCGGCCCCGGGTGCAAGCTCGATCCCCTGGATCACGCCGCGGTCCCCGCCGGCGCGCCAACGGATGGTAATTTCGCTCAGGTGAGTGTGATTGAAGCGGTTTTCGATCGGCAATCGCAGCGGGTTGCCCGCTCCGGGGTTGTTCACCTGCGCTTCGGAGATCCGCACCGGCGAATAGGCTTTCTTGGCCAGCCAATATTCCGGCTTGGGGCGCCGCCAGCCGTCGAGCACGCCCCATTCGCCGTAGCCTGCGCACCTCTTCGGCAGCATGAAAACCTCGTCAATCCCGGCCCAGATCGCCCCGCCCAGGCAGTCCTTTGCCGTCCACATTCCGTCCCAGAACTGCCGTATGCTTGCTCCCCAGTAGTTCCGCACTCCGGGATCGCGCCGTAGCGTCTCGACGTTATAGCAGGCAATATGCCCGAATTCATCGTTCAACTCGGGCCTTGCGGCGCTGGAAAAATCCTGGTTGTATTTCGGATAATGCCGGCTGCGTATATCGTAGGCATTCGTTCCCGCCGGCACGGTTTCCGGATAGCTGAAGATCGCCGGCCGGCTGGGATCTTCCCGGCGGGCATAGGCGCGCTCTTGCGCAAAATTGGCGCCCCAGCGGCTTTCATTGCCCAACGACCAGACAATGACCGACGGATGATCGCGGTCGCGCTCGATCATTTCCGCAAACTGGTTCATGAACTGGGCGGTATAGGCGGGATTGTTTTCCAGTCCGCCGGCCAGGCCGTGGTTTTGATCCACGAAGCAGACGGCGCTTTCCTCTTCCACGTACAGCCCTTCGCGATCGCAGGCGTCCAGAAACGCTTCCGCCGGCGGATAGTGCGAAGTCCGCACGAAATTGAAATTGGCCTGCTTGAACAGGCACGCGTCCAGCGCATCTAGCGCCGGCGGGACGCAACGGCCGCCGGCCGGATTTACGTCGTGCCGGCATGCGCCGCGCAGCTTCACCGGCTCGCCGTTGATCCAAAGCTGGTTGCCGCGCACTTCGACCTGCCGGAACCCGATCGGCTTGCGCAGCGTCTGGCTCCAGGCGCCGTTCACCATGACCCGGGCCTCCAGCGTGTGTAGGCGGGGATGCTCGCAATCCCATTTTTCCGGCCGCAATACCGGGATCACCACCGTCTTTTCGCTCGCGCCGTGCGTCAGGCGTACGTCGGCAGGCTTCAGTTTTACCGCCTGTCCTTGCGGATCGTAAAGCCGCAATTCCACCCGCGCCGTTTCGGCCCGGCTCCACGCCATCCCCAGCGTGACCTTGAGCTGGGCGTCGGCGTAGTTCGCATCCAGGCTGGTTTCGGCATGAAAGCGCGACGCGTAGTCCACTGGCGCCGCCAACAGTCTGATCTCGCGTAGAATCCCGCCGATATTGTGCTTGGCGTAATTGCTTTGCCAGGAAATGCTGTCGGTTTCATCGGTGACCCCGATGGTGATCCACGCCGTCCCGCCCGGCGTGACCAGTGGGGTGATATCGCAGTCCCAGGCGGTGAATCCGCCGCGATGCTCCCGAACGTATTCGCCGTTGACCCAAACCCGGCCGTGGCTGTACACGCCGTCGAAGCGGAGAAAGATGCGCTTCCCGCGAAACTCGGCCGGAACCGTGATCTGCCGCTTGAACGGGTATTCGCTGTCGCGGGCGATTTCCTGTCCCTGCATCGTGCATTCGCCGGGAACTACCAGTTCGCTCCAATTTGTGGGCAGAATCTCGTTCTTCCAAAACCCGGGCGGCGGCTCGAGGGTGAACTTCCAGCGGCCGCCCAGGCTGCGCACCGGCTCGGCCACTCCCGCCAGCGCGTGCGGAATGGGAGTCAATGCCGGCCGGGGCCAGATCGGATTGCCTCCGGCCGGCTCCGCCGTCGGTTGCGCTGCCGCGCCCGCCGCCAGCCTGGCCGCGGAAATGCCCACCGCCTCGAGGAAATGCCGCCGCTTCACCGGAACCCATTCTACCCGCCGCCGGCCGGTTCCGCCGCCGCAGTCCGGACATTTTTCTTTATTGCCGGCGAGCGGGGTAGGGCCATTTCCAGTTCGTCAGCTCGGGTCGGTCGGCGCCGTACTGCCGGGCATACGCCAGCGCGTCCATGATCTGATCGCGCAGCCATTCCTTGACATGCGCCCCGGCGTCTTGAAAACGCGGCACCCGGTCAATCACGTCCATGGCCAGGCTGAACCGGTCCACTTGGTTCAAAATCGCCAGTTCCAGCGGGGTATTGATGCTTCCCTTCTCCTTGTAGCCGCGAACATGCAAATTGGCGTGGTTGCTCCGCCGGTAAGCCAGTTTGTGGATCAGCCAGGGATAGCTGTGAAAATTGAAAATGATGGGACGCCGGGTGGTGAACAGGGTATCGAAATCGCGGTCTGTGAGTCCATGCGGGTGCTCGCTCGCCGGTTGTAACTTGAATAGATCCACCACGTTGACGAAGCGCAGCTTGAGATCGGGCAACTTGTCGTAGAGGATGGCCGCCGCCGCCAGCGCTTCGGCGGTAGCGATATCGCCCGCCGCCGCCAGCACCGCATCCGGCTCCGCGCCCTGATCGTTGCTCGCCCAATCCCAGATTCCGATCCCCTTGGTGCAGTGGCGGACGGCCGCCTCCATTTCCAGGTATTGCAGGTGCGGCTGCTTATCCGCCACGATCACGTTGATGTAATTCACGCTGCGCAGGCAGTGATCGGCGACGCTCAGCAGACAGTTGGCGTCGGGCGGAAGATAAACGCGCGTGACCTCGGCGCTTTTGTTGGTCACTACATCTAAAAATCCCGGATCCTGGTGGGTAAAACCGTTATGGTCCTGCCGCCAGACCACCGACGTGATCAGGTAATTGAGCGACGAAATCGGAGCGCGCCAATGGACTTCGGTTTTGCATTTTTCCAGCCACTTTGCGTGCTGGTTGAACATCGAATCCACCAGGTGGATGAACGCCTCATAGCTCGAAAACATGCCGTGCCGCCCGGTCAGCAGATAGCCTTCCAGCCAGCCTTCCAGCGTGTGTTCGCTGAGCACTTCCATGACCCGCCCATCCGGCGCCAACTCGCCGCCATCGGCATCCGTCGGCCGCGTTTCCGCCATCCATGTCTTCTTACTCGCTGCATACACCGCCTGCAGGCGGTTCGAAGCATTTTCGTCGGGGGAAAACAGACGAAAATTTTCCGGATTGTCGCGCAACAGGTCGCGTAGCAGGTGCGAGAGCGTCTCGGTGGCCGAAATTTCGATTGCCCCCGGGCGCGGAACGTCAATCGCGTAGCCGCGAAAATCGCGCATGCGCAACGGTTTGCGCAAACGCCCGCCGTTGGCGTGCGGATTGGCGCTCATGCGCCGATCGCCCCGCGGCGCCAGCCGCCGCAGCTCCTCCCGCAGCCGGCCAGCGCCGTCGAATAACTCCTCCGGCCGGTAACTGCGCATCCAGACTTCGATTTGCTTTACCCGCTCGGGATGTTTTTCCAAGTCGAGAATCGGCACCTGGTGCGCGCGCCAGCTGCCTTCGACCGCGTGTCCGTCAATTTCTTTGGGTCCCGTCCAGCCTTTAGGCGTGCGCAAGACGATCATCGGCCACAAGGGACGCTGCTTCCGGCCGCCGCCGCGGGCTTCCGCCTGATAACGGTGAATTTCCTGGATACAGAGTTCCAGCGCCGCCGCCATCGCCTGGTGCACCCGCGGCGGGTCGTCGCCGGACACCACGTAGGGGGTCCAGCCGTAGCCCTGCATCAGGCTGATCAGCTCCGGCTCCGGAATCCTCGCCAGCACAGTGGGATTGGCGATTTTATAGCCGTTCAGGTGCAGAATCGGCAGCACCGCGCCATCCCGCGCCGGGTTGAGGAACTTATTCGAATGCCAGGCCGTCGCCAGTGGCCCGGTTTCTGCCTCGCCGTCGCCCACCACCACGGCGGCGATCAGGTCGGGATTGTCGAAAACCGCCCCGAAACCATGCGCTAGGCTGTAGCCGAGTTCTCCGCCTTCGTGAATCGAGCCGGGAGTTTCCGGCGTGGCGTGGCTGCCCACGCCGCCGGGAAAGGAAAATTGCTTGAAAAAACGGCCCAGGCCCGCTTCATCCTGGCTCTTGTCCGGATAAACCTCGGAATACGTGCCTTCCAGGTAGGCATTGGCCAGCACCGCCGGCGCGCCGTGGCCGGGACCGGAGATATAGATCACGTTCAGGTCGTATTTGTTGATCAGCCGGTTCAAATGCACCCAAATTAACGATTGCCCGGGGTCGGAGCCCCAGTGGCCCAGTAGGCGGCGCTTGATTTGCGTTAGTGCAAGTGGCTGGCGCAGCAGCGCGTTTTCGTGCAAATAGAGCATGCCGGCCGAAAGATAATTCGCCGCCCGCCACCAGGCGTCCACCCCCGCCAGTTCTTCCGGGCTGAGCGGTGTGGCGGCCACGGCCGTTTCCACAAGCTGCATAACGGCTTCAGGCATCTCAACGCCCTCCTTTATCCCCAGCATGGCACTTCTCGGAGGAAACTTCAGCCCGTGTGACCGGTATCAATCCGCAGCGCTGCTCTTTCATCTTTGGCCTAAACGCCGGGCCGGGTGACAGAGTGGCTGGATCGCCTCGGCGCATGCTAGGCTAGAACAACGCAGCGGATAATCAACGGTATGGCCAGGTAGCTCAGTCGGTAGAGCAGCGGACTGAAAATAGATAAACGGCCTATCTGACTTATTCCGCCTCACCCCGCCAGAATACGACAAAATGCAGGAATATCAAGGGAAAATTGAAACTTCCCTTGCGACAGCTTACGACAGGCTCCGCCCTAGTTACAGGTACAAAGTGGCACCAGAAGTGTCACCGAATTCAGTATGGCAAAGTACTCTGTATCGCAAAGAACGGCCCTATTTCGATTCCGGGGTGCTTCCGGCCGTCCGGCGGCTTGATCGCCTCACCACGGGGCAGCCAGGCGGCATTACGGGGCGTTTTTCTCGCGCGCGGGCGGGCGCGTGGAGAGTGTGCAGGATGGCGGCTCACTCGGTGCCGTTCCGGCTTGCTTCAGGCGGGAGCTGCCATTCCCAGTGCGCGTTGAACTGCCGGCCGCCGCGCCGGCGGGAGCGGACGCCCAGGCTGCGGGCGGCGCGAATCAGGGTGCGCTGGCTGTGGCCGCATTCGCCGCCGCTCCAAAAGATCATATTTGCGGACATCGGATTGGCTAGCGAGCGGCGCAGGAAATTGCAGGCGCCTTCAAGCTTGGGCGAGCGGCGTTTCATGGCTTTCTACAGACACCGGCTCCAGGCTATGACCGGATGCTGCGATGCTCGTTGCGCATGCCCTTGCGCTTGGCGTTCATGCTTTGTCTTTCGTTCCGCCAACTACCGCGTGTAAGAATGCCTTTTCGGCTTCCGCCAGCGACGCGCGCCGGTGGGATCATTGCAGCGCCTCGATCTCGGACGGCTGAAAGAACCGCACCTTCCCCGTCCCGTCAGGCCCGACATCGCCACAGTCCACAGCTACGCGCTCAGTAAAAATCTGTATCAGCCTTCCTTGGCCGGCGGGCGTCTGGACGCGGCGGCCGAGAAAAGGGAACAGCCGGGCGTGCGGCTGCCCGAAGCGGCGCTCGCAATCGTCGGTTAGCTCGGCCGCGCGATCACGGACGGCAGGCGGCTGTTGCGCTGTCGCGACACGTCCTATAGCTGTTGCATGAGCCTGTTGCAGCACAGGTCCGATGCAACACTTTTTCCCCGCTGTGTTGCAGATTTGTTGCGCGGCGCTGTTGCGTTCTAAGACTTTGTCGGCTAACGATTTAAGCCCAGCGTGTTGCATAGTGTTGCTCCCGGCTGTCACTCAAAACTGCCAATCTGTCGCGTGTTGCACATATAGGGGGCGAGACAGTGCGAAAATCATTGTTTTCCCGCCCGCGCCAGGATGCGATATACGGTGCTGCGGGCGATTTTTAGCTCTTCGGCAATCTCCCGCTTGCTCATCCCGTCCTCAGACATTTTTCTGATTCGTTCGACGTTGGTTTCATCGAGCGGTTTCCAAGCCCACGTCGAACCGCCATCTGGTTGCGGCATCATCTCGACCAGCATCGGGCCAAGCGCCGATAGGCTCCGGCTTTTCTCGACGTGAATTTCAAAGCGCGCGTGCGGCGTGTGCTGCCCGTCGGCCGGCTTGCGCAGAGCCAGCACGCTATCGAGCAGGTCTTCGCGCTTGGAAGTTCCGCGCTGCGCGCCGTTTTTGCCGGAGTGGTGCAGGAATAAAATTGAACGTCCAAGAACGCGTTGGCCCAGTGTCCATTGAGCAATTGGTAGCCAACTTTCCGCATCGTTTTCCCGGCCTTCGCCGCGAGCCAATGAAGATAAACTGTCCACGATGATTAATTCGGTTCCCTCAGGTATTGCCTCATTCAGCGACACTTGGCCGCCGATGGTAGCTATGTCCGGCATGCCGCCCGGCTGAAAATCGGGCGTGATGATTTGAAGCATTCTCGGTTCCGGGGTAGCGGTCGCTGTCTTCACGATGCCGGCCAGTCGCTCTTGCATTGGCGCGGCCAACATCTCGCCGTCCAAATACAGCACCTTGCGCGCCTTCAGTGGTCGCCAGCCCATCAATTCACTGCCGGACGCGACCGCATAGGCGATTGCCAGCGCCAAGTTGGTTTTCCCAGTCCCGCGCGCGGCGTGAATCATAGCCAGCCCCTGAGTTGGCAGCCACGGGGCTAATACCATTTCGCGCGGCGGGATATTCAGCGCCAGAAAATCGTGAACATCAATCGGTTTTAATTTGCGGGTAACCTCATCGGCCCGGCTAAGCTGTGCTGCCCATGCCTGCGCGGCGGCGGCGTCGCCGCACTCAATGCCGCCGAAATCGAGAGGCAGTCCAGATGCGCTCACTGGACACCCCCGACGTGCTCCCGTGCCCAAGCAGCCAGCACCTCTTCGGCCGTTTGCGGCTCTCGCGGCTGGTTTGAGCGCTGGCGCTGCCGGCGGCCATGTTGCGCGGCAGCGCCCATGACATCTATCCACGCCAACCCGCCAGCCGCCAGCACGGCGTCGGCCGGGCATCCTGCGTGGCAGTAGATCAGGGTGCGCCCGTCGCGGCCGGCACGAAGAGAAAGGCTCGGCGTGCTGTCGGGATGCGCCGGGCAGCGAGCAACCCATCTGCCATCGCCCACGCGGCGCGCGTGCAGGCGCTGGGCGATGTCGGCAGGGGTCACGGCCTTATATCCTGTGCATCCGCCGCAATGCGTGCTAAGTCGTGTCCGGCGAGCTGTCTCACGGCGGCGGCGGGAACGAGCCTGCGGCGGCCGATGCGTCTTGACGGCAGCCGGCCAGCGCAGATAAGGCGCTCGACGGAGCGGGCAGAAAGCGAAAGCAGTCGGGCGGTTTCACGTATTGTGTATAGCATCGGGCAATCAGTCATCTGGAGTGCCTTTCTGTTAGAACTAGACGGCACCTTTCTTCAAACTGGTCGCGATGTCAAGCGGTTTTTTGGTTTTTCCTGGGGGTTTATTTAGCTGGGCAGCTTGAATGTCTAAAAGGCGCAGAAACACGTTTTCCCACGACTGAATAACCTGTAGTAACATCTTTCAATTCGCAACTAGGGTTGATTATTTTAAAGCCAGGAGGAATAGGGGGAATATAGATATAGACATAGCGAATTTCATCTCCGGAAGTCATGTCTAAATTTTCCGGTGATTCTTCGGCTTTCCAAACCGTTCCATCATTCATGTATATCATTGGGTCGTGTTCGGTTTGAATGGATACATTGCGTATTATAGCGGTTCTGTTTTTCTTATGAACTAGCCAGATATCTGAAGATTCAAATTTATTCACAATAGAGACAGCCAGACTTATAAAGATAATTCCCAGGCAACCAAATCCAACTCCCTTCAATACTTTTCTACTTTCCTCTTGCCTTTCCGCCTTGAATCTTTTTAAAGCCCACTCTGGATACCTGCTTTTATCACGTCTCCATTTGATAAATTTCTTATAGATAAAAATGGACAATAAAATCTCCGCAATAGTAGGAATAATAACAGGATGCCAAAAATGCCATTTGGCCGAATAAAAAAGAAGCAGCAGCCACCAAAAGCCATTCAATGTTATGATAGCTCCCAAGAAGCCGGATTCGTTTAGATTATCTTTGCATCTCTGCCAATCCTCCGGAAGAACCGGTACAAGACAAGAATCCCCTGCGCCATATCGGGATATTAATCGTTCAACAAATTGGTCATGTTTGGACGCGTGCTTTTTCATTATTTGCCCATTATCGGAGAGTGATTATAGCACAAATCAGGCCGGCCTAATCTGAGAGTAATTTGCACCTGCGACCGCCGGGTGCAATCGGGGGTATAGGGGGGTGCGTTCAAAAACGCGCGGGGATCACGCGGCGGCATCGCCCAGGAACCGCTGGGCCTGCGCCCGCTCCCAGGGCGTGCGGCCGGGGCAGAGCATCCAGGCGCGCACCAACTCGGCCGCCAGGATGCCCGTGCCGGCAAGGCGGTCGTTGGCCCGGTAGTCGCGAACGCCGGCGGCGTCCGCAACCCGCAGCGCCGGCACGCCAGCGCCCGCCATGGGCGAGAGCGTGGTCAGCGTTACTCGCCAGTCATTTGACTCGATCAATATCTCCATCGCATTTTCCCCTTGACATTGCAAACCAAAACGTATAGGAATAAGATCATGGACAAAAAGACCATCAGCGAAGCCGCTGCCACGATGGCCCGCAAGGGATACCGCGTGCGGCTGGAAAGGTACGGGCTGGAACGTATTCGGGAAATTGCCCGCGAAAACGGCAAAAAAGGCGGCCGGCCGCGTAAGGCGAAGATGGCTAGGCCGGTCATGAAAGGCGGTAGGCAATGAGGCGCCAGGTTTCCAAAGTTCGCGGTATCTTCGAGAGGCCGAAAGGCAGCGATATTTGGTGGATCAGCTATAGGGATTTGGCCGGCCGCCGGCATCGCGAGAAAGCCGGCACACGCGGCATGGCGCTGGCGCTGCTCGATAAGCGGCGCATGGAGCGGCGGCAGCGGGCGAAACTGCCGGAAACGCTGCGCCACAAACCCGTGCCTGTCCGTGAATTGCTGGACTTGGCGGCGGCGCACATCCGCGTGCATTACAGCACCAAGCGAATTTCTGCTAAAACGGGCACCTGGGCTACTGATTCCCGCTATCCGGCGCTGCTGGCAGCCTTCGGCACGGCCGATGCCGCCAGCCTGACTCCGCAGCAGATCGAGCATGGACTGTCCAAGCTGGCGGCGGAGCGGGAATGGCAGCCTGGAACCGTGAATCGCGGCAAGGCATTCCTTAGCCTGGCCTATCGCCTGGGCGTCTCCAATGGCCTTGTTTCCGTCAACCCTGCCCGGCTGGTGCGGCAGCGCCGCGAAGATAACGGACGCCTGCTGTGGTTCACGCCCGAGCAGGAAGCGCGGCTGCGGGCAGTCATCCGCGAACAGTGGCCGACGCATGAGCCGGAATTTGACCTGGCGCTGAATACCGGCATGCGCGCCAGCGAGCAGTACCGGCTTACCTGGGAACAGGTTGATTTTGAACGGCGGCAGATCGCCATCTACAAGACGAAAAACCGGCATCCGCGCTACATCCCTTTGAATCAGGCCACAATGGCCGCACTGATGGCCCTGAGGCCGCAGTCGGATGGCACCGGCCCGGTCATCCGCCATACGATACGGACGAAAGATCAGGCGGCGCAGAAAGCCCGGCATTGGTTCGAGCGGGCGGCGGCGCTGGCCGGCCTGGGCGAATATACCTGGCATTGTCTCCGCCATACTTTCGCTTCGCGGCTGGTGATGGCTGGCGTAGACCTGCGGACTGTGCAAGAATTGATGGGACATCGCACCCTGGCCATGACCTGCCGCTATGCCCATCTCGCGCCCCAGCATCAACTCGAAGCGGTGGAGCGGCTGGCCGCTTTCGCCGGGGTACAAAGTGGCACCAGAAGTGTCACCGACGATTTTCCGACAGCTAGCAAAGGTTCGGGCGATTCCATTAAAGACGTTAGGATTCAGTAGTTTGCAGACAGTATGGCCAGGTAGCTCAGTCGGTAGAGCAGCGGACTGAAAATCCGCGTGTCGGCGGTTCGATTCCGTCCCTGGCCACCATCCTTCGCTCACCTTTCCGCCCGGCACCCCGCCCGCCTCGCCGTCTACCCCTACGCTGGCAAGGCCATTTTACTCTTTCATCAAGTAGTTGAATGATGCTACGCATATGAATGAAAATGCACGGCTTATTTATTATTCGTTAGTCACTTGACGAAGTGCCCGCGCCTGTTTTATTCAAACCTTACAGGTCAAATTCCAATCCCCCCGAGAAAGCTGGGAAAAATGCGAGGTTTACGTTGCGACGTTGGCCACCTTAGTCGCGTTCTGGCGCTGCTCGCTGCCATTTTTGGGCTGCTCTTGCCCGTCCAGGCGCAAACCGCGGGCTGGAGCACCAGTGGGATCAGAATTCTGAATCCCGCCGGGGCGCAATACATCATCAGCGGGGTGAACTGGTACGGCTTTGAAACCAAAGCGTATGTGGCCCACGGCATGTACGCCCAGAACTTCACCACCATCCTCAACGAAGTCAAGCAGGACGGCTTCAACACCATCCGCTTGCCTTTCTCCAATTACATGTGGGAAAGCGATCCGACTCCGGGAGCGAATTACCTTAGCGCCTGTTCTCAATGCAAGGGCCTGCACAGCCGCGACATTATGGCCCTGATCGTCAACTATGCCGGTTCCATCGGCCTGCACGTCATTCTGGACGATCACCGCTCCTCCGCCGGCAACTCCGCCAACAGCGACGGGCTTTGGTACGACACCTCCGGGGGGAACAACTTTACCGAGCAGAATTGGTTGCGCGACTGGGTAAGCATCGAGGATTGGGTGCATGGCATTCCTCAATCTCTGGGCTCGACCGACACCAAAACGGCCAATCTCAATGCTTCCGACGGCTTTCCCATCGTCATCGGCTTCGACCTGATCAATGAACCGCATACCGTCTGCAGCCATTCCGGGTGCAGTTATGCCACCGGCGCGCAATGGGGCAAAGGCGACGGCATTGATCCATCTGTCAATCCCAATCCCAACCCATTTGCTCCGGCTTGCGTCTCTACCTCCTCCTGCTACGATTGGCGACTGGCGGCCGAGCGTGCCGGAGATTCGATTCTGGGTGAAGCGGCGAGCCATGGCTGGTCGTATCCGTTGCTGTTTGTGGAAGGCGTTTCAGAATACCCGGCGGCGGGCGGAACGCAGGCCAATGGTCCTTACGATTACTACTGGAACGGCGGCCAGTTGGCGGGGGTGAATGGCAACAGCACCAATCCTGGCGCGCCCGTTGTCTTTAACGCGGGCGGGAATGCCGCAAGCCTGGGAGCGGCGGTGAACAATCAAGTGGTCTATTCGGCGCACGATTATGGCCCATCGGTCTATGCGCAGCCCTGGTTCAATGCCAATACCTGCTATGCCAGCGGATGTTCCAGCTCCAGCTTGGCCGATCTCTGGAACGTGCATTGGGCTTATATTGACACCGGCAACGTCAATCCTGTCTGGCCGGGCCATAGCGCCTTTCCCTGGGCGAATACCGGCGCGGCCGCCTACACCTCGGCCCCGGTCTGGGTCGGCGAGTTTGGTACCGGCAACAATAGCGGCGATCTCGTCTCCACGGGCGCCGGCAGCGAAGGCCAATGGTTCACCGATATGGTGAATTTCATTAACAGCAGTTATGGCGTCACCGCGAGCAACAACTCCGGCGTCGCCGTCACCGCCCTGAACTGGACCTACTGGTCGTTGAACACCGAAGACAGCTTCGCCCTGCTCGGCAGCAGCTATCTCGGTTTCGCCAACCCGCAAAAGGAATACAGCTTCCTCTGCTTCAACCAGCAGGGGCCGTTTGCCATTCCTCCCGGCGGCGGCAACGGGCAATGCGGCAGCACGGGGCCCTTGCCGAATCCACAATAGTTCGCCCGGCGCCGGCGCCGCGGCCTGGTGGGTTATGGCTTCGGCGCCGGCGGCATCCGCTTTTGTTCCCGCAGAGGTAAGGCGCTGAAACCGGGCATGAAAACCACCCATCCGTAGGTTGGCGTCGCCTGGGCGTGTCCGGCGGCCAGTTGCTGTTGGTAATGCCGCAGAAAAAAATCGAATGGCCCGCGCGGCGCGGCGTTGATGATCGTCAAATCCGCCGGCTGCATGCGCATATAGCCGAACCGCAGCACGCCGCCGAGATAGCGCATATAGCCGCGGGTAGCGAGGCGTGTGGCTGCCGGCGTTCCGCTCGAAGCGCTTCCGGCGCCGCTCAATTGCAACCATAAACGCCGGCCAATGCGGATGCCGGTCACGCGGCCCAGCACGTGCGGCGCCGGCAGCGCCGTTTGCGGATCGAGAATCAGGTCGCCATGCTCCAGCCGCAAGCCGCGCGTCTTTTTCTGGTGGATGAAGTCTCCGATATTGATACCCACCAGGTGCATCAAGCCCCCGAGCGGCAAATGCAGCGCCTTGATGCGGGTGGGATGAAAGCGGATCATTCCGGAACGTGTCGGGCGCATGGTCCCGGATAGTTCCGCTGGCATGGGTATGCCCTTATGAATGGTTCCCTGCTCTCGCAGCTTGCTGCGCTTGAATTGAACCTTGATATGGGTAAAGCCGGAGCCGGGAAGGCCGAAGACATAGGCATTCATCAGCCGGGCCAGGCTGTCGGCGCTCATGGCCACCCGCGCCGACGCGATCGAAATCAAAAAAGAGTGCGGATGATCGAAACTCGCCGGCTGGCCCGCCTCTGCCGGCAATAATTCGCCGCGCAAGTAATCTACATAGAGCGAGAGATCGGGATCGAAGCGAAAATTCACATTCCGGATCACCACCGCCACCGCTTGCGTCCCGCGCCGCCGCGCCGGTCCCGCCGCCGGATGCAGCCCCGCCGCCGCCATTGCCGCGGCCATGAATGCCATCCCGGCCGCAGCGTATTTCTTGCCGTACCGCATGCTTATCCGGCTGAATGTCAGGGCTGCGTGCTGGCGGCGCGCTGCGTGGCGGGCGTAATGATCAGTTTGCCTTTCATCCAGAAATGAAACAGCCCGCAAAAATGCGAGCAGTGGATGGCGTAGACCCCGGGGCGGTTCGTGGGCAGGGGTATTTGCACCGGCCGCCGTTTGGGCAGCAGTACATTGATTCCCAGCGCCTTGATCGCGAAGCCGTGCTCGTGATCGAGCGCGGTGACCACCAGCAGCACAGGTTCGCCCTGCTGCACCCGGATCGGGTCGGGCGTGAAGTGGTATTTGCGGGCCGTCACCTGAATTTCTTCGTACGCTGCGCCGGCGCTGGCGGCAAGCTTCCCCGGCTTGGCGGCGCCGGCAGTGGTAACTGCTTGCCGTACGGATATGATCGGAAACCAAGCCAGCAGGAGCAGCCCGGCAAAAATCCGTGGCGACATCATGTGCTCGCTTCCGCGGCCTGCTGAACCTCCGCCGCGAATGGATCAAAGACTACTTACAACCTACCACGATTGAGCCGTTCCGGGATTCGCTGCCGTGCAGCCGCGAGCGCGCCGCCGCCTTGTCTTGCTGCAACCGGCGCGCATGCCGCCGCGCCGGTTCGCAATCTTGTCTTGCGCCCGCTATAATCCCTCTGTCGCTTGGCCAGCTCTACGCCATCGCCGGGTGCCGATTTCCCCGCCGCCGCGCCGGCGCGCTCCGTACTCGCCGGTTATCTCGGCTGGATGCTGGACGCCTTCGACTTTTTTACCGTCGTTTTTCTGGTCGGGCCGCTGTCGTCGCAATTTTCCGTCAGCAAAACCGCGATCGTGCTCACGCTGACCGCGACCCTGGCCATGCGCCCTGTGGGCGCGTTTTTATTCGGCTTGTTCGCCGACCGCTTTGGACGCCGCCGCGCGCTCATGGCGAATGTGCTGGGCTACTCCCTCCTCGCCGCCGCCTGCGGCTTTTCCGCCTCCTATGGCATGTTTCTCTTCCTGCGTGCGCTCTTCGGCATCACCATGGGCGGCGAATGGGGCGTCGGCTCCGCGCTCGCCCTGGAAGCATCCTCCCGCCGCCGCCGCGGCTTGATGTCCGGCATCCTGCAATCCGGCTATCCCTGCGGTTATCTGCTGGCCGCGCTCTCGGCCCATTTTCTGCTGCCGGCTGCCGGCTGGCGGGCGATGTTCTGGGTCGGCGGCGCCCCCGCGCTGCTGGCCCTCTATGTGCGCTCCCGTGTGCCCGAATCGGCCGCCTGGCGCCGCCGGCGCGCCGCCAGCACCCGCGAAATTCTCGGCCAGTTGCGCCTCCAATGGCGCGGTTTTCTCTATCTCGTGCTGTTGATGACGTTGATGATGTTTCTTTCCCACGGCACGCAGGATCTGTACCCCGATTTCCTGCATACCGTGCACCATATCCCGGCGGCTGCGGTTTCGCTGCTGGCCGTTTTATACAATCTCGCCGCCATCGGCGGCTCCGCCTTCTTCGGCCAGCTCTCTGAAATTCGCGGCCGGCGCTGGGGCATGATTGCCGCGCTCGCGCTGGCCCTGGCCGCGCTTCCGCTCTGGGCCTATGGCGGCAGCCTGCTGGCCCTGGGTGCGGGCGCGATGCTGATGCAGGCCGGCGTACAGGGCGCCTGGGGCGTGATTCCGGCTCACCTCAACGAACTGGCCCCGGCGAGCGCCCGCAGCCTCGTCCCCGGCCTGGCCTATCAGTTGGGCATCCTGATTGCCGCTCCCACCAACTCCCTCGAGTATGCATTGAAGAATTGGGTCGGCTACCGCACCGCCCTGGCCGGCTTTGAATTCATCGTCATTCTCGGCTGCGTCCTGGCCATCGCCGGCAGCCATGAGCGCCGCGGCATTGAATTCTAGCCCGCTTTCGCCGGCTTGCCGGCTGCGCGTTGCGGCCTGCGTTCCGCCAGCCACACCCCGATCAGGATCAGCGCTCCCACCCCCCCCACCTGCGGCGTCAGCCCTTCATTCGGCAGCAGCCAGGCCCCGGCCAGCGTGGCCAGAATCGGTTGCAGATAAGAAAGCACCGCCACTTGCGAGGCGGTAATGGTCCGCATCGCTTCGTAATAGATCAGGTAGGCGACCACCGAACCGATCAGCGCCATATAGGCAATGCCCACCCAGCCCACGGCGGGCATGCGGCTCCACGCCGTCTGGCGCAGGGCGCGCCAGCAAAACGGCAATAAAAATATTCCCCCCAGCCAGAACACGGCGCAGTTGAAAAACAGCGTGCCGTAGCGCGTTACTTGCGCCTTGCTGCCGACCGTATAGACGGCGAAGCTGGTCGCCCCGAACAGCACGATGAAATCGCCCGCCCGGGTGGCCGTGCCCCCGGTCGCTTTCCAGAACAGCAGCGCGGTGCCGGCAAAGCAGATCATCATCCCCGCCAGCTTCCCTGCCGTCATCCGCTCCTGCCCGATCGCGACCGCAATCAACAACACGATCAGCGGGGTCAGGGCATTGAACAAAGACGCATGCGCGACCGAAGTGTGTCCCAGCCCGATCACGAACCCGAGTTGATTGCCGGTAATGCCCGTCAGCCCGAGCGCCGCCAGCCGCAGCCAGTCGCGGCGATTGAGCCGGGCCGGCCGCGCCGGACGCCGCCAGAGATAAATCAGAAGAAACAGCGCCGCCGCCATCGCCACGCGGCCAATCAGCACCGTTCGCGCGGGCTGGGGCGAAACCGCGCCTGCGGCCGAAATCGCGATTTTGCCGAAGATGTAGTTCAGCGACCAGGCCAGCACCAGCACCGCCAGCAGCAGCCACAGGCGCGCCCGGCGCGGATCTTCGGAATTGGCTTCGTCGCTCATGGCTGCGCGCTCGGCCGCCGGCGGCGTGCCTGGCCGGCTAAACCAGCGTTTTTTCCCATACCGTCAGCGCGCGTATGCGTTCCTGCTTGATTTCGTAACCCAGCCCGGGTTTTTCCGGCGCCGCAATCGTGCCCTCTGGCGTGACCGTCACTTCCGGCTCGATGATGTCTTCCTGCCAATAACGCTTGCTGGCCGATACGTCGCCCGGCAGAGTGAAATTTTCCAATGTGGAGAGGGCAATGTTGTGTGCCCGTCCAATGCCGGATTCGAGCATGCCGCCGCACCACACCGGAATGCCTTTCCGGCGCGTGAGCCGTTCGATTTCCAGCGCCGAGCTGTAGCCGCCGACCCGCCCCAGCTTGACGTTGATGATCCGGCAGGCGCCCAGTTCGATCGCCATTTCCGCATCGCGCGCATGATGAATGGCTTCATCCAGGCAGATCGCGGTTTGCAGCTCCCGCTGCAGCCGGGCGTGAAAATATATATCGTCGTGCCACAACGGCTGCTCCAGCATCATCAGCTTGAAGCGGTCGAACTGGCGCAAATGCTCCAGGTCGTCGAGCGTGTAGGCCGAGTTGGCGTCGCCCATGAGCCGTATCTCGGGAAACCGCCGGCGCACCGCCTCCAGTACGGCCAGGTCCCAGCCCGGCTTGATCTTGATCTTGATGCGCTGGTAGCCAGCGGCCAGTTCCTTTGCGATGGCTTCAATCAGGTCTTCAATCCGGTTTTTAATGCCGATCGAGACCCCGCAGGGGATTTCCCTTCTGGTGCCGCCGAGATGCTGCCAGAGCGGCTTGCCGGCCTGCCGCGCTTCGATATCCCATGCCGCGTTTTCGATCGCTGCCTTAGCCATGGGATGGCCGCGGATCAGGCGCATCATCGGCCGCAGCTCGGCGGCCCTCTGGAAAGGCTTGCCCAGCACCATCGGCGCGGCGAAATCCGCCAGAATGTGCGCCGCGGTGTCGGGGGTTTCGTGGCTGTAAAAAGGAGTCTCGCCGCAGGTGACTTCGCTCCAGCCGGAAACGCCTTCCGAGCGCGCCTCGACCAGCAGGATGCGGCGCTCGGTGGTGCGCCCGAAACTGGTTTCAAAAAACGAAACCAGCGGCATCCGGATTTCGCGTAAAACGATAGTTTCAATTTTCATTGGCATTTCCGCCTGGGCCTCTTATTTCGGCCACGCTTCATCCCAGCGTCCCAGCCGGAACGCACCGCCGCCGTCGGCTCGGCGCTCATATCCCAGGGCGGCGAGGCCGGCGGCGAAGGCGCGCTGCAGCCGTTCGCGATTGGCCGCCTGCAACTGCACCGCGCGTGCGTCTCCGCCGGCCTTCCAGACCGCAATCTCGGCCGGCACTGCCACTATTTCTTCCACTGCAAAGCCGGGCGCGCCGCCCTGCGCCAGGGAGCGTTCCGCCCGCCGCGAACGCAGCCACCATTCCGCCACCAGCCGGTCGGTGGGCAGCGCCCCTTGCAGCCGGCTGCTGCTCTGGCCGTATTGGTTGGGGTTGTAGCGCCGGGCGATCGCGCCCAGCCGCTCCAGGTTGAAGTAGGCGTTCTTGATTTCCAGCGGATCGAAGGTCCATTCCAGCAGCTCGATTCTCCGCTCCAGTGCATCTTCCCGCTGGCGCAATTTCAACCGCCGGCCCAGTCCTTGGTCGCGATACGCCGGGTCCACCGCCAGCATGTGGGAGTGTATGTAAATTTGTCCGTCTCGCACCCCCGCGAAGCCCAGCGCGTAGCCGGCCAGCCGGTCGCCATCCCAGGCGCCGAAAACCTGCCCGCCGGTTTTATGCGCAATCAGGAACATGCGGCTGGGCACCAGGTCGGATTCATCGAACCCCCATACTCGCCGCTGCAGTTCCACGCAGGCTTGAAATTCTTCATTCTGCGTCAGCGCGCGCAGTTCGCATTTGGCCTGGACGCTCGCGCTCACCTTCGTTCCTCCCGCTTGACCTGCTCCCACAGCCGTTCGAGTTCCTCTGGCCCGGCCCGCTCGAACTCGCTCCCCCGCGCCTGCAAAAGCGATTCCAGGCGCTCGAAGCGGCGCCGGAACTTCCGGTTGGCCCGCTTTAATGTCGCTTCCGGATCGGCCCCCAGTTTGCGCGCCAGGTTCACCATGGTAAAAAGCAGATCGCCCGCTTCTTCGGCCGCTTTGCCGGGACCGGCTTGCGCCTCCGTATCCCCGCTTGTGGCCGTGTCATCGGATTGCGCGCTCAATTCGGCCCGAATTTCCGCGATTTCCTCTTCCAGCTTGGCCAGCACGCCGGCCGCGTCCGGCCAATCGAAGCCGGCAGCGGCGGCGCGCGCGCCCAGTTTGCGGGCCTCGAGCAGCGCCGGCAGTCCGCGGCTGACGCCTCCCAGGCGTCCGCTGTTCGCCGGACGCGGCTTGCGGCTCTCCCATTTTCCCAACGCCTCTTCGGCGCTCATGCGCATGCCGCTTTCGTCTTCGAATACGTGCGGATGGCGCTCGATCAACTTCCGGCTCAGCCCGGCAATCACGTCGGCAATGTTGAAATAGCCCGCTTCGGACGCCATTTGGCTGTAAAACAGCACCTGCAGCAGCAAATCTCCCAGTTCGTCCTGAAGTGCGGTCCAGTCGCGGCGCTCGATTGCTTCCGCGACCTCGTAGGTCTCTTCCAGGGTGTAGGGCACGATCGTCTCAAACGTCTGGCGGCGGTCCCAGGGGCAGCCTTCCGGCCCGCGCAGCCGCGCCATGATCGCCACCACGCGCTCAAACGTCGCTTCGGTTTCAGCCATGTGAAAACAACTACTTTAGCAAAGGACGGCGGCGGCCCGGACGCGAATCCTTGCCCTTGTCCAATGATTATTTTGCCGCCAGCACGGGCTTGGCGCTGGATCGCGGCAGGCGCAATTCCCGTTCCAGGCTCGCCAGCGCTCGCGGCGCCGGCCTGGCCGGCAGCAGTTCCGGTTGGGCGTAATCCCGAATCCAGACCGCATCCAGCTTCAGCCGCTTGACCCGGTTGCCGCCGATCCAGGCTTCGACAACCAGTCCCAGTCTTGTGGCGCGCGAAAACATCTGGTCGAAAATAAAATTGCCCAGACTGTAAAAGATGTACTTGCCGTGATAGCGTTCGGCCGATTCGATGACATGCGGATGATGGCCGATCACCAGGTCCGCGCCCGCGTCAATCGCCGCGTGGGCAAACTCGATCTGGCGCCGGTCCGGCCGCCGGTGGTATTCGTCGCCGGCATGCATCGAAACGATGACGAATCCGCCCGCGCGCTTGGCTGCCTTCACCGCCCGCCGCATGCGTGCGATATTCATGAAATTCGTGCCGGCATGGTGCGGGCCGGCGGCATAAAAGGCGGGGACCACATCCGGCGAATTGTAGGCGAGCAGCGTTAGGCGCTGCCCTTTCACTTCCAGCACCGCCGGCGCCGCCGCCTCGGCCGCATCCTCGCCCGCGCCCGCCCAGGCGATGCCGGCTCCGCGCAGCGCCCGCATGGTGTTGCGCAGCCCGCGCGGGCCGAAGTTGGGACTGTGATTGTTGGCTAGCGAGAGCAGCGTAAAGCCGGCGCGCCGCAGCACCGGCGCCAGCGCCGGATTGCCGCGAAACACCATCTCGTGCGGCCGTATTCGCCTCCCCGGCGTCAGAGCGCATTCCAGGTTGCCAAACACCACGTCGCCGCGGTGCAAGAAACTCTCGACCTTGGCAAACGGGAAGTTCCTGTCGTGGTGCCTTCGGATCATGTCCGCCACCCCGCGCGACAACATGATGTCGCCTACAAAAATCATGTGTACTTGCGGCGATGGATCCGCGCTCGCTCGCGCCGGCGGTGCCTGCCCCCGCGCTTCGACGCAGTGCAGGCAGGCCAGGAAGAATATCCCGGCCATTCCCGCCGCGAGCGGTTGCCGGCAAAGAAAACGCAGTCCTCGGTGGCGCATGCCGGGTAGCATAGCCGAAAAGCGCCGCAACTTATACGGCCGAAATAATTAAGCGCGCGGGAATGGCGGCGGCAAACTATACTAGGATGCGTTGATGGCGGGCTTTTCTGCCGCCCCTGACCCGATATGCGAGTTGCCTTTGCTTGCGATCATGGCGGTTTTCCGCTCAAGGCGCGCCTGTTGACGGAACTGCGCGCCGAAAATGCCGAGGTGCTCGATCTCGGTACGAATAGCCCCGACCCCGTGGATTATCCGGATTATGCCGAAGCCCTCGGCCTGGCCATTCGCGATGGACGCGCCGACTGCGGCGTGCTGGTCTGCGGCAGCGGCGTTGGCGCATCGGTGGCGGCGAACAAGCTTCCCGGCATTCGCGCCGGCTTATGCCATGACACTTTCAGCGCCCACCAGGGGCGCGAAGACGACGATTGCAACGTGCTTTGCCTCGGCGCCCGTGTCATCGGGCCTGAACTGGCCGCGGAAATCCTGCGCGTTTGGCTGCATGCCCGTTTTTCCGGCAAAGAACGCCACCTGCGCCGCGTCAATAAAGTCAAAGCGCTGGAAGCCCGTTATGGCGGCCGGGATCGCGGCTAGCACAAACCCGCTTCCTATCCGTTCTGCGGGGTTTACCATCCGGCGGTCGCTCTCGCGGCATCGGGACGAGCCGGAAATCCGTTACATTTCGCTTCCCTGCCCCGCTGCATTCCATTTCCAGCCGCTTCGAAATGATTGCGGTCATATATAGCTGCCCGCTCGATGAATTCTCAATTTCTTATGCGCATCTAGGGATTATGCTGTGCAGGTCAGCCTAAACCCCCTATGAATGGACGGGAACGCATTCTCTGCCTGCTGGACGGCGGAAAGCCGGACCGTCTGCCTTTCATGCCCTTCACCATGATGTTTGCCGCCGATTATGCCGGCGTGCTTTACCTCGACTATGCCACCGATTTCCGCGCCCATGCCGAGGCTCAGTTTCGCGTCGTCAAGGGTTACGACATTGATCACGTCAGCGTGACCTCCGACCCCTGTTGCGAAGCCTCCGATTGCGGCGCGAAAGTGAAATATTTTCCCCACCAGCCGCCGGCGATCGACGAAGCCCATCCGCTGCTCTCCAGCCGCGAGCAACTGCGCGGCATGTCCGCGCCTTTGCCCACCGAAGCCGCCTCTATGCGGAATCGCCTGCGGTTGATCGAGCAGTTGAAGCTGGGGGCGGGGGCGGAAAAATTGGTCGAAGGCTGGGTCGAGGGTCCCTGCGCCGAAGCCGCCGGCTTGCGCGGGTTGAATAATTTGATGTTGGATTTTTTTGACGCGCCGGAATTTATCTTCGAGCTTTTTGATTTCGTTACGGAAATGGCCCTGGCGTTTGGCCGGGCGCAGATTGCCGCCGGCGCCGATCTGATCGGCGTCGGCGATGCCGCCGCTTCGCTCGTCGGCCCTGAATTTTACGAACACTTCGTCTGGCCCTTTGAACAGCGCCTGATCGCGGGCCTGCAGGCCGCCGGGGCGCGCACCCGGCTGCATATCTGCGGCAATACCCGCCCGCTGCTCGCCGCCATCGGCCGCCTGGGCTGCGATATCGTGGACCTCGACTCGCTGGCCCCGCTCGATCAGGCCCGCCGCGAAATGGGGCCCCGCCAGGTTCTGCTCGGCAACCTCGATCCGGTGCGCGTGCTGTGCAATGGCTCGCCGGAATCCGTGTACGCCGCCATCGCCGAATGTCACCGCCAGGCCGGCGGCCGCTTTATTGTCGGCGCCGGCTGCGAGGTCCCGCGCGACACTCCTTCCAACAATCTCCTGGCCCTGGCGCGCTACGCCCGCGAGCATGGGGCCGCATGAGCGAGCGCATGCTGCCTTGGGAGGATCTGCGGCAGGCGATCATCGTTGGCCAGGCGGCGCGGGCGCGGGAATTGACCGAACTGGCGCTCGCCGGCGGGCTCGCGCCCGCTGAATTTTTTCCCAATGCAATCGTGCCGGCCATGGACGAGGTCGGCCGCCGCATGCGCGATTGTGAATTCTTCGTCCCCCAGGTGCTGATTGCCGCCCGGGCCGCGCGCACGGTGATTGACCGCTTGCGCCCCCTGCTGCTTCAGGATGCCGCGGCCGCCGCCGCCGGCCGGGTGGTCTGCTGCACCGTGCAGGGCGACTTGCACGATATCGGCAAAAACATCGTCGCCATGATGCTGGAAAGCGCCGGCTTCGCCATCGTGGATTTAGGCACCGACGTTGCGCCGGAACAATTGGTCGAAGCCGTCCGCCGCCATCGTCCCCAACTGCTGGCGATGTCCGCCTTGTTGACCACCACTATGGTGAATATGAAGACGGCGATTGATGCTCTTGCCGCCGCGCGCCTGCGCTCCGGGCTCAAGATCATGGTCGGCGGCGCGGCGGTCACCGAATCCTGGGCGCGCCAGATCGGCGCCGATGGCTACGGTCCCGATGCCTTCGCCGCAGTTGCCCTCGCCCGCCGCCTAAGCCTTATCGCTATTTAGTCCTGCTGTGTTAACGAAATATATGGCGGGGACGACGGGGCTCGAACCCGCGACCTCCGACGTGACAGGCCGGCGTTCTAACCAGCTGAACTACGTCCCCGCACCGCGATGCGCCCCCGGCTCTTCGCTGCCCGGCCGGATGGTGGGCGATATCCGGCTCGAACGGATGACCTTCTGCTTGTAAGGCAGACGCTCTAACCAACTGAGCTAATCGCCCGCCCGCAGGCGCCGCATTCCATTGTATCGAATGTGTGGGCTCGCAGCCAGCCTCTTTCTCCTCGCCCGTTTTATACTGCCCTCATGCCCTCGATTCCACGCCGCTCTTTTTTCGAAAGCCTCGCGGGCGCTTCGCTGGCCGGCTTCTCGCCGCTGTTCGCTTCCCCTCTGCTGGCGGCGGGACGCCTTGCCTGGCCGCATCCTATCGGGCTTGAACTCTATACCGTGCGCCACCAGATGGCGCGCGATCCCCTGCCAACGCTGCGCATGGTGGCGCAGACCGGCTACAAATTGATTGAGACCGATCCGTATCCTCAATCCCGGCCCGGCCGTCCCGCCCTGTCTCCCCTCCTCTTGCTGCGCTACCTGCGCGAGACCGGACTCGGCTACCTCAGTGGATTGACCGCCCAGCCCCGTCCCGGCACCCTGGCGCAGTGGCGCCGGCGTATTGCCGCCGCCCGGCGTTTGCATCTGCAATATCTCGGAACCATGGAAACCAACGTGCTCGACGCCGCCGGCTGGAAAAAGCTCGCCCGCCAGTACAACCTCGCCGGCCGCGTCTGCCGTGACCACGGCTTGCAGCTCTTCTATCACAACCACATTACCGAGTTCATCCCCACGGCCGGCACCACCGGCTACGCCATCCTGCAGCAGGAAACCGATTCGCGCTATCTGCAATTCGAAATGGATGTTTTCTGGATGACCTACGCCCGCCAGGATCCCATCGCCTGGTTTCGCCGCGCCCCCGGGCGTTACCCGTTGCTGCACGTCAAAGACATCAAGCGGCATCTCCCGCCCGCCTACAATCCACAGCGCTTTCCTGAAGGTTTTCAGCCTTTTACCGAAGTTGGCCGCGGCAGCGTGGATTGGCCGCGCGTCTTCGCCCATGCCCGCGCGGCCGGCGTCAAGCACATCTTTGTCGAACAGGATAGAACCGATATTCCCGTGCGCCGGGCCATACGCATCAGCTATCGGTATTTGCGCATGCTGCGCCTGCGCGGCTGAGCCGTCGCCGCCCGGAAAGATTGCGATGCAAGCCATGAACGCCGCCTACCTGCATCTGCTCGTCAACCACTTGCCGGTGGAGGGCGTCATTTTCGGCGTCGTCGTTCTTCTTTTCGGCATGCTGCGCCGCAGCGAGGAAATTCTCAAGGCGGCAATGGTGCTGTTTATTCTTTCTGGTGCGGCTGCGGTCGCCGCCTTCATCACCGGACAATCGGCGGCGCACGATCTGCTTCGCTTGCCGGGCGTCTCGCGCCAGGCCATACGCCTTCATTCCAATGCCGCCGGTTATGCGCTCACCGCCGCCTGTATCCTGGGCCTGTTCTGCCTGCTGGCCTGGTATGGATTCGTCTTGCGCCGCATACGGCCCTGGCCGCGCTGGTTTGCTCCGGCATGTCTGGCGCTGAGCCTGGTGGTCGTCGCTTTGATGGCCTGGACTGCCTATCGCGGCGGCCAGATCCGTCATCCCGAAACCCGCCCCGGCTTTCACTTCCCCCCGCCCATTCCCGGCCGCAGGCTTTATAAAAAATCGCCCGCCTGATGCGCTTCACGAGCTCCCGATCACGATTCCGGCCAGAAAGACCAGCACTCCGCCCACCACTACTTGAAAAGCCGCTGATAAAAACGGCGTATCCATGTAGCGATGGCGTATATAACTGATCGCGCTAAGCTCCGCCGCAACCACCAGGACCGCGATGGTCAGCGCCAGGTGGAAGTTGGAGATTAAAAACGGCAAAGTGTGTCCGATGCCGCCCGCGGTCGTCATCAGCCCGCAAATCAGGCCGCGAACCCAGGGATGGCCGCGGCCGGTGAGCGAGCCGTCGTCCGAGAGCGCTTCGGCGAAGCCCATCGAGATGCCCGCCCCCACCGACGCGGCCAGGCCGACCAGAAAAGCTTCGAGGCTGTTGCGGGTGGCGAAGGCGGCGGCGAATAATGGCGCCAGGGTCGAAACCGAACCGTCCATCAGGCCCGCCAGGCCGGGCTGCACGACCTGTAAAACGAACAATCGCCGCCGCGCCGTTTCTTCGGCCGCCTGCACGTCGGGCGTCAACAATTGCTTTTCCAGCGATTCGGCAATCGCCGAATGCCGCCGTTCGACTTCCGCCAGATCGCCCAGCAGCTTGCGTACCGCCGCGTCGCCGACCCGCGACATGGCGTGCTCGTAGAACTGGCGCGTCTCCAGTTCCATGATTTCCGCCTGCCGGCGCACCACTTTCAGGCCCAGCGGGCGCACCCTCCAGACCGGGCGCCGCTCGACAAAGCCTTTGACGTCCTGCCGCCGCACCAGCGGTATGTGCTCGCCGAAGCGCGCGCGAAAGGTCTCGATCAGCGCCCGGCGGTGCCCATCCTCCTCCGCCTGCATTTCGTCGAATAGCTTGGCCGAAGCGGGAAAATCCTGCCGCAGTCCCTCGGCAAACTCGCCGTAGATGCGGCCGTCTTCTTCTTCCAGCGTGATCGCCAGCGCCAAAATCTCCGGTTCCGTGAGTTGACTGAATTTTTTTGCCATGGCATCGCTTTCGAGACACTACATTGTATGCCAGCGCGCGCGATTCCTCTTTCGCAGTCCCCGCATCTAAGCCGATTATGGCGGGGGTCTGGTCGGGTTATTTAACCTTTGGACTCGTGACGATGCCGGTGCGCCTGTTTTCCGGCGCGCGCGGCGAGCGCATCGGCTTTCACCTGCTGCATGATTCCGACCATGTGCGCTTGAAGCAGCAGATGGTCTGCCCGGCCGACGGCCAGGTCGTTGGCCGCGACCATACCGTCCGCGGCTACGAGTTCTCCAAAGGCGAGTACGTTGTCGTCAGCCCGCAGGAAATCCAAAGCGCCGCCCCGCATACGCAAAAGCAGATGAGCATCCTCTCGCTCTGTCGCGCCGCGGAAATCGATCCGCTCTGGTTCGAATCGTCTTATTATCTGGTGCCGGAAACCGCCGGCCGCAAGGCCTATGCCCTGTTGCTGCATGCCCTGGAGCAGGGCGGCTGGGTTGCCCTGGTTCAGCTCAGCATGCACAACCGCGAATATCTCTCGCTGCTGCGTCCCACGCATCTCGCCGGCATGCCGGCCGCGAATGGCCGCGCCCGCTCCGGGTTGCTGCTGCATACGTTGTATTACCATGACGAGTTGCGCGTGGCGGAAAATTTCGGCGCCCCCGCCGAATCCGCCGCCTCCGGGGCCGAGTTGAAGCTCGCCTTGCAACTGCTGGAAGGCATGGTGCAGCCCTTCGATCCCGCCCGCTACGAAGATCGCTATCGCAAAAACCTGGAGCGCCTGGTCGAAGCCAAAGTCGAAGGACGCGCTCCCGCCCCGCCTTCGCATCCCGTCGCCCGTCCCCGGGTGATGGACCTGATGGATGCCCTCAAGCGCAGCTTGGAGGAAAAACCGAAACCCGCCAAAGCCGCCCCTGCCGGCGAAACCAAAGGACGCGCCGCGCGTCCCCTCCCCGCTGCCCGTTCCCGCCGCCGCCGCGCCGCTTGATCCGCTTTACGCCCGCGCCGCGGCTGCGGCTGCCTGCCCGCTATACTTGAATGGCCATGCAAAAAGTGACCTTGATTCGCGGGGATGGCATCGGCCCGGAAGTCGTGGACGCGGCCATCGAGGTGCTTGACGCCGCCGGCGCCAAAATCGAGTGGGAAGAGGTCCTCGCCGGATTGGCGGCCCACACCCTCAGCGGCGATCCGCTGCCCGACGAGGTCCTCGCCAGCATCGCCCGCAATCATACTTGCCTCAAGGGGCCCGTCACCACCCCGATTGCCGGAGGCTTTGCCAGCATTAATGTCGCCTTGCGCAAGCAGTTTGAACTGTACGCCAATCTCCGCCCGGTGCGAAATATGCCTTGCGTGGCCAGCCGCTTTGAAGGCGTGGATTTGGTCATCATCCGCGAAAATACCGAGGGCCTCTACAGCGGGTTGGAACACGAAGTCACCCCCGGCGTGGTGGAAAGCCTGAAGATCGCCACCGAAAAAGCCTGCACCCGCATCGCCCGCTTCGCCTTTGAATACGCCGCCGCCAACCAACGCAAAAAAATTACCGCCATCCACAAAGCCAATATCATGAAGCTTACCGACGGGCTCTTCCTGCGCTGTGCCCGCGAGGTCGCCCGGGAATATGGCGACCTCGTCTATGAAGAAGCCATTGTGGATAACGCTTCCATGCAACTGGTCATGAATCCGGCCCGCTTTGATGTGCTGCTGCTGGAAAACCTCTATGGCGATATCCTCAGCGATTTATGCGCCGGATTGGTCGGTGGCCTGGGTCTGGTCGCCGGCGCGAATCTCGGCCTGCGCGATGCGATTTTTGAGGCCGTGCACGGCTCCGCGCCGGATATCGCCGGCCAGGGCGTCGCCAACCCTACCGCCATGCTGCTCGCTTGCCTGATGATGCTGCGCTATATCGGCCAGGAGGATGTCGCTGCGCGCATCCAGCAAGCGCTGGTGAAAGTCTATTGTGAAAAACGGGCCCTGACCCGCGATGTCGGCGGCGCCTCGTCCACCCGGCAATTCGCCGCAGCCGTGATTGCCGCTTTGGCCTAAAGTCGGGCGCCCGCCGGCGCGCTCGCTTGATTGAGCATCTGTTCGACCCTGCTCAAATCCCCCGGCACGGTGATGTGCCATGTCGCCATGCCCAGCCGGCCGGCCGCCGCCAGATTTTCTTCCCGGTCGTCCAGCATCAGGCAGGCCGGCGCCGGCAATTGCGTGTAGGCCAGTACTAGCTGGTAAGCCCGCGGATCGGGCTTGCGCGCTCCCAGGTAACAGGAGCTGAAAAACAGGCGGAAATAATCCCGCAGCCGGAAGGTCTCGATCCGGTACTGATTCAACTCGGCCGCTTCGTTGTTGAGCGTGGCCAGCAGCAGGCCGGGATTGCGCCGCCCGATCCGCGCCAGCGCCTCCAGCGCCGCCGGATACGGCCGCGATTGCGCCTGCATGAATGCCCGGATGGACTCCGCCTTGGCCGAGTCTGGCGCCGTCAGGAAAACGCTCTCTAGATAGCGGCCGAGCGGCAAACGGCCGCACTCGAAATCGTCCGCCGCGGCCGCATGCCGGCGCTCCAGTTCATTCGGCTCCATCCCGAATTGCTGCGCCGCCGCGGCGCGTTCTTTGCGATCCCAGCCATTGGTTAGCGCCACCCCGCCCAAATCGCAAAAAATCGCGGCATAGCGCATACCGGGATCAGGCAATCTTGCGGCCGACGTTTCTCAATTCAGTTTCCGCCTGCCACCAGTCTTCCTGGTCGCGGCCATGCGCGCCCCCGCGCTTTTGCCAGATCTCATACGCGCGCCGTCGTATCTGTTCATCCGATGGGCGCGATTCCGCCAGCGGCTTGGGGCTCGAAGCCGCGTTGATGGCCTGCGGTTCCGCATGCCGCTGCGGGCTGGCGCTGTTTTCGGCCCGCGCCTGCGGCTCGGGAATTTCGGCCTCCGCCGCCGGGGGTTTCACATCGTTGCTGCCGCTCGCCGCACCGGCCGCGGCAATCGCTTCTTTACGCCGGCGCGCCGCCCGCGGCTCCGGCGAATGGGTCGAATTGACATCCTTCTTCCTCGGCATCTTGGCACTTCTCCTTCCGGCCACCGGATCGGCGCTGCGCTTTTCCTCCCGCTGGCGCGGCCGTCCCGGTCCTTAATTTTTACTTTACCGGATTGCCGCCTTCGCCGCGCTGATTTTCACCTCGTAATCTTTTCCTTCCCAGCGCTCTTCCGGCAGCCAGCGAAACGTGAAGCGCAGCGGCGCGCGCTGCCCCGCCGGCAGCGCCAGATCTACGTATTCGACCCCCAGCGAGGTCGGCGTTGAGCGGGTATCGCGGATTTGCTGCCACTCATCCAGGCTCCAGTGCAGCAGGAACGCCTGCGGCGCCTGGATGCGCAGCTTCCAGCCGCCGGGAACTTCCGCGGGCTGGCGATGGGATTGCCATATTTCCAGCCGCGCCGGGTTCCGCGGCTTGAGATATCGCCCGGCGACAACGGATATTTTGTCCACTACTTCGCCGTTGGCCATCGAATTGGCCAGCTTGATGTATTCCGCTTGCGCCCACATCAAGGGCATGGCCGATCCGGTGGGGCCGCCAAAACGCAGAAATTGCGTGGGATTGTTCGGCCTGTCCCAGATCTGTTCCGGCAGCAGGCCCACGCCCTGGGCGAAACCCTCCATCGCGCGCACATACGGGGTCGCATCCCGGCCCGCGGCGAGTTCATAATGCCCGCGCTCGCCGGTCAGCAGCGGCCATAGCCGCCCCCGTCCCCAGCCTTGGAATGCGCTGCCGTCATCCCGTTGCCCATAGCCGTCATGGTTATAGCGGCGCCAGCAGGGACCCGCCGGCGTTTGGACCCGCAGCACCGCATCGGCCACTCGCAAAGAATCTTCCATCAGCGGATCGCCGGCTCGCCGTATGCCATAGCGCGCCAGCTCTAAAAAGCCGGCATCTACCACGTCTTTGGCTGGAAAGTCGGCGACGGCTCCCGGCGCCCGGTTGGCGATATGCAGCATTCCGTGGTTGGCGTCCTCATCGGCATGCGGATCGTTCAAGTCGAGCGGGTGAATGCGTATGAAATACCGCGCCATGCCGCTCACCAACGCCCCTTGGGTGGTCACGGTCCACTTCTCAAGGTTTGCTTCAAGAAAGTCGGCATAATCTTCTGCATATAAGGCGCTTGCAGTATCTCCGGCTGCCCGGAAAAAATCCGCGGAGCAGATCAGTCCCGCAATCGTGGCGGCCAGGGTCGAAGGCGAATATCCCGCCGCCTCTTCCCAACGCTCCTGTGCGGTTGCCGGTCCATGCCGGATGACGTAGCCGCAGGCCGCCCGCACCATCGGCAGCGGATCGAACTCGCCCAAGGCTTTAAGCTCCCGCAGGCGCCAGGCCAGAATGATCGGGAAGCTGATTTCGTCCAATTGCAGCCCGCGCCAGTAAGGGGTGCCGTCAACCCAGAAATTCTGGTAAAAGCCGCCATGCCGGCGCTGCGAGGTTGCCAGATAGATGAGCGCGCGCAGCGGAGTCTCCCGATACCCGGCCGCCAGCAGCCCGGTCGCCGACTCCACCAGGTCGCGCGTCCAGACCAGATGATAGCCGCCTAAATCGTCATCGCTCTGCACCTCGCCCCACGGAATGCTGAGCGCGGCAATCATCGCGCCGGGGTAAGTTTTATCCTCGTGCGCCAGCAGCAGGCTGGCGCTGGTGCGGTACAGCCGCCCCCCATCCCCGGCGATCTTTTCAATGCCCGTCTTCCCATTCACTGGGGGGGCGGCTTTGCGCCACTGCTCCAGAAAATACGTGCGGGCCGCTGGCTGCGGCTGTCCCAGCGCTTGCAGTAAGGCGTTGATGGCGCTATGCGAGCTGTTGCCGAAGCCCAATCCATAAATGAATTCCAGCGATGATGGCATCGCCAGCTCCGCCATAAGCGCGATGTTCCCCGGACCGGCGCAGTCGAAATGCCAGTCCATCTGCATGTTGTCGTGCAGGTCGGTCCAGCCGTCGTTGACTCCGACATAACCGCAGGAGGCCGCCGCCATCTCGCAGTCGGCGCCCAGCGCAATCCAGCTATCGTCTTTATGGGCCAGCAGCAGCGTGCGTCCGGATACCCGCGCCACCTCCCCAAGATTGTTCCAGCCGCCGCAGTTCAGATGCGGAGCGCAGAGCAGATACAGCCGCGGCGGCTCCGTCCCCGGTTTCATCACCAGCCGGCATTGCGTAATTAACGCGTCGTAGTGGGGATGGGTGCAAATCTGCTTCTCGATGCGATAGCGCCCCGCCGGATCGCTTTTGCTCACCTGGTAGCCGAGCGCGCCTGGTTCCAGCAGCTTGATTTCCGAGCGCAGATCGCGCCGCTCTTCCTGAAAATAGCTTTGCCCGTCGCAAATTAATAGTTGTAAATCGCGTATCTGCGGCCGGTCCAGGGTCGGAAAATACGCTTCCGTGACGATCCCCTGCGCCAGGGTAAACCAGACCCGGCTGGAAGCCGAGTAGGAGCAGCCCACTCCGTCTTTCGCGCCCCGCGTCCAGCGCGGCGCCATTCCCGGACCGCCCCAGGCGGGGTTCGTGCATGCGTGATTTCCATTCATAGTCGGCTCAGTGAGGTATTTGATGGCTGGCGAAATGATTTTGCACCAGTTGCAGGATGCGGTCTCGCCCGATGACCCCCTGCACCCGGCCGGCTTCCAGCACCGGCAGCAGCTTCAGATTTTTGGTCGTCATCCGGTCCAGCACGTCGCCCAGGCTGTCTCTCGGCGAAACCGCCGTCACCTGCTCGCGCGGCGTCATGATGTCGCGTACCGTGGTGCGGGCCCAGTTTTCGCGCGGCAGTTGGCGCAAATCCGAAGGCGAAATGATCCCCAGCAATTCGTCGTTTTCCATCACCAGGGCTGGCTGATAATCGTGCTGCTCGACCGCGCGCGCAAAATATTCTTCCAAATTCTCTTCCGGTTCGACCCGCGAGAAAAACGGTGATGACAAGTCCCGCACGGCGTAATTGGTCAGCGCATCCCGCAGTTCGGTTTGCTTCATGCTCTGGTCCGCCGCGGTCAGCAGAAACCATCCGATAAACGCCAGCCAAAGCCCGTTCAGGTCGCCGCCTTGGAAGACCTGCACGATGCCGATCAGGATCAGCCCGATCGCGATGACTTTCCCTACCCGCGTGGCCCATAGGGTGGCCCGTAAAAAGTTATGGTTCGCCGTCCAGATCAGCGCCCGCAAGATCCGCCCGCCGTCGAGTGGAAATCCGGGAATCAAGTTGAAGACGCCCAGGATGAGGTTGATGATCCCCAGCCACTCGGCCATGATCTGCAGCGGCGAATTTTGGGCTAAATTTTTCGCCAGCAGGGTGAACCCGCCGCCCAGCGCCAGGCTGGTCAAGGGCCCGACGATCGCGATCAGCAACTCCGCGCCGGGGCGTTTGGGTTCGCTGGTAATCTGGCTGACGCCGCCGAATACGTAGAGCCGTATGCCGTGAACCTCGATGCCGTACGACCGCGCCACCAGGCTGTGCGCCAATTCGTGCAGCACCAGGCAGGCAAAAAAAAGCGCCGTGGTCAGTAGCGTTGCGCCCCAGATGGTCGTCGTAGTCCATCCCGGCAGGCGTTGGAATTCGCCCGCCAGGGAAAACGCGATCAGGAATAAAATGATGAACCAGCTCGCGTCAAAATCGATGTCAATGCCGAAGATGCGGAACAAGTGTCGGCTGCGAGGAGGCATAACGGCGCATTGGGCCTGCGGGCTCTTCCCGCTGGGCTCAACCCTACTCCCATCATAAACTCCCGCGGCGCGGCGGCGGGGACCGGCTGTTTTCGCGCTGCTCCGCCCAACCCGGCGCTCCTCCCTGGCCTGGCTCGATTACCACCCTGCCCCGGGGACCCCGCGCCGTTACTTGCGTCTAGCGGCGGCCCACGAGTCCACCGCTGGGAGTTAGATATGCCGAGGTCGAGTGGGAAGGTCGGGGTTTCCTGTCAGGTCCCGACCCTCCGCGATTCAGTAACGCCAAGGCGAAGGGAGAAGCGAGCAGAGCGAGGCGGGAGGCGCGAGGCAACCGCAGTGTACATGGACGTACATGAGGATTGCCGAGCGACGAACCAACGAAGCTATGCGACGCTTATCGCTTCGCCCAGCATTCTGTAATTCGCTCTCGCTGCCTGCTAACCTTTTTGCTTCCCGCGCGTATGCTAGATTCGGAGTTTCAAGGCATTGAATCCCATCGAAGGAGAGGATGAGTCATGCGTCTCGAATCCGTCGCTCACTGGCGAAACACTCTTGTCCTGGGCTTAAGCCTCAGCCTGCCGCTCGCGCTTTCGGGCCAGCAGCGCCGCCGCCGTCCGCCCATGCCGCGCCCCAATCCCGCGGCTCAGGCCAAAAATCACTTTCAGCTTCCGCCCCGCGGCCAGGTCGTCACCCAGCATTCCATTCGCATCAATGGCACCGTCCTCAATTACACCGCTACCGCCGGCACCATCCCGCTGCATGATACCTTCGGCAAGCTCCAGGCGCGCGTGTTCTATGTCGCCTACACGCTCCCGCATGAAAAAGCCTCGAGCCGGCCGCTCACCTTCTGCTTCAACGGCGGCCCCGGCTCCTCCACCGTCTGGCTGCATCTGGGCGGCATCGGACCAGAGCGGGTGGTGCTTCAGCCCAATGGATTGCTGCCGCACCCGCCGTTTAGCATTGCCCCGAATCCCGATACCATCCTCCCCTTCACCGATCTCGTCTTTATTGACGCCATCGGCACCGGCTACAGCCGCTCGGTGGATCGCTCCATTGGCCAGAAATTCTGGGGCTTGCAAGGCGATCTGCAAGCCTTTGGCGAATTCATACGCCTGTATTTGAACCAGAATGGCCGCTGGACTTCCCCGCTCTTCTTGCTCGGCGAAAGCTATGGCACCACCCGCGCCGCCGGGCTCTCCGATTATCTGGAGCGCCAGGGTATCGCCCTGAACGGCATCTCGCTGCTCTCGACCGTGCTCGATTTCCGTACCCTCAGCTTCGCCCATAACAACGCTCTGCCCGATGTCCTTTACCTGCCCAGCTATGCCGACACTGCCTGGTACCATCACCAGCTTTCTCCCGATCTTGAAAAACTGCCGGTGAGCAAGGTCTCCGCTGAAGCCAAGGCGTTTGCGCAAAATGTCTATGCCCCGGCCCTGATGGCCGGCAGCAGTCTTCCCCGGGCCCAACTCCAGTCCGTCGCGCATCAATTGGCCCGCTTCTCCGGACTCAGCTACAACTACGTCATGGGTAGCGACCTTCGCATCCCCAATGCCAATTTCGACCGCCAACTGCTGCGCCGCCGCAACCTGATCGTCGGGCGCCTCGACAGCCGTTTTACCGCCTGGGCTTACAGCCGGGTCGGCGAATACCCCCATTACGACCCCAGCGATGCCGCCATCACGCCGCCCTTCAACTCCATGCTCTACAATTATTTGCGCCGCGATCTCAACTATAAAACTGACCTTTACTATTACATCCTGGGCGGCGGCATCGGACCCTGGAACTTCAGCAACGGCCCGCGCGGATACGGCGGATGGGGCGGCTATCCCAACGTCAGTGGCTCGCTCCGCCGCGCCTTTGAGAAGAATCCCTACTTGAAGGTTTTCATCGCCATGGGCTATTACGATCTGGCCACGCCCTATATGGCGGTGCAATATACCCTCAACCAAATGCACTTGGCGCCCGCCGCGCGCGCCAATATTTCCACTGCTTTCTATCACACCGGCCACATGATTTACGTGGATAAGACCGCGTTGGCCAAGCTGCACAACGACTTGTTCGCCTTTTACCGCAAAGCGGCGCCGGCCCAGGTCCATTGAGACCCAGGCCATGCGTCTGATTCTCCGCGGGCCGGGAACCCTCCCGGCCCGCTTCTTATTTTGAGCCTGGCGTTGCTTCTCAAGCTGCCCGGCGCGGCCGCGCCGCTCTCTGCCTGCTGCCGCGCAAACCCGGCCCCGCCGCCCGCCGCCGCGCTGCTGGAACCGCCTCTTCCTCGTCCTCGTGCATACGGCTGGGCCTGATCTTTTTCTCGAAGCCCTGCAGCTTCTTCAGCGCGGCGTTTTCTTCCTTCAGATTGGCATTGAGCAGCCGCGCTGCCTTGCTCTGGCCCAGGGCCTCGGCCATATTGATCAGCGCCTGGTACGCGCAGATCTCGTAATTTTCCGTCTTGATTCCGGCGCCGACGTGAAAGGTGTCGAGAATGTCCGACTCCGGGTTCTCCTCCATAAACGATTCTTTTTCCTGAATGATGCCCCGTATGCCGGCGCATTGCGTCGGCTTGGGCTCTGCATCCAGCAGCTCGAAACACTGCTCCAGCCGCTCCACGTGCCCCTCCGTCTGCCGGCCATGATCGGCAAAGGCCTGTTTGAGCTGAGGATAGCTCGAATCCTCTTCCAGCCGGTGCAACGCCTCGACCAGCCTCCGCTCGGCGTCGAGCATGTCGCTCATCTCATGTAGGAAAAGTTCATATCCGGTCTGCATAGATACCTCGCTGTTGATTTCTCGCCGGCTCCATCCCGCCGGGTCAAGCCTGCCCTCTACGGATGCTCCCTTCCCTCTCCATGCCGTCTCGCATCCATAAAAATCTTCCGGCTTTGATCATTCCTTTCGCCCGCCTCATCCATCCTTCCTGCCGGCACGATTGGATTCGGATTATTTCGGCCCGGCGGCGAGCAGGACTCCCGCCATCAGGGCCAGCATGGCGTAGCTGCGCTTGTCCTTCAGCGCAAATTGCACCGGATCGGAATGCATCTGCCCGCGATGCGTCAGCAGCCATACCCGCCCGATCCAGTACAGGAAAATCGGGCACAGAATCAACAGCCAGATGGGCTCCCGGTAAAGTCGCGTCACCGCGCTGCTGGTAACGTACAGCGCCAGAATGAGCACTGCCAGCCCGCCGGAAAGCATGCCGAAGCTCTGTAGAAAATTCAAATCTCCGCAGCGGTAGCCTCGTCCCGGTTCCGCCGTCCCGCCGTTCGCTCCCGCCGCCGCCAGCCCGGATACCCGCTTCGCTACCGCCAGGCTGAGAAAGATGAACATCGCAAAGGTCAAAAGCCAGGGCGAATATTGCACCTGCGCCGCCACGTGGCCGGCGATCAGCCGCAGGGTATATAACCCCGCCAGCGTGAAGATATCAATCAGCGCCTGCCGCTTCAGGTAAATCGAATAGGACAGCGTGGCCAGCAGATATCCGGCTGCAACCGCCGCCGTCGCTTTCGAAATGGCGGCGGCCAGCCCTAAACCCGCCAGCGCCAGCAGCGGCGCGCCGATGATGCCGGCTTGCAATGGCAGGTCGCCGGCCGCCAGCGGACGCGTCCGCTTGTCCGCATGCCGCCGGTCGGCTTCAAGGTCCATCAGGTCGTTGAATATGTAGGCCGCCGACGCGCACAGGCAAAACGCCAGAAACATCAACCCATCCGCGGCTGCCGCATGCGCGTTGCTGAAATCGTGCGCCGCGAACCAGGGAACGAAAATGATGAGGTTTTTCGTCCATTGATGCATGCGCAGGAGCCGCACCCACGCCGCCGGCCTCGCTTCCCCGGCATGTATGGCCGCCGGATGCCGGCGCTCCAGCCGCCGCCATAGGCGCCGGCTGTGGCCCGCATAGATGGCCGTTTGCGCCTCTGCCCAAATCGCAAAATCCGCCGGCGAATCCCCGGCATAATCGAAGCCGGTCGCTCCATAGCGGGCGCGCAAGGCCGCCAGTTTCGCCTTCCCTTTCAGCGGCTTCCGCCCGTTGCCGGCGACGACCTCGTCGAAACAGCCCAGGTGCTCGGCCACGGCCCGCGCTGTGCCCTCGTCCGCCGCGGTTGCCAGCACGATTTTTCGGCCCCGCGACCGTGCCGCCGCGATCTGCGCCAGCAGCCGGTCGTTGTAGCGCAGCGCCGAAGGATCCAGCCGGGCGTGTTTCGCCAGCTTCGCCTTGAACTCGCCTCTCCCCTGCAGCAGCCAGCCGGACGCTCGCCATGCCATTTGCGGATGCCGCCGCGCCAGCCGCAGCAGCGATTCCAGCATCGTGTCGGTGCGGCACAGCGTGCCGTCCAGATCAACGCAAAGCGCCGGCGGCGGAGGGTCGCGCGCCGGCACGGCAGCGGCGGCAGTTGGCTGGGACAAAGATATCACCGGCGCATGGCGCAGCGCAGATGACGCCCGAACGGCGTCATGGTCGGCTGATGAAACGGCTGCTAACCACGTGCTCTGATACCCGATCCGGAGATATGCGTTTTCCTTTTTTCGATAAAACTACTTTTGGACTGTATTTTTATGCTTTATCGGCGCCGCAGTAGATGGATCGCCAGCGTTAGCACCAGGCTGAGCAGCAGCATGCTGGCCCAGGGAATATACAGTGTCCAGCCGCGCCGGCGCACAACCACATCGCCGGGCAGCCGGCCCAGCGGCAGTCCCAGCCGCGTTGCCGCCAATAGCAGCAGCCCCAGGACGGCCAGCAGCGCGCCCGCGCCGATCAGCAGTTTTCCCAGCGTGGCCATGCTTTGGCCTGTCGTCCCGTCACCCCTGGTTCAGCTCTGCGCCGGTGAAAAAGTAGGCGATTTCGAAGCGCGCGGTTTCGGCCGCATCCGATCCGTGAATGGCGTTGCGTTCGATCGAGGTGGCAAAATCCTTGCGGATGGTGCCTGCCGCCGCCTTCGCCGGATCCGTCGCGCCAATCAACTCGCGTAATTTGGCAATGGCCGATTCGCCTTCCAGCACGGCCACCACCACCGGGCCTTCGGTCATAAACTTCACCAGCGAGGTGAAAAAAGGCCGCTGGCGGTGAACTGCATAGAATCCTTCCGCTTGTCCGGCGCTCAAGCGCAGCCGTTTCAGCCCCAGAATCTTAAGCCCGGCTTTCTCCAGCCGCGCCAGCAGTGTCCCGGTCAGCGATGCCGCCACCGCATCGGGTTTGAAGATGGTTAGCGTGCGTTCAATTGCCATAGTTTTCCTGTCGGGAAATTAGACTTGCCGCCGGGCGGTTCGGCTTGCATTTTTGCGGCTCCGCGCCGCCGGTTCCGGCGCGCTTAGCGAACCCCGGCGCCTAGAACCTGGGCCACGCTGGCGCCAATCTCGGCCGGGCTGGCACACACATGCACGCCGGCCGCCCGCATCGCTTCCATTTTGGCCTGGGCTCCGCCGGTGCCGCCGGAGATGATCGCTCCGGCATGCCCCATCCGCCGTCCCGGAGGCGCCGTCTGGCCGGCGATGAAGCCGATCACCGGCTTCGTCACCCGCTCGCGGATAAACGCCGCCGCCTCCTCTTCCGCCGTGCCGCCGATCTCGCCGATCATCACGATCGCCTCGGTGGCCCCGTCCGCCTGAAACATCTCGATCGCGTCGCGGTGGCTGGTGCCGATGATCGGATCGCCGCCGATCCCGATCGCGGTCGTTTGCCCCAGTCCCAGCCGCGTCAACTGGTGTACGGCTTCGTACGTCAGCGTCCCGCTGCGGCTCACGATTCCGACCGGCCCCGGCATATGGATCGCCCCCGGCATGATTCCCAGCTTGGCCTCGCCCGGCGTGATGATGCCCGGACAGTTGGGGCCGATCAGCCGCGCCCGTGTCTGCCGTAAAAAGCCCTCCGCGCGCGTCATATCCAGCGTCGGAATCCCCTCCGTGATGCAGACGATCAATGGCAGCCCCGCCTCCGCCGCTTCCATGATGGCGTCGGCGGCGTACGGCGGCGGCACGAAAATCAGCGATGCGTTGGCCCCGGTCGCCGCGACCGCTGCGGCCACCGTGCCGAAGACCGGTATGCCTTCATGGCTGCTGCCCGCCTTGCCCGGCGTTACTCCGGCGACGATCTGGGTCCCGTATTCCCGGCATTGCCGCGTGTGAAAGCTTCCCTCCCGCCCGGTAATGCCCTGCACCAGTACGCGCGTGTTCCGATCGACTAGAATGCTCATCTTGCTTTCCCGCTGTTCATCCCCGCGCCGCCGCCACCGCTTTCTCCGCCGCATCGCGCAGCCCGTCCGCCAGTGTGATCGGCAGTCCCGAGGCGCGCAGAATTTCCTTGCCTTGCTCCACGTTGGTGCCTTCCATGCGGATCACCAGCGGCAGTTTCAGCCCCGTCGCCCGGGCGGCGTCCACCACCCCGGAGGCCAGCGTGTCGCAACGCAGGATGCCGCCAAAGATATTGATCAGAATCGCCTTCACGGCCTGATCCTGCACCAGAATCTCGAACGCGCTGCGCACCTGCTCGCGGTTCGCCCCGCCGCCGACATCCAAAAAATTCGCCGGCCGCCCGCCGGCGTACTCGATGATGTCCATGGTCGCCATCGCCAGCCCGGCGCCGTTCACCATGCAGCCGACGCTGCCGTCCAGCTTGATGTAGTTCAGGTTGTGGCGGCTGGCTTCCACCTCCAGCGGCGATTCCTCGTTCAGGTCGCGCAGCAGTTTCAGCTCGGGATGCCGGAAGAGCGCGTTGTCGTCCAGCCGGATTTTGGCGTCCAGCGCCGCCAGCCGGTGGTCGGCGGTCAAGGCCAGCGGATTGATTTCCAGCAGCGCCGCATCCAGCGCCGCAAAAGCTCGCGCCAGCGAGCTGAGCAGCGCAATGCCCGCGCTCGCCGCCTCCGGCGGCAGCTTCAGGCCTTCCACCAGCCGCCGCGCCTGAAATCCCATCAGCCCGCGGTCCGGATCGAACCATTCCCGCTGCAGCGCATTCTTATCGCGCGCCGCAATCTCTTCGATTTCCATCCCTCCCGCCGCGGCCGCCAGCACCACCGGCCGCCCCGCCGCCCGGTCCACTGCGATCGCCAGGTAGATCTCGCGCTCGATCGCCAGCGTTTCCTCGACCAGCACCCGCCGCACCACCCGTCCTTCCGGCCCGGTCTGCCGGGTCACCAGCGTCATCCCCAGAATTTTTTCCGCCCACTGCTGCGCCTCCGCCGGCGTCGAGGCCAGCTTGACCCCGCCGCCTTGCCCGCGCCCGCCCGCATGGATCTGCGCCTTGACCACCACCGCTTTCCCCAGCTCGGCGGCTATTTGCGCCGCTTCCGCCGGTTGGTCGGTCGCCCGCCCGCGCGGCAGCGGCACGTTGTACTCGCGGAGCAATTGCTTGGCTTGGTATTCGTGAATATTCATGTACGCGCCAAATTTTTAATATAGCAAAAACGCGCGCCGCCGCCGGACGCGCTTCATTTGTTCGCGATCAGTTAGCGGCGGCCATCGAGTCCACCGATGGGAGTTAAGAACGCTGAGATCGAGTGGGAAGGTCGGGGTTTCCTGTCAGGTCCCGATCCTCCGCGATTCAGTAACGCCAAGGCGAAGGGAGAAGCGAGCAGAGCGAGGCGGGAGGCGCGAGGCAACCGCAATGTACATGGACGTACATGAGGATTGCCGAGCGACGAACCAACGAAGCTATGCGATGCTTATCGCTTCGCCCAGCATCTTAAGCGGCTGCCTGCTCGCGGCTTCTGCCCGCCGTCGCTGATATTTCTCCTGCCCGCCCGCCGCCTTGGTCGTGAGCTATCGCGCGCAAGCCGGCAAACGCCAGCAGCAGGTATTCGGCAATATAAAAGCGGTCTTGCACCATCGGATACAGCATAAAATGCGTCCCCAGCGCCGCCGCCATCGCCCACGCCAGCGGAATGATGGCCTCATCCGGCGCGTTTCGCCGGCCTCTGCTGCGCGCCCGCTGCATCGTCAATCCCATCGCGCCCAACAATAAAAACTCGCTGGCAAAGCTGCTCTCCCCCAATGCCACCACGCCGCGCGCAATCGCGCCCAGATAAAGCCGCCAGCTCAGGTGCGCCGCCGCGCTGGCGGGGTAATCCAGGTGCGCGATGAAGCTGTGGTAGAACAATACCGTCCAGGAATATCCCGGCGCCGCCGCCGTCAGCAGCCCATAGCTGGCCGCCGCGATTCCCATTCCCGTTAGCCAGAACCGCCGCCGCTCCGGCTGCGCCAGCCACAGCGCCGCCATGCTCAGCCCGGCAAGAATGACGTTATCCGGCCGTATCCAGATCGCCATCGCATTCAGCGCCACAAACCAGCCCTCGGCCTTCCTCGTCAGCAGCAGGTAGCCCGCCGCCGTCAGCGCCAGCGCCGAAAGCGCATCCGGCGTCGCCAGGCGCGCCATCTGCAGTATCGGCGGGCATACCGCCAGCGTCCAGGCTGCCAGCAGCCCCGCCCGGCCGGGCATCTGTCTGCGGCTCCAGCCATAGATCGGCAGCATCAGCCCCCAATAGCTGGCAACCGAAACCAGCGCTGCGGCCCGCACGACGCTCATCCCCAGCCGGTGCAGGATTTCCAGAATCCACACGTACAGCCACATCGTTTGAAAAAACCGCAACTGTTGCTGGAAACTTTTCGTGCTGCGCAGCACCACCACCGCATAATCGTTATCCGGGGGCGCGTGCGGTTCGGTCAAATATTGATATTTGGGGGCGGGAATTTCCTCTTGCAGCAGCCGAAAGGTGAGCGCATGCGCCTGTTCTGGATTCAACCCCTCCCGGCTCAATACACAGCCGGTGTACGCCACCAGGTCCCAGTTGTATAACGGCTTTCTCCATGCCAACAATCCGATCAGCAGCGGAATGAGCAGGAAGATCACGCTCATCCCGCGCCGCGAAACGCCTCTGCTGAAAAATTGCGCCGCGCGGCGTCGTGATTTTACGGCTTCCGCTGTTTGCTCGCCTGCACTGCCTGTCTCGAACATTGCGCCGTCTGCCTGAATCCATCTTCGGGCTTCTGATGGCTTTTGCCGCTGCTTTCAATCAGAATGATGCTTTCCGCCCGGAAGCTCCGGCATGATGCGCTCGAAATGGTTGCAAAGTAGGCGAGCTGCGGTGTCAATAAATGCAGCCGCGATTTAGTAGTACAGCGTCACTTCATTGTCGCCCACCGCGGCTCGCCGCACTCCTTGCGGCAGGCTGACAGGAAATTGGCGCCGTATCTTCGGATTTCTCGGCTGTACAAATTCGGCTAATGCCCAATCCAGCAACCCGTTCGGAATGATCCTCCCGTCCAGGCTGAAAGTCTCCAGGCGCAGGCTGGCGGCCGGCGCGGCGCTGGAAAGCACTCGCGCGCGAACGAAAATCCGGTGTCTGCCGGTGAACAAGACCTCTGCCAGGGCGCCGCTGGCGTTGTGCCCGCGGCGCAGTTGGTCGAAGTCCACCAGCGCGCTTCCCGTCACCCACCCCGGCTGCGAGCTGAGCAGCAGATGCGAAACCCCGCGTGGCAGCTTTTTCGCTCCCTGCAGCGCAAACCAGGCGTTGGCGCCCACCGCCGTCAGCCGCACCGGCGCATGCTGTCCGGGCGAACCGGCGTTGTCCTGTATTCGTTCCAGCTTTTTTTGAAATTCGTTGGCCGCCGCCGCAGTCGCCGTATTTGCCGGCGGCGCCGCCTGCCGGCGCTCCGCTATTCGAATCGCGGCCAGGCGGATCATGGATCCCGTGCCTCCCAGCATCAGCGCCGCCGCGGCCAGCAGCTTGCCCAGCCGTACCCGGCGCCGCCTTCCCGCTTCAGCGCGCATGTTCTTTCCCTGCCTGCGGCGGTTTCGGCTTGAATATGGGCGTCCGCGGATGCTTCACTGCGGACGCGCCGCCCGCATGTGCCGGATTCTCCATCGCCAGGCTCCGCGCCGTTTTCATCGCCGGCCGCAATACCAGCCGCAGCCGCCGCCCTCCGCCCGCCAGCTTCATCGCCCAGCCTTGCTTCGGCTGCCAGCTCCCCGCCCCGCTGTAATTGCGCGCATTCGTCAGCCACATCACCCGCGCCAGGCGTATTTCCCCCGGCGTGGCAAAAAAAGACGCGCTCACCAGCTTCGCTTCGCTTTCGCCCGAAAGGTTCGGTTGTAAGCTGGCGGCGGGCAGGTGTAACCGCTGCACCAGGGCCATGCCTTGCGCCGACCAGTTGCCGTTGATCCGGCAATGCGGCCACGTCACCCGCAGCGGCCCGGATAGCCGGCCCGCCAGCGAAAAGCCGGGCCATAGCTGCGCCAACTGCAGCCCGCTTGCGCGGCCTTGAAACACGCAGCCGCCATCCCCCCATTCGCTTCGCCCCGCCACCTCGCCCCCCGCCAGGCGCAACCTCACCCCGCTCAGCTTCCAGCCCGTCGCGGACATCCGTATCCGCGTCTCGAAGCTCAACCGCCGCCCATGCCATCGCAGCGCCTGAATCCGGACCCAGCCCGCGGCGTGATAATCCGGCCAAAGCACCTGTGGGCGCAGCCGCAGCCAGTTTCGCAGCCATCCGCCCTTGGGAATGCGAAAATAGCGCTCCAGCCTCGCTCGCCTCGCCTGGAGCACGGTCAGCTTGAACCGGACATTCTGCTGGGCTTGTCGCGGCCGCTGCCAGCTCAGATGAAATGGCATCCCCGCGGTCTTGCCGTCGAGCGAAAACTGCAGCTTCGCTCGCCGGTATTGCAGCTTGCCCGCGGCGATATGCAGACTGGACGTGGCGTAGGGCAGCCGGAATCGCCCCCGCTGCAGTCTTATCTCGCCCGTCCAGATCGGCTTCTGATAATCCTGCCAGTCCGCCGCCAGGCGCAGCCGGGCTGCCCCGCCGCCGTGGATCCAGCCCATATAAGGTGGCGCGATTCCCCACAGCCGCGCCAGTTCTTCCATTGCCGCCCGCCGCCATTGCGGCGCCGCCACCTTGAGCTGGTAGCCGCGCGCATCCATGCGCGCGCTGAGGCGGAGCGGCACGCTCCCATCCGCTGTGCGCAGCCGTGCCCGGACCGGCAGCAGCCGCAGCGAGCCCGGCGTCAGCCGCCATCGCGCCAGCGGCATCGCCAGCGCCAGCCGCGAAGCCGTCAGCCGGAAACTTTTGACTCGGGCCTGTCCCTGCCATTCCAGGCCTTTCCGGCCGGTGCTCGCCCGTATCGTTCCGCTCGCCTGGCCTGAGCCTTCGAGGTCGTCCGGCAAGCCGGCTTTGAATGCCCGCGCCCAGAAAACCAGCGGCGCAACCGGCATGTTTTTCAGTCTGCACTCCAGCCGCGGCGCCGGCCGCGTGAATACGTTCTGCACCACCCCTTGCATTTGAAAGCCCGGGCTGGGTACCGGCGCCAGGCTGAGTATCTCGAGCCGATCTTGGCGGGGATCGTATTGCGCCCGCACCTGCATCGCCAGGTCGAATCCGTTGAGCAGCAAATCGCGCCGCCGCAGTTCATTCGCCTGCAGCATGCCCGTAATGCTGAAACCCCGGCCGTTGCCCTGCAGTTGCAGGTCGGCTTGCGCAATGCCCTCCAGCGGCCCGGTGTGTCCCAGCAGCAATGCGCTGGCGGAAGTCAAATAGGCGTTGCGCAGGTGGAGTCGAAGTTGAAAGGGCAGGCTCTGGAAACGCGCGCTCCCGGCCTGCCACCAGCCCGTCATCCGCACCTGTCCCGCCGCGTCCAGGTTCATATCGTTGCGCTGCGGCGCGAAACTGGCCTGAAATCGCCAGCGGCCATGCTGTAGCGCCAGGTCCGCCTGCACCTGGTCCAGATAAAAGCGCGTCTTCGTCCCGCCCAATTTGAAGTTGATCCGTCCGTCGCGGATTTTCAAATAAGGAAACGGCGCCGGACGGAACCAGGCGCCTGGCGCGCCGCTCGGCTGCATCGCGGGCAATCCTTGCTGCGCGTAATCGAGCAGGCTGGCAAAATTCCAATACCCGGCCGGGTTCCGCGCCAGGTTCAGCTCCGGCTGGTCCAGTTCGACGCTGGAAAATTCGTACCGCCCGCGCCACAGTGGCGCCAGCCGCAGCGTGGCGATCACTTCCGCCGCGCTGGCCATCGGCTCGATCCCGAAGGCGGGATTTTCGCCCAGTTGCACCTCGTCCAGCTCGAACCCCGGCCACGGCAGCAGCCGCAACCGCACCGCCGCGGCGCTTACCGGCCGCCCCAGCGCCTGCTGTAATGCCGCCACGATTCGCTGTTTGCTCCGCTGCAGCGTGAACATCGGCACCAGCAGCGGCAGTATCGCCGCCGCGATCGCGGCCATGAAGATCCAGCGGCGCTTGCGTGCGGCTGCCATAACCGGTGCGGCTTTCAGCGGACCAAATGGAGCGTGCGGCCCCAGCGCGAACGGAAGGGAAAATGTATGAGCTCCGAGAAAAAGCTCCGCATGCGTCGCGACAGGCTGATCGTGGTCTGGTCCTGCTCATGCGCCTTGTACGACCAGTAAATCAACAGCGGGCGCCCGATCAGGTTGCGTTCCGGCACAAACCCCCAATACCGCGAATCGTAGGAGTCTTCCCGGTTGTCGCCCATCACGAAATAATGGTGCGGCGGCACCACCAGGTCGCCGTGCTGCACGTATTGGCTCAAAGCCGAGGCCCATTGCGGCGTCGCGCCGCAATCCGGCCCGCAGGGCTGCGGCACTCCCAGCCTCGGAAAATTGTCGATCTCCGGCGACTGCATGCCGGCCGTGTGCTCGGCATAGGGCTCTTTCAGCGCCACCCCGTTGCGGTACACCACCTGATTGACCAGATGTATGCGGTCGCCGGGCACGCCGATCACCCGCTTCACCAGGTGCAGGTCCGGCGTGATCACCGACATGAACACCACGACGTCCCCGTCGCGCGGATGGCGATAGGGCAAAATCGGCCCGGCCCAGCTCGTGGCCGGCGAAAACCGCGTTCGGTCCACCAGCACGTGATCGCCGACCAGCAGTGTTTTTTCCATCGAGCCGGATGGAATTTCAAACGCCTGTACGTTGAAGGTAATGATGAATAGCGCCGTGATCAGCGTGGGCGCCCACACGCGTATGAAATTGTCCGCCAGCGGGCGCGCTTGCCCGCTGCCCTGGCCGCCGTTCGGGCTCGCCTGCCGTTTGGTTGTTTTTTCAGGTTGGGCGGGCTGCGTTGCTGGCGCGGAACGGCTGGCTTTCGAAGCTTTCGGCAAAACAGGACTCCTCGCCCTCAAGTGTAACCGATTGCTGCGGAGCCGCTTGCACAAAACCCCGGCCGGATGGCGGTGATCCGAAACTGTTTTTACGCTGCGGTGCGCTTCGGACCGGGCTTGATCGCCATCAGCGGCAGGCGCTCGTGGCGGCGATGCATGCGCTCCCAGTCATAGCGAAATTCGCAGCCGCATTCCAGGCAGGTCACATGCGGCATCACCACCTCGCCCCGGCCTCGGTCTTCGGAGGTGATGATCGGGAAACTTAAGCGTTCGTGCTTGCAACCCCTGAACCGTCGCCATATAGACATACGGCCTGCTCCTCAATCTCGTGCTGCGGTTTAGATGAAAAATAGGTGGATTTTGTTGTTCCTGAAGATGTGCGGTGGCGATCTTGGACTTTAGCTTTTCGCGGGCGCTCGCCGCAGCCTTATCTGCGCCTCGGTTTTATTGAGCCGCCGGCGGGCGCAGCCGTCGCCCCACGTTGTCCATCACTTTGCGGTGCAGCAGGTCGGGTAGTGGCGGGTGCTGCTGGCGATAGACCTGGATCGTGCTGCGGCAGGTTTCCACTACAATCCCGCACGAGCGGCAGGCCGCCACGTGCATCTTCGCTTCGGCGCGCACCAGGGCTGGCAGTTCGCCATCCAGGTAGGCGTTTAAATGCCTCATTAGTTCATTGCAGTTCATGGGTGCCTCTGTCTCCGAATGGCGAAATAGCGGCTTAGCTTCTCGCGTAACTGTAGCCGGGCGCGCAGCAGGCGTGATTTGACCGCCGGGGTCGAGATTCCCAGCAGCTCGGCCGTTTCCTCCGTCGAAAGTTCGTCAATGTCGCGCAGTTGGAAGACGGCGCGGTATTTCAACGACAGGCTGGCGATGCTGCGGCGGAGAATCGCGTTGAGCTCGGATTCGGCATACTGTTGTTCCGGATTCGGGCGCCAATCCTTGATCGAGCGCGGCGCCACCGCCTCCCCGCTGTCCACTTCCTCGTCCAGCGGCACTTCTTTGTGGCCGCGCCGCTTGCGCAGCCGCATCAGCGCTTCATTGACCGCAATCCGCGCCAGCCAGGTATAAAACTGCGACTGCCCTTGAAACTGCTCTAGCCGGGTATAAGCCTTGAGAAAAGTTTCCTGTACGATGTCTTCCGCGTCCGGTCCGTTGCCGGTGATATGGATCGCCAGCCGGTACACCCGCGCTTCGTAGCGCCGCACCAGCCGCTCGAATGCGCCCAGATCATGCCGGCGCGCTGCCTGCACCAGTTCCCAATCCTGGTCGGCTATGATTAACGGCGGCGTAGCGGACATCTGTAGCATTCCGTCCCTCGGCCTGTTTTTCCCCCGGCCTCGACTGGACGCCTTGGGCTTTGTCGGTTACTTCATTGTCCTCCAGTGCCTGTGCGCATTCAAGCTTCCTATGGTGATAGCGTCAGCGCCTAAATTTCGGGTGCCCACGCGGTGCGTGGTTGGCGGCCGTGCCGCGCTGCCAGCCATCGCAATTCTTCGCCTGTCTTGTGGATAGCGTGGCTGTTTGGCGGATAGCTGATTGTTGTCAGGTCGCCCGCGCGTTCCCCCTCCGCCCGGCACTACAATCGAAGCCGAATCGAGCCCCGCTATGCCCGGCTTCGACCGCAACGACGCTGCGAATCGCCTGCGCGGCTTTATGGCCGCTCATCCCGCCGTCTTGGTTGTCGAAAATGATGAGGTCCTGCTCCGCCTCGAAGGCCCCCAGTGCGGATACTCTCTCCAGGCCGAGCCCCAGCGCCTGGTGCTGCACTGGTGGTCGCCCGAGCGCAATCTCGTCCGCCGGGTCGAAGGTCTGGAAATCCGTGGCCAAAAACTGCGGCTCTGGGTGCGCCGCCTGGGACAGGCCCAACCTTCCCCGCTTTGGCTCCTGCCCGCCGGCGCCCTCCCGCCCCGTTCCCGCTCGCGCCAGGAATTCCGCCGCCGTCTGCTGGGCAAACTGCGCCACCTGTGGCCCGAATGGCAGCCCCAGGCCGGAGATTCGCCCTCCCATGGCGATCCCTGGCAGCACCTGCACTTCCGCCGCGGCGCCGCCCATCTGCTCTGTCTCGCGCTCTCCCCGGAAGAACCCGCCGCCTGTCAGGAACAGGCCCTTGCCCATCTTCTGCTATGGGTCGAGGACTGGCGCCAGCAGCATTCGCGCGAGCTGCCGCCGCGAACCCGCCTGCTCCTGCCCTCTCCCGGCCTGCGCGCCGCCGCCCTGCGCCGCGAAGGACTGCGCCCCGAACGCCGCCCTGAGCTTTACCAATTAGACGAAGACGGCAATCCCCAGCCCTGCGAGCCGCTGCCCCTCAGCGCTCTCGCCTCCGGCCTTGCCCGCGCACCCGCGCTCGCTGCTCCCTTCGCCCCTGCCGCCCTCGACCTGCTGGCTCGCATACATTCCCTCTGCCCGGCCGCGCAACTGCTCCACGGCCCTCGCGGTGGCGCTTCCTTTCGCCTGCATGGATTGGAATTTGCCCGCCAGGCGCGCGGCGATGAATGCGCCTCGGCCGCTTTCGTCTTCGGCCACGGCCGCGAGCTTTCCCCGCTCAACTCTGCCAATTTCGCGCTCTTCGAAGACTGGTTGCGCGAGTTGGCGCGCCAGCGCCAACCGCTCGGCAGCCCCCAATCTCCCTGGTTCTCCGCCCAACCCGAGGCCTGGCTGCAGGCGTGCCTGTTGCAACAGTTGCCCGGCCTGGCGCCGGCTTGGGACCTCGGCTGCCTTTATTCCCAGGTCTCGCTCTCCGCCGCCCAGGACAGCATGCGCCTCGACTGGCTCTTCCTTCATCGCGGCGGCCGCCTCGGCGTCGCCGAATTGAAGGCCGGCGAAGATCCGCATTTCGCCCTCCAGGCATTGGATTACTGGCTTCGCATCCGCCAACAGCATCTCGATGGCGTTCTCGAGCGCCAGGGTTATTTCCCCGGCCGCGCGATTTCTTCGCTTCCGCCCTGTCTGTATCTGATCGCGCCGGCGCTGTATCGCCATCCCCGGCTGGCAACCCTGCTGGCCGCCTTCGATCCCGAAATCCCGGTGGCACAATGGCTTGTCAACGCCGATTGGCGCCGGCAAGTGCAAATCCTTGAACGCCGCGCGACGAAAAGTGCCGCCGCTGCCGCGGTTGACTAGCCCCGCTCCCGCGCCCGGGAATTTTTCCCTTAGCGGCGGCCCACGAGTCCACCGATGGGAGTTAAGAAACGCTGAGATCGAGTGGGAAGGTCGGGGTTTGCTGTCAGGTCCCGACCCTCCGCGATTCAGTAACGCCAAGGCGAAGGGAGAAGCGAGCAGAGCGAGGCGGGAGGCGCGAGGCAACCGCAGTGTACATGGACGTACATGAGGATTGCCGAGAGATCGG
>JAJYIU010000024.1 GCA_021789895.1 Acidobacteriota bacterium | reverse complement strand
GATTGTGCTTCGACAGCACTTTCGTGATCGCCGCCGTCAGCGTCGTCTTCCCGTGATCGATGTGCCCGATCGTGCCCACGTTCACGTGCGGCTTGCTGCGGTCAAATTTCTCTTTCGCCATGGAAGGATGTTCCTCGCTTGTCTCGAACTTTCGCCTGGGTTCAGGCGCGTTTCTCCGTCTTTCCCTGCACCCGGGCGACGACCTCTTCGGAGACCGTCTTGGGGGCTTCCTCGTAATGCGCAAAATGCATGCTGAAGGCGGCGCGGCCCTGGGTACGCGAGCGCAGCTCGGTGGCGTAACCGAACATATCGCTGAGCGGCACCATGGCGCGAATCACCTGGCTGCCGGCGCGGGGCTCGAGCCCTTCAATCCGGCCGCGGCGGCTGTTCAGGTCGCCGATCACATCGCCCATGTACTCTTCCGGGACCACCACTTCGACCCGCATCATCGGCTCGAGCAGCACCGGCTGGGCGCGGCGGCAGGCCTCTTTGAAGCCGATCGAGCCGGCGATCTTGAAGGCCATCTCGCTGGAATCCACCTCGTGATAGCTGCCGTCGTAGAGCGACACCTTGACGTCTTTCATGGGAAAGCCGGCGAGCACGCCCGCCTCCATGGCTTCCTCGATGCCGTGCTCGATGGCGGGCACGTATTCCCGGGGAATGCTGCCGCCGTACAGCTCGTTGAGGAAGACGAAGCCGGTGCCGGGCTCGCCCGGCTCGATGCGCAGCTTGACATGCCCGTACTGGCCGCGGCCGCCGGTCTGGCGGATGTATTTGCCCTCCGCCTCGGCCGGCTTGCGGATGGTTTCGCGGTAGGCCACCTGCGGCTTGCCGACGTTAGCCTGCACGCCGAACTCGCGCTGCATGCGGTCAATGATGATTTCCAGGTGCAGCTCGCCCATGCCGCTGATGATCGTCTGCCCGGTTTCCTGGTCGGTTTGCACCCGGAAGGTGGGGTCTTCCTGCGCCAGCTTGCCCAGCGCGGTGGACATCTTTTCCTGGTCGCCCTTGGTCTTGGGCTCGACCGCGACCGAGATCACCGGGTTGGGGAACTCGATCGCTTCCAGCACCACCGCCTTGCGCTCGTCGCAGATGGTATCGCCGGTGGTAACCGTCTTCAGCCCGACGCAGGCGGCGATGTCGCCGGCGTAGACTTCCTCGATTTCCTCGCGCTTGTTGGCGTGCATTTTCAGCAGCCGGCCGATGCGCTCGCGCTTGGTCTTGGTCGAATTCCACACCGTCTGGCCGCTGGCGAGATGGCCCGAATACACCCGGATGAAGGCGAGCTGGCCGACAAAGGGGTCGGTCATGATTTTGAACACCAGCGCGGAAAACGGAGCGTCGTCGGCGGGCGGGCGGGTGACGCTTTCGCCCTTTTCGTCGAGGCCCTGGATGGGGGGCACGTCGAGCGGGCTGGGCAGGTAATCCACCACGGCATCGAGCAGCGGCTGCACGCCTTTATTCTTAAAGGCCGAGCCGCAGAGCACCGGGAAGAGCTTCATCGCAATCACCGCGCGACGCAGGCCGGCGCGCAGGGCGGCGGGGGTGATCTCTTCCCCTTCCATGTACTGGTGCAGCAGCGCATCGTCGTTTTCGACGATCTGCTCTTTCATCTGCTCGTGATAGGCGCGCGCCTGGTCGAGCAGTTCGGCGGGAATGGGCTGGGTTTCGTAATCGGCGCCGAGGGTTTCGTCGCGGTAGACGATGGCCTGCATCCGCATCAGGTCAATGACGCCGCGGAAGCCGTCTTCGCGCCCAAGCGGCATTTGGATGGCCACGGCGGGCGCGTGCAGGCGGCCGCGGATGGTGCCCAGGGCATGATCGAAATCGGCGCCGACGCGGTCCATCTTGTTGATGAAGCAGATGCGCGGCACGCCGTATTTATCCGCCTGGCGCCAGACCGTTTCCGACTGCGGCTCGACGCCGTGCACGCCGTCGAAGACCGCCACCGCGCCATCGAGGACGCGCAGCGAGCGCTCGACCTCGGCGGTGAAATCCACGTGGCCGGGGGTGTCGATGATGTTGATGCGCAGATCGCGCCAGAAGCAGGTGGTGGCGGCGCTGGTGATAGTGATGCCGCGCTCCTGCTCCTGCTCCATCCAGTCCATGGTGGCGGTGCCTTCATGCACCTCGCCCAGCCGGTGGGTGATGCCGGTGTAATAAAGGATGCGCTCGGTAGTCGTGGTCTTACCGGCATCAATGTGCGCCATGATGCCGATATTGCGACAGCGTTCGAGTGGGACTAAACGGGGCATAACTGCGAAACTCTTGCGATCTCCTTACCAGCGATAGTGGGCGAAGGCCTTGTTGGCCTCGGCCATGCGATGCACATCGTCTTTTTTCTTGACCGCGCCGCCGCGGTTGTTGGCGGCGTCGAGGATTTCATTGGCGAGCTTGTCGATCATGCCTTTTTCGCCGCGGGTGCGGGCATAGCCGATCAGCCAGCGCACGGCAAGCGACACCCGGCGATTGGGATTGACTTCGACCGGCACCTGGTAGTTGGCGCCGCCGACGCGGCGGGTCTTGACCTCGACCACCGGCTTGACGTTTTCCACCGCTTTTTTGAACACCTTCAGCGGCTCGTCGCCGGCCTTCTGGCCGGCGCGTTCGAGCGCGGTGTAGAAGATCTGCTGCGACTTGGTCTTCTTGCCCGCCCACATCATCGAGTTGATGAACTTTTCCACCAGCTCGGAGCTGTAAATCGGATCGGGCTGGATACCGCGATGTTCGATATGTCCTTTGCGTGGCATGGCTGCTATCTCCGGAATCAGGCCTTGGGCCGCTTGGCGCCGTATTTCGAGCGCGCCTGCTTGCGATTTTGCACGCCGACCGCGTCCATCGCCCCGCGCACGACGTGATAACGCACCCCGGGCAGGTCTTTGACCCGGCCGCCGCGGATGAGCACGATCGAGTGTTCCTGCAGGTTGTGGCCGATGCCGGGGATATAAGTGGTCACTTCGATGCCGTTGGTGAGGCGCACCCGCGCCACCTTGCGCAGGGCGGAGTTGGGCTTTTTCGGCGTTTGGGTGTACACGCGGGTGCAGACGCCGCGCTTCTGCGGGCATTGCTGCAGGGCCGGCGAGGCGGTCTTGTAGCGCGCCTGCTCGCGTCCGCGGCGCACCAGTTGACTGAAGGTAGGCACGTTATCGGCTCCTTGCTCGTATGCTTGCTCGTTCCAAACGCACGAACGTCGGCGCGCCCGCGAGGGCACGCACAAACGGGCGGCCACAACGCCCACCCGCCATCCCGCCTTGCGGGATTGCACCAGCGGGCCGCCGCCCGCCAGAATTGATGCGCAGCCGCTCGGCACCGGGAAGCGCACACGCGCTCCCACGGCAACAGCGCCGCGACCACAAATAGGTTCCCGCCGGACGTCGCGCCCGCGTCCCGCGGTTAGCGGGAGGGGCTCCGTTTCACGGCGGCAACGACTGCATATGCCCCCGGGAGTGGGGGAGGTTCGCAGCCGTTTCAGCGAGAGGATGGAGCGAAGACGCCCAAGGGCGGCTTCGGACAGATCACACGTAAAGCTCGCGAAACCAATTCATGCTACCAAAAGCCGCGCCGAATTGTCAAAAATCATACCCGCGCTAACGGGGCGGCCGAGCGGATTTTTCCAGAAAGCGCACCCGCTGTTGGAGGCTGGGGTGGGTAAAGGCCCACCAGATCATCCAGGACGGAGGGGCCGGATCGCTTAAATCGCTGCGCACGAATCCTTTAAAGGCGGCAATGCCGGCGGCTGGATCGGGATCGAGCCGGAGCGCGTAGGCATCGGCCTGATGCTCTTCCCAGCGCGAAAAGGCGTTGAAAGCCGGGGTGGAAAGAAACAACAGGGCGGCCAGCAAGAAGAGCAGCAACGGCAGGGCGGCCGGATCGGCGGGGCCGGCGCCGAAGCGATGCGGCCAGCGCCGCAGGGCGCGGCGAAAAAGCCAGGCGCCCAGCCAGAAGAGCGGCAACAGCCAGCCGGCGCCAAAGGCAAGCCCGATCCAGAGATGATGCAGCACGTAATGGCCGAGTTCGTGGGCGACGATGAAGCGGATCTCGCGCGGCGAATCTTCGCGCAACAAGGTGTTATAGACCACGATGCGATGCGTACCGAACAGGCCGACGACGTAGGCATTGGTGTGCGAGGACTGGCGGCTGCGGTTGATCTGGTAAATCGCGGCATCGGGCACGCCGGCGCGCCGCGCCTCGGCTTGCAGCTCGCGCCGGATCTGGAGATTTTGCACCGGGGTGAAGCGGTTGAAGAGCGGTTCGATCCAGATCGGCTCGACAATGGTGGCCACGGCCATGAACAACGCGACCAGCCCCCAGGCGGCCAGCCACCAACGGCGGGGAAAGCGCCGGGCAAGGGCGTAGAAGACCAGCGCGAGCAGCGCTCCGGCCAACACGCCGATGAGCGCGGACTTCAGCCAGTCGAGCAGCCAGCCGGCGAGCGAAAGGCGCTCGAAGCCGTAGAGCGACTCGCGCGCCCAACCGAGCCAGAGCGCCCAGGGCAGCAGCGCCAGCTCGAGCGCGGCCAGCAAAGCGAGGCTGAAGAACAGATACAGGCGCCAGCCGGTTCGCATGCGGGCGCCGAGCCAGCCGCGGATGCGCACGCCCCAGCCGCGAAAGGCCAGATGCGCCAACACGGCCAGCAGCCAGAGCTGGCTGAGCGTGCTCCAAAGCAGCCCGCCGTAAAGGTAGCGGCGGGCGGCGCGCAGCCGGTCGAGGCTGACGCCATATTCGCGCGCCAGCGCGGCTAGATCAGGAGCCGACAGCATGCGGCCAGCTTAGCAGCTTCGGCGTGCGGCTCCGCCGCAGCGGTCCCAGCCGCCGGGACAACCGGCGTAGCATGAAGCTTGGCCATGACCGATGCGAGCGAAAAACCGGCGCCGGAAGCGGCGGCGGCCGAGCAGCAGGCGCGGGCAGTGGTGCGCCGGCTGGCGGCGGCCGGACACCAGGCCTATTGGGCCGGCGGCTGCGTGCGCGACCGGCTGCTGGGGCGCGCGCCGGTGGATTACGACGTCGCCACCGACGCCGAGCCGGCAGCGGTCATGCGGCTGTTCCCGCGGCACTCGGCGGTCGGGGCGCAGTTCGGCGTGGTGCTGGTGCACCAGGCCGGCGGAGGCGACATCGCGGTGGCCACGTTCCGCACCGAGACCGCCTACCGCGATGGGCGGCATCCGGACGCGGTGACGTTCGCGCGGGAAGCGAAGGACGACGTCGCGCGGCGCGACTTCACCATCAACGGGCTGCTCTACGATCCGGAACGCGAGCGCGTGCTCGATTACGTCGGCGGACAAAGCGACCTCGAGCGGGGCATCGTGCGCGCCATCGGCAACCCGGAGGAGCGTTTTGGCGAAGACCGGCTGCGGCTGCTGCGGGCGCTGCGCTTCGCGGCACGCTTCGGCTTCGAAATCGAGCCGGCGACCTGGGCGGCGCTGCGCGAGGCGGCGCCGCGAATCGCCGCATGCAGCCCGGAGCGCATCCGCGACGAGATTTTAAAGATGCTGACCGAGGGGCGCGCCCGCCGCGCCTTCGAGTTGCTGGAAGCGAGCGGACTGCTGGCCGTCATCCTGCCCGAGGCGCAGCGCATGAAAGGGGTCGAGCAGCCGCCGCAATTCCATCCCGAGGGCGACGTCTGGACGCATACGCTGATGATGCTGGAAGCGCTGCCGGCCGGCTGCAGCGCGACGCTCGCCCTGGGGGTGCTGTTTCACGATATCGGCAAGCCGCCCACTTTCCGCCGCGCTCCCGACCGCATACGCTTCGACCACCACGCCAGCGTGGGCGCGAGAATCGCCGCCGAGGCCGGCAGCCGGCTGCGCCTGCCGAACGCCGTCTGCGCCCAGGTGGAGGCGCTGGTGGAGAACCACCTGCGCTTCATTGACGCCCCGCGGATGAAGCCGAGCACGCTGAAACGGTTTCTCCGCCTGCCGGGCTTCGACGAGCATCTGGAGCTGCACCGGCTGGACTGCCGCATGAGCCACGGCAACCTGAGCACGCACGAGTACGTCGCCGCCAAGCGGGCGGAGCTATCGGAGGTCGAACTGCATCCGCCGCGGCTGGTGACCGGCGACGATCTGATCCGGCTGGGCTACACACCGGGGCCGCAATTCAAAGCGATGCTGGCGGCGGTGGAGGAGGAACAGCTCGAGGGACGGCTGGCGGAGCGCGCGCAGGCAATCGAGTGGGTGAAGCGACATTGGCCGGGATTAAACTAAACACAACTTTTCACATGAGGGCTACCGTTTCCCTGGACGATGAATTGTTGCGCCGCGCCGAAGAATATAGCGGGGTCAAGCAACGGACGGCTTTGCTGCGCGAGGCGCTCAAGGCCCTGATCGAACGCGAAGCCGCACGCCGGCTTTCCCGCTTGGAAGGCACGATGCCCAAGCTGGAACCGGTCCGACGATTGCGAGCCAGCGATCTGTGATTCTTGCAGATACCAGCATTGGGATTTTTTATTTCAGAATTCGCCAACCCTTTTTACGACAATTGCTCGAAGCCAACCGCGTGGCGATGCATCCCTGTGTCGCGGCGGAACTAGCGCTCGGTTCGCTGCAGCATCGCGCGCAGACCCTGGCCCTGCTGGACAGCCTGCCCATGCTGCGAGTTCTCGCGCTTAGCGAAATACGGCGGATGATCAAGGTCCGCAAATTATGGGCGTCCGGGATTGGGCTGACGGATGCGCATTTACTCGCCGCCTGCCTGGCCACCCCCGGCACCTTACTTTGGACCGCCGATGCCAAACTGGCAGCAGTCGCAGAAGCTCTTAAAATCCGCGCTCCATTGCAGCGGCCCGGCCGCCACCCGTGAAGCAGGCCGGTTGCAACCCTAAGCCGCGCTTCAGGCGTAGATGCCGCGCAACTGAATGGCGAAGGCGACGCGGTCAATGGCCAGCATGTAGGCGGCGATGCGGTTGTTGACGGCATGGCGCTCGGCGTAGCCGACGACATCCTGGAAGGAAGATTCCATGATGTGCTGCAATTGCGAGTTGACGTCGTTTTCCTTCCAGAAATAGCCTTGCCGGTCCTGCACCCATTCGAAGTAGGAGACGGTGACGCCGCCGGCGTTAGCCAGGATGTCGGGGATGACGAAGATCTGTTTTTCCTGCAGGATTTCGTCGGCGGCGGCGGTGGTCGGGCCGTTGGCGCCCTCGCAGACGATGCGCGCCTGGATGCGGGCGGCATTGTGGGAGGTGATCTGGTTTTCGGTGGCGGCGGGAAGCAGGATATCGCAGGGCGCGGTGAGCAGATCGCCCGGCGGGCGGGACTCGGCACCGGGGAAGCCCTGGAGGGTGCCGTTTTTGGCGCGCCACGACATCAATTCAGGGATGGACAGGCCTTTGGGGTGGTAGAGTCCGCCGTCCAGCTCATCCACGCCGACGATTTTGTAGCCTTCGCGGGCGAGCAGCAGGGCGGCATGGCTGCCGACATTGCCGAAACCCTGCACGATGACGCGGGTTTGGTCGCGCTGCAGGCCGAGCTTTTTCGAGGCCTGGTCGCAGACGATCATGCAGCCGCGCCCGGTGGCCTCGCGCCGGCCGCGCGAGCCGCCGAGGTCGAGCGGCTTGCCGGTGACGACCGAGGGGACGGTCTGGCGCATGTGCATGGAGTAGGTGTCCATGATCCAGGCCATGACCTGCTCGTTGGTGTTGACGTCGGGCGCGGGCACGTCGCGCTCGGGGCCGATGAAATCCATCAACTCGGCGGTATAACGGCGGGTGAGGCGTTCCAGCTCGCCCAGCGACATCAGCCGCGGATCGCAGATGATGCCGCCTTTGGCGCCGCCAAAGGGGATATTGACGACGGCGCACTTCCAGGTCATCCAGGTGGCCAGCGCGCGCACCTCGTCGAGGGTGACGTCGGGGGCAAAGCGGATGCCGCCCTTGCCCGGGCCGCGGGCGATGGAGTGCTGCACGCGGTAGCCGGTAAAGATTTCCAAGCGGCCGTCGTCCATCTGCACCGGGATGTGGAGGGTAAGCTCGCGATTGGGGTAACGGAGCACCTTCCACAGCCCCTCGTCGAGATTGAGCTTGCGCGCGGCCAAGTCGAAGCGCGCGGCCTGCGCCGTCCAGGGGTTGGTTTCGGTTTCGAGGGTGGTTGCGACGCTCATGCTGAAAATCCTCTCCGGGCGCCGGCAAGGGCCAGTATAGCCCCGGTGTTTCGCCCCGCCATCACTCGCCCATCTTGAGCACCGCCAGAAAAGCTTCCTGAGGGATTTCCACCTTGCCCAGCTTTTTCATCCGCCGCTTGCCTTCCTTTTGTTTTTCCAGCAGCTTGCGCTTGCGGGTGATGTCGCCGCCGTAGCACTTGGCGAGCACGTTTTTGCGCATCGCCTTGACGGTTTCGCGGGCGATGATTTTGCCGCCGATGGCAGCCTGGATGGGCACCTCGAACATCTGGCGGGGGATCAGCTCCTTCATTTTGGCGGCCAGGGCGCGGCCGCGCTCGTAGGCCTGTTCGGCATGCACGATGAGCGAGAGCGCATCCACCGGCTCGCCGGCGACCAGGATATCGAGCTTGACCAGGTCGGCGGGCTGATAGCCGCTGAGGTGGTAATCGAGCGAGGCGTAGCCGCGGGAGGCGGTTTTGAGCCGGTCGTAGAAATCCAAGACGATTTCATTCAGCGGCAGCAGGTAGGTCAGCATGACGCGGCCGGGGCCGAGGTATTCGAAGCCCTGCTGGCGGCCGCGTTTTTCCTCGCACAGCGGCAGCAGGCCGCCCAGATATTCTTCCGGCGAGATGATGGTGGCGCGGATCACCGGCTCCTCGATCGAGCGCCTCTCGGAAGGCGAAGGCAGGCGGGCGGGATTATCCACTTCGACCAGGCTGCCATCGGTCAAGGTCACGCGGTAGCGCACGCCGGGGGCGGTGACCAGCAGATCGAGGTTGAATTCGCGTTCCAGCCGTTCCTGCACGATTTCCATGTGCAGCAGGCCGAGAAAGCCGCAGCGGAAGCCAAAGCCGAGCGCGACGGAGCTTTCCGGTTCGAAGAAGAAGGCGGAGTCGTTGAGGCGCAATTTCTCCAGCGCGTCGCGCAGCAGAGTGTGCTGGTCGCTATCCACCGGATAGAGGCCGGCGAAGACCATGGGCTTGATTTCCTGAAAACCGGGCAGGGGGGCGGCGGCGGGGCGGAGATCGGAGGTGATGGTATCGCCGATGCGGGCATCGCCGACGCGCTTGATATTGGCGACGATCAAGCCCACCTCGCCGGCGGCCAACTCGTCCACTTCGATGGTCTTCGGGGTTCGCACTGCCAGGGTTTCGACCTGATAGCACATGCCATTCGACATCAGCCGGATTTTGTCGCCGCGGCGCAGGGTTCCCTCGACCAGGCGCGCCAGCAGGATCACGCCGCGGTAGGAATCAAACCAGGAATCGAACAACAGCGCCTGCAGCGGGGCGGCGGGCGAGCCTTTGGGCGGGGGGGTGCGATGGACCACGGCCTCGAGCACGGCTTCGACCCCCAGCCCGGTTTTGGCGCTGATCGGCAGGGCCTGGGAGGCATCGAGCCCGATGACACTCTCGATCTGTTCCTTGACGCGTTCCGGATCGGCGCCGGGCAGGTCCACCTTATTGATCACCGGCACCACTTCCAGCCCCTGGTTGACGGCGAGGTAGGCATTGGCGACGGTCTGGGCTTCGACGCCCTGGGCGGCGTCCACCAGCAGCAGCGCCCCCTCGCAGGCGGCCAGGCTGCGCGAGACCTCGTAGGAGAAATCCACATGGCCGGGGGTGTCGATCAGGTTGAGCTGGTAGGTTTCGCCATCGACGGCGCGGTAGTTGAGCCGCACGGCATGGGCCTTGATGGTGATGCCACGCTCGCGCTCCAGGTCCATGGCATCGAGCACCTGGGCCTGCATTTCCCGCGGCTCCAGCGCCCCGGTCAGCTCGAGCAGGCGGTCGGCCAGGGTGCTTTTGCCATGGTCTATGTGGGCGACGATGGCGAAATTGCGGATGCGTTGCGCGTCCATGGAAAAACGGCGATCGAATATCAGTTTACCGTCATCGCCGCAGATGCGAGTTCGCAGCGCGGGCTATGCCGTCGCGGCAGGGGCCCGCTCAGGGCGGGTAAGGGGAAGGCGCAGGCGGGCGCGGCAGCCGGGGCCGGGGGCGCGGTTTTCCAACGTCAGCGTCCCGCGATGCGCCTCGGCGATCTGGCGGCTGAGCACCAGGCCGGCGCCGGTGCCGCCCGGTTTGGTGGTAAAGAAAGGGACGAACAGGTTGGCGGGGTTGGCCAGCCCGGGGCCGTCATCGTCAATTTCGAGGGTGAGCGCGCCGCCATTTTGACGCCAGCGCAAGCGCACGCCGCCGCCGGTTTCGAGGGCGGCGTCGGCGGCATTGCGCACCAGGTTGATCAACAATTGTTCCATCTGGTCGGGATCGGCGACCAAGGTCAGCGGCGGCCCGGGCTCGACCTGCACCGGCAGGCGGGTTTCCAGGCGCGCCACCCGGCCGATCCATTCCTCAACGGAAAACGGCCGGGGCTGGGGCGGCGGCAAGCGCGCCAGCCGGGTATAAGTTTCCAGAAAGCGCGCCAGGGCGGCGCTGCGCGAGGCGATGATATCCAGCCCCGACTGCATATCGTCGCGCCAGTCGGCGGGCGGCGTCTGGAGGGCGAGCAACTGGCGCAGGCTGGAAGAGATGGACTTGATCGGGGTCAGCGAGTTGTTGATCTCATGGCCGATGACGCGGAGCAGGCGCTGCCAGGCGCGGCGCTCTTCCTCGCGCAAGGGGCGGCTGAGATCGCTGAGCAGCAGCAGTTGCAGCGGCAGGCCGTGTTCGCGGAAGCCGCCGCGGCGCATCTCCCAGCGCCCGGAACCGCCGGGCAGATCGAGCGCGAGGGTGCGCGCGGGCTCGCCTTCGAGGCAGGCGGCGAGGCCGAGCTCGGCGGCGCGGCGGCCGCGCAACTGCTCGAGCGGCGCCTGCAGCAAGCGCTCGGCGGCGGGATTGAGCAGGCGCAGCCGGTCGTCGGCGTCGAAGGCCATCACCGCCATATCCACTTCGGCCATGACTTTGCGCAGCAGCATGCCGGCTTCCAACGCTTCCAGGCGCTGCACATGCAGATGGCGGGCGAGGGCATTGAGCTCGAACAAGACTTCGCCGAGGGCGTCGCCATGGCGCGCGCCGCGGGCCTGCACGGCGTAATCGCCCTCGCGCAGCGAAGCCAGCAAATTGCTCAGCGTCTGCAGCGGGCGCACCACGTGCTGGCGCAGGCTCCAGGCGCCGGCGAGCCAGACCAGCGGCAGCAGCAGCTCGAGCACACCGCGCAGCACCGGGAACCGAGGACTGGAGGCGAGCAGCCAAAGGGCCACGGCCAAAGGCGGCATGCCCACACCCAAGGCGAGGAAATAGAGCCGCAGCTCGAAGCGGAAGCGGGGTTGGGAGCGAACACGGGGCATGGGCAAGCGCGGCGGCCGGCGCCGGACGGCTAGTGGCAAGCTACACGAGTCGAAGGCAAAAGCACAATTCCCGCAGCCAAGCGGCGGGCCGGCGCCTGCCTGGCCCGCCTCTTCAGGGCTCGCGCTGGAGGCGGCGGTAGAGGGCGCTGCGGCTGATGCCCAGCGCCTGGGCGGTGCGATGGATATTGCCCTGATAGCGCTCCAGGGTTTTTTCGATCAGCAGCCGCTCGGCCTCTTCCAGGCGCATGTCTTCCCAGCGCGGCGGCGACTCGGCGGCCTGGGCCTCGAGGCCCAACTCGCCGGGCTCGATCGTATCGCCGGTGGCCAGCAGCAAGGCGCGTTCGATGACATGCTCGAGCTCACGCACGTTGCCCGGCCAGCCATAGTCGAGCAGGCGCTGCATGGCGGCGGGGCTGAAGCCCTGCTGCGGGCGGCTGTAGCGCTGGGCGAAGAGGCGCAGGAAGTGCGCCGCCAGCAGGGGAATATCCTCCCGCCGCTGGCGCAGCGGCGGGACGGCGATTTCGATGGTATTGAGGCGGAAGAGCAGATCTTCGCGGAAACGGCCGGCGGCGACTGCGGCGCGCAGGTCGGCATTGGTGGCGGAGATGACGCGGACGCGGACGCGCAGGGTGCGGGAGGAGCCGAGGCGCTCGAGCTCGCCGGTTTGCAGCACGCGCAGCAGTTGCGCCTGCTGGGCGAGGGTAATGTTGGCGATTTCGTCGAGGAACAAGGTGCCCTGGTCGGCCAACTCGAAGCGTCCGATGCGGTCGGTGCGGGCGTCGGTAAAGGCGCCGCGGACGTGGCCGAAGAGCTCGCTGGCGAAGGTGCCTTCGGGCAGGCCGCCGAGGTTCACGGTGACCAGCGGGCGGGCGGCGCGGGGCGAGAGCGCGTGCAGATGGCGGGCGATGACTTCCTTGCCGGCGCCATGCTCGCCCGCAATCAAGACATTGGCGTCGGAGGGGCCGATCTGGCGCAAGAGTTGCAGCAGCGGGCGCATGGCCAGCGATTCGGCGATCAGGGGAGGCGCGCCCGGCGGCTGGAGCATCTGGTTGGCGGCTTCCAGGCGCTGGCTGCGGCGCAGCGCCGAACCCAGCTCGATCTGGGTGCGCACGGTGGCCAGCAGGCGGGCGTTGTCCCAAGGCTTCTGCACGAAGTCGCGGGCGCCGCGGCGCATGGCCTCGACCGCCAGGTCCACCGTGCTCCAGGCGGTCATGACCACGATGGGCAGGGTGGCATCGAGCTGAAGCAAGCGCGGCAGCAGTTCCAGTCCTTCGCGCCCGGAAGTAGTATCGCGGGCGTAGTTCAGATCCATCAGCACCAGGTCGAACTCGCTGCGCTCGGCGGCGGCCAGCAGGGCGGCAGGCGAGGCGGCGGTTTCCAACTCATAGCCGGCAGGCTTGAGCAGCAGGCGCAGCGCCTCGCGCACCGCCGGCTGATCGTCGGCGATCAGAATGCGCGGCGGGGAGACCGATGGATCAGCATTCGGCATGGCGCAATGATCCGCTGAAGTTATTCCTCCAGCTTTCTACTTAACCCCCTTGGCGATGATTTAACCAATTCACCCTTGGTTCGGGCGTGGCTTCCTTCAATGCCCAGCATGGCAATAAAGTTCATCCTGGCATAAACAGCATATAAGCAAGGCATCGAATTACCTTCCCGCACGCGGGGGCGGCAGGGGACGGATATGGATGGCGAAGCGGGCCAGGATGGCGCCGGTCTGGAGATCGAGCTGGTCCTGGGCCCGGGCATAGGCCAAGCGGGCCGCGGCGTCGGCGACGGCGGCCTGATTTTCCGCCTGGGCGGCAGTGAGCACGTCCAGGATGCTGGCGCGGCCGTGTGCGTAGGTATAGCGGGCGCCGGCGTAGGTGCGGCGGGCGAGGCGATATTGATCGCCCGCCTGGCGCAGCGCCAGGGCGGAATTGCGCCAGGCCAGATAGGCGGCGGCGGCCTGCTGCGCCACCTGGTTTTGCCGGGCGCGGTAGCGCAACCGTTGCTGCGCATATTCCACCGCCGCACGCGCATGATCGGCGCGGGCTTCCCGGTTGAGCACATGAAACGAAAGCGAGAATCCCAGCCCGTAATCGGGATAATTGGCGTGCAGCGATTGGGTCAGGGACTGGAGGACGCCGCCGGCGCGGCGCGGCAGCAGGTCGCCGTTGGGGCAGGGGAATTGCGGTACGGCGCAGTTCAATTGCATGCCGGAAAGGCCGGTGGTGGCATACGAGCCGCCAACGCCGAAGCTGGGCAACAGGGCATTGCGGGTGCTGGCCAAGGCAATTCCATCGTTGGCGAGTTCCAGGCGCGCCTGGGCCAGCGCGGGGCTGTTGGCGACCGCTTGTTGAACAATCTGCGCCAGCGTCGGCGCCGGATCGCCGGCCGGGAGGCGGCTGAACGCGGTGCGATGCGGCAGCGGATTGAGGGTGACAATCTGCGCCGAAAGCAGCGCCGGGGAGAGGCGGCGGGAAAGATGCAGCGCCAGTTTCATGCCGCTGGTGCCGGCGTTGGTTTGCGCATCCAGTTCCGCCTGCCGCGCCTGGGCCAGGGCGGCTTGGGCCTTGATGAGATCCGACTCGGGCTTGCGCCCGGCGGCCACCAGTTGACGCGTATCCGCCACGAGCTGCTGCGAAGCCGCGGCGGCCGAGGAGGCGAGCGCGGCCAGCCGCTGCGCTTCCACCAGTTTCCAGTAGCGATCGGCGGCAGCGGCCGCGCGCTGCAGCACTTTTTGCCGGAAGATCGCGGCCGCGATGACAGTTTCGTTCTGTGCGGTATCGATAAAGCCGCGATTGGCCGCGGCGCCGAAGCCCTTCAGCAAAGGCTGGTAGAAACCGATGGCCAGCGTAGTGGAAACATTCGGGTTGTAAAACAGTTCATTGGAATTGACAAAGGAACGGGAGCCGAAGACTCCAATCCCAAAGGAAGTCCCGGTCGAGAAAGCCTGGCTGTAATTGAAATTGAAACCCTGGTCATTTTCCACCGCCACGGGAACGCCCAATAGAGCGGGCGAGTTGAGCGGGGAGCGGGAATGGATGCTGTAAGCGCTCATCGAAACGGCAGGATCGTAGGAACCTCCGCCGGGAATGAACAGACTGCCGCCGCCCAGGAAGCCGCCGCTGCCATTACTGTTGTTGCCGCCGCCGCCGGCGTTGCTGGCGCCGATGGCGCCGCTAAACAAGCTGTTGGAAATGGCCGCGCCGGCGATGCCGCGGGCCGCGCCGCCGCCGGCCGTGCGCAACATTTCAATCTGCGCAATGACGCGCTCGTAATTATCCGCCAGCAGATTGAGATTGTCGGCGAGGGTCAGCTGCACCGCCTGGCGCAAGGAAAGCGGCAGGCGGCCGGTGCGTTCCGCCATAGTCAGCACCCAGGGATTGGCGCCGGGCAGCACCAGCGGCGGCAGCGGGCGATAGTCGTTCCAGAAATCGAGCGCGCTGCCGCGCCGCGGCAGCCGCGGCGGGGGCAACTGGACGGAAGCCGAGGATGACGCCGAGGGCTGCGGTTTGGCCGCGGGCGGGGCGGATTGCTGCGCTCCGGCCAGCACCAGCAGCGCGCCCAACGCGAGAAGAAGCCGCTGAAGATTCCGCATAAGTTTCAGTTCCATTTATGAAGCCGCGGCGCTGCCGCCCTGCCCGGGAGCGGGGGAGCCGGAAGAGGTTTCGCCCACAATCCAACCGTCGGCCATGCGAAGGATGCGCCGGCCGTAGGCGGCATTGGTTTCCGAATGGGTCACTTGCACGATGGTGACGCCCTCGCGGTTGAGGCGGGTGAACAGTTCCATGATTTCCCGTCCCTGCTCGGAATGCAGATTGCCGGTGGGCTCATCGGCCAGGATGAGCTTGGGGCGGGCGATGACGGCGCGGGCAATGGCCACCAACTGCTGCTGGCCGCCGGAAAGCTGGCTGGGAAACAGATCTTTTTTGGCGACGATATGGAAACGGTCGAGGGTATCGGCCACCATCGCCGCCCGCTCCGAGGCGCGCAGGTTGCGGTAACTGAGCGGGACGTCGAGGTTTTCGTACACGGTCAGATTGTCGAGCAGGTGATAGCTCTGAAACACGAAGCCGATATTGTGTTTGTTCAGCTCGGCGCGCTGGCGGGGCTTGAGCCGGTGAACCGGCTGGCCGGCAAACCAATACTCGCCGGACCAGTCGGCGTCGAGCATGCCGAGGATGCCGAGCAGGGTGGATTTGCCGGCGCCGGAGGGGCCCATGATGGTGACGAACTCGCCTTCGGCGACCTGGAACTCGATGCGGCGCAGCACGTAATAGCGGCCGCCGGCCAGGGGATAGGATTTTTCGAGGTGGTCCAGGCGAATCATGGGATTTTCTTTCTCATCCGCCGGCGCCGGGCCAGGTTCAGCCGCCGGACCGGGCGCAGGCACACTTCGGGCGCGGCAGACGGAAAAGCCAGGGAAACGGGCCGGGCGAGAACTCAGGGCACCTGCCCGGCGGCCTTTTCCTCCTCCACCACCTGGCCGTCGAACAGATGCACGGTGCGATCGGCGTGGCGGGCAAAGCGCGGATCATGGGTCACCATGCAGATGGTGGCGCCCTCGCGATGCAGGCTGCGCAGCAGCTCCATGACGGCTTCGCCGTTGGCGGAATCGAGGTTGCCGGTGGGCTCGTCGGCGAGCAGGATGGCGGGGTGGCCGACCAGGGCGCGGGCCACGGCCACGCGCTGCTGCTGGCCGCCGGAGAGCTGGCTGGGCAGATGCTTGGCGCGATGCAGCATGCCCACCTTCTCCAGCGCCTGCTGCACGCGCTCTTTGCGCTCGGACGCGGGCATACCGCGATAGGTGAGCGGCAGCTCGACGTTTTCCCAGACGCTGAGATCGCCGATCAGGTTGAAATTCTGAAAGATAAATCCGATCTCGCGATTGCGAATGCGGCAGCGCTGGCTGAGGCTGAGCGCTTCGACCGCCTGGCCCTGCAACTGATAAGCGCCCTGCGTCGGGCTGTCGAGCAGGCCCAGGATGGAGAGCAGGGTGGATTTGCCGCAGCCGGACGGGCCGGCGATGGAGACGTACTCGCCGGGTTGAATATCCAGATGGATATTGGCGAGGGCGTGGGTCTCGACCTCGTCGGTGTAAAAGACCTTAGTGACACCATCCAGGTGGATAACGGGTGTTGGTTCGGTAGTCATGGTATCGAAAGGCTCCCCTCTTCAACTGCCCACGCGGACGCGATTATAACCATCCCAGGCCGACATGTCGGACAAAATCACCGCATCGCCGGCGCGCAGGCCGCGCACGATCTGCACTTCGCCAACCGAGGTCAGGCCGAGATCCACCCGCACCCGCACCGCGGTGCGATCGGGCAGAACTTTAAACAGGCTGATGCTGCTGTTGCGGCGGGCCTCGGCGGGACGGCCCACATAGAGCACGTTGCTGAGGCGGGCCAGCCGGATGGTGCCTTCCACGCTGAGGTCAGGACGAGCGCCGGGCGGCAGCGCGCCATCGAGCGAGACATCCACCAGCACGGAGCCGTTTTGCACCGCGGGATCAATGCGCAACACGTGGCCGGGAATCAAGCCGTTATGGGTATCAATTGAGGCCGGCTGGCCGATGGCAATATCCCGCGCCTGGTTTTCGGGAATCTCGATCTGGGCTTTCAGATGCTGCGGCTGGGCGACTTTGGCCAGGATTTTCCCCGCCGTGACCCATTCCCCCACCTGCACCGGCAGCTCCTGCAGCACGCCATTATCGCCGGCATAAACATTCAGTTGGTCGGCCTGAGTCTGCGCCAGCCGGTAAAGCGTCTGTTCGGCCTGGACTTTGGCCGCTTGCGCGGCGAGCTGGGCCTGGATGGAGTGGCGCGTATTGTCGAGGCTTTGCCGGCCATCCTCGACCTGCTGATGCAAGGCCCCGGCCTGGCTCCGGTCCTGGCTGGCATCGAAGGCGGCAATCAGGCCCCGCGCCAGCAAGGATTGATCGGTAGCGGCTTTTTCTTCCGCTTGCTTGTACTTGGCTTCGAGGTCGGCTTGCGTGGATTCCTGCTGCCACAGTTGCGCCTGCAACTGCGCCTGCAATTGCCGGTAAGTGGCTTGCGCGCCGGCCAGATTGAAACGGGCGCTGGCGGCCGCCTGCTGGAGTTGGGGATTGGACAAGCGCAGCAGCAGGGTATGCGGATGCACGATTGCGCCCGGTTCCAGCAACCGCTGCACCACCCGGCCCTCGCCGGCAGCGGGAATGAACAGGATGTTTTTCGGCACCAGCTTGCCCAAACCGCGCACGTTGATCACCAGATCGCCGCGGTGTACGTGTTCGATCCAGGCGCCGGTGACGGTGGGCGGCGCCGGGCGCAAGCGCGAAACCGCTATTGAGACGCCGGCAATCGCCAGCACCGCGATGGTCGCCAGCCAGATCCGCCGGCGGCGCTTCTTGCGACTGATATCAGGACGAGCAATATCCATAGTAATGACTACCGCACTAATCTTATACGCACGCTGGCTGCCAAGTGATCCGGATAAATAAATATAAGGCCATCAGCGACTTAGGGCAAACCAGGCGGAAGCAGGTGTTCGAATCCGGGATTGGAGTGTCGCAAAACGCGACACTTTTCGAAGAGTGCAGCCGCGGCTGGGCCGAGTCTTCAGCGCAGCCAGTCTTCCAGGGAAACGGCCTGGCTGGTCTTGCGATCGCGGTATTTCACAATCACCGGGGTGGCCAGCGAAAGTCCCCAGGCCGGCCCGGGGCCGCGGGTGATGGCGCGGGCGCCAGGCACCACCACCGCGCCGGCGGGGATTTCCAGCGGCTGCTCGGGGGAAGCGCTATGGATGGTTTCGCGCACCAGGTCGTACACCGGGGTGGAGCGGGTGAGGATGACGCCCGCGCCCAGCACCGCGCCGGCGCCGATGCGAGTGCCTTCGTAAATACCGCAGTTGCCGCCGACGAGGACGTCATCTTCAATAATGACCGGGCGGGCGTTGACGGGTTCGAGCACTCCCCCCACCTGGGCGGCGGCGCTGAGATGGACACGGCGGCCGATCTGGGCGCAGGAGCCGACGAGGGAGTGGGAATCGAGCATCGAGCCTTCCCCCACCCAGGCGCCGATATTGACGAAGACGGGCGGCATGGCGATGACGCCCGGCGCCAGATAGGCGCCATCGCGCACGCTGGAGCCGCCGGGAACCAGGCGCACGCGATCGGGTGGCTGGAAATGGCGCAGCGGCAAAGTATCTTTATCGAAGAATTCGAGCGGCCCGGCCTGACCGGCGGATTGCAGCTTGCCCAGCCGAAAGCCGAGCAGGATGCCGGCCTTCACCCAGGCGTTGACCTGCCAGCCGCCTTCGGGGGTGGGCTGGGCGGCGCGAATTTCGCCGCGGCTGAGCCCGGCGCGCAGCTCGGCAAAGGCGGCCTGGGCCTCGGCGCGCACCGGATCGAGCGTCGCCGCCTGGTAATAAAGCTGCAACCGTTCCGCCAGGCTGAGGGCATGCATGGTGGACATGAGCTTAGCGCTGTTGCAAACCGATTTTCTGGCGCAGGGCTTCCGGAATGGCTGGCAGAATGCGTTCGTGCCGGATACTGACCAGATTCGCCTGGGCGAGCAGCAGGTTGGGCAGCGCCTCATCCGGGCTATCGTGATGGTTCGCGCGTTCCTTCGGCTTCGGCCTGAGCATAATCTGCAGCTAATTTAGCATGCAAGCCCGGCCGCGGGAGATGGACGGCTCGTCCCGATTTTATTGCTTAACATTTATATATAAACAAATGGGCACTATCCGGGGCGGGCCTGGCCAACCCCGGACAGTGCGCAAGCCGCCGCTAAAAAGAAAAGCTATTGGAGCCCTGCAGCAGCCGTACGACATCGGCGGTGACCGAACCCAACCCAAAAGCCGCGCCCGCAATCGCCGAGCTGCCGCTGGTAGCAGTGGCATTGCTGTTGACTGCGGCCTTGATCTCGAGCGTATAGACGCCCACGCCCACGTTGGCAAAAATGAAGTTGAAGGTATGGGCGCTGGTAGTATTCAGCAAAAGATCGATGGTCGAGCTGAAATTGCAGGAACCGCCGGTGGAAACGACGCAATCGCTCAAAGTTTGCGTCAAGGTCTGAATCCGCGAATCCAGCGTCACACCCCATTCGTTGCCGGAACCGCCGGTGACCTGTTGGCAGCCCAGGATCTCCGTGGCGCAGTCGTCAACTGGATCGGCATAGATCACATTACCGCTCGAATCGACCAGGTCCGCGGTCAGATAAACGCCGCCCATTGCGGTTGCGGTGGAGGTTGAGCCGGTGCTGGTTTTGACCTTGGTGTCGGTGTAAAGGCCGGTGACCAGCGACGGCGAGACAAACAGCGATTCGCTGTTGGAGACTTTGACCGTCGCAGTCATGATGGTCACAAAGTTATTCGCATCCGGAGTGATGGTGGCACCCGTGAAGATGTCATGGCAGTCGTACAAAATCGAAGTCGTGCTGGTGCTCCCATTCTGGGAGGCGGTGCAGCCCACCGCGGTGTTGATCGCGTAGGTGGCCTTGGAACTGGGGGTGGAGTTCTGCCCCCAAACCATGGCAGCCGCCAACGCGGCCACCACTCCGAGCTGCAAGAGAGTTCGCAAAACAGTTCGCATAGAAAGTTCCTTTCCCGCAGGAGGAATTCGGTCGAGAACGAATGTAATTGGCCGGGAAATAACACGGCAACGAAATAGACTTCCACTCTCACTATTTCAACTTTGGGCAGTGGACTTAAGTCAGCGGGGGGGATTGGGATGCATCGAAAGTATCGTTATCGTGAGTCAGCCCGGGAGTAAATTACTGCTTCTTCCTAATTTACTTGAAAGTCGAAAGCGGCTCCGGTTTCCCCGCGGTCGAGCTGAGCGCGACGGCGAGGGCTCAAATCAAGCCCGCCGATTCGAGCGCGGCCTCGAGCACGCGGCGCGAGGACTCCGCGAGCGGCGCCAGCGGGGCGCGATAGACTTCCTGGCAGAGCCCCATGCGCGCCAGCGCGGCTTTCACCGGGATCGGATTGGACTCGACGAAGTTGGCCTGCAGGAGCGGCAGATAGCGGTAATGCAGCTTGCGCGCGGCGGCAAAGTCGCCGTTCAGGCCATGATGCACCAGCGCAGTCATGGCGCGGGGGATTTCGTTGGAGGCGACACTGATCAGCCCATGCCCGCCCAGCGCCAGCAGCGGCAGCGCCAGCGAATCATCGCCGGAGAGGACGCGGAAGCCGGGCAGGGCGGCGATGATTTCCGCCATCTGCAGGATATTGCCGCTGGCCTCCTTGACTCCCACGACGCCGGGAATGCGCGCGAGTTGCGCCAGGGTGGCGGGGAGGATGTTGCTGCCGGTGCGGCCGGGAACGTTATACACCACCAGCGGCAGCTTGACCGCCTGGGTAATCGCGGCATAGTGCCGCACCAGGCCGGCGGGATTGGGCTTGTTGTAATACGGCGAGACGGAGAGGATGGCGTCCGCGCCGGCCTCCATCATGCGGCGGGCCAGCTCGATCACGTGCCCGGTGTTGTTGCCGCCGGCGCCGGCCAGCACCGGCACCGGCCGCGAGTCCCGGCGGGCTTCCTCGACCGTGACCGCCACGATGCGCGCATGCTCCTCCAGCGAGAGCGCCGGGGTTTCCCCGGTGGTGCCGCCGGGCACGAGAAAATCAATTCCCTCCTGCAATTGAAAACGCACCAGGCGGCGGAAGGCGGGCTCATCGAGCGCGCCATCGGCCTGAAACGGGGTAATCAAGGCGGTGCCGCAACCGCGCAGCCAGTCAGGAGGTTTGCTAGCCATAGCCGAAATCCACCCTCGTTTGACAATGGACATCATTATAGGTGCAGGCGCGAGGAATTGCCGCGCGTCGCCACCTGAAATCGGGGCAAAATGTATACAATATTGGATTGCAATTTACCGGCCGCGGCGGGCCGGGGCCGGACCATACTTGCCTCATGCCCACTTCCAGCCGACTGCAAGTGATCGATTCCCACACCGAAGGCGAGCCCACGCGGGTGGTGCTGGCGGGCGGGCCCGAGCTGGGCCGGGGGCCGATGCGCGAGCGGCTGGAAGGGCTGAAGCGGCAGCACGACCATTTCCGCTCGGCGGTGGTCAACGAGCCGCGCGGATCGGACGCGCTGGTGGGGGCGCTGGTTTGCGCGCCCTGCGACCCGGCGTGCGCCGCGGGGGTGATTTTTTTCAATAATGTCGGCTATCTCGGCATGTGCGGGCACGGCACGATCGGGCTGGTGGCGACGCTCGAATGGCTGGGCCGCATCCAGCCGGGGCTGCATCGCATCGAGACTCCGGTGGGGGTGGTGACCGCCGAGCTGCACGGCGGCGGAAAAGTGACGGTCAATAATGTCCCCAGCTACCGGCTGGCGAAAGCGGTGAAGTTGGAAGCCGCCGGCCTGGGCGAGGTGCGAGGCGACGTCGCCTGGGGCGGGAACTGGTTTTACCTAATCGAAAACCACGGCCAGGCGCTGGAATTCGAACGGCTCGAAGCGCTGACGAACTACGCCTGGCAGGTGCGGCAGGCGCTGACGCAGGCCGGCATTCGCGGCGAAGGGGACGCGGAGATTGACCATATCGAGCTTTTCGGGCCGCCGCGGAACGGCGGGGATTCCCGCAATTTCGTACTCTGCCCGGGGCGCGCCTACGACCGCTCGCCTTGCGGCACCGGCACCAGCGCCAAAATGGCCTGCCTCTATGCCGACGGCAAGCTCGCTCCCGGCCAGGTATGGCGCCAGGAAGGGATTTTAGGCACCCGCTTTGAAGGCCGGATTACGGTGGTGGACGGCCGGGTGCAGCCGCACATTACCGGCACGGCCTACATCACCGGCCAATCCGAGCTGGTGCTGGACGAACGCGATCCGTTCCGCTGGGGTATTTGTGGCTAAGCCGGAAGCCTGGGACGTAGCCATCGCCGGCGCGGGCATCATCGGATGCGCCTGCGCGGCGGCGGCAGCGGAAGCGGGCCTGCGCACCCTCCTCATCGAAGCCGGCGTCCCGGGCGGCGGCACCACGGCGGCGGGCATGGGCCACATTGTGGCGATGGACGACTCGCCGGCGCAATTCGCGCTGACGCGTTACTCGCAGCAACTTTGGCAGCAGTTGGCGCCGGAGCTGCCGCGGCAGGTGGAATACGAGCGCTGCGGCACCCTATGGCTGGCCGGCGACGAAGACGAATGGCGCCTGGCGGCGGCCAAGCGGGAAGCTTACCGCGCCCAGGGCGTGCCGGCGGAAATGCTCGATGCGCGGGCGCTGGCGGCGGCCGAACCGCACCTGCGGCCGGGCCTGGCGGGAGCGATGCTGGCGCCGGAGGATGGGGTGCTCTATCCGCCCGCGGCGGCGAAATTTTTTCTCGACCGGGCGCGGGCGCGCGGCGCGCGGCTGCTGGCGGGGGAGTGCCAACGCATCGAAGCCCGCGGGCTGCGGCTGCGGGACGGCACGCAGGTCGCCGCCGGGGAAGTGATCATCGCCACCGGAACCCGCGCCGCCGAACTGGCGCCCGGGGCGGCGATCGCGCCGCGCAAAGGGCACCTGTTGATCACCGACCGTTACCCCGGCCGGCTGCATCATCAATTGGTCGAATTGGGATACTTGCGCAGCGCGCATGCGCTCAGCGAAGATTCGGTGGCTTTCAACCTGCAGCCGCGCCTGAGCGGCCAAATCCTGATCGGCTCCTCGCGCCAGTTCGGCGCCGCCACGGCGGAGGTGGAACCGGCGATGCTGGCCCGCATGCTGCAGCGCGCGATTGAATTCATGCCCGGCCTGGCGGCGATGAGTTGCGTGCGGGCCTGGACCGGGTTCCGACCCGCCACGCCGGACAAGCTGCCGCTGATCGGCCCGGTGGAAGACCCGCCGCACGTTTGGCTGGCCGCCGGCCATGAGGGCCTGGGCATCACGACCGCGACCGGAACCGCCGCGCTGCTGCTGGCGCAATTGACCGGCCAGGCGGCGGCCATCCCCTATACGCCCTATCTTCCCAGCCGCAAAACGGAGGCAGTGCTGGAGCATGCCTGAAGAGCTGCGCATCCGGGTCAATGGGCGCGAGCTGGCGGTAGCGGCCGGAACGAGCGTGGCCGCGGCGCTGCTCAATGCCGGCATCCGCGGAATGCGGCGCTCGCGCACGGGCGAGCCGCGCGGGCCGGTGTGCGGCATGGGCGCCTGCATGGAATGCCGCATCACCGTGGATGGACGGGCGCAATTGCGCGCCTGCCAACTGCGCTGCCGCGAAGGCATGGAGATTGAGTGTTGATGGCGCGCGCCGCGATTACGGTGATCGGCGCCGGCCCGGCGGGGCTGGCCGCGGCGGTGTGCGCGGCCGAGTGCGGCCGGCGCGTGGTGTTGGTGGACGAAAATCCGCTGCCCGGCGGGCAAATCTGGCGGGCGAAAAAAAATCTGCCGGCGATCGAAACCGAGCCGTGGCGGCGGCGGGCGCAGGCGGCGGGGGTCGAGTGGCGCACGGGATGCCAGGCGGCCCAGGCAACGCCGGAGCGGCTGTGGCTGGAATCGGCAGGGGAAGCGGAAACCCTGGCCTGGGAACAATTAATCCTGGCCACCGGCGCGCGCGAGCTGCTGCTGCCTTTTCCCGGCTGGACCTTGCCCAATTGCTGCGGGGCGGGCGGATTGCAGGCGCTGGTCAAGGCCGGGCTGGCGATTGCGGGGCAACGCGTCGTGGTCGCCGGCAGCGGCCCGCTGACGCTGGCGGTGGCGGCCTATTTACAGCAGCAGGGCGCGCGCGTGCTGCTGGTGGCCGAACAGGCGGCGCCGATGCAGGCGGCCGCGGCCGCGCTGCTATTGTTTTCTTCGCCCGCCCGCGTGCGCCAGGCCTGGCGGATGCGCGACGCGCTGCGCGGGGTGGAAATACAGGCCGGCTGCTGGGTCGAGGCGGCGGAAGGCGCGGAGCGCTTGCAAAGAGTCCGCCTGCGCCGCGGCCGGCGGCGCTGGAGCCTGGAGTGCGATTACCTGGCCTGCGGCTTCGGGTTGAGGCCCAACAGCGAGTTGGGACAACTGCTGGGCTGCGCGCTCAACGCCGAAGCCGGCCTCCAGGTGGACCGCTGGCAGCAGACCAGCGTGGCGCGCATCTGGTGCGCCGGCGATGCGTCCGGCGTTGCCGGGGTGGAAGCGGCCTTGCTGGCGGGCCAGATTGCCGGCTATGCAGCCGCCGGCCGCCAGGACCTGGCGGCGGCGTTCATCGCCCGCCGCGACCGCCAGCAGCGCGCCAGCCGGCGGCTGTTGCGCCGGCTGGCGCTGCGGCAGGAATTGCGCCGCCTGGCCGCCGACGATACCTGGTTCTGCCGCTGCGAAGATGTTCCCATCGGCGAAGCGCAGGCTTATGCCAGTTGGCGGGAAGCGAAACTGCAGACCCGCTGCGGCATGGGCGCCTGCCAGGGACGGATTTGCGGCGCAGCGGGACGTTTTCTATGGGGCTGGGAGGCGGCCGGGGTGCGGCCGCCGATCGTACCGGTCCGGGTGGGCACGCTGGCGCTGACGGAAACGGGAGAGGCGCAATGAGCATGAACTGGCGCGGGGTGATTCCGGCGATTACGACTCCATTTCAGGCGGATTTATCCGTGGACCATGCGGCGCTGGCGCAAAAATGCCGGCGCCTGGCCGATGCCGGCTGCACCGGGGTGGTCGCGCTCGGCTCGCTGGGCGAAGGCGCGACGCTCGAGCCGGAAGAAAAGCGAGCGATTCTCGCCACCTGTGCCGAGGCGCTCGACGGCCGCATCCCGGTGGTGGCGGGCATCTCCGCCTTGAGCACGGCCCAAGCCGCCGCCTTGGCGCGGCAAGCGGAAGCCGCCGGCTGCCGCGGCTTGATGGCGCTGCCGCCGTATGTCTATCGCGGCGATTGGCGGGAGATGAAGGCGCATATGGCCGCCATGCTGGAGGCAACCGCGTTGCCGGCGATGCTCTATAACAACCCCATCGCCTACGGCACCGACTTTCTGCCGGAGCAGATTGCCGAGTTGGCGGCGGAGTTCCCGCAATTGCAAGCGGTGAAGGAATCGAGCGGCGATGCGCGGCGGGTGGCCGCCATTCGCGCGCTGGCGGGCGAGCGGCTATCCCTGCTGGTGGGCATGGACGATTGCATCCTGGAAGGCATCGGGGTGGGCGCGCAAGGCTGGGTTGCGGGGCTGGCGAACGCGCTGCCGCAGGAATCGGTGGCACTGTTTGAAGCCGCAAGCCAGGGGCGCCCGGAAGCGTTTGAGCTGTACCGCTGGTTTTTGCCGCTGCTGCGGCTGGACACGACGCCCAAATTCGTGCAGTTGATCAAGCTGGTCGAAGCCATGTGCGGCACGGGCCCGGCGCGGGTGCGCCCGCCGCGGCTGGAGTTGGCTGGAGCGGAACTGGAAGCCACGCGCCAGCTCATTGCCGCCGCCCTGGCGGCGCGGCCGAAGCTGCGCCCGCGAGATACTGCGGCGGGCAACCGGGCGGCGCAGCCCGCTGCGGTCAGGAGCTAAGCGCCATGGAACTGACCGGACGCTCGATCCTGGGCTATGGGCGCGGCGCGGAGTCGGCGCTGCGGGGCGCGGGGGTGAACCCCGCCACCGGCGAGCGCCTGCCGCCGGAATATTCGAGCGCCGATGCTGCCGAAGTGACGCGCGCGGCGGAGCTGGCGCAGGCGGCCTTTTCCGCCTACCATCGCCTGGCGCCGGCCCGGCGGGCGGAATTTTTGCGCGCCATCGCGGCCGGGCTGGAGGAATTCGGCGACGCCTGGCTGGCGCGCGCCGAGCTGGAAACCGCGCTGCCGCGGGCGCGCCTGAGCGGCGAGCGCACCCGCACCTGCGCGCAATTGCGGCTGCTGGCCGCCTGGATCGAAGAAGGCTCGTGGGTCGAGGCGCGCATTGATCATGGCGATCCGCAACGCCAGCCGCAACCCAAGCCCGATGTCCGCTCGATGCTGCGCCCGCTGGGGCCGGTGGCGGTGTTTTGCGCGGCGAATTTTCCCTTTGCCTTTTCCGTCGCCGGCGGCGATACCGCCGCCGCGCTCGCGGCCGGCTGCCCGGTGGTGGCGATGGCGCATAGCGCGCACCCGGGCACCGCCGAAATGGCCGGCACCGCCATTCTGCAGGCGGCGCGGCGGCTGCAAATGCCGGAAGGCGTGTTTTCGCTGCTCTTCGGCGTCGGCTATGAAACCGGACAACGCCTGGTGGAAGCGCCGGCAGTGGCAGCCGTGGCCTTCACCGGCTCGCGCCGCGGCGGCATGGCGCTGGCGCGCCTGGCCGCGGCCCGACCGCGGCCGATTCCGATCTACGCCGAGATGAGCAGCGTCAATCCCGTTTTCCTGCTGGAACGGGCGGTGGCTGAACGGGCCGAGGCGCTTGCCGCCGGCCTGGCGGCTGCGGTGACGCTGGGCGTAGGCCAGTTTTGCACCAATCCCGGCATCGTGGCCCTACCCGCCGGAAAGGCGGGCGACCGGCTGGCGACTTTGCTGGCCGAGCGGCTGCGCGCCGCCCCTCCGGGATTGATGCTGAACCCGGAAATTCACGCCGCTTACTGGCAGGCGATCGCGGGACGCGCGGCAGACGCGGGCCTGCGGGTGCTGGCCGCGCCCTCCGGCGCTCCCGCCAGCGGACAGGGATGCACCGCCGGCGCGGCGCTCTTCGAGGTTGAGGCCGAAAGCCTGCGCCGGCGTCCCGAACTGCAGCAGGAAATCTTCGGCCCGGCCACGCTGCTGGCGCGCACCCAGGGCCGCGGCGACATGCTGGCGCTGGCCCGCGCGCTCGAAGGCAACCTCACCGCCAGCGTGCACGGCACGGAGGAGGAATTGGCCTCGGCGGCGGAACTGCTAACCGCATTGGAAGACCGCGCCGGACGCCTGGTCGTGAATGGCTATCCCACCGGAGTCGAGGTCAACCACGCCATGGTGCACGGCGGCCCCTGGCCGGCGACCACGGATGCGCGCAGCACCTCGGTGGGAACGCGCTCGCTCGCGCGCTTTGCCCGCCCGGTGTGCTTTCAAGACTGGCCGGACGCGCTGCTGCCGGAGGAACTGCAGGAAGCCAATCCGCGGCGAATCTGGCGGCTAATGGACGGAAGCTGGAGCCATCCATAACGAAAAAACAGAATCATGCGATGAGTTTCAGCGCGTTTCCCGGGCGCGCAGCAGTTCATTCAACATCGCCCGGATCTCGCGCAGGTCATCGTGGATTTCGGCAAAGCGGGTATTGATATCGGCAAAACGGGCGTTGAAATCAGCAAAACGGGCATTCATGTCATTTCGCAAATCATCCAAGCGCCGATTGTTATAAATAATGCCGCCGATCACCGAAATTAAAATCGTGGCGATGATCGCGATGGTTTGGGGCCAGCCCATGGTTACAGCCTAGCGCGAATCCCGGAGCGATTCAAAAGCCGGGATTGGAGCTGGCGCCGGCGTCATCCAGCACTTCGCCGAACTCATGCAGGCCGCGGCGGCCGAGTATCCATTGCGCCGCGGCCAGCGCGCCGGCGGCAAAGCCGCGGCGAGAGCGGGCGGTGTGGGTCAGGCTGAGGCTGTCGTCGGCGGATTCGAAGCCGACGGTGTGGGTGCCGGGAACCGACCCGGCGCGCAGGCTGGCGGTGGAGACGGCGGGATGCCCGGCGGCGGCGAGCAGACCGGCGAGATGGCGGGCGGTGCCGGATGGAGCATCGCGCTTCTGCCGGTGGTGCGTTTCCAGCAGGTAAGGCTCGTAGCCGGCCGGCATGCGGCGCGCCGCCTCGGCCAGGATGCGATAAAACCACTGCACCCCGATCGAGAAATTGGCGCCGTAAACCACGCCGACCGAAGCCGATTCCACCAGCCGGCGCACGCGCTCAAGCTGTTCCAGCCAGCCGGTGGTGCCGAGCACGACGGGGATGCCGGCGGCGAGCGCGCGCTCGAGGTTTTCAATCACTGCCTGGGGCACGCTGAAATCCACTGCCACCAGGCCGGGCGACCAGCCCTGGTTCCAGTCCGCCGGCCGGCGGATGATGCGGGCGATGCGATGGCCCTGCTCGGCGGCCAGCGTCTCGACCAGGCGGTTCATTTTTCCATAGCCGACCAGGATGAGTTGCATGGGGATAGCGGTTTTCAATCCAGGGCGGGAGCGGGGCGGACGTGGGCGCGGATGAATTCGACGATCTCGCGCATGGAAGTGCCGGGAGGGAAGACCGCGGCCACCCCGGCCTGTTGGAGGGCGGCGGCGTCGGCATCGGGAATGATGCCGCCGACGACGACCAGGACGTCTTCCAGCCCGCCTTGCCGCAGCAGTTCCATCAGCCGCGGCACCAGCGCATTATGCGCTCCGCTGAGGATCGAAAGCCCGATGCAATCCACGTCTTCCTGGAGCGCGGCGGCGGCGATCATTTCCGGGGTCTGCCGCAGGCCGGTATAGATCACCTCCATGCCCGCGTCGCGCAGCCCGCGGGCGACGACTTTGGCGCCGCGATCGTGGCCGTCGAGCCCGGGCTTGGCGACCAGCACGCGAATTTTTCTTGTCTCCGCCACGTTTGTCATTATCCCCGATCCGGCCGCCGCGCCGGCCGCCGCGGCCGCTTCAGGTGATGCTGGTTTCGGTATAGCCGCCGAAGACGGAGCGCAGCGCCTCGGAAATTTCGCCCAGGGTGGCATAGGCGCGCACGCAATCGAGCAGCGCCGGCATGGTGTTGGTTTCGCCCCCGGCGGCGCGGCGCAGCGCCGCCAGCGCGCGCTCGACCGCGCCCCCGTCGCGCTCGGCGCGCAGCCGGCGCAGGCGCTCCGCCTGCCGGGCGCGCACGCGCTCGTCAATGTAGAGCGTTTCCAGCGGCTGTTCTTCGGTGGCGAACTCGTTGACGCCCACCATCACCTTGCGCCGCCGCTCCAGGGCGCATTGATACTGGTAGGCGGCATCGGCGATTTCGCGCTGCGGAAAGCCGCGCTCGACCGCCGCCACCATGCCGCCCAGATCATCAATCCGGCGGAAGTAAGCTTCCGCGCCCGCGGCCAGATCGAGCGTCAGCCGCTCGACGAAAAAGGAGCCGCCGAGCGGATCGACGGTGTTGGTCACGCCGGTTTCGTAGGCCAGAATCTGCTGCGTGCGCAGGGCGATGGTGGCGGCCTCGGCGGTGGGCAGCGCCAGCGCCTCATCCAGCGAGTTGGTATGCAGCGATTGGGTGCCGCCCAGCACCGCGGCCAGCGCCTGGAGCGCCACCCGCGCCACGTTGTTATAGGGCTGCTGCGCGGTCAGCGAAACGCCCGCGGTCTGGGTATGGAAGCGCAGGCGGGCGCTGCGCGCCAGCCGGGCGCCGTAGCGCTCGGTCATGACCCGATACCAGAGCTTGCGCGCGGCGCGGTATTTGGCGATCTCCTCGAAAAAATCGCTGTGGGCATTGAAGAAGAACGAAAGCTGGGGCGCAAACTCATCCACCGCCAGGCCGCGGCGGAGCGTCCATTCCACGTATTCCATGCCGTCGCGGAGCGTGAACGCCAGTTCCTGCAGCGCGGTCGAGCCGGCTTCGCGGATGTGATAGCCGCTGATGGAAATCGGGTTGAAGCGGGGCGTCTGGCGGGCGGCAAACTCGATCGTATCCACCACCAGGCGCATCGAGGGCGCGGGCGGATAGATGTATTCCTTTTGCGCAATGTACTCCTTGAGAATGTCGTTCTGGAGCGTGCCGGAAAGGCGGCGCAGATCCAGCCCCTGCTTTTCGGCCGCCACCAGGTACATCGCCCAGATGGCGGCGGCCGGCGCATTGATGGTCATCGAGACGGTGACCTGATCGAGCCGGATGCCGGCGAACAGGCGCTCCATATCCGCCAGCGAATCGATCGCCACGCCGCATTTGCCCACCTCGCCTTCGCTGAGCGGATGGTCGCTGTCGTAGCCCATCAGGGTGGGCAGATCGAAGGCCACCGAGAGCCCGGTCTGGCCCTGGCTCAGCAGGTAGCGGTAACGCTCGTTGGTTTCTTCCGCGGTGGCAAAGCCGGAAAACTGCCGCATCGTCCACAACCGCCCGCGGTAGAGCGTGGGATGGATGCCGCGCACATAAGGCGGCGCGCCGGGAAAGCCGGTCTCGCGCTCGAAATCGAAGCCGGGAGGAAGATCGGCGGCGGTGTAGAGACGGCGGATGGGAAGGCTGCTAAGGGTGGTGAAATCCCAATCGCGCTCGGGAGTTTGTTCCAGCGCCGGGGCCAGCGTATCCCGTTCCCAGGCGGCCTCGGCGGGGCTGACCGGGCGGGGCGGCGAAGCCGGCTCCGCGCCGCCGGCGGCCGGGCGGCGATCCGGCGGTGCAGTCTGGTTGGACGACTCCGGGGCGGATTTTATCGGCATGCGCGGCCTCTGATTCGAGTTTATGCAAGCCGCCCAGCGCGGGCAAGGCGGCGCCGCCGCAGGCGGAAGGAAGCGACCGAGCGGTCAGCCGGCCCCCGATCGCTGGCGCGGTTCAGACGGAAGCGGCTTCTTCCTCCGGCAGGCGATCGGCGGCGGCCCACAAACCCAGCGAGGGGCTATGGACAAAATAAGCGGTTTCGCCGTCCGGCCAGCGCTGCAAGCCGGGCGGGAGCCGGCCGGGGTGGTAGCGCTGCATGGCGGTTTGGGCCTCGGCCCAGGCAAAATTGACGCCTTCGATCTCGGCCTGGCTGAGGCCGCCGGCGGCGTAGCGGATGGTGAACCGCCCTTCCGAGGAGCCGTTCATCAGGTGGGCGGCGGCATGGCCGAGGTCGCGCAAGTCGGCATTGCGGCGATAGAGTTCCAGCACGCGCGGCGTTCCGCAGTAGCCATAGCGGCGAATCAGCGCATCCACTTCGGGCTGTTCGCCAAAGCGCTCCACGCCCGGAGCCAGCACCAGCAACTCGCCTCCCTGCGCCAGGGCCATGCGCGTGCGGTAGATGGCTTTGTTCGCCACCCAGGTGCTGCGATATTCATCCGGCTGCATGTAGGCCACCACGCGCGGCAGCGGCTGATCGAGCCGGTGGATGTTCCAGCGGCGGCTGGCGCGGGCGGCGGCCAGGTAGGTTTCCAGATCGTCGCCCACATAGATGCCGCAGGTTACCGGCGCGCCGTCGGGCTGGACGCGCATGACGATCAGCAAGTACACGTCGGGCAGGTGCGAGAGGTATTGTTCCTCCGCCCAGTTGAAGCAGGCGCGCAGCGGGGTCACCAGCCGGCCAAGGTTGTTCTCGATGCCCCAGGCGGCGGCGGCCATGTGCGAAGCGCAAAGCGTTTCTTTGCCGCCGACGCCGATGAAGTAGTTCTTATTGTGGCTGGCGAAGCCCAGCACTTCGTGCGGCACCACGTGCCCGATGTGAACGATCAGGTCCCAGGGCTCATCTACGACCATGCGGTTGAGATCGATTGGGATCTCCCAGTCGGCGCGCCCCTGGCTCCATTCGGCCACGCGGGCGGCGGGCACCGCGCCCAGGCGGCGCACCCCGCCGCGCCAGTCGTGGGCGTGGATGCGGGCATGGGGAATTTCGCCGAACATGCGGCGATTTTCTTTCGCGGTATGCGGCCGGTGCTGGCCCAGAGTGGGCATGACGTGGGTGTCGCAGCTTTCGCCGAGCTGGCGAAAGAGCGCGGCGGTCAGCTCACCCGCGCCGCTGTGGGCGCGGGTCAAATCCGGCGGCAGCAGCAGAGCGCGGCGCGGCCGGCGATGAAACCGCTCGGCGGCTTGCTGCAGCAGGCGGGCGGTTAAGCGATCGAGCGTCGCCGGCGCGATGCTCTCTTCTTCATGGATGAACCAGGGCATGGGACAATCTCGACTCCACCAACGGCAAAACCCCAGTGTACGTCGGCGCGCGGGCGGGGCTTCAAGCCGCGGCGAGCTGCGACAGCACCAGCGCCGAGTTTTTCGAGCCGAAGCCGATGCAGTTGCACAGGGCATGGCCCACGGCCTGGGCGCGGCCGTGCACCGGGACATAGTCGAGGTCGCATTCCGGATCGGGGGTTTCCAGGTTCAGCGTCGGCGGCAGCCAGCCGTCGCGCATGGCCAGCAGGCTGGCGGCGACGCCGGCGGCGCCGGAGGCGCCTTGCGGGTGTCCGATCAGGGATTTCAAAGCCGAGGCGGGCACGCGATAGGCCTGGCGTCCCAGCGCCAGCTTCAGCGCCCGGGTTTCGATGCGATCGTTGAGCACGGTGGAAGTGCCGTGCAGATTGACGTAATCGAGCCGTTGCGGCTCGATGCCGGCTTCGGCCAGGGCCAGTTGCATGGCGCGCGCGGGCTCTTCGCCGGATTCTTCCAGGCGGACGCGGTGATAGGCTTCGCAGGTGGATCCGTAGCCGGCGATTTCGGCGTAGATGCGCGCCCCGCGGGCGCGGGCATTCGCCAGGCTTTCCAGCACGAACATCCAGGCGCCTTCGCCCAGCACGAAGCCGTCGCGGTCGGCGGAAAACGGGCGGGAAGCTTTCTCCGGCTGCTGGCTCCACGAGGTGGTCAGAATCTTCATCAAGGCGAAGGCGCGGATAATCAGCGGGGCCAGCGGGGCATCGGCTCCGCCCGCGAGCGCGTGTCCCAGCCGGCCGGTGGCGATGGCCAGGCGGGCATAGCCCAACGCATCGGTGGAGGAAGTGCAGCCGGTGGAGATCAGGTGGCTGCAACCGCGCAAGCCGAAACGCATGGAGATTTCGCTGGCCAGCGTGCCGGGCGTGGCGGAGGGAATGGTATAGACGCTGCAGCGGCGTTCGTGGCCGCTGAAGTAAGTCGAGAACTGTTCTTCCACAAAGGCCAGCGCTCCCCCGCCGCTGCCCAGCACCACGCCCCAATCCCGCCGCTGGGCCAGGGAGAAGCGCTCCGGCTCGAAGCCGGCGTCGGCGATGGCTTCGCCGGCCGCCGCCAACGCCAGCGGCACCACCCGGCCGACGTGCGCCAGATCGCGTTCTTCCATGTGGCGCAGCGGATCGAAATTCGCGGCAAAACCGCCGATGCGGACGTTGAGGTCGGCCGGCAGCAGGGGATCAATGCGGCGCACGCCGCTTTGCCCCTGCCGCGTCGCGGCCCAAAAAGCCTCGCGCCCGATGCCATTGGGGCTGACCGCGCCCATTCCGGTGATGACCACACGTTCCAGAACTGCCGCTTTCTTCGCGGCGAGCCGCGCCTGAATCATCTTACCGTCATTGGCCGGCGGCGAAGCGGAACGCGCTTAGAAGCTTTTGCTGATGCCAATGGTGAAGCGGCTCAAGCCGTCGCCGGCGACGCGCACTTCGGGCCGGATGGATATGCCGCCGCTTGCGAGCGGAAAGAAGGCGCCCACGCCGATAATCGGCGAGCCGTGGGTGTCGCCGCCGATCTGCGCCAGCCCCACGCCCCCCAACACGTAGGGCCGGATGCGGGTGTCGGAGAGGTGAAACACGTATTCAAAGCTGCCATCCAGCGAAAACAGCCCATGGCTGTCTTTACGTCCCAGCGCCAGCGTCGGCTCAAAATATACGTTGGGGGTGACGTGCAGGCCCAAGCCTCCGCCGAGAACAAAGCCGGAAGGGCTGCTGAGCAGCGCGCCGCCAAATAGCGTCCAGTTGTTCGCGTGTTGCGCCAAGCATGGCTCGCCGCTCAGGGCCAGCAGCAACAGCGCCGCCGGCAGTCCGAACCCGAAGATGCTGAATTTCCTGTTTTTTCGCCAGTGCATGCTTCGCTCTCCAGAGGGGGATTCGTGAAATAACCGGTGGGGAGTGCAATCGGCGTGCCAGTTGCAGATTCCCGGTATTCAAGCACTTATAGCTGCAAAATGCTGCACAGCCGCCAGGTGCGGAGGTAATAATTCCCGCCCGGCATGCACAAAATTGCAGAGGCAGGCTGCTGGTAAAATAGCTTGTTCATGGGAAAGACGCTGTTCGACAAAATCTGGGAGCAGCATCGGGTGCGGGAAGAAGCGGGCCGGCCCGCGCTGCTGTATATCGATCTGCACCTGGTGCATGAAGTGACCTCGCCGCAAGCCTTCGAAGCTTTGCGCGCCGCCGGGCGCCGGGTGCGCCGTCCGGAACGCACCTACGCCACCATGGATCACAATGTGCCGACGGACCCGCGGCCTTTTCAGATCCAAGACCCCAATTCCGCCCGGCAGATCGAGGTGCTGGCCGCCAATTGCCGGGAATTCGGCATCACGCTGTATGACCTCGACAGCCCGCATCAGGGGATCGTGCACGTCATCGGGCCGGAACTGGGCCTGACGCAGCCCGGCATGACGATTGTCTGCGGCGACAGCCATACCGCCACGCATGGCGCGCTGGGGGCGCTCGCTTTTGGCATCGGCACCAGCGAAGTCGAGCATGTGCTGGCTACCCAATGCCTTTGGCAGCGGCGGCCGAAAACCATGCAAATCCGGGTCGAAGGCCACCTGCCAGAGGGCGTTTCCGCGAAAGACCTGATCCTCTATATCATTGGCCAGATCGGCGTCGGGGGCGCGACCGGATGCGTCATCGAATACGCCGGCACGGCGGTTCGCGCGCTCTCGATGGAAGAACGCATGACGGTCTGCAACATGTCCATCGAAGCGGGAGGGCGGGCCGGCATGATTGCCCCCGATGGCGCCACTTATGCCTGGCTGAAAGGCCGGCCGAAAGCCCCCCAGGGCGCCGCCTTTGACCGCGCCGTGGCGGATTGGGAAAGCCTGGCCGGCGATCCGGACGCGGAGTTCGATCGCCAGGTGGCGTTCCGCGCAGAACAGATAGCGCCGCAGGTCAGTTGGGGAACGAATCCCGGCATGGTGACCTCGATTACCGGCACGGTCCCGAACCCGTCGGAGTACCACGATCCGGTTGCCCGCCGCTCGGCCGAACTGGCGCTGGAGTATATGGGCCTGCGGCCGGGCACGCCGCTGCGCGGCCTCGCCATTGATCGCGTCTTTATCGGTTCCTGCACGAATTCCCGTCTCAGCGACCTGGAAACCGCCGCCCGCTACGCCGCCGGCCGCAAGGTCGCAGCAGGAGTGCGCGCCATGGTCGTCCCCGGCTCGCGCCAGGTCAAGGCGGAAGCGGAAAAACGCGGCTTGGATAAAATTTTTCGCGCCGCCGGCTTTGAGTGGAGAGAATCCGGCTGCAGCATGTGCCTGGGCATGAATCCCGACATCCTGCAACCGGGCGAGCGCTGCGCCTCAACCAGCAATCGCAACTTCGAAGGCCGGCAAGGCCGGCTGGGACGCACGCACCTGGTCAGCCCGGCCATGGCCGCCGCCGCCGCCATCGCCGGCCACTTCGTGGATGTGCGCGAGTGGCCGCATTGAGTTGATATGGAACCCTTCCGCCAACTTACCGCCGTCGCCGTTCCCCTGGACCGGGCCAATGTGGATACCGACCAGATCATTCCCAAGCAGTTTTTAAAAAGCGTGCTGCGCTCGGGCCTGGGCCGGGGATTGTTTTTCGACTGGCGCTATCTGCCAGACGGCTCGCCCAATCCGGAATTCGCGCTCAACCGTCCGGAGTACCGTGGCGCCGGAATCCTGCTGGCGCGGGAAAATTTCGGCTGCGGCAGCTCGCGCGAGCATGCCCCCTGGGCGCTGAAGGATTTCGGCATCCGCGCCCTGATCGCGCCTTCCTTTGCCGATATTTTCTTTAACAATTGCCTGCAAAACGGCATGCTGCCAATCTGCCTGCCCGGCGACGAGGTAGATAGCCTGTTCCAGGCGGTGAGCGCCGCGCCGGGCGCGCAGATCGAAATCGATCTGGAACGGCAGCAGGTAGGCCCCGCCGGAGGCGGGCGGAAATTTCATTTCGAGTTGGATGGGTATCAGAAGCAATGCCTGCTGGACGGCTTGGACGCCATTGCCTTGACGCTGCAGCACGCGGACGAGATCGCCTCCTACGAAAGTTCCAGAGCCGGGCATTGATCGCTGATGGCTGGAATGGCGCATTGCGCCGCGGATTTTTTCCTACCTTCGGTTTAATTTCAGCCGGCAAACTCATTGCAGGGCGGCCCCGGCCGGAGAAGCCGCCTCCAACTAAGCGCAATATTACCGTGTGGATTTTCGGGCGCGGCCACAGGTCGGCAGCCCGCGCAATTGGTTTGCATGAGCACTGCCACCTCCGACCTGGGCCGTTCATCCGCTGCGTTCGCGCCCGACCCCGCGCGTCAATTGGCTTTAGCTTGCGAGTGCGGGCGCAGGGTGAATGCCGTTTTTCCGCCGCTCTCCAAAGCCGGCTCGGAGGCGGGCATGGCCGCTCGCCGGCCGATCGGCTGCGAATGCGGCCGGCAGTTGGGAGAATTTGAGGGAACACTGCTGCGCCTGGGCCCGGCCTTGCCCTATTGGGGCGAAATCGAACAGCCGCAGATGCTGCTGGCTCTGCAGATGGCGCAGCGCGAAGGCTGGCGGCATGCAGTACGCTGTTGTTTTCCGCCTTCGCTGCATGCTTACGTGGAGCAATCCGAGCGCGGCGCGTTCATGGATTTGATGCCTTGGCCGCCGGGCAGCCGCATTCTCGAAGTCGGCAGCGGGTTGGGAGCCATTAGCGCCGGGCTGGCGCGCGAATATTGCGTGTTCGCGCTGGAAGGAGTGGAGGAACGAGCGCGCTTTGTGGATTTGCGGGCGCATCAGGATGGCTTGTCGCACTTGCTGTCGGTGCGAGCTGCTCTTCCCCGGTCCAGCCTCGCTCCGAAGCAGTTCGATGGCATTGTCCTGAACGGAGTGCTCGAATGGGTGGGCGTTTGGCAGCCGGAGATCCCGCCCCGCCGGGCGCAGCTTGATTTTTTGATTTCAATGCGCCGGCTGCTGCGTTCCGGCGGCGCCATCTATCTTGCGATTGAAAACCGCTTCGGCTGGCCGGAATTGCGGGGCTCGATTGATCATAGCGGCCTGCGCTACACCAGCCTGATGCCCCGTTTTCTGGCCCGCTGGATCGTCGCCGGCAACAGCTTTTTGTATCGTTCGCGGCAGAACGTCGGCTATCGAACTTACACCTATTCCTATTACGGCTATCAGCGGCTGTTTCGCGCCGCCGGGCTGCGCTGCCGCGAAACCTGGCTGTGTCCCAGCGGGTACAACAACCCGCAGGAGATTCTGCCGCTGCAGCAGGATGTGATCCGATACGCGCTGCGCCGGCATAACCTTCACCGCGGCGCGCCCTGGCGGCAGTGGCTCAAGCGGCAACTGGGCCGGGAGTGGCTGTGGCGGCTGTTCGGCGCGGATTTCCTGTTTCTGCTGGAGTCCGCCGATGCATGATTGCGTGCGGCGCTGGCAGCGGCTGACCGGCGGCCGGATGCTCCGGCTGGTGACCGGCACGCAAATGGCCTTGATCGCCTGCTTCGGCCACTCGCCCACCCCGCTGTGGATCGCCAAGCTCAGCCATCACGAGACCGGCCATCAGTTGCTGCGCCAGGAACGCGATGCGCTGGCTTATCTGCAACCCTGGGCTGAACCGCTGGGCATTCCTCAGGGCTGGGATTGGGCGGAAAGCAACGGCGTTTGCTGCCTGCTGCAGCAGGGAATGGCGGGGATTTGCCAGGGAGAATACAGCCATTCCGCCCTGCGCCAGGCGCTGGATTGGCTGGTGCGGTTTCAGCGCCTGGTGCCGCCCCCGCATCCGATTACTTTGCCCGCATTGATCGCACAGGACTGGCAGCAATCGCAGCAGAATCCGGATCCCTTTCGGCTGTCGCATCGCCTGCTGGACTGGCTGCGGCATCAGCCGGCGGCCGCGCTGCCGGTGACCGTCAGCCATGGCGATTTCTGGATCGGCAACCTGTTATTTACGAGCGATAAAATCCATGTAGTGGATTGGCCGTGCATGGGGTCCCGCCCGCCCCTGGAGGATATGCTGACGCTGTTGCTGAAAGCAGAGAGCCGGCCATCCATCTCCGGCCGCGGGGACTTGGAATCCTTTCTACAGTTCTGGCATCGGCCCTGGACGGCCGCCAGTTGGCGGCAGAGCATCCGCCGGCTAGGCTGGACGGCGGAAACCGCGGCGCAATGCTTTTATCTTTATCTAGCCCGCCGTATCCGTTGGGAAAGCGGGCTGGAGGGCCAATTCCGCAGCCCCGCCGAACGCCTCGCCGCCAACATGCGCTGGAGCGCGATTGTCGAATGGCTGTCGGAGCGGCAGTTTCCACCACCTTTTTCCACCATCGCCTGAACGCCGCCGAATGGGCATTTGACAGGATGCGCTCCCCATGCCATCTTGTTTTTGCTTGAGCCGGCACGGTTTCGGGCCGCTATGGTTGAATCCAAACACGAAGTCTTACGTTTAGAAAGCCGGCTCGAAAGCGTAGACCGCGCGCAGACCCAAGCTCAATATTTCGCCAGCGAAGCCGGTTTCAGCGAAGCCGACCGGCACGAGGTGGCGATGGCGGTGCGCGAAATCGTCATCAATGCCATCGCCCACGGCAACGCTTACGACCCGGCCAAGCGGGTCAAGCTGGAATTCGAGCTCACGCCGGCAGAATTGGTGATCGAGATCCAGGATGAAGGCGCCGGTTTCGATCCCAACCATCAACCCGATCCGCTGGCGCCGGAAAACCTGATGCGGCAATCCGGCCGCGGGATGCTCTTAGCCCGGGCGTTTATGGATCAGATTGATTTTTATCCCAGCCCGCATGGCACCAGCGTCCGGATGTGTAAACACCGGCCGTCCCTGGATGGCCGGGGTTGCAGCCATTCCGGCCCGGGCGCCAACCGCGAATGAATACCCTGCGCATCCAAACCCGCCAGGTGGATGATGTGGACATATTGGACCTGACCGGCCGCATCATCCTGGGGGAAGCCAGCACGCGGCTGCGCGAATCGCTGAAACCGTACGCGCAGCAGCCAAATGCGCGCGTGTTGTTGAATTTTTCCGAAGTGCAATATATTGATAGCTCAGGGCTGGGCGAGCTGGTCAGCGCCTTTGCCGCGATTCGCCGTCAGGGAGGCGAATTGAAGTTGCTGCGCCTGACGCGGAAGGTGCACGACCTGCTGCAGATCACGAAGCTGTACACGGTTTTTGACATCCACGACGACGAGGCGGAAGCCATCGCCGCCTTCGCCTGATCGGCCGCGCCCCCGTCCCATGGGCCAGACGGCAAGGAGATGCGTTCAACGATGGGCGCCGCCCACTGGCACGAAATCTGGCTGAGCCTGCGCCACCTGACGCCGCTGGCGGTGCTCGATATTCTGCTCGTGGCCGCCGTGCTCTATCAATGCCTGCTGCTGGTGCGCGGCACCCGCGCCAGCCAGGTGCTGCTCGGCATTTTCCTGCTCGTCCTGGCCTATTACGGCTCGCAATGGGTCGGCTTGGCCATGCTGCATTGGCTGCTCAGCACCGCCTTGCCCTATCTGTTCATTGCCATTCTGGTGCTATTTCAATCGGAAATCCGTACCGGGCTGGCCAAAATCGGACGCAGTACGCTGGGGCTGGCGCGCGATCACGACGCCGGTGAAAGCTATGAAGACGTCGTGCTGGCGGCCAATTATTTTTCCAGCCGCAAAATTGGCGCGCTGATGGTTTTGGAGCGCCAAACCGGATTGCGCACCTACATCGAAAGCGGCGTGCCGCTGCAAGCCCATCTCAGTTATGACCTGCTGATCACCATCTTTCGGCCCGGCGCCCCGCTGCACGACGGCGCCGTCGTCATTCGCGGCAACCGGATTGCCGCCGCCGCCTGTTTTTTGCCGATTTCCACCAATCCGCTGCTTTCCCCGCAATGGGGCACGCGCCACCGCGCCGCCATCGGCATCAGCGAAGAGACGGATGCGGTGGCGATTGCGGTCAGCGAAGCCCACGGCGGCATCAGCCTGGCGGCCGGCGGCAAGCTGGAACCTGATTTGAGCGTCGAGCGCTTGCGCCAGCGCCTGGGAGAACTGTTCCGGCAATACCTGCCGCCGCTGGCGCTGCCGACAACCCAATCGCATCCGCCGGCGGATGGCGGCTCGTCGCAAGGGATGTACTCATGATGTACCATCGTTGCCGGATGCGAATTGGATTTTCCCGCGCGGCGCGGGGCCGGCCCCTGGGGGCGGGCGGGAGATGCCGATGAAGTTCCTGCTGCAGAAGCTGATTCGGCATTGGAACCTGAAACTGCTGGCTCTCGGCCTCAGCCTGCTGCTTTATATCGCCATCTCCGGCCAGCCTCGCTCCGAAGTCGGGCTGACCGCGCCCATCGTTTTTCGCGACCTGCCGGCCGGCATGGAAATCACCAACGTTCATTTGCATCGCGTCGAAGTGCGCCTGATCGGCCCGGCGGATTTGGTCTCGCGGGCAGCTTATACCGCGCTCAGCGTCAGCGTGGAATTAACCGGGCTGAAACCCGGACGCCATCCGGTTTACCTGACCGCGGCCAATGTCGCCGTCCCCTTCGATTTGCATGTCGCCAGCATCCGGCCGAATATGTTGTCCATCGACCTGGAGCGGATCTTGACCGTTCGGCTGGAGCTGCAAGCTCAGCCGGTAGGCTTGCCCGCGCCCGGCTTCCGCTTGGAGCGCGTGCAGATGTTCCCGCCTTGGGTGGAGGCGACCGGGCCGGCTCCGGTTCTGGCCAGGCTGCATGGCCGGATACGCTTGCCGCTGGATATCGCCGGCCTGCATGCCGATCAGCGCTTGCCGATGCTGCCCGCCAGTCCCGATCCTTCGGTGCGGCTGAAATATCCTCCGGATGCCTTTGCTTGGGTTCGGATTGCGCATGCGAGCCGCCTGCCTGCACCCAAGCCGCATCATCCGCCCCATCGCCTGCGGCGCCTTCCTCACTGACTCTGCGAGGAGCGGCGGTCAACTGCTACACTGGTCGTACCTGCAGCGTTGGAGCTCGTAAAATCTTTATGCCCAGTTATTTCGGCACCGATGGCATCCGCGGAGTCGCCGGACAATATCCGCTTGACGCCGCTACGGTTTACACCATTGGCGCCGCTCTAGGCGGTTGGCTGCACGATCACCATGACACCGGCCCGGTCATCTTGGGCCAGGACACGCGCGAAAGCGGGCGCTGGATCGCCGAAACTTTGGCCGCCGGACTTCAGAGCCAATCTTGCGCCTGTACTTTTGCCGGAGTGATCACCACTCCCGGCATTGCCTACCTGGCCCGCCACAATGGCATGGTCGCCGGCGTCATGATTTCGGCCTCGCATAACCCCTACCACGATAACGGCATCAAGATTTTCGGCCATGATGGCTATAAACTGCCCGACCCGGTGGAATTGGAATTGGAGTCGCGCATCGAAGCCCTGCGCGCCCAGTCCCCCCGCCCGCAATCGCTCCCGCTGTCGCTGGAGCCCGCCGGCAAGGAAGCGTATCTGGAATTTCTCACGCGCCGGCTCAACCACGGCGGCTTAGCTTCACTCCACGTCGTGCTCGATTGCGCCCAGGGCGCCGCCAGCGAACTGGCGCCGGCGTTGCTGCAGCGCCTGGGTTGCCGCACCACCGTGCTGAACGCGGCGCCGGATGGACGCAACATCAATCATGCCTGCGGTTCACTCCACCCCGAAGCCATGGCAGCCGCCGTCGTCGCCCACCGCGCATCCTGCGGGCTGGCCTTCGATGGCGATGCGGACCGGGTGATTTTCGCCGATCATCTTGGCCGCGTCATGGACGGCGACGAGGCGCTGTTGATTCTGGCGCGGGCGCTGCGGGGGCAGCATCGGCTCGACCCGGCGCTGGTGATCGCGACGGTGATGTCGAATCTGGCGCTCGAGCTGGCGCTGCGGGATGAGGGGGTCGAGCTGCGGCGCACCGCCGTAGGCGACAAATACGTGCTGCAATGCATGCTGGAAACCGGCGCCCAGTTGGGCGGCGAACCTTCCGGCCACGTCATCTGCCTGGCCGACGCCACCACCGGCGATGGCCTGCTCACCGGCCTGCGCGTGCTGGAATTGCTGGGCGAGGGCGCCCGGCTGGCGGAATTACGCTCCGGCTACACTGCTTTCCCGCAGAAAATCATCAACGTGCGGGTGCGGGAAAAGCGCCCGCTCGAACAGTTGCCCGCCGTTTGCCAGTTGATCGCCGAGGCGGAACGCTTCTTCCAGGGCCGCGGGCGGGTGCTGGTGCGGTATTCCGGCACCGAGCCGCTTGCGCGGGTCATGGTGGAAGCCGGCGACGATGCGGAAGTGAAGCATCATGCCGGCTCCATCGCGCAAGCGATCCAGGCGGCCATCGGCCAGTAGCCGCTTCGGCGCCGGCACGGCCGCCGCCGGTCCGGCCGCGGGTTCAGCGGGCCGCCACTTGCATCTGCGAGGCGCGCCGCAGGTAAGGCCGCTGGGGCGTGACCTGGAAGGGCATCTTTTCCGCCGCCGAGTACAAGGTCACCGGCGGCGCATGCAGCATCTCCACCGTGTCATTCCAGGGTTCGAGTTGGATGCGGCTGCCCAGCGGCAGGGCTTCGATTTGTTTCAAGGAAGCGAATTGCAGCCGCGGCCCTTTCTGCACCAGCGGCCCCAGCCCCTGAACGACTTGATTGTGAATAAGCGGGTTGCCGATGAAATTGGGGCCCATCAGGTGCGGCAGCGCGCGGGCGCGGGCGTTCACCGCTTCTAAGAACAGGCCCACCTTGTCGAGTTTGTCTTTATACGGCGATTTCTCCATCAACTGCACGGTTTCCGCGTTGATCAACGATTCCTGCGCGCGATTATGCTGCAGGTGAAATTTGGTGAACACTTCGTCGTTGGGGATCAGCATGCGGTCGTAGAAGGCGAATTTGGTGTCGATCGGCATGCCTTTGACAATTGCCGCCAGCCCATGCGCCAGCACCATCGCCAGCGTGGGCTCATCCGGAAGCACGTCAATCAGCCCGCGGCTGACCACGATCGTATGCCCGATATTGAAGACCACCATCGGCGTCACCAGCAGCACGCGGCAGCGCACGCGGGGATGGATGTCGAGATTGTTGGTGACTTCCAGATTGTTGACCACGGTTTCCAGGGTTTTATCCACCGGGCCCGGCGGCGCCAGCATGCCCGCCCGCTGCAAGCGGTGCAGCACATTGTCTTCGGCTTCGCGCTGCCACAGCCGGGCGGCCTGAATCGGGGAATAGGCATCCGCGGCGCGGCTTTGGTCCTGGACCCTTCCCTCCACGGTCAACTGCGAGGCGGTTGAAGTGGATTGCGGCAGGTTCAAACCGTAACCCCAGATATGGGTTTCCGCGCCGAAGCGGGCGTGCCCGGCGAAGCCGAACATGGTGGATCCCTTCACGTCCGATTCTTCGCTGTAGACGAAGGCCGGCACCCATAATCCGGGCTGGGTATTGATGCGCCAACTGTCGAAGTGGAAGTAGCGGCTGAACAGCGGCTGCGGCACGAAAGTGCCGTTGAAGCGGACCAGGTGCAGGTGTTGCGCCTCAATCCAGATCCGGCCTAAAAAGGCTCCGTGTACCCCTTTTTTGGGCTGCACATTGAAGACGTAACAGCGCACGCTGCCGAGAAAATCCTGCCGCAGATACTTGAACTGGTAATGGTTCCGGTCGAAACGCATCGGATCGGGAAACAGCATGTCCACGAAGCCGGCCGAAAGGTAATGCAACGAATAAAAACGGCTCAAGGCGGTGAAAATCCCGACGCCCCAGCCGGGCTTGCTCAAAAAGGAGCGGTCCTGTGCGATGCCGCGGCTGTAGTTCAGTTGCCCCAGGTAATAGTGATCGTTGATCGGCACCTGGCCGAGCACCGGATCAAGCCGGAAATTTTGGATGTAGGTTTCGACGATGGGGTGATACTTCTTCATCGTTTGATAAAGCTGTTTTTCCTGGCGCGCCATGGTGTCGATGATGGCTGGAACCGTCATCCCCGCATTCGCCGCGCCCGCATTGGGATTGGCTTGCGGAGCAGGCGGGGCGGCCGGGGTGGTCGCGGCCGGCGCGCTGCGGGCGGGGGTTTGGGCCGCCGGCGTCTGCCTCGGCGGCGCCGGGGCGTTCGCCGTCTGCGCCGGTAAAAGCAGGAATGAACCTAGACTGCCGATGAGCAGTGCCAGAAACGGTAAACGTCGCAACATGATCACCTCGACTATTGGCTCAGTGCGCCAACTGGAACCGGATACGAATCCGGGCCGGAAAATCCACCGGCTTGCCTCCGCGCAGAGCGGGTTGAAAACGAATGGCTCGCGCCGCCTGAATGGCGGATTGATCCAAGCCGGCCCCCAGGCCCTGAATGACATGCCGGACCTGCACGCGGCCGCTGGCCAGAAAAATGACCGATAGCCAGACCTCACCTTGCAAGTGCTTCGCCCGGGCCTCGGCGGTGTAACCGGGATGGGGTTTGTACAGGATGACGACGCTCCGCGTCAGCGGCTGCACCGCCGCGCGCGAGCTTCGCCGCCGCGTGGCGGTTTCCGTTTGATTGTTGAATCCGGCGCTTTGCACCGAACCGCCCGGCCCGCTGGAGACGCCGCCGCTGATGCCGCTGCCAAAGCCAACACTGGCAATGGCGCCGGAGGCCCCATGCCGCCCGCCCGAGCCATTGCCGTGCCCCGGTCCTTCCGGCAGCCCGAACGAGCCCACCGCGGTCACGTTGCCATGCCGCGTGGTTTGGGGGCCGTGGATGCCGTTGGGGTCGCCAAATCCGCCGGTCTGGACCTGACGCGGCGCCAGTTGGTGCCGCGGATCGGCGGTGGGCGCGCCAAAAAACGCGCCGGTGTGCACGCGCGCCGCAGGGCGGCGCATCGCTTCCCTGACGTTGGAATTGAAATGCACCTTGCGCACGATCCGTTTGGGCTTCGGCAAGTTGATTTTCGGCAGCCGAAGTGGATTGCGCATGACCACCGCGGCCGGTTTCGGCAGCGGACGCGTCCGGGGCGGATGGATTACATGCAGCTTGGGCGGCGGCGGCGCCTTATATGCCTCCAGACGGCGTAATGCCCGGGGCATATGCATGGGACGGATCGCCGGCGGCTTCGGCGGCGTGACCGGAAACAGCAAAGTCTCGTAGCGCTGGTGAAAAATCTTCTGGCTTCCGATCTTGACGCCGAAAACGATCATCAGCGCGATCAGAATGCACTGCAGCACGAACCCGACACCATAGCCCTTCCAGGGCGGCTTGCCGATATCCAAGCTGCTGAACTGCGGCACGTATTGGGGATCGATCCTCTCGCGAGGCAGCGGGTCCGGCTTCGTCTTGAATTGAAGTTCGACCATTTTTTCAACTTCGGTGCACGTTCAGCGCCATAGACGCAAACCCGATTTGTTTCTTTTGGGGAACGGGGACAACGAGATTAAATCTTTGAAATAGCGAGTCTTACGAGTGATACGCCGGTGAACGACGCGAATCTCCACGCTCAATGGCGGCGAATTTTGGGCTGGGGTCGAGTAAAAGCGACGAGGTTGTGCAGTTTTTTATTACCTCGATTCATAAGGCAGTTGCACCGAAATCCCGTCCCGCCTCGCCGCACGAATTCACGCAAAATATATCTAAGGTCATCGCAAGACAGGCTCGCGCCAGAGAAAGTGCAAAATTTTGCATATCGCGGCCGCGGGCAGGTCCGTCAAGCTGACCCCTCCGCTATGCCTCGCCTGCAGGAGTTGAGAAACGCCGCCCGCGCCCGATTGCGCGAGGCGGCAATCAGCCAGCCGGAGGCTTCGGCCGATCTGCTGCTCGCGCGCGCATTAGGAAGGGATCTGGCCTGGCTGTACGCGCATCCGGAGGCGGAAATCCCGCCGGAAGCCGGGCGCCTCGTGGACGGGTGGCTGGAACAGCGCGCCCAGGGAACGCCGGCGCAGTACCTCACCGGCGTGCAGGAGTTTTTCGGCCGCGAATTCGCCGTCACCTCCGCCGTGCTGATCCCACGGCCGGAAACGGAACTGGTGGTCGAAGCCGCCCTTGAACTCGCATTGACCATGCCCTCGCCGCAGATCGTGGATGTGGGCACAGGCTCCGGCTGCATCGCCATAACGCTGGCACTGGAACTGGTCCAGCGCCGCCATCCGGCGCGCCTTTGGGGCGTGGACCTGTCTGAATCCGCATTGCGCGTGGCCGAACGCAACGCGGCACGGCTGCAGGCGGAAGTGGCCTGGCTGCACGGCGATTTGATGGCGCCCTGGTTGGCGGCAGAGGCGCAACGCCGGCACTCGCTGCCCCGGCAGTTGGATTTGATCGTCTCCAATCCCCCGTACATCGCCGAATCGGAATTGGAATCGTTACCGCCGGAGGTGCAGAAATACGAGCCTCGATCCGCGCTGATCGCCGGCCCCAGCGGCACGGAAATTTATGCGCGGCTGCTGCCGCAGGCGTTCCACCTACTGCGTCCGGGCGGCGGCCTGGTGCTAGAGTTGGGGTACAACACCGCCGGGCAGTTGCTGCCCGCCCTGCGCGATTGGGAGTTGGTCGAAATCAAAAACGATCTTCAGGGATTGCCGCGCGTGCTCAGGGCGCGACGCCCCGGGCACGCCGGCGGGCTTGGATGACAGCAGCGGCCCGACCCGGCCGCGGAGTTCAAGCGCAGTTTTCGCGGCAATGTTAGCCTGTTTTATGGACTGCACATTCAGGTGGTACTGTGGCGAACAAATCTGAAGCGTCGAAAACCGAGCAGACTGCCAAAATTCTGCATCTGATCGCCGAGGAAATGGCGATCGAAGAGGCCGAGCTCTCGCCCGATGTCTCCTTCGGCGATGATTTGAACCTGGATGAAATCGACATTGCCGAGTTGTTAATGCAGGCGGAGCGGCAATTGGGCGCGCGCGAATTCAGCGACGCCGAATGGGAAGAGGTGCGGACCGTGGGCGATTATCTGCAGTTGGTGGAGCATCATTTGGAACGCAAGCCCAAGCCCAAACCGGCCGCCAAGCCAGCCGTCAATAAAAAGAAAAAGAAGTAGCTTAAATCGCCGAATATGAAGCGCATAGGGCGGTTTCCGCCGATCGCGGAAACGACGGCCCGCAGCGCCGAGGCCCCGCCGTTCCTTGTTCCTGCCCGTATTTCCTGCTAGTCTCGCCGCGTGAATCCGTCGCCGCAGGCCGCCGATCCGCGCGCGCTTTGGTTGGGTTTGCTGCTGACGCCGGGTTTAGGCCCGCGCGGTATCGAGCGCGCGCTGGAAGCGTTGGGCACGGTGGAAGCCATCTACCAGGCCAGCCTGACGGAACTGGAAGCGTGCCAGCTCACCGCCCCGGCGGCCCAATTCATACACGATGGCCGCGCGCTCGCGGCCGGAATGAAGGAATGGGAATCGGCCCAGGCCCAAAAGATTGAAATCCTGACCCGCAGCGACCGGAATTACCCGCCGCTGCTGGCCGAAATTCCCGATCCTCCTTTTGTGCTTTATGCCCGCGGCGCAGTGGAAAAATTGTGCGAGTTGAGCGTCGCCGTAGTGGGCACCCGCCATCCTACGCCCTATGGACGGCTGATGGCGGAACGCCTGGGCGCCGGGCTGGCGCAAACAGGTCTGGCGGTGGTCAGCGGATTGGCCCGAGGAATTGATGCTCTGGCGCAGAAAGCCTGTCTGGAGACCGGCGGCTTGACGATTGCGGTTATGGGAACCGGCGTGGATTTGGTTTATCCCCGCGAGCATACGCCCCTGGCTGAAGCCATGCTGGCCCGGGGCGGAGTGTTGATATCTGAATTTGCTCTGGGCACTCCCGCAACCCCGCAGAATTTCCCCATACGCAACCGCCTGATCAGCGGCTTGAGTCTCGGCGTGCTGGTGGTGGAAGGCGGCGAGCACAGCGGCTCACGCATTACCGCGCGGCTGGCGTTAGAGCAAAACCGCGACCTCTTCGCCGTGCCCGGACTGGTGACGCAAAAACAGGCCTGGCTGCCCAATCACCTGATTCGCGAAGGCGGCAAGCTGGTGCGCACGGCCGCGGACGTGGTGGAGGAGCTTCCATCGTGGGCGCGGCAGCGGCTGCAGCCGAAGCCCGGCGCCGCGGCCGCGAGCGAAAATCCCAACTCTGCGGTCTCTTCCCTGGCCGAGCCCGCCCGCCGCATTTTATCGGTGCTGCGGCTGGAAGAGGCCACTCAGTTGGAGCAGTTGCAGCAGCTTCTGCCCGGCGGGATGGACGCGCCGCAACTGCTGGCGCTTTTGCTCGAGCTGGAACTATCGGGATGGGTGCGCCAGTTGCCCGGCCAATTTTATGTGCGCGCTCAATGAACATCGGCGCGCTCTGGTTTACCACTCTGCCACTGACGGCCGGACTGCCCTTTTCGGATGGATTCTTCACGATTTGCGCAAACTACTGAAAAATAAGGGACATTTAGTACTGCGGCGCACAGAGCCTCTCAGATATGCTACGCTCCCATCAAGACTGCCCTACCGATTGCCGGGCCCTTTCGGGATTCAAACCAACTGGCGTATAGGTTAAAAGGGTAGAGCGAAGCCATGCCCAAAACGAAAGCCATCGTCATTGTCGAATCGCCGACGAAGGCAAAAACTATCACCAAATATCTCGGCCCCGGCTTCAACGTGCTCGCATCGCTGGGGCATATCAAAGATTTGCCCAAACGCGATCTGGGCGTGGATATCGAGCACGGATTCGAGCCGACGTATACCGTCATTCCGGGCAAAGAGAAGGTGCTGGCGCAGTTGAAAAAATCCGCCCGCGGCGCGGATTCGATCTACCTGGCGGCCGATCCGGATCGGGAAGGCGAGGCGATCTGCCAGCACCTGGCCGAAGAGCTGGCTGACGGCGGCAAGCGCAAAATCCAGCGCGTCAGCTTCAACGAAATCACCCGGCACGGCGTGGAACAGGGCTTTGCCCATCCCAGCGTGATTGACCGCAACCTGGTGGACGCGCAACAGGCGCGGCGGGTGCTCGACCGCCTGGTGGGTTACCAGATCTCGCCACTACTTTGGGATCGCGTGCGGCGGGGCATCTCCGCCGGCCGCGTGCAGACCGTGGCGCTGCGCCTGGTGGTCGAGCGCGAGCGTGAAATTCGCGCCTTCGTCAAGCGCGAGTACTGGACCCTGGACGCCCATCTTTCCGCCGGCAAGCCGCCGTATTTCAATGCCCGCCTGACCCGCCGGCTGCAGGCCGACGGCACTCCGGAAAAAGACGAGCTCGTCATTGGCGATGAGGCCCAGGCCAAACAGTTGCAAGCGGCGCTGCAAGGCGCCAACTACCAGGTGCGCTCGGTCGAGACCCGGGAACGCCGCCGCAATCCGCCGCCGCCGTTTATCACCAGCAAGCTGCAGCAGGATGCCGGCCGGAAGCTGCGCTTCAGCGTCAAGCGCACGATGATGCTGGCCCAGCGCCTCTATGAAGGCAAAGAACTGGGGCAAGAGGGCCTGGTCGGCCTCATCACTTATATGCGCACCGACTCGACCCGCATCTCCGATGAAGCCTTGCGCGAGGTGCGGGATTATCTGGGAAGCCATTTCGGCGCCGGCTATCTGCCCGCCGAGCCGAACCGCCATCCCAGCAAAAAAGGCGCGCAGGATGCGCACGAAGCCATCCGCCCCAGCGCCGTCGCCCGCGATCCGGAATCGGTGAAACCGTTTCTGGCCGAGGATGAATACAAGATTTACAAGCTCATCTGGCAGCGCTTCGTCGCTTCACAGATGCCCGCCGCAGTATTCGACCAGACCGTGGCGGAAATCGATGCGCATCCTGCCGGCGACGCGGGCTATCGCCTGCGCGTCACCGGCACGGTGCCCAAATTCGACGGCTTCCTGAAGGTGTACGAAGAGAGCAAGGAAAAAGAGGACGAAGAAGACGACTCGCTCAAGCACAAGCTGCCGCCGCTGGCTTCCGGGCAGGCGCTGAAGCTGCTCGAGCTCAAACCGGAACAGCATTTTACCGAGCCGCCGCCGCGTTACACCGAAGCCGCGCTAGTGAAGGAATTGGAGGAAAAAGGCATCGGCCGGCCTTCCACCTACGCCACTATCCTGACCACCATCCAGGATCGCGGCTACGCCAACAAGCAGGGCGGCAAATTCATTCCCACCGAGCTGGGCTTTGTCGTCAACGACCTGCTGGTGGAAAACTTTCAGGAAATCTTCGATACCGCCTATACCGCCCAGTTGGAGGAAAAACTGGACGAGATCGAGGATGGCCGCGAGCGCTGGACCGACACGCTGAAGGATTTCTACAAGAAATTTTCGCGCAGCCTCGCCTACGCCGAGCGCCACATGACCGACATCAAGCGCATGGAGCGCCCGACCGAGCTGGTGTGCGAAAAATGCGGCAAGCCGATGGTGATTCGCTGGGGCAAACACGGCTCCTTCCTCGGCTGCAGCGGCTATCCGGAGTGCACCAATACCCGCGAACTGACCGTGGATCTGCCCGATCTGGACCAGGCCGAGCTGACCGATCAAAACCAGGATGAATATTGCGAAAACTGCGGCCGGCCGATGGCGTTGAAGCGCGGCCGCTTTGGCCAGTTCCTGGCCTGCACCGGCTATCCGGAATGCAAGACCACGCGCCGGCTGGACGCCAGCGGGCAGAAACAGCCGGACGTGCAATTGACGGAAACCTGCCCGCAGTGCGGCCGCAACCTGGTCATCAAGCACGGCCGCTACGGCGAGTTCACCTCCTGCAGCGGCTATCCGGAATGCAAGTACATCAAGCAGAATTTCATCGGCATGAAGTGTCCGGAATGCGGCGAAGGCGAGTTGATTGAAAAACGCTCGCGCCGCGGCAAAGTATTTTACGGCTGCAACCGCTATCCCAAGTGCAAGTTCAGCAAATGGCAGCGCCCCGTGCCGGAACCGTGTCCGGAATGCAAAGCTCCGTACCTGATCCGGAAATTCTCCAAGGCCGGCTCCAAGCTGGTTTGCGAAAACGAGGCTTGCAGCTACGAACGCCCGCTCGAGGAAAATGAGGCCGAGCCGAAAAACGCCTAAGGCGCCCCTTCCCGCGAGACTACAATTAATGGAATTCCAGTCCGCGCGGTTCTATGGAAATTTACAGTCCATCACCGGGCAAACCCATGAAAAGTCTTTCATATCAGTAATTTACAATATCAATGGTTCGGTTTGTAAATTGCTTAAAAGCTATCATACGGTCAGTGGGAAATTGTTAGCCATTGGAAAGGTAGCCAACCGGTCGAGTGTGTGGCTACCTTTTTTATTCGGCGTCTCCGTTTTAAGTTTCATCGCGCCTGCGGCGCCGGCCTTCGGCCCGTTTTAGAATAAAACTTCACCGGCGTGGAATTTTGCTGGAGCTACTGGCTATGCTGAGCGAACGCATTCAACAAGACCTGGTGGCGGCGATGCGCGCTCGCGAAGAGCTCCGGCTTTCCACCTTGCGGATGGCGAAAGCCGCGTTGAAGAACCGGGAAATCGAGAAGCGCCGGGCGCTGGATGAGACCGAAGCCCAGCAGGTGCTGGCCTCGCAGATCAAGCAACGCCAGGATTCGATTGCGCAGTTTCAGCAGGGCGGGCGCCAGGATTTAGCCGACAAGGAACAAGCCGAAATCGTCATTCTGGAAAGCTATCTGCCGCGCCAGCTTTCGCCGGACGAGATGGCCGCGGTGGTGGATGCGGTGATTGCCGAAACCGGGGCCCAGACCGCGCGCGAGTTGGGCGCGGTGATGAAAGCCGCCATGAGCCGCTTTCAACAGCAGGGCGCGCGGGTGGATGGCAAGCAGCTTAGCGAGTTGGTGCGCCGCCGCCTGGGCGGCTGAGGCCTGGCGCCGCGAACACGAAGTAGATGGATTGGCCGCCGAGGCGCTCGGCGCCCTGCCAGCGCCGCCGCAGCACCCGGCCGCCCGCGCGCTCGACCAGGGCGTCGAGATTATGCCGGTAACTGTGGTCGGCGCCCAGTACGGAATCTGCCAGCCGGGCATTATCGTATTGCGGGTGCGCCGGCCCGGAGAGCGCCAGCAGTTGGCGGGTGTGCCGCAACAGCATCGCCACCACTCCGGCTGCATGGCCGGCATTGAAAAATCGCAGCACGCCGGCGCAGATGGTCAGATCGAACGCCTGTCCGTCCAGACAATCGGGAATTTGGCATAGATCGCCCTGGCGCAGGCAGAGGCGAGATCCCGCCGCCGCCAGTTGGCGCGCCCCTCGCGCCAGCGCCCGGGCATCTATATCCATCCCCAGCCAGGCCGCATCATCGAGGCCGAGGACGATTTCCAGGTAATGCAAAAAATTCCCGTCCGCACAGCCGGCTTCTAGCACGCTTCGCGGGCGCAGCGCGTGCGCCTGCAACAAAGTACCCAGGTCTTGAGCGAATAAAATTCGGCTGGCGGATAATTGCCCGCCATCCAGCCCATGCGCGCGCGCGTATTCCGCCGCGCGCCCGAGGTGATAGCGCCATAAAAAGCGCTGAAAATTTTCCGGATGCCGGCGGGCGTAATCTTCCAACAAACGGGTGGTGTACCAATGGCGTTTTTTCAGGCGGGTATAGCGATCGAGCGCGATGGCCAGCGGCTTGCGAATGGACAGCGGCAGCGCGCGGGCGCAGCTCCACATACCTCGGCGAAGGCGACTGGCTGACACAGTAGATCGGATGAAGCCCGCATCCCCGGTTGTTGGCCCCACCTGCTGCATACACGCCCGCGGCAGTGGCGCGCCGCTTGATCGGAATGTAAAAGAGACACGTTGAGCGCCGAATGAAACCCGCTAAGCCGTATATAAAAGTTAAAGATACGAGACTATTGCGTGAAAAAAGAGACAAATGAGACGATTTGAAAAATCTCTTATTGAAATTTTTTTAGCAAAACGGCACCCACAGGGAAAAATTCACATTAACTTATTTAATATCTATGACTTCCACCGGTGCCGTTTTCGTTTTTAAAACGGCACCGGCCGGGATAAAACGGCACCGCGGAATTCCGGGGCGATCCCTTTCCCGGCAGCGATGGAGACGTGAGCAATTTGGGAAAAGCCGGCGGGAAAGAATACAGAATCTGGACTAAGCTTCGGCCAGCCCTGACTGCCGCTCCATCAGCCCCAGCGTGGCGGCATAATCCTGTTCGCCCAGTCCCTGGCGTACCGCCTGTTCGTAAATGCCTGCAACCGTCTGCAACGCCGGCAGTTCGGTCTGGAGGCTGCGGGCATGCTCCAGCATCAGGCGTATGTCTTTCAACATCAGCTTCAAGGGAAAATTCGGACTGTAATCGCGGGCGCGAATGAAGGGAGCTTTATATTCGATCACGCCCGAGCGCAGCATGGTGGCGCCGATGATTTCGAGCATCTGGCCGGCGCTCACGCCCGATTTTTCCGCCAGCACCAGCCCCTCGCAAAAGCCTTGATAGATGAGTGCGATATTCAAATTCATGGCCAGTTTCGCAGCCAGGCCCATGCCGTTGCCGCCGATATGGAACACGCGCTGGCCCATGACCTGAAACAAGGGCTGCAGCCGGGCCACGGCTTCTTTCGGGCCGCCGGCGATAAATACCAGCTTGCCGGACTCGGCGCCCTGCTTCGAGCCGGTCACCGGGCAATCGAGCAAAGTGGCGCCGCGCTCGGCCAGGCGCGCGGCGATGCGCCGGCTGGCCTGGGGTGAAATGGTGGAGGAATCGGCCGCCAGCAGGCCCGGAGCCGCGGCGGCCAGCACGCCATCTTCGGCCAGAAACACGCGCTCGCTTGCGGCGGTATCGCTGACGCAAACCCAAACCACCTCCGCCCCCGCCGCGGCCTGGGCCGGCGTGGCAGCCGTGCGAGCACCCGGCAAATCGGCCCGCGAGGGGGTGCGGTTCCAGACCGTAACCTCGTGCCCGGCGGCGACCAGCCGCGCGGCCATCGGGCGCCCCATAATTCCCAAACCCAGAAATGCGATTTTCATGCCCGCTCCAATCCAATCCGATCCTTTCATTATGTCCGGCTGCCGGCCGTAACGGAAAGACCTTCCATCCCCGCCGCCCTTTGCGCTGGGGATTGGCGCCGTTTACCATAAAAGAACCTAATTTAGCCGCACATGAATACTGCAACTCCATCCGCCGGCGGCGTGCTATCTCCCGCCGCGTTCCTGCGGCAGATTCTGGCGCGCCGGCGCGAACGGGTGCGCCAGGCGCAGGCGGTGGTCAGCGAAGCCGAATTGCGCCGGCTGGCCGAGGGCCGCCGGCCGCGCGATTTTGCCGCGGCGCTACGCCGGCCGGGCGCCGCCCCGGCCATCGTAGCCGAACTGAAGCGCGCTTCGCCTTCCCGCGGGCGCTTGCGCGACGACTATGACGTTCCACGCCTGGCCGGCGCTTATGCGCGCGCCGGGGCCGCGGCGCTTTCCATCCTGACCGAAGAAGATTATTTTCTGGGCAGCCTGGAGCATCTCCGCCAGGCCCGCCAGACCGTGGCGCTGCCGCTGCTGCGCAAGGATTTCGTCTTCAGCGCCTATCAGATCTGGGAAGCGGCCGCCGCCGGCGCCGATGCGGTTTTGCTGATCGCCGCCATGCTCGACGACGTTCAACTCCGCGCGCTACAGGCCGAAGCGTCGGCCGCCGGCCTGGCGGCGCTGGTCGAAGTACACGATGCCGCCGAGCTGGCGCGCGCCTTGCAGGCGGGCGCCCGGCTGGTCGGCGTCAACAATCGCGACCTGCGCAGCTTCCAGGTGGACCCCGAATTATGTCTGCGCCTGGCGGCGGCGCTGCCGCCGGAGGTGGTGCGCGTGGCCGAGAGCGGCATCGGCTCGCCAGCCATGCTGGCGCGCCTGAAGGCCGCCGGCTACGAGGCCGCGCTCATCGGCGAGCACTGCATGCGCGCCGCCGACCCTGGCGCCGCGCTGGCGGATCTGCTGGCCGGCGTGGCCGCGCACGCGGCCGCGCCCGGAGAGCAGACATGAGCGGCGCCCCGCATTTTGCCAAACCCGCGCTGCCGCCGGCTTCGCACCCCGGCTGGATCAAGATCTGCGGCATGACCCGGCTCGAAGACGCCCTGCTCGCGGCCGAATGCGGCGCGCACGCCGCGGGCTTTATCTTCGCCCCATCGCCGCGCCGCATTGAGCCCGAAGCCGCCGCCGCCATCATTGCCCGGCTCCCGCCCGAGGTGCTGCCGGTTGGCGTTTTTGTCAACGCCTCGGCCGCGGAGATGCTCGCAGCGGCCCAGCGTTCCGGCGTGCGCGCCCTGCAACTGCACGGGCATGAGCCCGCCGCCGGCATGGAAGCGCTAAGCGCGTACGTTTTGATCAAAACCCTGCTGATCCCTCCCGATATTCAAATGGAGGTTCAGCCCCCGGGCGGCGATCTCAATCCGATGCTTTTCACGAACGAGCCGCGCCAGGCGGCGGGCAACGGGACCGGCGAATTTCCCGCCCGCGATTATTGGCAATGGCGCGAGCGGGCCGATGCCTGGCTGTTCGAGCAAAAAACCGGTCCCCGGGAGGCGGCCGATAACTGGCGCTTTCCGGGCGACGCCCGCTGGATTTATGCCGGGCGCCTGCTGCCCGAAACCGTGCCGCGCGCCATCGCCGCCCTGCACCCCTGGGGCGTGGATGCCGCTTCCGGCATCGAAGCCCGCCCGGGGGTGAAAGACCCGGCCAAATTGCGCGAATTTATCACCAACGCCCGCGCGGCTTTTCAGGCATGGACCGCCGCGCCGCGGAAAGCCACTTCATGAGCCCTGCATCCCAACCCACCGCCGCCGGACGCTTTGGCGCCTACGGCGGGCGCTACGTCCCCGAAACGCTGGTCGCCCCGCTGGACGAGTTGGCCGCCGCGTACGAGGCCGCGCGCCGCGATCCGGCGTTCCAGGACGAATTCCGTTCGCTGCTGGAAAACTACGCCGGCCGGCCGACGCCGCTGACCTATGCCGCCCGGCTCTCGGAAGAGCTGGGCGGCGCGCGTCTTTATTTGAAGCGCGAGGACCTGCTGCACACCGGCGCGCACAAAATCAACAATTGCCTGGGCCAGGCGCTGCTGGCCCGGCGCATGGGCAAGCGGCGCATCATCGCCGAAACCGGCGCCGGCCAGCATGGCGTCGCCACCGCTACGGTTTGCGCCCTGTTCGGCTTCGAGTGCGTGGTGTACATGGGCGAAGCCGACATGGCCCGCCAGGCGTTGAATGTCGCCCGCATGCGGCTGCTGGGAGCCGAAGTGCGCGGGGTGGCCGCCGGCAGCCGGACGCTGAAAGACGCCATCAACGAAGCCATGCGCGATTGGGTGACGAACTGCGAAACCACGCATTACCTGCTGGGCTCGGTGCTGGGCGCGCATCCATATCCGCTCATCGTGCGCGATTTTCACGCCGTCATCGGGGAAGAAGCACGGCGGCAGTATCTGGCCGCCGCCAGACGGCTCCCGGAAATGCTCATCGCCTGCGTCGGCGGCGGCTCGAACGCGATCGGGCTCTTCACCGCCTTTCTCGGCGACCGCGAGGTCAAGATGGTGGGCGTGGAGGCGGGCGGGCGCGGCCTCCGGCTGGGCGAGCATGCGGCGCGGTTCCAGGGCGGCAGCCCCGGCGTGCTGCAAGGCACCTTCACCTACGTGCTGCAGGACGAATGGGGACAGATCGCCGGCACGCATTCCGTTTCCGCCGGCCTGGATTACCCCTCGATCGGCCCCGAGCACGCCGCCTTGCACGATGCCGGGCGGGTGGAATACGTCTCCGCCGGCGACACCGCCGCGCTGGAGGCCTGCCGCCGGCTGGCGCGCACCGAAGGGATCATTCCCGCGCTGGAATCCGCGCATGCCGTCGCCGAAGCCTGCCGCCGCGCTCCCGCGCTGCCGCGCACGGCGGGCGTGATCGTGAATATCTCCGGCCGCGGCGACAAGGACATGGAAATCCTGCAGCGCGAGCTGCGGCTGTGACGCCTATGGAATCGAGCCTGAGCCGTTTTGACGCCATCTTCGCCCGCGCCCGCGCCGAGCGCCGCGGCGCGCTGATTCCCTACCTCACCGCCGGCGACCCCACTCCGGCGGCATCGCTCGGCGCCGCCCAGGCGCTGGCCGCCGCCGGCGCCGATATCGTCGAGCTGGGCATTCCCTTCAGCGATCCGCTGGCGGATGGCCCCGTCATCCAGCGCGCCAGCGAGCGCGCCCTGGCGCAGGGCATGACGCTCGAAGGCGTGCTGGCGATGGCCGCCCAACTGCGCCGCGCCGCGCCCGCGCTCGGCATCCTGCTGTTCGGCTATTTCAATCCCATCCTGCGCTACGGCCTGCCTCGCTTCGCCGAAGCCGCCGCCCGCGCCGGCGCCGATGGCGTGCTGGTGACCGATCTCATTCCCGAGGAGGCGCAGGAATATTGCGCCGCGCTCGCCGCCCGCGGGCTCGATCCGGTCTTTCTCGCCGCGCCGACCAGTCCCGACGCCCGGCTGGAACGCATCGCCGCCGCCGGCCGCGGCTTCCTCTACGCCGTCTCGCGCACCGGCGTCACCGGGGCGCGCCGGCAGGTGCCCGAAAGCGCCCGCCAACTGGTCGCCCGCCTCCGCCGCCACACCGCCCTGCCGCTGGCGCTGGGCTTCGGCATCGCCTCGCCCGAGCAGGTGCGGGAAGCCGCCGGCTTCGCCGATGGCGTAGTGGTCGGCACCGCCATGGTCGAGCGCATGCATGCCGCCAGCCTGGAACGCGGCCCGGAAGCCGCGGCGCCGGCCGCTGCCGCCCTGCTGGCCGAACTGCGCGCCGGCCTCAGCTTCGCCGCTCCCCGCGGCTGAGCCCGCATGCGGCCGCAGCTCGCTTTATAATTGAAATTCCATGGACATTGCCGAATGGCGGGTGAAAATTGACGCGCTCGACCGTCAACTGGTCGAGTTGTTGAACCAGCGCTGCCGTTGCGCCATGGCGATTGGCGTGCTCAAGCGCGGCGGCGATTTGCCGATCTACGAGCCGCTGCGGGAAAAGCAGGTGTTGCACCAGGTGGCCGAAGCCAATGCCGGCCCCTTGAGCGACCGCGCGCTGCAGCATATTTTCGAGCGCATCATTGACGAGATGCGCGCCATACAGAAGACCGAAGCGTTGGGCGAAGCCGCGTCCCGCGCGGATGGGTATCCCTCCGCGGTGCTGCCCGACGAACGGGATTGAGGTCGTACGCAAATCTATGATCGTAGTCATGCAAGCCGGCGCCGATGAAGAGCAGATTCAACAGGTGATTGACCGCCTGGTGGGGCTGGGCTTCGACATCCACCGCTCCACCGGAGTCGAGCATACCGTGCTCGGCTGCGTGGGCCGCACCATTGATTTCGATGTGCGCGACATCGAGCTGCTGCCCGGCGTCGCCGAAGCCCACCGCATCTCTTCGCCCTATAAGCTGGTCGGGCGCGCCTTCCGGCCCGGCGGCACGCGCCTGCAGATCGGCCCGATGCTCGTCGGCGGCGACGAGGTCGCCATCATTGCCGGCCCCTGTTCGGTGGAATCCGAAGACCAACTCGACCGCATCGCCGCCGCCGTCGCCGCCGCCGGCGCCCGCGGCCTCCGCGGCGGCGCCTTCAAGCCGCGCACTTCGCCCTACAGCTTCCAGGGCCTGGGCGAGGAAGGGCTGAAGATTCTGCGCCGGGTCTGCGACCGCTACCGCCTGATCGCCGTCAGCGAGGTGATGTCGGAGACCCAGATTCCGATGATGCTCGACTACGTGGACGTGCTCCAGGTCGGCGCCCGCAACATGCAGAACTTCAACCTGCTGCGCGAACTGGGCCGGCAGCGGCATCCGGTGCTGCTCAAGCGCGGCATCTCCGCCACCATCGAAGAGTTGCTGCTCTCGGCCGAATACCTGCTGGCCGGCGGCAACTACGACGTCATGCTTTGCGAGCGCGGCATCCGCACCTTCGAAAACTACACCCGCAATACGCTGGATCTTTCCGCCATCCCGGTGGTGCAGAAACTCTCGCATCTGCCCATCCTGGCCGATCCTTCCCACGGCACCGGGCGGCGCGACAAGGTGCCGCCGATGGCCCGCGCCGCGGTGGCCGCCGGCGCCGACGGCCTGCTGATGGAAGTGCATTACGACCCCGACCACGCCCTCAGCGACGGCGCCCAGACGCTCGACCTGGTGCAGTTCGAGGCGCTGATGCAGGAACTGCGCCAGATTGCCGCCGCCGTGCACCGCCAGGTCGCGCCCGCCGCCGCCGCCGCCGTTCGCTGAGCCCGGAGCGCGCTACCCGCGCGGGCGGCCTTTCAAATTTCGCCGGCCGTATGGGGAGCGAAGCGCCCGAACCGCCGCGCCAGCGCGGGCAGCACCAGCAGATTGAGCGCGGTCGAGGTGATCAGCCCGCCCAGAATCACCACCGCCATCGGGCCTTCGATTTCCAGCCCCGGCGCGCCGCGGCGCAGCGCCAGCGGCAGCAGCCCCAGCCCGGTGATCGAGGCGGTCATCAGGATCGGCGCCAGGCGTTCTTCCGCTCCCCGCCGCGCCGCCTCCAACCCCCACGGCATTCCTTCCTCGCTGACCAGGTGCTCGTAATGCGAGATCAGCATCATCGAGTTGCGAATGGTGATGCCGAACAGGGTGATAAAGCCCACCATCGGCCCCAGCGACAGGCGGCCGCCCAGCAGCCAGACCGCGATCACCCCGCCGACCAGCGCGAAGGGCATGTTGGCCAGCACCAGCAGCAGATTGCGCCCGTTCATCACCACCACCGAGAGCAGCAGCACGATGCCCACCAGGGCGAAGCCGGCCGCGATCAGCAGCTGGTGTTGCGAGCGCGCCGCGGCTGCCGCCGCGCCGGCGTATTGCAGATAGACTCCCGGCGGCAAGGGAACCTGCGTTGCGACCGCCGCCCGCGCCTCGGTCATGAACCGGCCCACCGATATGCCGCGCAGATTGGTCGTCACCGTCTGCGCCCGCCGCGCTCCCTGGTGCAGAATTGTCTCCGGTCCGGAGGCCTCGCGGATCGTCGCCAGTCGGGCCAGCGGGACGTAATTCCCGCCCGGCGCGGCAATCTGCAGCCGCCGCAGCGCGCGCAGGCCGCCGTTGTGCCGCTGCTGCGGCGGCAGAATCACGCGAAGATTGAACGCCTCTTCTCCCCGGTAAATCTGCCCCACGACTTCCCCGCGGAAGGCGGCGCCAATCTCGTTCAGCACGCTGACCGGATCCAATCCCCAGCGCGCGATGCGGCCCGGCCGCAACTGCACCCGCAGCCGCGGCTCGCCCGCCGGCGCCTGGATGCGAACTCCGGTGGCGCCGCGAATCCCCTGCAGCACTCGCGCAATCCGCGCCGCGGTCTGGTTTACCGGCCCCAGTTGCGGCCCGAAGATATTGATCACGACCGGCGAGGTGAAGCCCGAGAGCGTCTCCGACATGCGTTCCGCCAGAAAGGTGTTGAGCTCGAAGGTCACGCCGAAAAACGGCTTCAGCGCCCGCCGGATCGCCGCGGCCGCCTGCTGGTTCGCCGGCCCGGAAAGATGCGGCTTCAAATCAATGCCGATCTCGGCGCTCTCCGGTCCGCGCGCTTCGCCGGTGGTGGCGCGCCCGATGCGCGCGCTGATGGAGCGGATCTGCGCAATCGGCTGCAGCGCCCGCGTCACCTGGTTGTCCATGCGTTCGGTTTCGGCCAGCGAGGTGCCCGGCGCCGCGGTCGTATGCAGGATGAAATGCCCTTCCTTGAAGGACGGAAGAAAACTGGTATGAAAACTGAACAGCAGCAGGACGCCCGCTACGGTCAGGCCGGCCGCCGCCAGCAGCACGATCCCATAGGCCCGCTCCACCAGCGCCAGCACCGGCCGGTAGAGCCGGATCAGCCCTCGCACCAGCGGCGGCTGCGCCGCCCGCGGGCCGCTGCCGCCGCGCCGCGCCAGCAGCCAATACGCCATCGCCGGCGTCACCGTCAGCGCCACTCCCAGCGAAGCCAGGATGGAGAAGATATAGGCCAGCGCCAGCGGGGCGAAGATGTGCCCGGCAACGCCGCTCAGGCCCAGGATGGGGAGAAAGATCAGAATCACCGCGAAGGTGGCGTACACCACCGCCGAGCGCACCTCCACCGAGGCGTCCAGCACCACTCGCAGCGCCGGACGCGGCGCCGCCGCCTGGCGGTTCAAGCGCAGCCGCCGGGCGATGTTTTCCACGTCAATCACCGCGTCGTCCACTACCTCGCCGATGGCGATCGCCAGCCCGCCCAGGCTCATGATGTTCAGGGAATAGCCCAGTTGGGTCAGCACGATCACCGCCGCCAGCAGCGACAGCGGGATGGCGGTAAAGGAAATGGCCGAGGTCCGCAGATCGAACAGGAACAGGAATAAGACCAAGACCACCAGGATGCCGCCGACGATCAGCACCGAACGCAGATGGTTGAGCGCGGTGTGGATGAACGCGGCGGGCCGAAACAAGATGTGCACCTGCACGCCTTCTTTTTTCAGCCCGGGCTCGATCTGCGCCAGCGCCGATTGGACGTTGCGCGTCACCACCAGCGTGTTGGAGCCATATTGCGATTTGACCGAGAGAATCACCGCCGGCCGGCCCTCGATCGTCGCCCGGCTGATGCGCGGCGCCGGCGCCAGCCGGATTCCGGCCACCTGCCCCAGGGTGACGTTCAGCCCCTGGTAGCGCGCGACCACCACGCCGGCCAGCTCCGCCACGGTTTGCAACTGGCCGTTGGTTTCCAGCACCAGCCGCTGATTCGGCGTGCTGATGAAGCCCGCCCCTTCCACCGCGGTGGCGCGCCGCGCCGCCGCCAGCACCTGCGCCAGCGTCAAGCGATAGGCCACCAGCCGCCGCGGCCGGAACTGCACCTGGTATTCCTCCACCTGCCCGCCGAAAATCAACGTGCTCGCCACTCCCGGCGCGGCCAGCAACTGCAGCCGCAGCGGCCAATCGGCAATCGTGCGCAACTGCATCGGCGACAGCCGGCGCGAGGTCAACCCGATCACCATCGCCGTCCCGGTGGCCGACACCAGGGGTGTCATCTGCGTCGGCTTGACTCCCGCCGGCAGGCGCACTGCCGCCAGCCGCTCGGCCACCAGTTGCCGCGCCTGATACACGCCGGTCGAGGAGCGGAAGGTGATTTTCACCACCGACAAGCCCTGTATGGACTTGGAAAACACCTTCTGCAAACCCGGCAATCCCACCACCGCAACCTCAATCGGGGTGGTCACCAGCCGCTCCACCTGCCGCGGCGCCAGTCCCGGGGCCGAGGTTTGCAGCGCCACCATCGGCGGCGCGAACTCGGGAAAGACATCGTATTGCGCCCGGGTCAGCGAAAATACGCCGGCGAAAAACAGCACCGCGGCCAGCGCGAGCACGATCACGCGGCGGCGCAGGGCGAAGCGAACGATGGCGGTGAGCATGGGGAATTTAATCGGCGCCGGCCGGCGGGGCCTGGGCGTTCTGGCGTTGATATTGCGAAAACAACTGCTGCGCGCCGGCAATCACTGCCGCCTGTCCGGCCAACCCCGGCGCGGGGGTGATGCCGCCGGCCGCGGTTGCGGGCAGCCGCGTCAGTCGGTAAACTCCCGGCGCGCGCCGCAGAAAAATCCAGGCGCCGCCCCGCCAGTACAGCCGGGCGCTGGCCGGAATGCGCACGCCGCGACGGCGCGGCCCGAGAACCGCGGCGCTCAAGCTCAATCCCGGCGCCAGCCCGCGCGCCGGCGCGAGGTAAAGGTAGCCGGGCGCCTGCAGCCGCGGGTTGACCTGCGGATAGATGGAAACCAGCTCCGCCGTGATCGCCGCGCCGCCGCTGGGGGCGCGCAGGCGCGCTTGCCGCGGCGCCCGCGTGCCCGGCGGCAGCGTCAGCTCGACCAGGTAGGCCTTCAGGTTCAACAATCGCGCGAATGGCGTTCCCGGAGCGGCCAGCCAGCGCGCCACCGCCGGCCCCCACTCCTGCCGCGTCTCGGCGGCAATTAAGGCCAGCCCCGCGCGCCCGGCTTGCACGCTGGCGCGGTCGCCGGCCACCGCCAGTTCCGCCTGCTGCAGCGACTTCAGCGAAACGTTCTGGCGCTGCGCATAAAGCCGCCGCAGCCGCCGCCGTTCCCGTTGCGCGTACTGCAGATGCAGTTGCTGCTGCCGCAGCCGCGCCTGCGCCGCCGTATAGCGCTCCCGCAGCAGCACCAACGGTTCGGCGCTCAGCACCAGCCCCAGGGCGGGACGTGCAGCGCGCCGGCTGACGCGCTGCAGCCGTTGCCAGCGCACGCCGTTGCGCCGCGCCGCGCCCGCCGGCAACCGCAGCGTCAACGCGGCGCCGGGGTTGGGCCGCGTTTGCGCCGCCGGCGCGTAGGTATGCGGCCGCGCCGGCAGGCCGGAACCCAACAGACCCCAAACCAGCATCGGCCAGATCATGGTTTCCTCACCTTGGCATGCAGCCGCCAGGCGGGCGCCAGCGGCTGCTGCACTGCGTCTTCCAGCGCACCCAGCGCGGCTTGCGCCTGTGTGAGCGCCTGCCACCGGGCCTGATCGGCGGCGTCGGCCTGCAGCCGGGCCGCGCTGAAGCTGAGCCGGCCGGCCTCGCCCTGCCGGTAAATGCGCTGCGCCGCGCGCCGCACCGACTGCGCCACCCGCGCCCCGCGCCGCGCCGATTGCCAAGCCGCCCAGGCGGCGCGATAGCCCGCCCAGGCCTTGCCGGCGGCGGCGCGGTCTTGCGCCTGCAGCGCTATGAAAGCCGCCGCCAGTTGATTGCGCTGCGCCGCCGCTTGCGCAATCGGCCCCTGATTCCGGTTGAAAACCGGCAGCACCAGGGTCAGCGCCAGGCGAAATATGCTGTGCGCTTCCTCATAACTCCACCCCGGCCCGAGTTGCAGATTCGGATATTGCAGCGCGATCTGCGATTGCAGTTGCGCCTCGGCGACGGCATAGCCGGCCAGCGCCTGCCGCAGATCCAGGCGATTCAACTCCGCCCGCCGCCGCAGCCGGGCCGGCTGGAGCGTTGCCGGCGCCGGCGGCGCCTGAAATTCCGGCCAGGCAAAGCGCAGCCCGCGCAGGCAGCGCGCGGGCACGCCAATCGCCGCCGCCAGCCCGGCCCGCGCCTGTGCGGTTTGCCCGCGCGCATTGGCCAGCGCCAGCCGCGCCGCGGTCGCCCGCTGCGCCGCGGCCAGCCAGGGTGGACGGGCCGACTCGCCGGCCTGCCAGCGCTGCCGCAGCACGCGCGCCTGCAGAT
>JAJYIU010000023.1 GCA_021789895.1 Acidobacteriota bacterium | reverse complement strand
GCTGCACCACCTGGACCGGAATATAAACGGTGAGCTGGAAATGGCGGTATTTCGGCGGCACGGCGGAGGCCGGCGCAGCGGGCGGCGCGGCCGCCGCGGCCAGCGCCAGGGCCGCGATGGCCGGAACGAGGCGGGGACTGAAGCGCATGGTGCGAGCTCCCGGGACTGCAGCATCATCATACCCGTAGCCACTACAAGTCAGCGCATGCAGTGCTGCTATGCTGTGAAAAAGCGCGGCGCAGGGGAGGATGCAGCCAAAGCATGGGCGAAATTTACGATGCCATCGTGGTCGGCTCGGGCGCCTCGGGCGGCTGGGCGGCGAAGCGGCTGACCGAGGCCGGGTTGAAAGTGGCGCTGGTGGATGCCGGCCGCCAGCAGACCGACGCGAATTTTACCGAGCACAAGCCGGCCTATCAGTTGCCCTTCCGCAACCAGGCGCGCTACCTGCTGCAGGCGGCGCAGCCGGTCCAGACCCAGTGCTACGCCTGCGACGAATACACCCACGCCTGGTACTGCAACGACCGCGAAGAGCCCTTCACCCACGACGCGGGCATGCCGTTCAGTTGGCAGGCGCGCATCCGCATGACCGGCGGGCGCACCAACTGCTGGGGACGGGTCAGCCTGCGGCTGAGCGATTACGATCTGGCCGCCGCCGATCATGACGGCTATGGGGTCAACTGGCCACTGCGCTATAAAGACCTGGCGCCCTATTACGACCTGGTGGAAGAATACGTCGGCATTACCGGCATGAAAGAAGGCCTGCCGCAACTCCCCGACGGGCAGTTCCAGCCGATGATGGGACTGACCTGCGCCGAGTGGCGTTTTCGCGATCGCGTCAAGTCCCGGCTGGGCCGCACCATGACCCAGGCGCGTTCGGCCAATCTGACGCGCGGCATCAACGGCCGCGCTCCCTGCCATTACTGCGGCCCCTGCCACCGCGGCTGCGTCACCCACTCCTATTTCAATTCCAACTTCACCACCATCGCCGACGCCCTGCGCACCGGGCGCTGCACCCACATCACCAACGCCATGGGCTACCAGGTGCTGATGGATGACGCCCGCAACCGCGCCCGCGGCCTGCTCTATATTGACCGCATCACCCGCCGGGCGGTGGAAGTGCGCGGGCGCACCGTGGTGCTGTGCGCCCAGGCGCTCGAATCGGCCCGCATCCTGCTCAATTCCAGCACCCCGCGCTATCCCAACGGCCTGGCCAACTCCTCCGGCGCACTGGGGCATTACCTGATGGATAACGTCATGGGCGGCGGCGCTTCCGGCGAGCTCGACGGCGTCGCCGACCGGCCGTCGCTGGGCGGCGCCAAGCGCCCGGCCGATATCTACCTCGTGCGCTTTCAAAACCTGCCGGGCCAGCCGCAGTCCTACAACAAAAATTTCATCCGCGGCTACGGCTACGAGGGCGGCGGCGGGGCCAATTACAACTGGCAGGCGCGCGGCTTCGGCGGCTATTTTAAAAAGGCGATCTTCGATCCGCGCGTGACCGTCGGGTTTGGCTGCTTTGGCGAGAGCCTGGCGCGCTTCGAAAACCACGTCTCCATCGATCCTGACGTGGTGGACGCGTTTGGAATCCCGGTTTTGCGCTTCCATGTGCAGTATGGCGAGAACGAGCGGGCGATGGTGGCGGATGCGTCGGTGCAGATGGCGGAGATGCTGGAAGCGGCCGGGGCGCGCAATATACAGGCCTACGCCAAGCCTACGATGCCGGGCTGGGCGATTCACGAATTGGGGGTGGCGCGCATGGGCGGCGACCCGCGCTCGAGCGTGCTCAACCAGTTCGAGCAGTCGCACGACGTCAAGAACCTGTTCGTGATGGACGGGGCGGCGTTTCCCTCCTCCGGCTGCCAGAATCCGACCCTGACCATCATGGCGCTGGCGGTGCGCTCCTGCGATTATTTGCTGGGCGAGATGAAAAAGGGCGAGCTCTAGTAGCGGCGGCCCACGAGTCCACCGATGGGAGTTAGATATGCCGAGGTCGAGTGGGGAAGGTCGGGGTTTCCTGTCAGGTTCCGACCCTCCGCGATTCAGTAACGCCAAGGCGAAGCCAAGCAAAACCGAAGGTTTTGCGAAAGGAGAAGTCGCGAGCAGAGCGAGGCGCAATAGCAATTTCGCAGAAATTGCTTTTAGCAATGCTGCGAGGTGACCTGGTGTACATGGACGTACATGAGGATTGCCGAGCCAATAGCAAAACCGCAGGTTTTGCTTAAAGCATGACAAAACAACGAAGCCCAGCGACGCTTATCGCTTCGCCCAGCATCCGAAACCACTTCTAGTCGGCGGGCGGCTTGCTTCGGCGCTCTTCGGTAATCAGCCGGGCGGCGCGATGCGGGGTGAAGTAAGCCCAGGCCCATTCGACCGCGACCATGAAGCGGTTGCGGAAGCCGATGAGATAGCGTATGTGCACCCCAACCCAGATGAGCCAGGCCAGCCCTCCGCGCAGGCGGATGCGGCCGAGCTGTCCGACCGCGGCGCGCTTGCCGATCGTGGCCAGCATACCCTTGTCGCGATAGCGGAACGGGCGGTAAGCTTCGGGGCGGGCCCAACTGCCCTCGCGCGGCCCCAGGGCGATGGCGCGCTGTATATTGCGCGCCGACCAGCGCCCCTGCTGCATGGCCACCGGGGCGAGGCCGGGCAGCGGACGGCCGTCGCGCCCGGCGCACCAGGCCAGGTCGCCAATCACGAAAACTTCAGGATGATGGGGGAGATGGAGGGCGGGCGTGACTTGCACGCGGCCATCGCGCTCCAGCGGCGCCCCCAGGGCATGGCCGAGATGCGAGGCGCTGACGCCGGCGCTCCAGATCAGGGTGCCGGCTTGCAGCCGCCGGCCCCCGGCGGCCAGCCCGCCATCGGAAATTTCCGTGACCGGCGAGCGGGTCCAGACTTCGACGCCGCGGGCGCGCAGGGCGTTTTGGGCATAGTCCGAAAGCGACGGAGCGAAGGCCGGCAGCAGGCGCTCGCCGGCCTCGAGCAGCACCACGCGCGTGTGGCGGGGATCGAGGCTGCGAAAGTCGCGCAGCATCACCTCGCGCGCGATTTCCATCACCGCGCCGGCGGTTTCCACTCCGGTCGGGCCGCCGCCGATGACGGCGATGGTTTGCAGGGCGGCGCGCGATGCGGCGGAGTATTCGGCGCGCTCGAAGGCAAGCAGCAGGCGGCGGCGGATTTCGAGCGCGTCTTCGAGCGATTTCATCCCGATGGCCGAAGCCGCCCAGGCGTCATGGCCGAAATAGCTGTTGCGCGAGCCGGGAGCGAGGATCAGAAAATCGTAGGCCAGGGTTTCCGGCTGGAACTGCGCTGGCCCGCCGGTGTAGCGCAGAAAGACCTGGCGCCGGCGCAGATCGAGGCCGCAAACCTCGGCCAGCAGCACGGTGGTGTTGGGCTGATGGCGCAGCAGGGCGCGGATCGGCCAGGCGATGTCCCCCGGTGAAAGCCCGGCAGTCGCGACCTGGTAGAGCAGCGGCTGGAAGAGATGAAAATTGCGCCGGTCAATCAGCCATACGTTGGCGCGCGCCGGGCGCAGCGCCAGGGCGGCATAAAGCCCGCCAAAACCGGCGCCCGCGATGACGATGCGCGGCCGCTTGGATTCCGCGGGCTGCTGTGCCTGATCTTGAGCCGGTTCCGGCTCGGCAGCCAGCGGCGGCGGCGCTTCTTCAACCGGCATAACTTGATCGGAATCCACTTAAAAAAATCCTGCCGCGCCTCTGTGGTGGATATTGTCTCCACTAAGTTTATTAAAATATGCTAATGAGAAGTGAGACACTTTGCGGATTTCGTTTTTGCCTGCGCCTGACATTAACTTCTTCCATCTCAAATAGATGTCCTCGATTTTACGGCTTCACACCGCGTCTGCGTGTCTCATCGCCTCGGGGCGGCGCTAGCGGGGTAAGGTGCCGGCTTGCGTGGTTGCGGCCGGCGCGATGTTGACCAGGCTGCCGGCCCAGCTCTCCATCTGCTGCTCGCTCACCAGCAGGTCTTTCAGGCTGGTGCGGTTGAGCACCTGGTCCACGACCTCCTGCACGGTGCGCCAGAGCGAGCGCAGGGCGCAATCGTCGGCAAGGTTGCAGACGGTATGGTGGCCGGGGTGATTGTCGCAGAACTCGCCGTCGAAGAGACGGCCGCCGAGCACGGTCAGCGCCTCGCCGACCAGGATTTGCTCGGGCGGACGCGCCAGGGCATAGCCGCCGGCCTGTCCGCGCACGCTGGTGATCAACTTGCCCTGGCGCAGGATGCGCAGCAGTTTGGCGACGTAGGGCTCGGAGAGTCCGGCGCGCTGGGAAATTTCCGGAATGCTTGAGCTGGCGCCGGCCGGCTGGCGGCCAAGCTGGAGCAGGCAGCGGAGGCCATATTCTTCCTGGGAAGTGAATTTCATGCTTTCTCCCCCCCGAGAGCTAATCCAGGCCCAGTTGCAGCCGCGCGGCCTCGGACATCATTTCCTTCGTCCAGGGCGGTTGCCATACCAGTTCGACGCGGCAGTCGGTGACGCCGGCGACGCCGCGGGTTTTGTCTTCCACCTCGCCCGGCAACTGATAGACGGAAGGGCAGGCGGGCGAGGTGAGCGTCATCTGCACGTAGGCGAAGCCGTTGGGCTCGACCCGCACTTCATAGATCAATCCCAGGTCGTAGATGTTGATCGGGATTTCAGGATCGTAGCAGGTGCGGATTTGTGCGATCACCGCCTCGCGGATTTCGCCGCGCCGGTCTTCGCTCAGCGCTTGCGGCGCGGCGCCGGCGCTTTCCGCGGGGGCCGGCTCGGCGGCGGCTTGGGAATGCAGGCCGGGAATTTTCATCTCTTCGCTCCTACTCTTCGGTGCTGACCATCGCCTGGCTGCCGGCGAGCGCGGCATGCAGCGTATGCCAGGCCAGGGTGGCGCACTTGACCCGGGTGGGAAACTCCGCCACCCCCGACAATGCCTCCAATTTGCCCAGCTCCGGCTGGCCTTCCGCGGGCTCGCTCACTCCGGTCAGCAGGGCGTGCATGCGCCGGAACAGCGCTTCGGCCTCGGCGGCGGTTCTGCCCTTGAGCCGCTCGGTCAAAAGCGAGGCCGAGGCGGTGGAAATGGCGCAGCCGGCGCCCTGGAAACCGATGTCGGCGATGATGCCGTCGCGCAGGTCGAGATAGAGCACGATGCGGTCGCCGCAGAGGGTATTGAAGCCCTGCGCCTCGCGGTTGGCCGCCGGCGGGCGGCGGAAATTCCGCGGCCGCCGGTTGTGGTCCAGGATCAATTCCTGGTAAAGCTCGCGCCAATCCGGCATCAGCCCAGCATCTCCTTGACCTGCGCCACGCCGGCGGCCAGGGCCTCGATTTCCTGCCGGGTGTTGTAGGCGGCCAGCGAGGCGCGGCTGGTGGCGGCAACCCCGTAACGCTCCATCAGCGGCTGCGCGCAATGGTGGCCGGCGCGCACCGCGATGCCCTGCTGATCGAGCAGGGTGCTGACGTCGTGCGGGTGTATGCCTTCGATCACGAACGAGAGCACGCCGACCTTCTGCGGCGCGGTGCCGATCAGCCGCACGCCGGGGATGGCGGCCAGGCGCTCGGCGGCCAGCGCGCGCAGGCCGTCTTCGTGCCCGGCGGCGGCGGCGGGATCGAGCCGGAGGGCGTATTCCAGCGCCGCCGCCAGCGCGATGACCCCGGCGATGTGCGGCGTGCCGGCTTCGAATTTGTAGGGCACGCGATTGTACGTCGTGCCCTCGAAGCTGACCGAGCGGATCATATCGCCGCCGCCCTGCCAGGGGGGCATGCGCTCCAGCCATTCGCTTTTGCCGTAGAGCACCCCGACGCCGGTGGGGCCGTAGATTTTATGGCCGGAAAAAGCATAAAAATCGCAGTCCAGCTCGGCCACGCTGACCGGCATGTGGGCCACCGCCTGCGCCCCATCCACCACCACCGGGATTTGGCGGGCGTGGGCCGCGGCGACGATTTGCCGCAGCGGGTTGATCGTCCCCAGCGCGTTGGAAACGTGCGTCACCGCCAGCAGCCGGGTGCGGGGCGTCAGGCGCTCTTCCAGGGCCTCCCAGATCAGCTCGCCGGCGTCGTTGATCGGAACGACGGCGAGCCGGGCGCCTTTTTCCTGGCACAGCATTTGCCAGGGCACGATGTTGGAATGGTGCTCCATGGCGGTGATCAGCACCTCGTCGCCGGAACCCACCCGCATGCGCCCGAAAGTCTGGGCCACGAGATTGAGGCCGGCGGTCGCGCCGGCGGTAAACACGATTTCGCGCGCCGAGCCGGCGCCGAGAAAGCGTTGCGCCACCAGCCGCGTATGCTCGAAGGCCTCCGTGGCGCGCTCGCCCAGTTGATGAATGCTGCGATGGATATTGGCGCAGTCGCGCTCGTAGTAGCCGCGCAGCGCCTCCAGCACCGGCAGCGGCTTCTGGGTGGTGGCGGCGTTGTCGAGATACACCAGCGGATGGCCGTTGACCTGCTGCTGCAGGGCGGGGAAGTCCCGGCGCACGGCTTCCACATCGAACGCCGGGCGGGATCGGGTTGGGGACGACAAGCTGGCCATGACGGCGGTTCAGGCCGGAGCGTTTGCCTGCGCGCCGGCGGCCGTGCCCGTCCAGCGCGCGAACAGCTCGTTTTCGAGCGCCTGGCGCAGGCGGGGAATTTCGATCTGCGTCAGGATTTCGTTGGCGAAGGCGTAGGTCAGCAGGCGGCGGGCGGCGTCGGCTTCCAGCCCCCGGGTGCGCAGATAAAACAGCGCTTCCGGGTCGAGCTGGCCGACGGTGGCGCCGTGGGTGCAGCGGACGTCATCGGCGTAGATTTCCAACTGCGGCTCGGCGGCGCGCAGGCTGGCGGATTCGGAAAGCAGCAGGTTTTTGTTGCTCTGGATCGCGTCGGTGCGCTGCGCTCCGGGGCGTACGATAATGCGCCCGCTGAAGACCCCGGCGCTTTCGCCGTCGAGAATGCCCTTGTAATATTCGCGGCTGGAGCCGTGGGGGTGGGCGTGGTCGAGGCGGGTGAAGTTGTCCATGTGCTGGCGGCCGGCGGCGGCATAGAGGCCGAGCAGGCGGGAGTCGGCGCCGGCGCCGGCCAGGCAGGCGCCGGTCTCGTTGCGAGTCAGCCGGCCGCCGAGCAGCACCGAGGTGGTGCGGTAGCGGGCGTCGCGTTCGAGCCGGGCTTCGATCGCGCCGAAATGCAGGGCCGACAGGGATTCGTGGGCGATCTTGTAGTGATCCACCTCGGCATTTTCATCCAGCCGGATTTCGGTGGCGGCGTCGGTGAAGTGTCCTTCGCCGTCGAGCGTGACGAAGAGTTCGATCAAGGCCAGGCGCGCGCCGCGGCCGGCGAGCACCAGGGCGCGCGGAAACTGCGCCAGCGGGCGCGAGGCGGCGGAGGCGTAAATCACCAGCAGCGGCTCGCGCAGGTCGGCGTCGGGCGCGGCTTCGATTAGCAGGCCGTCTTCGGCGAGAGCGGTGTTGAGGGCAATCAGGCCGTGGCGCTCGCTGGTGGCGAGGCGGGCCCAATGCGCCTCGGCGGCGGAAACTTCGCGCCAGGCGTGCGCCAGCGGGGTGACGCGCAAGCCGGCGGGCAGCCCTTCCAGCCGCGACCATTCCGGCGCGAAGCGGCCGTTGAGCAGCACGGCGCGGGGGCAGCCCAGCCCCGCCAGCGGCAGGCGTTCGAGCTGCCGGAGCAGGGCCGGCGCCGGCGGGGCGGCGGCTTCGGCGAAGCTGAACTCGGTCTGCACGATCGGCGCCAGGCTGGTGTGCCGCCAGCCTTCCTGCCGCTGGCTGGGGAAGCCGCGCGCGGCAAAGCGGTCCATGGCCTGCTCGCGCCGGGCGCGCAGCCAGGCCGGCGCGGCCGCGCCGGCGCGCGGAGCGGCAAAGCGCTCCAGGTAGCGGCGCGCCGCGGCCGCAGCGGGAATTTCCTCCGCCCGCGCGGGTTGGGAGATGGTTTCCGTGCTCATTGCCTTAGGCCACCGCCGCCGTTTCCAGCCAGCCGTAACCCTTCTCTTCGAGTTCCAGCGCCAGTTCCTTGCCGCCCGAGCGCACGATGCGCCCGTTCGAGAGCACGTGCACGTAGTCGGGAACGATGTAGTTCAGCAGCCGCTGGTAATGAGTGACCAGCAGGATGCCGCGTTCCGGGTCGCGCAGGGCGTTGACGCCCTGGGCGACGACTTTGAGCGCGTCAATGTCGAGCCCGGAGTCGGTTTCGTCGAGCACCGCCAGCTTCGGCTCCAGCACCGCCATCTGGAAGATCTCATTGCGCTTCTTCTCGCCGCCGGAAAAGCCCTCGTTGACCGAGCGCTGCAGCAGCGATTCTTCCATCCCCAGCAGGCGGATTTTGTCGCGCACGCGCGCCAGAAAATCGGCCGCGTCGAGCTCCTCCAGCCCTTGCTGCTTGCGCGCCGCATTCAACGCCGCGCGCAGGAAATACATGTTGCTGACGCCGGGAATCTCCACCGGGTACTGGAAGGCGAGAAACAGGCCTTCGCGCGAGCGTTCCTCGGGCTTCATTTCCAGCAGGTCGCGGCCGAGATAGCGCGCCTCGCCCGCGGTGACGGCGTAGGTTTCCCGCCCCGCCAGCACCTGCGCCAGCGTGCTCTTGCCCGACCCGTTCGGGCCCATGATGGCGTGCACTTCCCCCGGCTTGAGCGTCAAATCGATGCCGCGCAGGATTTCGTGCTCTCCCGCGCGGGCATGCAGATTGCGAATTTCCAGCATGAATGGATCCATGTCCCTTGAGTTTCCGGCTGTCAGCCGACGCTGCCTTCCAGGCTCACGCCCAGCAGTTTCTGCGCCTCGACGGCGAACTCCATCGGCAGCTCGCGAAAGACGGTCTTGCAAAAGCCGTTGACGATCATCGAAACCGCGTCTTCCATGCTCAGCCCGCGCTGGCGGCAGTAAAAGAGCTGGTCTTCGCCGATGCGCGAGGTCGAGGCCTCGTGCTCCACCCGCGCGGTGGGGTTGCGGACTTCGAGCACCGGGAAGGTGTGCGCCCCGCACTTGTCGCCCAGCAGCAGCGAATCGCACTGCGAATAGTTGCGCGCGCCGGCGGCGCCGGGCAGCATTTTGACCATGCCGCGATAGGTGTTCTGGCCAAAACCGGCGGAAATGCCCTTGGAAACGATGGTGCTGCGGGTATTGCGGCCGAGATGGATCATCTTGGTGCCGGTATCGGCCTGCTGGCGATGGTTGGTGACGGCGACGGAGTAGAACTCGCCGATGGAGTCCTCGCCTTGCAGGATGCAGCTCGGATATTTCCAGGTGATGGCGGAGCCGGTCTCGACCTGCGTCCAGGAAATTTTCGCGCCTCGCCCGGCGCACTTGCCGCGCTTGGTGACGAAATTGTAAATGCCGCCGCGCCCTTCGGCATCGCCCGGATACCAGTTCTGCACCGTCGAGTACTTGATGGTGGCGTGATCGAGCGCCACCAACTCCACCACGGCGGCGTGCAGTTGATTGCTGTCGCGCTTGGGCGCGGTGCAGCCCTCGAGATAGCTGACCTGGGCGCCTTCGTCGGCGATGATCAGCGTGCGCTCGAACTGGCCGGTGTCCTGGGCGTTGATGCGGAAATAGGTGGAAAGCTCCATCGGGCAGCGGACGCCCTTGGGCACGTACACGAACGAGCCGTCGCTGAAAACGGCCGAATTCAGGCTGGCGAAGAAATTGTCGCTCGACGGCACCACCGAGCCGAGATAGCGGCGCACCAGATCGGGGTGCTCGCGCACCGCCTCGGAAAAGGAACAGAAGATGATGCCCAGCGAGGCCAGCTTTTCGCGAAACGTGGTGGCTACCGAGACACTATCGAAGACCGCGTCCACGGCCACGCCCGCCAGCAACTCGCGCTCGCGCAGCGGCACCCCCAGCTTTTCATAGGTCTTCAGCAGCTCGGGGTCCACCTCGTCCAGGCTCTTGGGCTGATCTTTGGCCTGGCGGGGGGCGGCGTAATAAATAATGCCCTGGTAATCGATCGGCGGGTATTTGACATTGGCCCATTCCGGCTCGCGCATCTGCTGCCACTGCCGGAAAGCGCGCAGCCGCCACTCGAGCATGAACTCGGGCTCGCGCTTTTTGGCGGAGATCAGGCGGATGATTTGCTCATTCAAGCCGCGCGGAATGGTATCGGCTTCAATGTCGGTGACGAAGCCGTACTGATATTCACGGTTGGCGAGAAGCTCGATATCCGTCGCCGGAGTGCTCATCGTTTAGCCCCCAACAGTCCCCTCATCAGGCTTGCTATGCGCAATGCCGGACCGCCGGCGCGCTCAGCCATCCCTGATGTATGGAAATAAAGCCCTTAGCCGAAACTTCCATTACAGTTTCGCAAAACTGTACAAAAAGGTCAAGATTAAGAGAAGCTGGAGTTTAGCGAAAAAGTTGCCGGCGAAGGAAATTTTTAAAGCCGCCGCCTGGCGCATCAATGGCGCAGCAGGCCAATGACCGCTATCCCAATGCCGAGGACGCCGCTGAGCATGGAAAACCGCCAGTAAACCAACTGCTCGGCGAGCAGGGCGATCGAGCAGAGGACGACTGCAAGCTCAAAGAAGATTTCGGCGACGTCGTAAAAATCGGCGCGGTAAGAAATGGCCAACGCTTCGGCTTCGAGGCGCTGGGCATCTTTCATCACGGCGGGAAGCTTTTTCATCTCGTGGGCATAGAGCCGTTGAAAACCGGCGGCGGCGGCGCCGCCGCCGGCGCCCAAAGCCTGCGCCAGTTGCTTGTCGGCGGCATACATATGGCGGCGGATGTTTTTAGCCTGGTAATAACTCCATTGGTCGGCGGCCCGGGTTTGCAACACGACTTCTTCGGTATGGCTGCGGTGCGCCATCATGGTGACTACGGCCAGCAGAACGGCCAGAATGGCGGTGGTCAGGCCGATGCCTTTTTCTTTCCGGCGCGCGGCCTTTTCGGCCAATTCGTGTATTTCTTGCGGTTCCATGCGGCAGATCCCCCGGGTGAAAAAGCAGTATACAGGCAGCGCCGGAATGTATGAGATCAGGCGGAGAGCAGTTCGCGAAACCGGTGGGCATTCTTCGGGGCGAAGCCCTGCCAATCGTTATTGAAATATACAAAGCCGCGGCTGGAAGGGCTGAGCAGTTCACGCAGGCGGCGTGACCAGAGGCGGAGCTCGCCGGGCTCGAAGTTGCCATCTCGGCCGCGCCCGGCATGCATGCGCAGATAGACCAGGGGACTGGTGGCGGCCTGCGGCGGCTCGGGAAGGGCAGGGCTGACTGGCAGGCAGAGCCCGGCGCCGGCGCGTTCCAGGGCGCGATACACCGGCGGCTGAAACCAGCTCGCGTGCCGAAACTCAAAAGCGAAGCTGAGCCGCGCGGGCAGCAGCGGCAGGAACTCTTCCAAACGCTCCAGGTGCAGTTCCCAGCGGGCGGGAAATTGAAATAGGATGGGGCCGAGTTTGCGTCCCAGGCCGCGCGCGTTTTCGAGAAAGGTTTCGAGCGCCGGGCCGGCATCGCGCAGGCGCTTGAGATGAGTGATGAACCGGCTGGCCTTGACCGCGAAAAGGAAGCCGTCAGGGGTGCCGGCCGCCCACTTTTCAAAAGTCGAGCGCGGTGGCAGATGGTAGAAGGGGTTGTTCAACTCGACCGTATCGAATTGCGCGGCGTAATATTCGAGTTCGCGCCGGGCCGGCCATTTATCCGGGTAAAAGACGCCGCCGCGCCAGTGTTTATAAACAAAGCCGGAGCAGCCGACGCGCACGGCCGCGGGCAGGGCCGCTTGGGCCATCATGAGCAGATTGGATGCCGGGCGGCAGCGGTAGAAACGACGGCGCGGCGATTTAAATGGATGGTGCTGGAGGGGGGAGTTGAACCCCCACGAGGCTAAGCCCCGGCAGATTTTGAGTCTGCTGCGTCTGCCAATTCCGCCACTCCAGCAATCATATATAAGCCTTTAATTTACAGCAACCTGCACTTTTTACAACGGCATCCAACGCCTGCCCGGAGCCAGGTGGGCGCAACGCAGCAGCGTGGTCTGGATGGTCCGGTGTCCCATGATTTCTTGCACCACCTTCAAGGGTACACCAGCCTGCACCAGTCGCGAGGCCGTAGTGTGCCGATTCGAGTGCCAGGTGTAATTGGAAACGGCGGCCTTGCTGCAGGCGCGCATGAACCATTGTCTGGGCATTGTGAGTGGCTCGCCGTAGAGCTTGCCGTGTCCGTTCTGGCCGGCGCGCATCACCTCGCTCAACCCGCCGGCGGTGTCATCGCTTCATCTCGATCATGCCGATGTTGGCGCTGTACACAGACTCCATATTGAAGGCCAGCGTGTTGCCCCGAGGCGAGACGCTAAAAAAATTTTGGGAATTCTCCCCGATCTGCATGTAATAGGAATTCACCATGGGTAGAGTTAGCGGCAGTTTTCTGGAGGGGCCACCCGCCCAGGCAAGCTTCCATATCCGGGCAATTAAGTTGGGCCGCCCTGCCAGCGCATAGATCGTTGCTCCAGGCCCATGCGTGATCCAAACCACCCAGGTTTGTAGGATCTGGCGGGGCGCCGCGGGCGGCGTCTCCACCCACACCCCGGCGCGCGGATCGCCGTCGTATTCTGATTCCCGGATAAAGGCGACCGAGCGCTCGTCCGGCGACCACAGGAAAGAGGTCCAGTGCTCTGCTCCCGGAATCACACCGAAGGAGCGTGCTTGGCGTGTGCGCGGATCGAACGCATACAGCTGGCCCGACAGATCTGCAAACAAAATCCGCCCGTCGCGCCCGATGTCCACGTTTGCCCACATCGGCGTGTGTTGTAATAACAGCTGCGGCGCGCCTCCGGAAACGGGAACGCTGGCGATGGCCCCTAGCTTCGAGAAGGGATTGGCGGTGTAGATCAAATTTTTTCCATCCGGCGTCCACTGCGGAAGAACGTCGGCAGCTTGATCCTGCACCAGCGGCACCGGCAGGGAGCCGTCGGCATTGGCGTCCCAGATACTTTCCAGCTCTACGCCCTTGAGATTGGTGAAATAGGCAAGCCGGCGCCCGCCGGGTGAATAAGCCGGCGCCAATTGGTCGCGCACCGGATCGTTCGTGAGCAGTCTCGTCTCCGTTTTCGCGTGCTTGACCAGATCGATCTGCGCGATATTGATGTTTTCGCGAAAGGTTGAAAACACGATTTTTTTACCGTCAGCCGAAACGTCCAACTCGGAATCGTCGCCCTGTCCGGCAGTAATTTGAATGGGCCGCCCCCCCTGCGCGCCGATTTTCCAGATGTTCATCGCGCCGCTGCGGCTGGAAGCGAAGTAAATGGTCCGGCCATCGGGTGACCAGGCGGGCCAGAGCGCCAGCGATTGATGGGTCAAACTCTTCAATTTGCCCGTAGCTAAATCGAGCACATTGAGCGCGGAATAAGGACCGCTATCGTGCAGGATAAAGGCCAATTTTTTCCCATCGGGCGAGAAGCGCGGCCCCTGGATGAATTTCAATATGGACGTATTGGCCAGCACTTGGCGCGCATCTTCGCCGGTGGCGCTGGCGATCCAGAGGGAGCCGTCGGAAGCTCGAACATAGGCCAACCGCTGTCCATGCGGCGACCAGGCGGGATCGTCGGCATTCTGTACCAGGCGGCGCGGTGTCCCCCCTAACGCCGGCACTTTCCAGATGTCCCAGAGACCGGAAGCATTCAGGCGGCCGTAGGCGATCGACTCCCCATCCGGGGTCCAGGCCGGCCGTGATTTGAGCTGGGCATCATGTGTGATCTCGACGAGGTTGCCGCCGCCGATCACGCCCACATAAACGTTATAGGCGCCGTCGCGATTGGCGACAAAGGCGATGGAGCGTCCATCGGGTGAGAGCGCGGGAAATTCCTGCGCTCCGGCAAAGTTGGTGATCACGCGAAAATGCATAGCCGGCATTGGCGCTGGTCGATACAGCCACCAACTCGCCACGCCCGTCAGCAAAGCTCCGGCCAGCAGACCTGTGGCCCAGTTCAACCATCGCTGCCGGGCCGCTGGTGGCGCCCCCTTCACCCCGGGCGCGGCGGCCGCCAGCGCCGGTGTGGCGGCTGCGCTGCCGTCGCGCAAGTCGCGCCGCAGCCGTTTCAAATCCGCTCTCAGCTCCGCCACGCTTTGATAACGCAATTCGCGATCCTTCTCGATCGCTTTCTCGATGATGGCCACCAGTTTCGCCGGCAGTTGCGGGTTGAGCGCTGAGGCCGAAGCCGGCGCGCGATTCAAGATGAAGTCGAAGGTGGCGGCGATCGAGCCCACCGCAAATGCCATGCGCCCGGTCGCCATCTCATAGAGCACCAGCCCAAAACTGAATATATCGCTGCGTGCATCCAGCGAATTGCCGTGCGCTTGCTCCGGGCTCATATAAGCCACGGTGCCGATCACCGCGCCCGGGCTGGTCAGTTGCTCCGATTCCAGGCTGGCGGTGGGGAACGAAAGTCCGGCCGCCGCGCTCCCGGCCATGGCCAGCTTGGCTTTGGCGAGTCCAAAATCCAAAATTTTAACCTGCTGCCCGCTTACAAAAATATTGGAGGGCTTGATATCGCGGTGCACGATGCCCTGGCTGTGCGCTACCGCCAGCCCATCGCTAATCTGTATGGCTAAATCCAGCAGCCGCTCGGGCTCCAGCGCTCTGCCTTGGATTTCACATTTCAATGTGCGCCCCTCGAGCAACTCCATCGCGATGAAGCGCTTACCCCCCTCCTCGCCAATATCGAAAATCGTGCAGATGTTCGGATGGTTAAGCGCCGAGGCGGTCTGGGCTTCGCGCTGGAAACGCTCCAGCGCCTGGCGATCGTTCGCCAATTCTTCCGGCAGAAACTTCAGCGCCACTTGCCGCTTCAGCCGCAGGTCTTCGGCTTTATAGACGACACCCATGCCGCCGCCGCCCAATCGCTCAAGTATGCGGTAATGGGATATCGTTACCGGCGCCCTTGGAGGATCCATATATATACCGGAATATATTCTCCGCCTAAGCCGAATTCAACTCTACTTTCGTATACGCAGACGTTGCAATGAAATCCCTTGCACGAAGGCGGCGAGACCTGCGGCTTGCCATACCCTCTACTCACGGCGTAGCCTGTGAGCGGACGCCTGCCCGCATCGAGTCTCCTCATGTCGGGGTTCGCACCTTCTCGATTAGCGGTTGAGCCGCCGCGTCTGTTCTATCATCAGGGCGAGGAGCGGCGCGAATTCTTGCTGCCGCCTGGTGGTTTCAGCATTGGACGCCGCGGCGGCAAGGATCTGGTTATCCTCGATCAGCGTATCTCGCGCGATCATGCCGAGATCCGGCCCAGGGGCGAAGGCTATGAATTGTGCGACCTCAATAGCCGCCACGGCACCTGGGTCAATAGCGTACGCATTCATTCCGTGCTGCTGAAACCGGGAGATGAGATCGCGCTGGGCGCCCCCGATGGCCCTCGCCTGGTCTTCTCCCCTCTGGCCGGCGTCGCCCGCGACTTCCTCCAGCAACTCTCGGTCGTGGACCCGGTCACCAGTACCGCCGATCTCGAAAAACTCAGCCTCTTTCTCGAACTGTCGCGCAAGCTCGACTCGCCCGGCGCCCTGGAAGACGTGTTGGTCAGCTTGATCGAGACCACCCTGCGGTTGACCGGCGCCGAGCGCGGGTATGTCTTTTTGCAGCATGCCGGGGAGTTGCGCCTGGCGGCGGCGCGCAATCAGGCTGGTGAGCCTCTTCCCGACGACGCCTCCATTTCCCGCTCCACCATTCATGACGCGCTTGCCTCGGCTACCGAGTTTGTCTTTAGCGACACCCGCGTCGTCGCTTCCGCCCGCCTCCGCCAGAGCATTCTCGATCAGCACCTCCGCATGGTGCTCTGCTTCCCGCTGCGCCCGCGACAAGTGCGCGAGGAGGTATTGCAAAGCCAGATCGTCCGCCCGGAATCGGCGCTCGGCGTACTCTATCTCGACAGTCATGCCGCCGCCCGCGACCTTTCCGCGCTCAACTCCGATCTGCTGCACGCCATTGCCGGCGAGGCCGCTAACCTGGTGGAAAATGCCCGCCTGGCGCGTGCCGAACGCGAGGCCCGCCGCCTGCAGCAGGAACTGGCCATTGCCGCTGAAATCCAGAGCCGGCTGCTGCCGCTGGATTTGCCCTCCTTGCCCGGCATCCAACTGTGCGGCACCAGCCAAGCTTGCCAGCAGGTTGGCGGCGATTTCTTCGATTGCCTCGCCCGCGGCTCGCAGATTTTTTTGACGTTGATCGATGTCGCCGGCAAGGGCATCTCCGCCGCCATTCTGGCCGCGAGCTTGCAGGGACTGCTCTATGCCCAAATCCTCTCCGGCGCCTCCCTGCCCGCCGTGGCCGCGACCGCCAATCAGTATCTTTGCCAGCGCACGAGCGGTGAAAAATATGCCACCGGCATCCTCGCCAGCCTCTCGACCGAGGGCCTGCTGGAAATCGTCAATTGCGGACACGTGCCGCCTTTGCTGGCCCGCGCTTCCGGCCAGATCGAACGCTGCCGCGAAGGCGGCCTCCCCCTCGGCCTGTTTGCCGAAACCCAATATCAGGCTCATTCCCGGCAACTTGCCCCTGGCGACCGCCTGCTGCTGGTCTCCGATGGCGTAACCGAGATGGAAAATGCCGACGCCGAGTTCTTCGGCGAAGAACGGTTGGAACAGGCTCTGGCCGCTTGCAGATCGCTCGAGGAGTTGCTGGCCCGCGTGCATGCCTTCCGTGGTTCGACTCCCATGCGCGACGACTGCACCTTGCTCGAAGCCGGTTTCGATGGCCGCCCCTAATCTGGATAGCGGGAATCGGCGAGGGCGTTCAGCCGGTGGGCAGGCGAGTTGGCCATCCATGCAGACGGGAACGGTGTTCCTGTTTCATTCCGAACGGCAGCGCTTCATTGCAATCTGATATAACATACTCCATATTCATCAGACTTATATGACTCGACAAAGTTTTACTGCTTGGCTCACCGGTACGGGCTCTGGGAACTTATCCAACGACCCCATTCCCCCCACGCGTGGCGCAGCGAAGCCCAGGCATGCCGGACGAAGCCAGCGCCAAGCAGGCCTGCGGCATGGCCGCCAGGGAAAAGGCGCGGCCGTTTAGCCCAATGCAGGAGTATTGCTTTTTCAAAAATTTCTCAGCCAGGAGGAATGTCGCGATGAAAGAGCCGTCGGTCCGTTGCCGTGGCCGCTATGCAGCCTGGGCGGCCCTGGTGCCGTTGATAGCGCTGCTGGTCATTTCTGCCGCGCCCGCCAAAACCACGGGCAAAAAGAGTGCAGCGTCGCACGCGAAAAACATACCGATCAAGCATGTCATTGTTATCTTTCAGGAAAACCGTTCGTTTGACTCCTACTTCGGCACCTACCCGGGAGCAGATGGCATTCCGATGCAAAACGGGGTGCCCGCCGTCTGTGTTCCCGATCCCAAGACAGGCAATTGTGTCAAGCCCTATCTCGATCACGATGACGTGAACTGCGGCGGCCCGCATGCCGCGGAACATTCCCTCGGAGCTGTTGCGAACGGAGCGATGAATGGATTCATCCGGGAAGTCCAAGCCCAGGGGGCCTTCGGTTTATATCCGCTGGCATGGGCTCGTCAATTTTGTAAACGCCCCGCTAACCCCAAGGAGTCGGATGCCGTCATGGGGTACCATAACGGCGGCGACATCCCGAATTACTGGGCCTACGCTCGACACTTTGTGCTCCAGGACCACATGTTCGAGGCGTTGCATTCCTGGAGTTTTCCCTCGCATTTGTATCTGGTTTCCGCATGGTCGGCCAATTGCGGTCAATCCAAAGACCCCACAAGTTGCGTCAGCGCTCTCATGCCCAAGGATCGAACGCGGAAAAATCCTGCGCCGTTCGCGTGGACCGATATCACCTACCTGCTCCATCGAGCGCATGTGCGCTGGGTTTACTATCTGGACCACGGCGCGCTGCCGGCGCCGCCCGGGTTCCGCAGGAGTGCCGGGCGTTTTCGCATGCCCCGCGCCCGCCCCAACGCCAATAGCGGCGTTCCGGTCATCTGGAATGTGCTGCCCGGCTTTACCGATGTGCATCAGGATCACCAACTGACCGGCATCGAAGACCTGAGCCGCTTTTTTGCGGCGGCCAAAGCCGGAACCTTGCCGGCCGTTTGCTGGATTTCGCCCAACGGCAATGATAGCGAGCATCCGCCTGCCAAGGTGAGTGTGGGGCAATCCTACGTGACGCGCATTGTGAATGCCGCGATGCGAAGCCCCGACTGGAAGAGCACCGCCATCTTCCTCACCTGGGACGACTGGGGAGGGTTTTACGATCACGTTGTCCCGCCGCGGGTGGATACCATGGGCTACGGCATCCGCGTGCCGGGTCTGGTGATCAGCCCCTATGCCAAGCGCGGGTATATCGACCATCAGACGCTCAGCCCGGATGCTTACCTCAAATTTATTGAGGACGTTTTCCTGCATGGCCAGCGGCTCAACCCCAAAACGGACGGCCGGCCAGACTCCCGGCCCGACGTTCGGGAAACCAGCCTCGGGTTGGGGAATCTCATGAAAGATTTTGATTTCAACCGGCATCCTCGGCCGCCCCTGCTCTTGCCCCTTCACCCCAAAACAACGCTGGTGGAAAATCCGCCCTGCAGCCCCGCTCAGGCGAGTTGTTACTGACCGCGCGTGCCGATATAGGTCTTCCAACGAAGGCGCGCGATCAGGCAAAGCGCAGGTTGGATATTCGAATGCTGCCCGTTAGCGCGATTTTCAGCGCCGATCCGGCTGGTTTGACTGCCGGCAGCAGCGCCGTTACCGGCAGCGGTGATGTATTACGAATAGAAGAAAACCGCCAGCTTCGAGCGGAATTGAACACAACGAGCTTTATGAGGTTCACCAGCCATAAGCCCGTGGCCGCCTTAGTTGCTGGCGGAAGCGCCAAACGCTAGTGCAAAGTTTGAGCGGTCAACAACGCGGGCTGGATGGCGATGTTTCGAAATTCCACCCGGCCTGCCTCGCTGCCCTGCAGGTAAATTGGGCCGGGCGACTCTTCGTTGCTGTTGAGCGCGCCGCCGGTGATCCCCGGAATCTGCTGATGATCGATGATGGTTGTGCCATTCTGCGCGACGGTGACGGTGCGCCCGACAAGAGTAATGTCGTAAGTCTGCCAAACGTTGACGCGGCGCGGCAGGGCCGGATGAGGCGCAAGGAAGCCGTAAATCGACCCTTCTTGCTGGTCGGCCGGCGCGGACCCCGAATTAGTTTCAATCTGCACTTCGTAGCGGCCGCGCAGGTAGACCCCGCTGTTCGAATTAGGGCCTGCTTTGAACTCGACGTGCAGCTTGAAATTCGAATATTGGGCGGTGGAGATCAGTTCGGAACCCGTTCCATCTTTTACCAGCAGATGGCGTTCGATCCGCCAGACTTTGGCTTTGCTGGGATCGGCGAACTTCCATCCGGCAAAATTCCGGCCGTTAAACAGGCGGATGGGTTGGCCCCATCGGGAAACTGTCTGGCCGGTAAGTGACGGGGCGCGCCGGCCCGTCCATGGCCAAATAGCCCCGTTTGGGCCCTTAGCGGTTCCTTCCAGCCGGCCCTTGGCCAGCTTGCCCGTAAACTGCCCGGGGCCGTAGTAATCCGCATGGGAGGGCATGGATAACTCGATCGCTCCGTCCACCACCTGCGCCTGGATGGCGTGAGTCGCCGCGCCCGCGAAGCCCACCACCAGCGCCTGCGGCTGCGCCCCCGTTTCGGCTATTTCGATCCAGGAAGGATAATCGCGGGACGGAGTTTTTACCGTTACATCCCACCGCCCCAAAAACGGCGTCATCGCTGCCGGCGGGTTTTGCCGTGAATTTGCTCGATGGGAACACCCCCCGCTGGCGAAGAGCAGGGTGAGCGCAATCGTTGACCACAGCGGCTTCATTGGATGCATAGTCTTTCGCCTCGAATCGTTGAACGGTTCACTTTCCTAACCGGTGATGGTTCTGCGGGCGGCGTTCCAAACTGCTGCCGCCTTATGGAAATAGGAGTAATTGGCCATGTGGCAACCGATCGCCGTGTGGTTGCCGAAGACCGCGTCCTCAACCGATGGCTGCCGGGTCCTCACCGACTCGAAAAAATTCCACAGGTGGTTTTCAAATTCGGAGTAATTCGGCGGGTAGAGAAAGGTTTGCTCGCCCTCGGCCGGTTGGATGCCGGTTCCCATCCTGGGATCGTGTTTCGCATGCCATTGTTTTTCATAGGCGGATCGCAGCTTTCCGGGATAGCTCGACACGTAGTAGCAGGGGCCGTGGTCCCGGCCATCCTGCGGCTTGATGGTCAATTGATCGCCATCTTCGTAGATTTCGATGATTCCCCGCGTGCCCAGAAAACGCGTCACTTCGCGTTGATGGGTCATCTGCGTCATCAGCACGGCCACTTGTAGATTCGGATAATCGTAGATCGTGGTCATCAAATCGGGGAAATCGCGCTCGGTTTGCGGAAGGATGCGGGCGCCCTTCCAATAATAGAGCCCGCCATTGGACTGCGCCCGCTGCGGTGGCGCGTCCACGCCCAGGACATAGTGAATGCCCGTCAGCGTGTGCACAAAAAGATCGCCCGGCAAACCTTCGCCGTAGGCTTGATAGCTGCGCCAGCGGGCGAAGCGGATCGGATCGAAGGGGTGATCCGGAGTCTCGCCCAGCCAGGTTTTCCAATCGAGATTGTCGGGTGAAAGATCGGGCGGCGGCGGATAGACCCAAGCGCCGCAGGGCGAATTGCGCCCCAGGATTGCTTCCACGAACCAGACGTCGCCGATGGCGCCTTGTTCGATCAGTTGCTTGGCCTTGGCAAAGTTGATGGAACTGCGCCGCTGGCTGCCGATCTGCACGATGCGTTTGTTCCGCTGCGCGGCCGCGATGATCTCGAAGCCTTCCTCGACCTTATGCGTCATTGGCTTTTCGCAATACACATCCTTGCCCGCGTTGCAGGCGTCCACAATGATGGTCTTGTGCCAATGATCGGGAACGGCGACCACGACGCAATCAATCGCCTGGTTGTCGAGCAATTCCTGATAATGCCGCGTGCTGGGCACCGTTTTGCCGGTCGCGCCGCTGATGATTTCGTTGGCCAGCGCCTGGCGCCCGTCATACAGGTCGCAAGCCGCCACGCACTCCACCCCCGGCAATCGGATGGAAGTGTCCAGCACGCCGGAGCCTTCCATGCCGATACCGATCATGCCGAAATGAATTCGCTCGCGGGGCGATGCCGGCCGCCGGGCCGTGCCCGGCTCAGAGGCCGATACATAAGGGGGCATCGCCATGGCCAGACCCGCTCCCGTCGAGCTATACATGAATTCACGGCGCGAGATAGATGGTTTTTTCATGAAAAACTGGCTTGCCGCAGGTTGCCAAAATGGCAATACAACGGTATTTCCATTTGAGCAACTCTATAACCCGCCACTATACACCTGTGAGTGATCATGGGGCGGAGCCCGAAACGCAGCCCGAAAAAGTCGGGCAAAAGTACGCGTGCCCGGCAATATCGAAGCAATTTCCCGAAGCCATGCGTTCGCCGGCCACAACCGTTGAGCCGCCTCGGTTCGGCCTTTCAGCGGATACAATGTTGGAAGATCGGCATGATGGAACCCGGCAAAGAGATTGGCATCGGCATGATCGGCTCACAGTTTGTGGCGCGGGCGCATGCCGAATCGTTGCATCGTTTTGTGCGCGGCGCCGCGCTGCGCGCCGTCGCTTCGCCCACGCCCGGGCATGCGGCCAGGCTGGCCGGGGAGTTCGGCATTCCACAGGCGTTCACCGATTATCGGCGCCTCTTGGAGCGGGATGATATCGACGCCGTCATAATCGGCATTCCCAACGATCTGCACGAGAAGGTGGTGGTCGAGGCCGCTTCCGCCGGCAAGCACGTGATCGTGGAAAAGCCGCTCTGCGTCACGCTGGCCGAAGCCGATCGCATGCTGGCCGCCTGCGCCGCCGCCGGCCGGCAGCTTTTCTATGCTGAAGAGTTGGTCTTTGCGCCCAAGTACGTCCGCCTCAAGCAATTGGTGAATGAAGGCGCGGTGGGCGAGCTTTTTCTGGTCAAGCAATTGGAAAAACATTCCGGCCCCCACGCCGGCTGGTTCTGGCAGGTGGAGCGCGCCGGCGGGGGCGTGTTGCTCGACATGGGATGCCATGGCATCGAGTTCGCGCGCTGGCTCTATGACAAGCGCCCGGTGCGGAGCGTGAGCGCCTTTTGTTCGACCGTCCGCCATGCCGATCGCACTCGCGCCGAAGACGAAGCCATGCTGGTGCTCGAATTCAAAGGCGGCGGGCGGGCGCTGATCGAAGATAGCTGGGCCTTCTTCGGCGGCATGGACGACCGCGCGGAGTTATGTGGCACCGAGGGCTCGGTCTTCTGCGATCTCGTCCAGGGCAACGCCATGAAGACCTGGAGCAATCCTGGGTACGGCTACGCCATGGAAAAAGCCGGTTCAACCCGGGGCTACTCGTTTACCGTTTTTGAGGAGGCCTGGAACTACGGATTTCCGCAGGAGCTGCAGCATTTCGTGGATTGCCTGCGCGCAGGCAATCCGGCGCAGGAAACTGGCGCGGATGGGCGCGAAGTGCTGCGCATTATCTATGCCGCCTATGAATCCGCCGCCCGCGGACGTGCGATCGATCTCGATGCTTTCCAGCCAGCGCCCGAAGTCCGTCCAATCGAGCCATGGCTGCGCCGCCAATCCGGCGCGACCGCGTAAGCGCGAACTGGGCGGCGGGCGCGCGAGCAAGGCCCGTTGACGGCCGGCTCGGCCGGACGTAGGCGGCGCCCTGGAAGAAATCGAATCGTTGGGCTCGAATGGTTTTCTGGTATCTCGTGGATTGTCCTCCCATGAACACTGCCCATCCCAGGTTGAATTTCTCAACCGCCGAGATCACTGGCGCAACCGTGCACGAAAAGCGCTGCACCGTCGCCGATATGCAAGGCTATTACCGCGATGAACCCGCCCGCCAGCATCTGGATCCAGGGAAACTGGTTTACCGGGTTCAAGCCTGGCTGCCGGCGCCCGAAGGACAGGAAGGCGGGCTGTTTCTCGGAACCACGTTGATCGAGCCCGGCCGGGTGGGGGATGAGTACTTCATGACCAAGGGGCATTTTCACCTGAACCGCAACCGCAGCGAGTTCTACATCACCGCTGCGGGGAGCGGCGCCCTGATTCTGATGGACGAAAACGGCCGCACGGTTTTCGAGCCGATGCGCCCCGGGTCCATCCATTACATTCCCTTTCATTGCGCGCATCGCGTGGCCAATACCGGGGATTCGCTGCTGTCGTTTCTCGCCTGCTGGCCCAGCGATGCCGGGCACGACTACGGCACGATCGCCTCCCGGGGTTTCAGCGCCCGGCTTCGAAATATCAACGGCACGCCCGCTCTGGTGGAAGTTGCGTGAAAGCGCTGGCCGTAGATCTCGGCGGCACGCATGCCGCCTGCGCGCTGATCGAGGATCGCGCCATCCTCCATGCGAAAACGCTGGCCGCCGATGGAGCGGGCGGGCTTGCGCCCCTCCTTCCGCGGCTGGCCGGCGCCTTGCGCTCGCTCCTGCACGAGGCGGACACCCCGGCTTCAGCATGTGCCGGCTTGGCGTTTTCCTTTTGCGGGCTGGCGGATCATGCCGGCGGCCGCGTGGCTTCCACCAACGCCAAATACGATGACGCTCCGCGCCTGCATCTGAAAGCATGGTGTGAAACCTCGTTGGGACTGCGCTTCGAGATTGAAAATGACGCCCGCATGGCGTTGCTGGGGGAATGGTATGCGGGCGCGGGGCAGGGGATGGAAGACATTGTCATGATTACCCTGGGGACCGGAGTCGGAGGAGCGGCCATGATTCAGCGGCGGCTTCTTCGCGGCAAGCATGCCCAGGCGGGGTGCCTCGGCGGCCATCTTCCGGTGCTTTATAACGGCAGGCGTTGCACCTGCGGCGCCATCGGCTGCGTCGAGGCGGAGGCTTCCGGATGGTCGTTGCCGGAACTCTGCCGCGCCGCGAGCGGGTTTGCCTCCAGCTTGCTGGCTCGCGAAAAGCAGATTACCTTCGAGCGTTTGTTCCACCATGCGAGCGCGGGGGATGCTGCGGCGATGGAGGTGCGGGACCGGTGCCTGAAAATTTGGGGAGCGGCAACCGTGGGCCTTATCCACGCCTACGATCCGGAAATGGTGATCATCGGCGGCGGGGTGATGAAGAGTGCTGCCGCGATCCTGCCATTTCTCCAGGATTATGTCGCTCGCCATGCCTGGACGCCATGGGGAAAGGTTAGCCTGCAGGGCGCCCAATTGGGGAATCAGGCGGCGCTGCTGGGCGCAATTCCGCTACTGCAAGGCCAGGCGGACTGATGCCTTCCCGCTACGATACCCAGCCCACGGTGGCCATCAGCGCTTTTTCCAGCGACTGTGCGGTCGGGTGGCCGGCCATTGCCGATTGCCTCCGCCGCTGCCGCGGCGGCCGGCTATGTATCGAGTGCTATCCCGGCGTTTTGGTCGAGCCAATCGAGCAGGCGATCGCGAACGCGCTGCGGCCCTCGCGTATCTTTCGCGCGAGCGAGTGCTTGCAGTCTCCCCCGGAAATCGAGGCCATGCTGGCGCCTTATTTGGGCGAGGACCCGGTTTTTGGCAGGATGAATGGCCTCGAACTGGCTGACTTTTTCGACCGGAAGAAATTCGACGCCGCGAGAAAGAGCATTGCGGAATCCGCGGGCGGCGTGCTCGTGATCGGCACCGGCGCAGCCTTGTTGGCGCCCGAGGCGGATGTCCTGATCTACGCCGATCTGGCGCGCTGGGAAATCCAGACTCGTCAAAGGAACAACGAAATTCCTAACCTGGGAGCGGAGAATCACCTGGAGCGCGCCTCGCTCAAGTATAAACGCGCGTTTTTTGTGGATTGGCGCGCGGCGGACCGGCTGAAGCAGCGCCTTCTGCCGCGCGCCGATTTCGTTTTAGACACCAACCGGCGGGATGACCCGAAATTGATCTCGGGCGATCTTTTCCGGAGCGCCCTCGCCGCCGTGGTGCGGCGGCCGTTTCGCGTGGTGCCCTTCTTCGATCCGGGGCCGTGGGGTGGAGAATGGATGCGCCGGGTGATCGGGCTTCCGGAAGATCCGCCGAATTTTGCCTGGTGTTTCGACTGCGTGCCGGAAGAAAATAGCCTGCTGCTGGGGTTGGGTGAAGTTCGCCTGGAGGTGCCGGCGATTGATCTGGTCTTCACTCATCCGCGAGAGCTGCTGGGTGAAGCCGTCTATGCGCGTTTTGGCAGGGAATTTCCGATTCGTTTCGATATGCTCGACACCATGGACGGGGGGAATCTCTCGCTCCAGGTCCACCCGCTGACCGAATATATTCAAGATAAATTCGGCATGCATTATACCCAGGATGAAAGTTATTACCTGCTCGATGCCGGCAAGGATGCCGTGGTGTATTTGGGGTTGCAGGAAAACATCCAGCCGGTCGGGATGCTCCGCGCTTTAGAACGGGCGCAGCAAGGCGGCGCCCCTTTCCCCGCCGGGCAGTTCGTGAACCGCTGGCCGGTGAAGCAGCATGACCACGTCCTCATCCCCGCGGGAACCATCCACTGCTCGGGCAAAAACTGTATGGTGCTTGAGATCAGCGCCACGCCGTATATTTTCACCTTCAAACTCTGGGACTGGGGCCGTTTGGGCCTGGATGGTTTACCCCGGCCGATTCACCTTGAGCACGGACGGAACAACATCCAGTGGAATTCCACCACGCCTTGGGTCCGGCAGAATCTGCTGCATCGCACGGAAAGGCTGGCTTCCCACGAGGGGTGGTCGGAGGAGCGTACGGGATTGCACGAGCGGGAATTTATCGAGACGCGGCGCCACTGGTTCCGTCAAAAGGTTGAGCATCATACCCACGGAGGCGTCAACGTGCTGAACTTGGTGGCGGGCGATGCGGTCGTGGTCGAAAGCCCGGATCACGCTTTCGAGCCCTTGGTGATTCATTATGCCGAGACCTTCATTGTTCCCGCGGCCGTCGGGCGCTACACGATTCAGCCGGCGCGGCCGGGCCGTTGTGCCACGATCAAAGCGTTCGTGAGAACCAACCCATGAGCTTTGATCCGGGCATTGGCGTATATGCCACCTACAATCCGCTGGGGTTTCAATACCGGCCGGATGTGTTCGGTCCGGCAGCGGAATTCCGCCGCCTGGATGCGATTCGCTCCAGCCTGCGCGATCCTGCCTGCGCCGGTCCGGATCCCGTCTACGCCATCGTCATGGATGTTGGCAAGCGGGAGCATCGGGATGAACTCCAATCCAGGATGCTGCTCTTCGGGGTGGTCGCTTTTGCGGCGGGGAAGCTTGGAAACGAACCGGTCCGCAGCCAGGGCCATATCCACCGGGTCTCGAAGCATAGCGGATGGTCGCCACCCGAACTTTACGAGATCTGGAGCGGCCGGGCCGTGATTTATATGCAGGAATTCGCCGCCGACCACCCCGGCCGTTGTTTTGCCGTGGAAGCCGGGCCGGGCGAGGTGGTGGTGGTCCCGCCCGGATGGGCTCACGCCACCATCAGCGCCGATTTTGAACAGCCGTTGACCTTCGGCGCTTGGTGTGACCGCGAATATGGCTTTCTCTATGATGAGGTGCGGGCGCGAGGCGGGCTGGCCTGGTATCCCTGGCTCGGAAAAGACGGGCAACTCGAATGGCAGCCGAATCCGCGTTACTTCCGAAGTGAGCTCCGCCTCGGCCCTCCGCGGGATTATCGCGAGCTGGGCTTAAACCCTGCCCGGCCGATCTACGCGCAGTTCGAGGCTGCCCCGTCCGCAATCCAATGGGTTTCGGACCCGGCCCGGTTCAAAACCCAATGGCAGGAATTCACCCCGTGTAGCCCCGGCAAACTGCTATGAGCATCCCCGTGAATTCAGGTCCACCGGCGGAAGGCGTTAACTGACTCGTTTGGCCGTACTGCATGGACGAGAGCCGGTGGGAGAAGCGGCGCAACGCGACCTTCCGGCCCGGCGATTGTTTTACGCTAAGCTGGGCAGCATGTCAGAAGCCTTGCTGGATTTTCTGATCGAGTTGGCGGAAGATCCGCTCCAAGCGCGGGCATTTCGCGCCCAGCCGGAATCGTTGCTGGCCGGACGCGGCTTGCATGAAGACGAACGGCAAGCCCTGTTGACTTCGAACGCTTTGCGCCTGCGGACGCTGCTGGCGTTGCCGCCGGAACACGATCTGTTGCTGCTGGCCTGGAGGGGATTGTTGGAAGCGGCGGAGGCCGCCGGCGAAACGCAACCCTCCGCCCCCCCGGCGAAGGAGCCCCAGTCATGAACGGCTCGCTCTGGGTTGCCGGCGCGGGCATACAGATGGTTTCCCACGTCACGCTCCAAACCCGTGGGTTGATTCGGCACGCGCAAAAACTATTGTTCCTGGTCTCGGAGCCCGGTACCGCCGCCTGGCTGCGCCGCTTGCAGCCGGGCGCGGAATCGCTCGACGCTTTTTTCCTTCCCGGCCGCTCCCGCCAGGAATCCTACGAGCGCATGCTGGATCATATTGCCTCGCGCTTGCGCGACGGCTGCCGGTTGGGCGTCCTGCTCTATGGTCATCCCGCGGTCTTCTCTTACCTCGGCCCGGAAGCGGTGCGCCGCGCCCGCGCCGCCGGTTGCGAAGCGGAAATGCTGCCCGGTATCTCTGCCGAAGATTGCCTGTTTGCCGATCTGGGCGCCGCTTTGGATTTCGATCTGTCCACGGCCGGCTATCAGTGCTTCGAAGCCACCCTGTTCCTGCTCCAGCATCGCCGGCCTGATCCGCTGTGCGCGCTCATCCTGTGGCAAATCGGTATTGTCGGCCAATATCAATATGAATTGGCCGGGCCGAACCGGGCCGGATTGCAATTGCTGGCGGCGGAGTTGCTGCGCTATTATCCCGCCGGCCACCAAGTCATCTGTTACGAGGCCGCCAATTTTCCGGCCTGTCCGCCCAGCATCCAACCCATGCCGCTCCATCGGTTGCCGGCGGCCAAAATCACCCGCCTCACGACGTTGTTGATTCCCCCCGCCGCCGCGCCTCCGCGCGATGGCGAAATGGCAAAAAAATTGGGCCTTCCGGAGGCTTGACTCCGCCGCGCTATTTTCTTGCTATTGTAGTGGAAGCGTGCTGACCGGACTGCTCGACTTCTTGCCCGGAGGAATTCAATATGGCTTTGGACGATGCAAAAGCGTTTCTGGAGCAAATGCAAAGTAATCTGGAGCTGCGCTCGGAAGTGCTGGCGAATGGCAACCAGTTTTTTCAAGTCATGCTCGCCAGCGGGCAAAAACATGGTTACAGCTTCACCAAGGCCGATCTCTTCAACGCCTTGCGGGCGAAGTTCAACGCCGTCTCTCCCGTCGCTACGGATCAGGAGGCGAATTGCATCGTGTGGGTGGCTAAATAAAGCTTACCCTGGCCGCAAGGGTGTTAGAAGAGGCCGCATGGAATCGCGGGGTTCCATGCCTTGACGCAGCCGGAGGGTTGCGGCGCGCGCCATGCAGCGGAAATTTTCGCATTATCTGGTGGGCCGCAAACTGGGCCTGGGCGGCATGGGCGAGATCTACCTGGCTGAAGACCCGCGCCTGGGTCGAAATATTGCGCTCAAGTTTCTCGCTCCTTCCGAGCTGCCGGGCGAGGCTGCGCGCCGCCGTTTCTTCGAGGAAGCTCGCGCGGCGGCGACGATTGACCATCCGTTCATTTGCAAAATTTACGAGGCCGGCGAAGCCGAAGGCGTAGCTTACATCGCGATGGAATATATCCAGGGCGAAAGCCTGGACCAACGCCTGCGCCAGGGGCCCTTGCCGGTGGAGCAGGCGGTCAAGCTGGCCCTCGAGATCGCCGACGCGCTGGCTGCGGCGCATGCGCGCGGCATTCTGCATCGCGATTTGAAGCCGTCCAACATTATGTTGACCCCCGACCTGCACGTCAAAGTGGTCGATTTCGGCCTGGCCAAGCGGTTGGCGGTGTTGGAGGCGGAAACGATGGCGACCGCGCTGACCCAGCCGGGCTGGCTGATTGGCACGCTCGCTTATATGTCGCCCGAGCAATTGCAGGCGCAACCGCTGGATGCCCGCAGTGATTTATTTGCCCTGGGCATCGTGTTTTATCAGATGCTGTCTGGCCGCCATCCATTCCTAGATCCCGCCGGGCCGGCCGGCATGAGCGCCGCGCTGCGCATTTTGAATGAAACGCCGCCGCCGCTGCCTTTCCCTGCGCTGGCGCCGATTCTGGACCGGCTGCTGGCCAAGAAGTCCGCTGATCGTTTTTCTAGCGCGCGCGAATTGGCTGACGCCTTGCGCGGCCGGGACCTTCATCCCCGGGCTACCCCTTCCGCCACTGCCGTGGCGCCGGCTTCGTTGGCGGTGCTGCCGCTCGTCAATCGCGGCGGTGGCGAGGCGGAAGAATATTTCAGCGATGGCATGACCGAGGAAATTGCGCTTCGCTTGGCCCAAGTCCGCGGCTTGCGCGTCATCTCTTCCCGCTCGGCCATGCGTTATAAAAACAGCCCAAAATCGTTGGCTGAAATTGGCCGCGAACTCGGAGTCGGCGCGCTGCTGGAGGGCAGCGTGGCCCATACCGGAAATCGCTTGCGCATTCGCATTGCGCTCACCGAATTATCCAGCCAGAGCCAGCTTTGGGCCGAAGCTTACGACCGCGACGTAGGCGACGTGCTCGCCATCCAGGCCGAAGTGGCGCAAAAAATTGCGCGCGCGCTCCAGCTTCGCGTTCCTGAAGTCGAATCGCCCCAGTCGGCGCCGTGCGCGCGCGTGGACCCCGCAGCCTACCGGCTATATCTCAAAGCCCGCCAGGCCGGTCAACAAATGACGCTGCAGGGATTGCAACGGGCGTGGCGCGATTTTCAACAGGCCTTGCAGCTCGAGCCCACGTACGCCCCTATTTATGCCGCGCTCTCCAGCAGCTATGTGCGCGCCGGCAATTATGGATTTCTGCCGCCGGCGGAAGCTTATCAATTGGCCCGCGCCGCCCTCAGCAAGGCGCTCAAACTCGAGCCCCGCTTGCCGGAAGCGCAACTGGCCGCAGGCATGATCGCGCTCAACTATGATTGGGACTGGCCGGCGGCGGAGCGTGCCTTCCAGGACGCGCTCGCACAAAATTCGAACTCCGCCGAAACCCATCTGGCCTACAGCATGTTATTGCAGGCCGTCCTGGATCGCCCCGGGGAGGCGCTGCTGGAAGCCCAACGCGCCCTCGCCATCGATCCTTTGGAACCCATCGCCGGCGGCCATCTGGCCTGGGTCTTGCTCATGCAGGATCGCCATCAGGATGCGCTCGAGCAGATTCATCGCACCGCGCTCATTTCGCCCGGCTATCTTCCGCTCAAAGCGATGCAGGCGCTGGTGCTTTGGTATTTGGAACGTTACCAAGAGGGCAACCGACTGATTGAGCAATTTCATTGGACGCGCGGCCATCTGGGTTGGGGGTATGCCATGGCAGGCCGGGAAAGCGATGCCCGTGCCATTCTCGCCGAGCTCGGCTCCAGCCCGCGCCCGCCCAGCTTCGATCTGGCCTTTCTATGCTTGTTTTTGGGAGATCTGGAGGGCGGCTTGGCTTGGTTCGAGCGGGCCTGGCAGGCCCGCGATAATAAATTATTCGTGGTCAAATGCACCCTCCAGCATTGGCCCCGGCTTCGCCGCTTTCTGAACGAGCCGAGCATGCAAGCGTTTTTGGCCCGCATCGGCCCGGGGTATGGCTTATCGCTGGCGAACGACTCTGCGGCGCCGACTCAGGCATAAGTTCAAGCTTCCGCGCTCCCCATGCCAAGCTCACCGCCACCGGGCATGATAAACGAAGCTCAATTTTCCCGGCCAGGGGCGAATTTCAAGCAAGATGCACCGCTCTCGCCGGATCTGAAGGAACTCGCGTCGCTCCTGCCCGGCGACGACGATCCCGGCCGGAAACGTTATCGCGCCGGCACGCATCGCGTCTGCTCGCCCACCGTCACCCTGGCGAAATTGTCCCCGCGCCTGGCGGAATTCGGCATCACTCGGGTGGCCGATATTACCGGCCTCGACCGCATCGGCATTCCCGTCGCGGTCGCCATTCGCCCCAATTCCCGTAACCTCTCCGTCTCGCAAGGGAAAGGACTCAAGCCGGCTGCCGCCGCCGTTTCGGCGGTAATGGAAAGTATCGAGTTGGAGCATGCGGAAAGCATCCGCCTGCCGCGGCGCTTTGGCTGCTATGCTTCGCTAGTGCGCGAGTTGCCGCTGATCGAAATGGAGGACCTGCCGTTCGCCGCCGGACGGGAGTGGACCCCGGAAACTCCGATTTTTTGGATTGAAGGATTCGACCTTTTGCAGCGGCAGCCGGTCTGGCTTCCTTTCGAGTTGGTGCACGCCGATGCTTCGCTACCTTGGCCTCCCAGCAGCGGCTTTTTTCAAGCCAACTCCAACGGCTTGGCCTCCGGCAATATCCTGCTCGAGGCGGTCAGCTCGGGGCTTTGTGAAGTGATCGAGCGCGACGCCATCGCGCTCTGGCAGTTGCGCCCCGATGCGGAACGCGACGCCACCCGCCTCGCGCTAGCCGGCGCCGGCGACGCTGGTGGCCGTCTACTACTCGAGCGTTTTGCGGCCGCTGGAATTGATGTCACCGCCTGGGACCTCGCCGGCGATGCCGGCGTCCCCGTCTTCCGCTGCATGATCTGCGAGCGCCGTGAAGATCGCCTCCACTTCGGCTATTACGCCCTGGGCATGGGCTGCCATCCCGACCGTGGCGTGGCCTTCTCGCGCGCTCTCACCGAAGCGGCCCAAAGCCGGCTGACTTTCATCGCCGGCTCGCGCGACGACGTCTTCCGCGAGGAATACCTGCGCCTGCGCGATCCGGATTGGAAACGCTTCCGCTTTCGCCACCTGCGGCCGGGTGCGGGTGAACGCGATTTTCGGGCTGCGCCGCATTGGCGTGCTTCCAGCCTGCGCCAGGATGTTGCCTGGCTCTTGGCGCGCCTGCGTGATTTGGGCGTGGCGCGCGTCGTGGCAGTCAACCTTAGCCGGCCCGGATCGGACATATTTGTAGTAAAAATGGTGGTTCCCGGCCTGGAAGGCTGCCACTTCGATCCCCATTATCGTCCGGGCAGACGCGCCCGCAGGGCGCAGGAGCGTGCCACATGAGCCCGGTCGTGTTCCTGGGACCGTCCCTGTCGCTTTCCGAAGCATGCCGCTGTCTGGCGGGGGCGGACTATCGTCCCCCGGTGACCCAGGGCGACGTCTATCGCGCCGTCCGCGCCGGCGCCCGCTTGTTGGTCCTGATTGACGGTGAGTTCGATCAGGTTCCGGCGGTCTGGCATAAGGAAATTCTTTGGGCTTTGGATCAGGGGTGCACGGTCCTGGGCGCCGCGAGCATGGGCGCGCTGCGTGCCGCCGAACTTTGTGCCTTCGGAATGATCGGCGTGGGCGCGATCTTTGCCGCCTATCGTGACCGCCGTCTGCGCGACGATGACGAGGTGGCCGTAGCTTATGCCCGCGTCGGCGGCCGTTATCTTCCTCTGTCCGAGGCTATGGTGAATATCCGGGCCACGCTGCGCCGGGCCCGCCGCGCCGGCTGTATTGGTCCGCGCACCCGGCGGATCGTGGCATCGGCGGCCAAATCACTGTTTTACCCCCGGCGGGATTATCCTGCGGCCCTCGAATTGGCAGCATCTTGCGGCGCCAGTGCGGAAGAACTCACGCGTTTTGCCGCCTGGTGGCCGCGCCATAAGCTCGACCTTAAACGGCGGGACGCGCTCGCTGTGCTGCGCCAGGCGCGACGCCTGCTGGCCAATCCACCTGGCCCGTCCGCGCCCAATTTCGTTTTTCATCGCACCACCGCCTGGCAGCACTTGATGGCAACGGCCGAGGCCGAGTCGCCGGCCGAGCCGGCCCTGGAACTCCGCGTGCAAGCGGTGCTGGATGAGCTCTGGTTGCAGCCGCAACTCTGCTTGGCGGCTCATCGTTCGGCCGCCGCACGCCCGGCGGGCGATCCGGCGCAGCCGCATTTGCTCGCCTGGCTGCGGCAGGCGGGAGCTTATACCGCGCTGCGTGATCGCGCCCTGCACAAGCAACGCGGCTTGCTTGCCCAGGGTTGGGACGATCGCGGCGAGGGCGATGAGGAACTGGAAGCCGAAGCGCTGCTGGATTGGCTGCTGCACCATCCGGATGCCGCCTCGGAAAAGCCGGCCTTTCTGGCGTTGGCCCGCGCGCGATGGCGCGAGTTTTTACGCGCCTTGATTCGCGAGCAATTGTGGCAAAAAATCCATCTCGCCGGCAATGATCGGCAAATTGCAGCCACCCAAGATGTGGGCCGGATGCCCGGCAGCTAACGGTATTCTCGCAGCGGCCCACGAGTTAACCCGCTGGAAATTAAATGGATCGAGTGGAAGGCAATGGATTTTGAACTGGTGTGTCAATTCAATACCGGCAAACCGATTGAGCGGAGATAGGTAAAGGTGGAATCGTAAAAAGCCGGCGTACGCGTGGGATCGTCCTCATTGCCGGCCGGCACAAATATGACCATTCCCTGGCGGGCGCGGGTCAGCAGGACGCGATACGCATTCAATAAATATTTCTGATTCTCCACTATCTTTACTTGAGTCCATTGCTTGCCGCGGAAATCATGATGGCTCCAATGATCGCCCTGGCAACGCAGATCGCCATCCCAAGTGACGCACGCCCAATCCAATTCCAGGCCCTGAATATCGAATTCGGTTGCCACGTCTTCGAGGTAATAGCTGGAACGAATATGGTCGCGCTGATTCAGAAACCATTGCACCGGGTTGACGTCCACTCGTATATCAATGGCAAACGGCTTCAGCCGCTCCGCCTTGGAAGAAGCGAGCATGCCAAACCGGTCATTTCCCCGGGCCTTTTGGCGTAGCCATGCTTTGGCGGAAGCCAAATTTCGGGTTATGCAAATGGGATAACGCGGCGCAATCGCATTCCAGGCGCCGCCGGCCGCATGCCGGTTTAAATCCAGCAAGGCGTCCACGAATGCCGATAATTTTTCGGCGCGAAAAGAACGCAAGGAGACCCCGAGATGAAGGTCCGGATCGAACCGGGCATGGGCATAGGCACGAATTTTTTCCCATAGTGCCTGGCTGCTTTTCTGGGTAGCGATGCCGGACGCATGCTCGGAAATAAAGGAGCCATATTGATTCAGGTGAGGCGAAAGGTGCATGTTCCAATCCGGAAAATGCTCCATGATCGCTTCCAGCCAGATGCCGATGCCGGCTTCGCCGGTGTTGATCTCCTGCCCGCCGCCGACCAGGCAGACGATGGTCGCCCAATCCCGATGCCGGTCCATGCAGGAAATCAGAAATTCGGGCTCGGATTTCTGAAAATCGGCTATATTTTTTTTCCGCCGCATGAAATTCGCGGTCTTGTTTAGATTCCAGGCGCGTTGCGCTTCGTCAAAAATCACCACATGCTCGCTGGGCGGACCGGCATGCCGCAAGCCTTCATCCCGAAAATGATGCACATTCTGGATAAAGGCTTTGACTTCATTCTGCACATGCCCTTTGCGCACCGATTCATGTTTTTGTTGTCTGCGGCTGAATTCGTCGCGCGTCAGGGCTTCAGTTAAAACGGCAACCAGCGGACCATTGCCGGAGATAAATACGGCATGTTCGCCGCCATTCTCTTGTGGCGCGAGCTGCGGTTCCAATTTTCTGGTCGATACATTCAGCCCTACCAGCGTCTTGCCTGCGCCGGGCACGCCGGTAACGAAACAGATGGCTTTGCGCCGGTCTCGGCGGGTCGAATGCACGATTTCCAGAATGCGTTCGGAGGTGACGGTGAGGTTCGTTGCCTCGGCATCGGAACGGGTTATGTTTTCAACCGAATGGTGCGCGTAAAGCGCGCGAGCGGCTTCAATAATCGTCGGCGTGGGCTGGTAAGGGGCGGCAGCCCATTCCGCGGCGTTGATCTCCGGGCCGGAAATGGCCGCCAGCGCCGCGTCCAGCAGCCTCCGCAGCAAATGCGAATTCACGGATACCGGGCGATATACCCGGTCTGGATCGGCACTGATTGGGCCGGTCTCCACCTCTGCATCCGGAACTTCGGTAGCAATCAGAATTGGGACGATCGGCAGCGCATGGCTGGCGGCATGGAAATTTTTAAGATCGAGCGCGTAATCCCACACCTGGTCCCGGCTGGCGCGATGAAATTTCGTTTCTCCCAGCTTGAATTCCAGCACGAACAACGCCGGTCCAATCAGCAGCACCGCATCTGCGCGATGGCCCATGCGCGGGATCGTAAATTCCAGATAGAGCCGGCCGTTCAAGCCGCATAATGCCGCGCGCAGGATGGCAATTTCATCCCGCCAGGCATTCTTTTGTTCCGCGATCACGCTAAAATCGCTATTCTCCGTCAGGCAGCCCAATACACTGCTGGGGTCTGAATTTAAAAAATCCGCAATATTCGCGCCATACCAGGCGCGCGGCAGCGGTGCGGGAATTGGGCCGGATGCCGCCATAAGGAATCAGCGCGGTCAAGCCGCCACTATAACTCACAACCGCAGCAAGATATGCCTTCTGCATCCACGCCGGGCGCAAGTTAAAATTTTCCTAGCGCCATGAAGATTGCCTTGGTTGCGCCGCTGGTGGCGCCGTTGCGCGAACCGCAGATGGGCGGGGCGCAGGCGCTGCTGGCCGATCTGGCCCGCGGCCTGTCCGAGCGCGGCCATCGGGTGGAAGTTTACGCCGCCGGCGGCTCGGCCATTCCCGGCGTCACGGTCGTCGAAACTGGAATCGACGCCGCCCGGCTGCGCGCATCGCGGATTGTCATTACCCGGCGCGCGCCGGCGGCTGGCCAGGCGGGCGGCGAAGCCATGGAAGCGGCCTTTGCAGGCATCGCCGCCGATTTAGACCGCCGCGATTTCGCGCTGGCGCACAATCATGCCTTCGATGTGCCGGCCATCCGGCAACTGGCGGGGTTGAAGCTGCCCGTGGTGCATACGCTGCACATGACGCCGGTTGCAGCAATGGCCGGGGCGCTGGCGCAGGCGGCCGGCGGGAAGCGGCCGCCGGTGGTGGCCTGCGTGTCGGAGGCGCAGGCGCGCGATTGGCGCCGGCTGGCCCGCATAGATGCGGTCTTGCCGAATGGCGTGCCCACCGCGCGCATTCCCTGGTCGGCATCGCCGGGCGTAGGCGCGGTTTTCGCCGGGCGGTTCAGCCCGGAAAAGGGCGCTGCCGAAGCGATCGCGATCGCGCGCGCGGCAGGCGTGCCGCTGGCGCTCTACGGCGATGCCTATGATGCCGTTTACGCCCGGGAAAAAGTGTATTCGCATCGCGGGCAGCCGGGCATCGCCATTTTTCCGGCGCAGCCGCGGGCACAACTCTGGGAAATCATGCAGCGGGCCGCGGCGCTGCTATGTCCCTCGAATTGGGAAGAACCGTTCGGCCTGGCCCCGGCGGAAGCGCAAGCCTGCGGCACTCCGGTCGTCGGCTTCCGCCGCGGAGGGTTGGCGGAAGTGGTGGCCGACGGCAAAACCGGTTTTCTGGTGCCCGCCGGCAATATCGCCGCGGCGGCGAGCGCGCTGCAGCGGGCGGCCACACTCTCGCGCGCCGGCTGCCGGAGGCATGCCGAGTTAACGCTGGATCTGGGCCGCTGCCTGGACGCGCACGAGCGGCTCTACAGCCAATTCATGCAATCCAGCGCCGGTTCCGGCTTGGCTTGAATTCACCCTGCCGCTTTAAACCCTTGCCAGGGCAGGGCTGGCTGGCCTATCATCCCGCACGATGTCTTTCTGCGGCGCGCCGGGTTCGCCCGAGGGCTCACCCGCCAGGCGCGGCGCGGAGCCCGCGGAAATCGCACGAAAGGGAAGCCATGCCGAACCTGCCTGCTTATCTGGCCGCCTCCAAGCCCAATCCCGCCAGCCAGCGCGCGCCCTGGTACAAAAATACCGCCCCCGCTTACGCCGGCATTTTTCTCTGGGTGGCGTTTTATCTGCAAATGTCGGGAACCACGCTCAGCCAGGGAGGGGTGGGCGTTTGCCTGCTGGGACTGTTGCTGGCCGGGCTGTTGTGTTTCGGGCTTTACTACTATGCCCCCGGCATGCTGGGCATGCAGACTGGCCGTCCGCTCTATATCGTCGGCGCGTCCACTTTCGGCGCCACCGGCGGTTATTTCATGCCGGGTTTGCTGATGGGCGCGCTGCAGATCGGCTGGTTTTCGGTCGCCACCTATGTTTCCACCGATTTCATTTTGAAGGGATTGGACAGCCAGCATTGGCTGGCGGGCGAGCCGCACAAATTATTCATCGTAGTCGCGCTGCTCTGGGGCTATGGTCTGGCATGGATCGCAATCCAGGGCATACAGTATGTCGCCCGCGTGGCGCAGGTGCTGAATTGGGTGCCGCTGCTGATGTTGCTGATCGTGTTTTTCGCGATGCGCTCGGGCATTGCAAACTACGCGGCGCAGGCTCGCTCTCTGCCCCAGGCGCCGGGGCATCATCCCTGGCTGGCGCTGGCGGCCATGCTGGAAATCGTCATCGGCTTTTTCGCCACCGCCGGCGCGGCGGGTGCGGATTTTGGCATGAACAACCGTCATGCCTCCGATATCCGTTGGGGCGGGCTGATCGGCATCACGCTGGCGATCGTGGTTTCCGGCGGGCTGGCGGTGCTGGCGGTGGCCGGCGCGATCGGACGCGGCCTGACCACGAGCTACGATTTTTCCAACGCCATCGCCGGCGTCGGAGCGCTTTCCGGCGTCATGTTTTTCCTTTTCGCGTTGGCTTCGCTGGTGCCCACCAGTTTTTGCGCTTTCATCGCCTCCAACAGCTTCGCCACCATGCTGCCGCGCATCCCCCGCTGGCTCTCGACCCTGGTGGGGGTGACCATCGGCGTTTGGCTGGCGGCTAGCGGCGCCGCCAATCACCTGGTGGCATTTTTCTCGATTGTCGGCGCCTCGTTTGCGCCGATCTGCGGCGCCATGGCCGCCGATTACCTGCTGGCCGGCCGGCGGTGGTCGGGACCGCGGGCGGGCATCAATTGGGCCGGCTACCTGGCCTGGGCGGCCGGTTTCCTGCTCGGCCTGGCCGGCATGTTCAACTGGCTTTCCTGGGACAATCCCTCGGCCTTGTATTCCTTCGTTGCCGGCTTCGCCGTGTATTGGGCGCTGGCCAAGGCGGGGCTGCGGCCGGCAGTGTTGGAACTGCAGAGCGCGGGCCGGGCGGGCGCGTGAGCCGCTGCCGGCTCGCGCCGGCTATGGTTCAAGCCGGACGGGTAGCCGGCATGTTTTTCGCCGCCGCCGCATTTGCCAGTGGAAACTGGAAATAGCGTTCGGCGTTGGCGTAGCAGATATCGGCGATCATCTCGCCGGCGGCTTTTTCCTCGGCCAGCAGCTCTCCTGATTCCAGTTCGCGCCCGATCAGGTTGCAAAGCACGCGGCGGAAGTATTCATGCCGTGGATAGGACAAAAACGAGCGCGAGTCGGTGACCATGCCGACGAAGCGCGCGAGCAGGCCGGTTTCGGATAGCGCGTTGAGCTGGGCTTCGATGCCGGGTTTGTGATCGAGGAACCACCAGGCGCTGCCGAGCTGGATCTTGCCCGGCGTCGAACCGCCCTGAAAGCAGCCGGCCAGGGTGGCGAGTATATAATTCCCGGCCGGGTTGAGGTTGTACAGCACCATTTTCGGCAGCGCGTTGGCTTCGCTCAGCCGCCCCAGGAAGGCGGCCAGGCCGGCGGCCAGCGGGCGGTCGCTGATGGTGTCGAAGCCGGTATCGCGGCCGAGGCGGCGCATCATCGGCGGGTTCACGTTGCGCAGGGCGCCGAGGTGCAATTGCATGGCCCAGCCCTGTTCGGCGTCGAGTCGGGCGCAGAGATCGAGCAGGAAGCCGCACATGCGCTCGGCCTCCTCCGGCGGCAGGGCGCGGCCGGCCCGCAGCGTCTCGAACAGGCGTTCCGCTTCCGGACGCGGGCTGATTTCGCGCGGGCAGGCCAGCAGACCGTGGTCGGAGGCGCGGCATCCCAGCTCATGAAACGCCTGATGGCGCAGCCGCAGCGCCTGCTCCAGATCGGCAAGCCGCGCGATTTCGATATTGGCCTGCGGCCCCAGCCGGTCCAGCCAGGCGCGGAAAACTCCGGGTTCGTCGAGCTGGGCAATGGCGTTGGGGCGAAACGTGGGGAAGACCTGCGCCGGGGCCGGATGGCGGGCCAGTTCGCGATGGGCGGCCAGATCATCGGCGGGATCGTCGGTGGTGCAGACGGCGCGGACTTTGAATTTGCGCAAGATCGCTTGCGGCCGCAATTCATCGCCGGCCAGCATTTCGTTCGCGCGTTTCCAGATCTCCGGCGCGCTGGCTTCGTTCAAGGGCTGGTCAATGCCGAAATAGCGCACCAGCTCGAGCTGGTTCCAGTGGGCGATGGGGTTGCGCAAGGTGCGCGGCGCGGTGCGCGCCCAGGCGGCAAACTTCTCCCAGGGCGGGGCATCGCCGGTGCAGAGCCGCTCGGCGGCGCCGTCGGCGCGCATCAGCCGCCATTTATAGTGGTCGCCTTCCAGCCAGATATGGTGCAGGTCGCGGAAGCGCTCGTTGCGCAGAATCGTCTCCGCGGTCAGGTGGCAGTGAAAATCGAGGATGGGCTGGGCTTGGGCGTAAGTATGAAAAAGACGCTCCGCGACTGGAGTGGATAACAGAAAGTTTTCGCTAAATCTTGCCATGTAAACATTTACATCATACAGGAAGTGGCCGCAGCCCGGGGTCATGCCGCCTCTCGCGTGCCCTTTTTTTCCACTTGATTTTCCCTGCATTCGGCGCTACGGTTCGCCCGAAGCCGGAAAACAGCGGTTCCATGGCTGATTTCGTCAGGAGGGGAAAGCAATGCAACGTCCAACCGGAGTAACGATCTTGGCGGTATTGAATTTTATCGCTGCCGCCTTCTGCGCCTTGTTCGCATTGGGCGCGGGGGCCATCGGCGCGATTGTAGGTGCGAGTGCGGCGGCGGGGGCTCAGAGCCGGAGCCCGCTGGCGATGATTGCCGGGCTGGGGGGCGCCATGGCCGCGGTGGTTTTCCTGCTGTGCGCGGCGCTTTCCATCGTCGTTGGAATTGGACTGCTCAAGCTGCTGAACTGGGCCCGCATCCTCACCATCGTCTTGGCCGCCATCGGGCTGGTATTTGGCCTGCTGGGCATCGTGAGCGGGCTCGCGCATCTGATCATCCCGGCACTGATTACCCAATTGATCGCGGTGGCCATCTGCGCCTGGATTGTGCTTTATCTGCTGAAGCCGCACGTCAAACAGGCCTTTGCCGGCGGTCAGTCGGCGACCTCGGCGACGGCCTGACCGCCGCGTCAAGGCAGCGGTATATAGTTCACAATCGCCGCATTATTGACCGTGGCGGTGGGATCAACCTGGTTGGCATCCGCGGGCGTGGCCGGCGCCGGGGCGGCAAAGAGTTGCTTTAAATTGACCTTCACCAGCATGGCCCGGTCGGCGCGCAGCGCCAGGCCGTAGGCGTTGCCGTCCATGCCGAGATAGGTGGCGAGCGCGTGCGGCGCCGCGGTCCAGTTGACGCCATCGGGCCCGGCGCCCAAACTCGCCCAGCGCACGCCGACGCTCTGTCCCGAGCTGTTGGATTGCTGCGCCGCAGGCGATGATAGACTGCCGCTGACCGGCGCCGTCGGCAACTGCACCAGGGCCACGCAGCCGCCTTCGTTTGCAAACCAGCCCAGATGGCTGGAAAATTCCAGGTCGGCGGCGTCCCAGGCGCCGGTGCAGTTGGTCGTGATTGGAAACTGCAGCGAGGGCGCGGTAATCTGGCTGCCGGCGACCGAACGGCGGTTGAAATTCACCAGCGCGTAATTCGAACTGGATTCATCCGCGATAACCGCGATGCCGGTCGAGAGATCGTAGGCGGCGCTGTCGGGTTGGGCGCCGGCGCCGCTGGCGCCGTTCTGAGGGGTGAAGCTGGAAAGCTGTCCCGTGGCCAGGTTGAGCAGGTCGAGCCCGCTGTTGTTGCTGTTGTAGTAAGGAATATAGGCGGTTTGGGTATTGGGATCGTAAGCAAAATTTTCCGCCGCGGGCGCGTTCATGATGGCGGAGGTTTTGCCGGTGGCCAGATCCATGGTCAGATAGCCGGAAGCGGTATCGAGCACGGCCAGGTTGCGAATCGAATCCACCACCACCGCGCAGACGGCGCAGGAGCCGTCGCTGAAGCTCGCTGTCGTGTTGACCGGGATGGGGTATTCGCTCACCACGGTGTCCTTGACCGCATCCACCACCACCAGGTCGGGGGTGGTGGCGCTGATCACGGCAACGGTATCGTGGGCGGGGTTGGCGGCGGCGGCGGTGGGCGCGAAGCCGGCGGGCATGGCGATCGTCAGCGGCTGGCTGTTGGAATTTTTGAGCACCGCGCCGGCATCGGCGTTGACCAGAACCAGCGCGTTCGTCGCGGTCAGCGGCACGAAGGCGGTGTTGCCGTAAACCGGCAGGGTCGAGCCCGCGTTATTGGGATCGGGCATGGTGCCCACCTGCTCGATTTGCACCGCGATCGCGGAAGAAGCAGCGGCGCTCGACGGTTGTCCAATGACCGGGTAGGCATTGCCCACCGAGGAGCCGGATTGCGGATTGGCGGCCTGCACCTGAACCAGGCCGGGCAGCGAAATCTGAATCGGCACGGTCAATTCGCCGAACGGCTCGGTGCTGTTGGGATTGACCGGGGTTACCGCGCCTGCCTGCGCGCCGGTAACCGACACCGTGGTGGTGGGGTAGAAATACTGTCCTTTGATGTCGAGCGTATATCCGCTGCCGGCGGTGAGGAACGCCGGGCTGACCGAATTGATCATGGCCTCGGGGTTCTGTAATACCAGCGGCGAGTAGGCGATCTGGGTCGGATCGGCGACCGAGGTCGCCATCACGATCACCGAATTGTATTGCGGCAGTAGCGAGGGCGCGGTATAGAGTCCGGTCGAGCTGATGGTTCCCAGCGTGGCGCACGTCGTTCCCGCGGCCGGGCTGGCGGGACAGGCCTGGAGATAACCGCTGTCGTGGGGATTGGGATCTTGAATGGCCCAGGTGACGGCCGTGCTCTGTCCCTTGGTGGTGTTCTGCACTACGGCCGTGCATTGCAGGGTGCTGGCTACGATATTGCCGCTGGAGTCGGTCGTGGCCAGCGGCAGCGTATTCGCCAGCAAGCTTGGATTGGTGATCGTTACCGCGATGGACGGCGGTGGAATGTAGTACTCGCTGCAGCCGGCAAGCAGGGCGGCGGCCAGCCAAGCCAGGCAAAACGACATTCCAGCCGGCCAAAAACGGGTCGCGGCCAAGGGGATGCGGGAAAAGAAGCGGTTCAGCATCAAGGAATTTCCGATTATAGCGGAAACGCGCGCAGGGTAGGGCGGCGCTCTCGGCGCGGGCATGTTCCTGGCGGCGGTTCCTACGTCCAGAACGATTTGCGGGGTATGCCTTGCAGGCAGATCCGGGTAATGCCGCCTCCTCAAATTGACCGAAATCCACCTGCGCTGAAAGAAGCCGCATGCTAACATGCCAGTTTGGCCTGCGCGGTTCGTTTCGGCACAATCGCATCGCCAACGGCGCCACGCCTGCCAGAAAGCCGGATCCATGTCTAAAACCATGCGCGCAGTGGTCAAGCCGGCGAGTGCGCCGGGAGCGGAATTGCGCGAAGTGCCGCGGCCCGAGCCCGGGCCGGGCGAAGTATTGGTCCGGGTCGAGACCGCTTCGATCTGCGGCACCGATTTGCATATTTTTGGCTGGGACCGCTGGGCGCAAAGCCGCATCCGTCCGCCCCTGGTTTTCGGGCATGAATTCTGCGGGCGCATCGAACGGCTCGGCGCCGGCGTGACCGGGTTGAATGAGGGCGACTTCGTTTCCGCCGAAATGCATATCCCGTGTGGGCGCTGTTTCCAGTGCCGCACCGGCGAAGCGCACATCTGCCCTGACGTGCGCATATTGGGCGTGGATGGACCGGGCTGTTTTGCCGAGTATGTCGTCATTCCCGCCGCCAACATCTGGCAGATCGCCGATGGCATCGCGCCCGAGTGCGCGGCCATTCTCGACCCGCTCGGCAATGCCGTGCATACCGTAATGGCGGGGGCCGTTTCCGGGCGCAGCGTGGCCATCGTCGGCTGCGGTCCGATCGGGCTGATGGCGGTCGCCATCTGCCGCGCCTCCGGCGCGTCGCCAATTTTTGCGATCGAACCCCATCCCGAGCGCCGCCGCCTGGCGCAGGCGTTGGGCGCCGACGCCGGGTTTGACGCCGGGCAGGAAGCGGCGGAAGCCGAAATCCTGGCCCGCACTCCCGGACGCGGTGTGGACGTCGGGCTGGAGTTTTCCGGCAACCCCGACGGCATCCGCAGCCTCTTGCGCCTCACCCGGCGCGGTGGGCGGGTCCGCCTGTTGGGAATTCCAGGCCGGCCGCTGGAACTGGACCTGGCGCGCGATGTCATTTTCAAAGGCCTGACGCTGCAGGGCATCAATGGCCGGCGGATGTTCGAAACCTGGTACGAAATGGAACTGCTGCTGCTCTCCGGCCGCCTGCATCTCGAACCTCTCTTCACCGACCGGCTGCCGATGGAACAGTTCGAACTCGGGCTGGAACGCTTGCGCCAGGGCGTGGCGGCAAAAGTCCTGCTGTATCCCAACGCCGCCGCCGCCGCCGTCGCGCCGTCGCGGCCAGGCGCCGCCGCGCAGCCGGCAATTCATAGCCGCCGGCCCTGAACCGCGCCGCGCCGGAGCATTTCCGGCCCGCGGCTTGCCCGGCGTCAACGCCCGTTCTGTAGGAGGAACTCAACCATGGCGGCCGATCCGCTGGCCTTTCTCGATCAGCAGTTACAGCAGCTCGAATCCCAAGGCCTGCGTACCCGCCCGCGGGTGCTGGATGGGGAACAGCTTCCGGTGGCGGTCTTCGACGGCCGCCGGGTCATCAACCTGAGTTCGAACAATTATCTCGGCCTGACCACCCATCCGGCGCTGCGCTCGGCGGCGGAGCGCGCCGTGCGCGAACTGGGCGTGGGCTCGGGCGCGGTGCGCACCATTACCGGCACGATGCGGCAGCATGTGGAGCTGGAGGCGCGTATTGCCCGATTCAAGCAGACCGAAGCTGCCATCGTGTTCCAAAGCGGCTTTACCGCCAATGCCGGCGTCGTGGCGGCAGTGCTGGGCCGCGAAGACACCATCGTTAGCGATGAGCTCAACCACGCCAGCATCATTGACGGCGCGCGGTTGTCGCGCGCGGCGATCAAGGTCTTCCCCCATCGTGATGCCGCGGCCGCCGGCCGGCTGCTGGATGAGGTCAAGACCGGCCGGAAGCTGCTGATCACCGACGGCGTCTTCAGCATGGACGGCGATATCGCGCCGCTGCCCCAACTCTGCGATGTGGCCGAACGCCATGGCGCGATCATGATGGTGGACGACGCTCATGCCTCCGGCGTGCTGGGGCGCAATGGGCGCGGCACGGTGGATCACTTCGGGCTGCACGGCCGGGTGCATATCCAGGTGGGAACGCTTTCGAAGGCGATTGGCGCGCTGGGAGGGTATATCTGCGGCACCCATTCCCTGATCGAATGGCTGCAATTGCGCGGCCGGCCGTTCCTGTTTTCCACCTCGCATCCGCCCGCGGTGACCGCCGCCTGTCTGGCCGCTTTTGACGTGCTCGAAAACGAGCCCGGGCGCATCGAGCGGTTATGGAGCAATACCCGCCGCTTCAAGCAAGGGCTCGAGGCCGCCGGCTTCGATACCGGCGCCAGCGAGACGCCCATTACCCCGGTGATGGTGGGCGAGGGCCGGCGGGCGATGGAGTTTTCCCGCGCCTTGTATGCAGCCGGCGTGCTCGCTACCGGCATCGCCTATCCCACCGTGCCGGAAGGCAAGGCGCGCTTGCGCACCATCGTCACCGCCGCCCACACCGAAGCCGACTTGGATGAAGCCTTGGCCATTTTCCGCCGGGTCGGCCGCGAACAGGGCATCATTTGATCCGGCGTCCGGCGCCGCGCCGGGCGGAAAACGCTGTCACCGGCTGCCGCCGCGCGAATCCCATCTAGGTAAGGCACGGCCGGCCGTGGCCGGCTGTTTGCGCCCTCGGTCTGGCTTGCTAAGCTGGAAGCGGGCGGTTCGCCCCTCGTCTCATGCACACTCACGTCAGCATCGCCTACGCTTTTCTGGCCGGTGTTCTTTCGTTTCTCTCCCCCTGCGTGCTGCCGCTGGTGCCCGGCTACGTTTCCATGCTTTCCGGCAGCGCCGGCGAATCCTTGGCGCCGGATGCGGGCGGCGCCGTGCGCACGCGGCTGGTGCGCAACTCGCTCGCCTTCATTCTCGGCTTTTCGTTGGTCTTCATCGCTTTGGGCGCGGCGGCCACCTCGGTCGGCCAGGTGCTGCGCGCCCATCAATTGCTGCTGAGCGAGATCAGCGGCATCATCGTCATTCTGTTCGGCCTGCACCTGATGGGCTGGATCAAAATCGGCGCGCTGTACCGCGACAAGCGCATGCGCAGCCAGGCCCGCGGCGCCAGCGCGCTGGGCGCGTTCGCGATCGGCTTCGCCTTCGCGTTTGGCTGGACCCCGTGCATCGGACCGATCCTGGGCGCGATCCTGCTGCTGGCGGCGCAGGTAGGCACGGTGCGCGTCGGTCTCATGCTGCTAGTGGTGTATTCGCTCGGGCTGGCGGTGCCGTTCCTGCTGACGACGCTGGCGCTGGACCGTTTTGCCCGCTTCTACAGCGGTTTCCGCAAGCACTTGCACCAGGTGGAAGTGTTTTCCGGCGCGCTGCTGGTGCTGGTGGGCGTGCTGCTGCTCACCCACCGCTTCAGCCTGATCTCGAACTATTTGGCATCTATTCCGATATTGAATAAGCTGACGTTATAGCCGGTTGATGGCGAGTGGCTGGTCGCTGGTTTGCTATGAGGCGAAGGGAGATGCGGGCAGAGCGAGGCGTGAGGAGCGAGGCAATCGGAATGTACATGGGCGTACATAAGGCATGCCGAGCGGCGCACAACGAAGCGATGCGATGCTTTTCCATTCGTTTTTCCCTGCCGCCACCGCGGCAATGAGGTCTGACATGGCTGACTTTCCTAATCCTCCCGGGCATCCCGAGCCGCCCCCCCCCGCCGCGGGCGCGCCGGCCGGCGGCGGCAATTGGCGTTCCTGGCTGGTGATCGGCCTGGTGGTGATCGGCGGGTTGGCCTATCTGGCTTGGGTGAGGCAACATAGTCCGCAGCCGCCGGCCGCCGCCTCCTCCGGCCAAAACTCGAAACTGCTGACCGCCGATCCCAGCCAGGTGGTGGGTCGCAAGGCGCCTGACTGGACGCTGCCCACGCCCGACGGCAAGATGCTCTCGCTGGCCCAGTTTCACGGCCATCCCATCGTGCTGGATTTCTGGGCCTCGTGGTGCGGGCCTTGCAAGCTGGAAATCCCATGGTGGAACAAGCTGCAGGCGAAATATCGCAATCGCGGGCTGGTCGTGATCGGTGTTTCGGAAGATCTGAAATTGTCCGACCTCAAAAACTATTTGCAGAGCCATGCGCTGGATTACCCGGTGGTTGTGGCGGATTCCTCCATCGATCCCAGCTACGGCTTTCCGTTTGGCCTGCCGACCACGCTTTTCATCAAGCCCGATGGCACCATTTCATCTCTGGTGGTGGGGCTGGAAGACAATGCGGACTTGCAAGATCATGTGCAAAACATTCTCTAAGTACCTGGCGCCGCTGGCGCTGGCTCTGGGCCTGGCGGCGCAATCGCCGGTGCCCAAGACGGTGGTGAAGCTGCTCTCGGCCCGAAGCTGGAAGACGGCGGCGGGCGTGCGCTTGCTGCTCCGGTTTCAGATTGCCCCCGGCTACCACGTCAACGCCCATCACCCCAGCTTCGATTATCTGATTCCCACCGCCGTCAAGCTGCTTCCCGCCAAAGGCGAACGCTTGTTGAAGCAGCAATGGCCGCGCCCGGAACAAAAAAAGCTCAGCTTCATGAACGCGCCATTGGCTGTTTACAGCGGCGTTTTTCCGCTGCGGCTGTTGCTGCGGGCTCCGCGCGGCGCGGTGCTGCGCGGCGAACTCGATTACCAGGCCTGCAACGATCGCCTCTGCCTGCGGCCTGCCCGCCTGAATTTTCATGCTCGGCTGAAGTAGCGCCGTACCGCTCCGCCCGCGTCTTCTTAGGCTGTGGTTTCGCGGAAAAATCCCAGCCCGTCGCCCTCGCTGTTGACGTCCACCGCGATCCGGTCTTGCTCGCTGATCTGCCCGGTCGCCAGCAGGCTGGCCAGCGGCATCACCAGCGAGCGCTCGATCACCCGCTTCAGCGGCCGCGCCCCATAGCGCGCGTCGGTGCCGGCCGCCAGCAGGAATTTCCGCGCCGCCGGCGTGCAGCGGAACTGGAACCGCGGCGCGGCGCCGCCGGGCAGCGGAGTGGCCGGATGCGCCAGCCGCGCCCGCACCTGCTCCAGCTCCAGGTCGAGAATGGCTTCGAGTTGCGCCGCATCCAGCGGATGAAAGACCAGCACGTGATCGAGGCGGTTGAAAAATTCCGGCGAAAACTTGCGCCGCGCGGCGACGATCGCCGCCTGGGTCATGCGGTCCTGCACCGAGGCCGGCGGCGTCGCGGAGGCGAAGCCGAAACTGGGATCGAGCAGCTTTTGCATCTCCGCCGCGCCCAGGTTGCTGGTGAGGAAGATCAGGCAGCGGGAAAAATCCACTTTGCGGTTGTCCCCCAGCGTCAGCGAGGCCTGGTCCAGCACCCCTAGCAGCAGTTGCCATAAAGCGTCGGATGCCTTTTCGACTTCGTCGAACAGCACCAGGCTGAGCGGCGTTTCCGGCGTCTGGTGCTCGTCCAGCGCCTGCTGCGAGAGCACCGGATGCGTTTCCCGATGGCCCAGATAACCCGGCGGCGAGCCGATCAGCTTGGCGATTTCATGGCTGTGCTGGAATTCGGCGCAATCCACTTTGATGACCGCGCGCGGATTGCCGAACAGGCAATCCGCCAGCGCTTCCACCACGCGCGTCTTGCCGGTGCCGGTGGGGCCCAGCAGCAGAAAGCTGGCGATCGGGCGGCGGCTGGAGGCCAGCCCGGCGAGGTACATCTGATACGCATCCACGATCCGCGCCAGCGCGCCATCCTGCCCGACGACGCGGGTGTGTAAATCCTGCATCAGCTTTTCCGCCGCCAGGCTGCGGCGTTGCGGATTCAATACCATTCGTGCGGCGCAGGACATAGCCATGACCTCACTCTGGTCATGGGATGTTGCAGCCGGCGGATTCGATTCAAACCTGGCGCTCGCGCCCTCGCCCGCGCGGCGGGATTCAGGGTATCCCCCGCCGCCGCTGCGGCCTTTCATGGAATCTTAAGGGAGTAACGGCGGAAGCATCGCTGCTTGCCGCCTCGGTAGCGGCGGCCCACGGGTCCGCCGCGGGGAATTAAAAACCCGGAAATCGGGTGGGAGGGCCGGGGTTTCCTGTCAGCCCCGGCCTCCGCCATTGATTTACGCTAAGTTCGATTAACGCTTCTGGCATATTCCACAAGCCCTTACCGCTTGCGAAGCTGCCAGTCGCTGAAGCGCTGGGTCTTGGTTTCGGAGAACGATTTGAACAGCAGGATGGTGGCGTTGGCCCAGAAGTGGGCATAGGCGGGCAGCCAGCGTCCCGGCGCATGGCGTTCCAATTCCAGATCCAGGCCGGCGTTGTGCACCGTCGCCAGAAAGCCGAGCCAATACCGCACCGGCTGGAAGGTCGCCACCTCGATGCGGCAGACGTGCAGGTCGCCGGCGTCCACCCAGATGGCGCCGCGCGAAGCCAGCAAAATCTGCTCCGCGCGCGAGCGCGAATGCACGGCGGGGTTCGGTGAGGCGGGATACACCCAGGTCAGCCGTCCGTGCCACTGCCGCGCGCTGGGCTGTCCATAAACGTAATCGTTGGCCAGGCGGGCGAAGGAATAAAATTTGTGGTTGAAAACCAGGCCGCCGCGCGGCGCCGGCGGCCGCTTGGCCATCGCTTGTGCGCGCTTGCGGGCGGCGGCGCGCTGGCCTGCGAGCGCGGCGGGCTGCAGCGGGCGGCCGTTGATCGCCAGCACCATCGGTACTTCATGGCCGTGGACGTAATCCAGGCGGACGGTGCGGTCTTCCAGGTGGTGGTTTTTGTCGATCACCACGCGCTCGACGTGGCGGTAACGCCAGACCGCCGCCTGGTCGTCGGAAAAATTGCGCAATAACGTCGGGCGGATGGCGGCGGCGCTGGGCGGCGCGCCGCCCGGGCGTTTGGACGCGGGCGGGCGCGGGCGCGCCTGCGCTCCCGCGCCGGGAATGCACGCCGCCGCCGCCGCCCAGGCGAGCGCCAGCGCCAGCCCGGCGCCGGTTGCGGCCCGCGGCGGCCGGCGCCGCGCCGCGATCACCGCGTCAGCAGCATCGGTTCCTGTTGCGCGGCATCCGGCTGCGAAGACACCGGGCGGTAATAGAGGCTGTCGTTTTCGAGGAACACCTCGATGAACGCCGGCTGGCTGATGGCCCCCTGCAGCAGCAGGTCGGAAAGCGGATCTTCGATGTACTTCTGCAGCGCGCGCCGCAGCGGCCGCGCCCCGTAGGAGCGGTCGGCGCAGGTCTTTTCCAGAATCCAGCGCTTCGCCTCCTGCGTGGCGGTGATGCTCACTCCCTTCTGGCCCAGGTGCTGGTTGAGCTGCTGGATCAGCATCTCGATCACCTGCAGCAGATCGTCGTCGCTGAGGGCGTTGAAGAGGATGATTTCGTCCAGACGGTTGAGAAACTCGGGGTTGAACAGCCGCTTGACCTCGCCCCGCACCAGGTCTTCGATCTTGGCGTTGGCCTGTTCGCCGCTGGGCGACTGGAAGCCCAGTTGGCTGCGCTTTTCCAGGTAGCGGGCGCCGATGTTCGAGGTCATGACGATGATCGTGTTTTTGAAATCCACCTGGTTGCCCAGCCCGTCGGTCAGGTGGCCGTCTTCGAAAACCTGCAGCAGCACGTTGAATATGTCGGGATGCGCCTTCTCGATCTCGTCCAGCAGCACCACGCTGTAGGGAGCGCGTTTGACCCGTTCGGTCAACTGCCCGCCTTCTTCGTAGCCGACATAACCCGGCGGCGAGCCGATCAGCTTGGAGACCGAGTGTTTTTCCATGAATTCGGACATGTCGAAGCGCACCAGCGCCTTGTCGCTGCCGAAGAGAAAAATCGCCAGCGTGCGCGCCACTTCGGTCTTGCCCACGCCGGTGGGGCCGAGGAAGAGGAATGAGCCCACCGGGCGGTTGGGATTTTTCAGCCCCGCGCGGCTGCGCCGGATGGCGCGCGCCAGCGCCGAAATCGCCTTTTCCTGGCTGACGATGCGCTTGTGCAGCTCTTCCTCGATGCGCAGCAGCTTCTGCATCTCCTCTTCTTTGACCGAGCTGACCGGCACGCCGGTCCAGCGCGAAACCACGTCTTCGATATCCCCGCGCGTGACCTGCGCGCCGCTGGCGTCGTCCAGGTGATACTTGTCGTGCAGCGCGCGGATGTTTTCCCGCTCCTTGCGCTCCTCGTCGGAGTAATAGCGCGCTTTCTCGAATTCGTGGCTGGCGATGGCGGCTTCCATGCGGTGGATGATCACCTTCAGCCGCCGCTGCACCTCCGCTACCTCTTCCGGCACCGAACTCTGCCGCAGCTTCACCCGCGCCCCCGCCTCGTCGAGCAGGTCAATCGCCTTGTCGGGCAGGAAACGGTCGGGAATGTAGCGGCTGGAGTGCAGCACCGCGTAGCGCAGCGCCTCGTCGCTGTAGCTGACCGCGTGGAATTTCTCGTAGCGCTCCTTGATGCCCTGCAGCACTTCCAGCGCCTCGTCTTCGTCCGGCGGCGGCACCTTGACCGCCTGGAAGCGGCGCTCCAGCGAGCGGTCGCGCTCGATGCTTTTGCGGTACTCCGCCGGGGTGGTGGCGCCGATGCACTGCACCTCGCCCCGCGACAGCGCCGGCTTGAGGATATTGGCGGCGTCGAGCGAGCCTTCCGCCGAGCCGGCGCCCACCAGCGTGTGCAACTCGTCAATGAAGATGATGATGTTGGGGTTGTCCATCAACTCCTTCATGATCGTCTTCAGCCGCTCTTCGAATTGCCCGCGGTACTTGGTGCCGGCGACGATCAGCGACAGGTCCAGCGCCAAAATGCGCTTCTCGGCCAGGAAGCTGGGCACCTCGCTTTCCGCGATGCGCTGCGCCAGGCCCTCGACGATCGCGGTCTTGCCCACCCCCGGCTCGCCGATCAGCACGGGATTGTTCTTGGTGCGCCGGCAGAGAATCTGGATCACGCGCTCCAGTTCGTTTTCCCGGCCCACCAGCGGATCGAGCTGGCTGTCGAGCGCCGACTGGGTTAGGTCGCGGCTGAATTCCGACAACAGGCTGGCTTCCTTCGGCCGCGCGCTCTTTTCCTGCACCGTGCGCTGCAGTTCCTCTCTCACCGCGGCCAGGCGCAGCCCGCGGCTTTGCAGCATCTCGGCGGCGAAGCAGCGCTCCTCGCGCAGCAGCCCCAGCAGCAGGTGCTCGGTGCCGACGTGCTTGTGGCTGAGCCGCTCCGCCTCTTCCGCGGCATAATTCAGCACCCGGCGCGATTCTTGGCTCAGCGGCAGATCCACCGAAGTGGATACCTTTTCGCGCGGCGTGGTGCGGCTTTCGATCTCTTTGCGGATGGATTCGATGGTGGCGTGCGAGCGCAGAAAGCGGTTGGTCAGCGATTTGTCTTCGCGCAGCAGCCCCAGCAGGATGTGTTCCGTCTCGATGCTGTTGCTGCCGCATTGGCTGGCTTCGTAGCGGGCGAAAAAGATCACCCGCCGGGCTTTTTCGGTGTAACGATCGAACATCTTGGCCCCGGCAGTCTGCCTCTTTGGCGGCGCGTCGGCGCGCCGGCTTAGCTCGCCTCGGATGGGCCGGGGAAAGCCGTATCGAGCCGCTCCAACTTCCCCTGGTGCAGCCGCCAGACGCGATCGCAGCGCCGGGCGAACTGCAGGTTGTGTGTCACCAGTAGCGTGGTCAGCCCGTGTCGCCGGTGCATCTCCACCAGCAGCGCGAATACCCGTTCGGCGGTGGCTTCATCCAGGTTGCCGGTGGGTTCATCCGCCATGAGCAGCCGCGGCTGCATCACCAGCGCCCGCGCCAGCGCGCCCCGCTGCTGTTCTCCCCCCGATAGCTCGCCGGCGCGGTGCGTGCCGCGCCGCTCCAGCCCCACTTCTTCCAGCCGCGCCGCCGCCTGGCGCGCCGCCGCCGCCGCCGTCTCGCCGGCGATCATTCGCGGCAGCATCACATTCTCCAATAACGTGAATTCCGGTAGCAGGTGCGGCATCTGCCAGACGAATCCGATCTCCCGGTTGCGGAACTCCGCCAATTGATCGCTCCCCATGCGGCTCAAACAACTTGCGGCGAAGTATACGGCACCTTCCGTCGGTGTGTCCAGCGTGCTTAATACGTGCAGCAGCGTACTTTTGCCGCAGCCCGATTCCCCCACCACCGCCACCATCTCGCCCATCCCCAGTTCCAGATGGATGCCGCTCAAAACCTGCAGTTCCTGCCCGCCGGCGGCATAGCGCTTGCTGATCCCCACCGCGCGCAGTCCTTCGCCCCCTCCGCCGGCGCCGTCGTTGCCGCCGGCGGCCTCTGCTTGATTCGATGCTGCCGCCGCCGCTTGGATTCTGTTTTTGTCCCTCGCCTGGCCGGCGCTCGCCGCCTCCGCGCCGCCGCCGTCCGCCGCGGGCGTGGCGTTTGCTGGCGCTCCATAACGGCGTAGCAGGTCCGCCGTAAATCCGGTCTCCTCGCGCTGCAACCCCCGCAAGAGCTGTTCGGGGCCGATGTGCGGATCGCCGCGCCGCTCGGCCTCCTCGGCGGCGTAACCCAGCGCCTGGCGTGCTTCCGGGCTGAGCGGCATATCCGCGGCGGTGGTTGACTTCCCGTTGCGTCCCGCCGGGCGGCGTATTTCCGCGCGCAGCGCTTGCCTGGCGGCCGGCGAGGGCAGATAGCGCTGGATCAGGGCTGGGTCTTCCCGCAGAATGCCGAGCAGCAGGTGCTCGGCCGCGATCGCATCGCCGCCAAGCTCGCTGGCCTCGTAGCGGGCGTAAAATACGACCCGCCGCGCGGATTCGGTAAAGCGGTCGAACATCGCGCTTGGCCTCCGGCGGAACGCCGGCTGCAAAAACCGGCGGCCTCCGCTACCCTCTTTATTAGTATGCCAGCAGAAAACCGGCCGGAGCAAAAGCCGGCCGTCCTCCCGCCCGCCGGCGGCGGCCGCGGCGTCAGCCGGCCCCGCCCCCTGGGCTTGGAATTCTTTATCGCCTGGCGCTATCTGCGCCCCCGGCGCGGCCGCGGCCTAATCTCCGTAGTGGCGGCGATTGCGGTGCTGGCTTTCGCCGCCGGCGTGGCGGCGCTCATTCTCTCGCTCGCGGTCATGGATGGCTTTCGCGACGCGCTGCAGAATGAACTCGTCGGCGCCAGCGCCCAAATCAACCTGCTGCGCCGCGAGCCCGCGGCGTTCACGCATTACCGCGCCCTCATGCGCCGTCTCCGCCGCCTGCCGCATGTGGTGGCGCTGGCGCCGGCCTTCTACGACAGCGTCCTGCTCAGCCATGGCAATCGCGCCGCCCAGGTGACGCTCAAGGGCGTGCTGCCGGCCGAAGAGCTGCGCGTCGGCTCGCTCCTCAGCCGCGTCAGGCAAGGCGGATGGCGCGTCCTGGCCGGCCATCCGCGCGCGCCCAACCTGCTGCTCGGCGGCGAGCTGGCTAACCGCCTCCAGGTCAACGTCGGCGATTGGGTCGAGGTTTACGTTCCCCAGGCGGTGCTGACCCCGCTCGGCTACGTCGGCCGCACCACCCCTTTCCGCGTGGCCGGCATCTTTCGTTCCGGCTTCGCCGACTTCGATTCCAGTTGGGCCTATACCAGCCTGCAGGCGGCGCAAAACTTGCATCCGGTCGCGGCCGGCGGCCGCGACCGCGCCAGCGTCATCGAATTCCGGCTGGACGATATCTACGCCGCCCCCCAGGTGGCCCGGCGAGCGGAACGAGCCGCCGGGCCGGATTTCGTCGCGGTGACCTGGATGTCGCAAAACCAGGCCGTGTTTCAAGCGCTCAGTCTGGAACGCCTGGGCACGGTGTTGCTGATCGGCCTGATCGTCTTCGTCGCCGGCTTGAATGTCCTCATCCTGCTCACCATGCTGGTGATGGAAAAACGGCGCGAAATCGCCATCCTGCTCGGGCTCGGCGCCCGGCGCCGCCAGATCCGCCGCATCTTTATTCTGCAGGGCATGCTGCTTGACCTGATTGGCACCGCCGCCGGCCTGTTCGCCGCCTTCCTCCTGGCTTGGGCCGCCAACCGCTATCAGTGGATTCACGTCTCCGCCGCGGTTTATTCGATCAGCTATGTCCCCTTCCACGCCGGCTGGCTGGCCGGCGTGGAAGTGTCCGCGCTCAGCCTGGGCATCGGTCTGCTGGCGACGCTGTATCCTTCGCAGCGCGCCGTCCAGGTCCCGCCCGCCGAGACTTTGCGCTACGAATGATCCTTGCGGCTATTTCCGCCGGGCATTCAGGGCCTGCATCAGTTCGTCCGCCGGCAGGGTATTGAGCACGTTCCCCGGTTCCAGCCAGCCGCGGCGCGCCATCGCCAGGCCGTAGGGCAGCAGTCCGAGATGGTGGGGATGGTGGGCATCGGTATTGATGGCCACCCGCACGCCCGCTTCGCGGCAGCGGCGCGCGTGGCGATCGTGCAAATCCAGCCGGTCGGGCGCGGAGTTGATTTCCAGCATGACCCCATGTTGCAGGCAGGCGCTCAGGATGGTTTCAAAATCCAGCGCCAGGGGCTCGCGGCGCAGCAGCAGCCGGCCCGTCGGATGGCCCAGCAGGTGCAGCGCGGGGTGTTCGATCGCGCGCAGCAGGCGCTCCGTCACCGCTGCCGGCGGCTGATCGAAACGGGAATGAATGCTGCCGATGACGAGGTCGAGCTGCGCCAGCACGTCGTCGGCGAGGTCGAGCCGGCCGTCGGCCAGAATATCCACTTCAATCCCGGCCAGGATGCGCAGCGGGCGCTCCGGCCCGCCTCCCGGCGGGCGCCGGCCCTGGCGATAACTGGCGTCGGCGGCGCGGATGCGTTTCAACTGCTGCAGCATGCGGCGCTCATCCAGCCCCTGCACCATCGCCAGCGAGGCTGAATGATCGGTGATGGCGATGTATTCGTAGCCGCGCGCCAGCGCCGCATCGGCCATCTCCTCGATCGTGGCCCGGCCGTCGCTGGCGACGGTATGCATGTGGAGATCGCCGCGGATGTCGGCTTCGCTCACCAGCCGGGGCAGCCGTCCGGCGGCGGCGGCTTCGATCTCGCCCGCATCTTCGCGCAGCTCGGGCGCGATCCAGGCTAGGCCGAGGCTGCGGTAGATCTTCTCCTCTGCGGCTTCGGCTTCGGCGGCGGCCGGCAGCAGGCCGGCCGGCGGCGCCGCCTTGCCCCCGCTGCGGGATGAGCTGCGCCCGCCCGCGGCCGGCGCCTCGCTCCCTTCCAGCCGCGACAAGCCATATTCGTTCAAGCGATATCCCGCCTTCAGTGCGCGCCCGCGCAGGGCGATGTTGTGCGCCTGCGAGCCGGTGAAGTACTGCAGCCCCGCGCCGAAGCTTTCCGGCGGCAGCCAGCGCACGTCAATTTGCAAGCCGGCATGCAGCCGCACCGAGAGCTTGGTCTCGCCGCGGCCATAGATCTCGACAATGCCGGGCAAGCCGAGAAAATGCTCCATGGCGGCCGCCAGCGCCGCGCCCTGCAGCCGGCGGCCGGAGACCAGTAGGTCCAGGTCGCCCACGGTCTCCCGCCCGCGCCGCAGCGAACCGGCCGCGGCGGCCTGCTCCACTTCGGCGACGGCGCGCAGCCGCGCCAGCGCCTCGCCGGCGGTGCGCCGCGCTTCGCTCAACAAAAAACGGCCGCTCATCGCCCGCCAGGCGGTGATCGCCTTCAGAATCTTCTGCTCCGCTTTTTCCCCCATGCGCGGCAGCTCGCGCAGTTGCCCGGCGCGCGCCAGCGCCTCCACCTCGTCCACCGTCGCCACGTGATGCTTCGCCCAGATCGCGGCGATGGTCTTCGGCCCCAGCCCCTGAATCTGCAATAGTTGCAGCATCGCCGGGTGATGGCTTTCGAGCAGCTTTTCCCGCTCGGAAAATCGCCCGGTCTCGAGCATTTCCATCAGGTGTGCGGCAATGCCCTTGCCAATGCCGGGCAGCTCCAGCAATTTTTTCGGCTCCGCCGCCATCGTCCGCAGCGGTTGGGAATAAGTTTCCACTGCATCTGCGGCGCGGCGATAGCTGCGGATTCGGAAGCTGTCGGCGCCGGCGATTTCCATCAGGTCGGCGGTTTCGCGCAACAGCCGGGCGAGTTCTCGGTTCTCCATCGTGTTCATTCTAAGGCCCGCCGTTGGGGGCGGCCCATTCGCTCCCCGGCGCGGCTGGCCGTGGCCTTCCCGCTGCGTGTATCATATGGTTTCGTACGGAGGCGCGTTGATTGTCGGACCAGTTGACCCAGGATGTCATCGCCATCATCGCCCGCGAGCAGCGCATGGCGCCGGAGAAAATTCGGCCGGATGCGACCTTCCAGGAACTGAAAATTGATTCCCTCGATGGCGTCAATATCGTCTTCGCCCTGGAAGAAAAATACAACCTCACCATCCCGGACGAGGTTGCGCGCGAGATGACCAGTGTGGGCCAGGTGGTCGAGGCGCTGCGCCGCCAACTGGGTCAGGCCTCGGCGGTCTAGACTATACGGCCGTTGAATGGAACCTATCGTCATCTCCGGTTACGAGGTGATTTCCTGCCTCGGTCTGGATCGCCGCGCCTTCTGGCGTCGCCTGGCAGCCGGCGAAAGCGGGCTGGGGCCGATTACCCGCTTCGATCCCAAGGGATTGGCCGCGAACGTGGCGGGCGAAATCGCCGGCTTCGATGCCGAAGCCCTGTTCGGCAAGCAGCTCGATCTGCTCGATCGTTTTGCCCAACTGGCGCTCTACTGCGCCCGCCGCGCCCTGGCGGAAGCGGGATTATCCGGCGGCCTTCAGCCCTGGTTTCGGCCCGAGCGCGTCGGCGTCATCACCGGCACCGGTCTGGGCGGGGTGGAGAGTGAAGACCGCGCCTTCTTTCAGCTTTATGGCCAGCATGCGGCCCGCCTGCATCCCTTCTGCATTCCCCGCATGATGGCCAACGCCGCCAGCGCGCATATCAGCATGCAATCCGGCGCGCGGGGACCGTGTTTCACCCTCTCCACCGCCTGCGCCTCGGCCACCCACGCCATCGGCGAAGCTTGGCGCTATTTGCGCGATGACGCCGCCGACCTCATCATCGCCGGCGGCGCCGACGCGCCTTTGACCTACGGCGTCTTTAAAGCCTGGGAGGGCATGCGCGTGCTGGCCCCGGCCAACGGCGCGCCCCAGCGCGCCTGCCGGCCCTTCAGCGGCGACCGCGCCGGTATGGCGCTCGCCGAAGGCGCAGCCATCTTCGTGCTCGAGCGCGAATCCACCGCCCGGCGCCGCGGAGCCCCGGTGCTGGCCGAAATCGCCGGCTACGGCGCCGGCGCCGATGCCGGTCACATCACCCAGCCCGGCCGCGAAGGTCCGTTGTCGGCCATGCGCTACGCTTTGCACTCCGCCGGCCTGCGGCCGGATGAAGTGGATTACATCAATGCCCACGGCACCGGCACGCGGCTCAACGATGCCGTCGAGATCGCCGCCATCCGCGAACTCCTGGGCGAATCCGCCGCCGCCGTCTCCATCAGCTCGACCAAATCCATGCACGGCCATGCCATGGGCGCCAGCGGAGCGTTGGAGCTGGCGGCGGTCGTCTTGGCCCTCGAGCACCAGACGGTCCCCCCGACCGCCAACTTTAACCTCCCCGATCCCGCTTGCAATCTCGATGTCACCCCCAACCAGGCGCGCCCGCGCCGCTTGCGCGCCGCCCTTTCCAACTCGTTTGCCTTCGGCGGCTTGAATGCCGTTTTGGCCGTGCGCGCCCGGTCATAATCGGCTAAGGTGATTTCCATGGTTGCACCGGCGGGGAATTCGTCGAATAATTGAGTGATGAGCGCTACGCGGCAGCATGGCTATCCGGGTCGGTCGAAAGTGGTGGATTGGGGCCGGCTTTAATTTCCTCAGCTCCAGGTTGAAATAATGGCTACCGCGGCCGACTGCAAACAGGCAATCGAGGTCGAAATCCCGGCAGGCGAGGTTGAGCGCGAATACGAACGCATCGCGCGCGATTGGCAACGCCGCGCCCGCATCCCCGGCTTTCGTCCCGGCAAAGCGCCGCTCTCGCTGGTTCGCCAGCGTTATCAGGGCCAGATTTGGGACGAGGTGGTGCAGAGCATGGTGCCGGCCTATCTTCGCTCCACTTTCGAGCGCGAGCAGCTCGAACCGGTTTCCCGCCCCGCCATCGAAGATCTCAGCTTCCAGGCCGGCGCGCCGATCCGGTTTAAAGCCAGCTTCGAAGTCGTTCCGCCGTTCGATCTGTCCACGGAAGGGCTGCAGGTCGGGTTGGAGCCGGCGGCGGTGGATGAGGCCGAGGTCGAGCAGGCGCTGCAAGCTCTGCGCCGCCGCTCCGCTACCTGGGAAGACCTGCCGGCGGATGCGCCGCTGGCCGAGGGCGAGACCGCGGTGGTGCGCTACGACCGCTCGCTCGAAGGCGAAGCCGAACCCCGCCATGTGGACCAGGCCTTCATCGAGCTGGGCGATCCGGAGACGCTGCCGGAATTTGCGCGCGAGTTGGCCGGCGCGAGCGTCGGCGATCGCCGCGAATTCGACATCGCCTATCCCGCCGATTATGCCAATACCGAGGTCGCCGGCAGGCAGGTGCATTTCAAGCTGGAAGTCACCGGCCGCAAGCGCCGCCAACTGCCCGAGTTGAATGACGGGTTCGTGCGCGGTCTGGACGCCGGCGTGGAGACCGTCGAGGCGCTGCGCGCGCGGCTGCGCGCGGATTTGGAAACGGAAAAGAAGCAGGCCGTCGAGGACGCCGCCCGCCAGGAATTGATCCGCCAACTGCTGGAGCGCCACGATTTTGCCGTGCCCGATGCGCTGGTGGAAAAGCAAACGGCGCTGCGGCTGGAGCGCGGCCTGCATTCGCTCGCCGCGCAGGGTGTGGATCTGGATCAGTTGAAGCTCGACTGGGCGGCGCTGCGCCGCGAACAGGAACAGCCGGCGCGCCAGCAGGTCAAAACCTCGCTGATTCTCGAGCGCCTGGCCGGGCGCGAGCAGCTTGCCGTCGCCGAGGACGAGCTGCGGCAGGAAGTCGAGCGCCTGTCCGGCGGGCAAAACGCCGCCGCGGTCTATGCCCGCATGCAACAAAATGGCGCGCTGGAGCGGCTGCGCAGTCAATTGCTCCAGCAAAAAGCCCTTAACCGGCTGCTGGCCCGGGCCACCGGGCGGGAGCCTGCTGCAGTGGAGACGACGTGATGAAGCCCGGCGATTACACCGCTCCCGGGCCGGTCTGGCCTTCCGGACTGGCCGCCGCGCCGCAAGCGGCCCTGGTGCCGATGGTGGTGGAGCAGACCAATCGCGGCGAGCGCGCCTACGACATCTATTCCCGCCTGCTGCGCGACAATATCATTTTCATCGGCACTCCGATTGACGACAATATCGCCAACCTGGTCACTGCCCAACTGCTCTTCCTCGCCGCCGAAGACCCGGAAAAAGATATCTGGCTCTACATCAACAGCCCGGGCGGCTCGATTACCGCCGGGCTGGCCATTTACGATACCATGCAGTTCATCAAGCCCGACGTCACCACGGTCTGCATCGGGCAGGCGGCCAGCATGGCGGCGCTGCTGCTGGCTGCCGGCGCCGGGGGCAAGCGCTTCGTGCTGCCCAACTCCCGCGTGCTGATCCATCAGCCCTCGCTCGGCGGCCTCTCCGGCCAGGCGACCGATATTGACATTCACGCCCGCGAAATCCTGCGCATGCGCGAAATCACCAACCAGATGCTGGCCAGGCATACCGGCCAGGATATCAAACGTATCGAGCGCGATGTCGAGCGCGACTTCATCATGAACGCGCAACAGGCCAAAGAGTATGGCATTGTAGATGACATCATCTATAAACATAAATGAGCGCCGGCCCGTTCCCGGGCCGGCCGGTGTGGATCGGTGGGCAGGCCCGAGCCGCTTCCAGATGTGCAGGGAAGGGCCGGGCATGGCAGTTTAGGCTGGCGCCGGCATTTGTTCCCGGAGCAACAGGTCCCGGGAGTCCGGCGGCAATCGGCCGCGGCAAAGGCAAGTGTGGCGTCGCGGACCGGGGGCCTCCCCCCAGCCCCGAAGGGGTTCAACGTGCGAAGCAAGAATGGCCAAGAAGAAGTGCTGCGCTGTTCGTTCTGCCATAAGAGCCAGGACGCGGTCGCCAAGCTGATTTCCAGCCCGAACGAATACCCGCGCGCCTACATCTGCGACGAGTGCGTGGCGGTCTGCAATTCCATCCTGGAAGACGACCGGCTGGAACCGGCCTCGCCCGGCCTGACCCAGTTGCCCAAGCCGCATGAGGTCAAGGCGTTCCTCGATGACTATGTCATCGGCCAGGACCGCACCAAAAAGAAGCTGGCGGTCGCCGTCTATAACCATTACAAGCGGCTGCACATGAACCGCTCGCGCCCGGCCGGCAGCAACGAAGTCGAACTGCAGAAATCCAATATCCTGCTCATCGGCCCCACCGGCACCGGCAAGACCTTGCTGGCGCAAACCCTGGCCAAGATGCTCGACGTGCCCTTCGCCCTGGCCGACGCCACCACCCTTACCGAAGCCGGCTACGTCGGCGAAGACGTGGAAAACGTCATCCTCAAGCTGCTCCAGGCCGCCGATGGCGACGTGGCCCGCGCCCAGCAGGGCATCATCTACATTGACGAAATAGACAAGATCGCCAAGCGCGACGAGAACCCCTCCATCACCCGCGACGTCAGCGGCGAAGGGGTGCAGCAGGCGCTGCTCAAAATCCTCGAAGGCACCCTCGCCCACGTCCCGCCGCAGGGCGGCCGCAAGCACCCCCACCAGGAATTTACCCCGGTGGATACCACCAACATCCTCTTCATCTGCGGCGGCGCCTTCGTCGGGCTGGAAAAAATCATCGCCCGCCGCCTCGGCCGCCGCTCGGTCGGCTTCCGCTCCGATGAGGGCGATGCCCAGCAAATCGCCGCCCAGGGCTTGCGCGACACCGAATTGCTCAACCACGTGCAGCCTGCCGACTTGATCAAGGCCGGCCTGATTCCGGAATTCATCGGCCGCCTCCCGGTCATCGGTGTGCTCGACGATCTGGATAAGCCCGCGCTGATTCAGATCCTCACCCGGCCGCGCAACGCGCTGGTGCGCCAGTACCAGAAGCTGTTCGAGTTCGAAAACGTCAAGCTGCGCTTCGAAGACGACGCCCTCGAGGAGATCGCGCTGGAGGCGCTGGCGCGCAAGGTCGGCGCCCGCGGGTTGCGCATGATCCTGGAAGAGCTGATGCTCGACCTGATGTACAACCTGCCCGCGCAAAAGCGGGTGCGCGAGTTCGCGGTCACGCGCGAAATGGTCAAAAAGCGCGAGGTCGCGCTCCAGGCGATGGAAAAAGCCGGCTAACCCCCGGCGCTGGCGGCGCGGCCGGTGCGGGAGATTTCGAATCCCCGCCGCCCGCCCCTTCATCCCTATACAATAAGGAGTGAACTCCGGCGCTCGCCGCCGGCGCCGGATTCGTCTATGTCCACACGGGAAAAACTGGAAAGCCGCCGCCTGCCGATGATGCCCATCCGCGATGTGGTCATCTATCCGCACATGATGACCCCTTTCGTGGTTGGCCGCCAATCCTCGGTGCGCGCCCTGGAAGAAGCCCTGGCGGCGGATAAAAAGATTTTCCTCGCCACCCAGCATGACGCCAGCGTGGACGAGCCCAAGCCGGAGGAAATCCACGGCGTCGGCACCATCGTCGCCATCGTGCAGAGCGTGCGCCTGGCCGACGGCAACATCCGCGTCCTGGTCGAAGGCCTGGAGCGCGCCCGCGTCGTCAGCCTCAGCCAGGAAGAAGGCTTTTTCCGCGCCGTCGTGCGCACCGCCCCGCCCCGCCCCGAATCCGAGGCGCCCCAGCTCGAGCCGCTGGTGCAGCGCGCCACCTCGCTCTTCGAGCAGTACGTCAAGCTTAACCAGTCGCTCAATTACGAAACCATGCTCAATGCGGTGCGGGTGGACGACCCCAGCCGCCTCGCCGATACCATCGCCGCCAACCTCAGCCTCGAGGTCGCCGAAAAACAGCAGTTGCTGGAATTGTTCGAGCCCGGCCCCCGCCTGGAACGGCTGGTCGAGCTGCTGGAGCTGGAAATCGACAAGCTCAACATGGACCGCGCCATCCAGGGCCGGGTCAAACGCCAGATGGAGCGCGCCCAGAAAGAGTACTACCTCAACGAAAAAATCAAGGCCATCCAGAAAGAGCTGGGCCGCGGCGAAAAAAGCGAGCTCGACGAGCTGAAGAAAAAAATCGAGACCGCCGGCATGCCCAAGCCGGTGCGCGAAAAAGCGCTGCAGGAGCTGAAGCGGCTGGAACAGATGCCGCCGATGTCGGCCGAATCCACCGTCTCCCGCAATTATCTCGACTGGATGCTGGCCGTGCCCTGGAAAAAACGCTCCCCCGAGCTGCGCGACATCGCCAAGGCGGAGCAGATCCTCAACCAGGACCACTACGGCCTGGAAACCATCAAGCAGCGCATCCTGGAGTTCCTGGCGGTGCGCCAACTGGTCAAAAACCCCCGCGGCTCCATCCTCTGCTTCGTCGGCCCTCCCGGCGTGGGCAAAACCTCGCTCGGCATGTCCATTGCCCGCGCCACCGGGCGCAAGTTCGTCCGCCTCTCGCTCGGCGGCGTGCGCGACGAGGCCGAAATCCGCGGCCATCGCCGCACTTATATCGGCGCCCTCCCCGGCCAGATTCTGCAGATGATGAAAAAGGCGGGCACCGTCAATCCCGTCTTCCTGCTCGACGAAGTGGATAAAATGAGCGTGGATTTCCGCGGCGATCCCTCCGCCGCCCTGCTCGAAGTCCTCGATCCGGAGCAGAACAAGGCCTTCATGGACCATTACCTCGACGTGGATTACGACCTCTCGCAGGTGATGTTTTTGACCACCGCCAACGTCCTGCACACCATCCCCCAGCCGCTGCAGGACCGCATGGAAGTCATCCGCCTGAGCGGCTATACCGAGCAGGAAAAAATCGAGATCGCGCGCCGCTTCCTCGGCCCCAAGCAGCGCGCCGCCGCCGGCTTGACCGCGAAAAACCTCGCCTTCACCGACGACGGCTTCCGCGCCATCATTCAGGGCTACACCCGCGAGGCGGGCGTGCGCAATCTGGAACGCGAGTTGGGCAATATCGCCCGTAAAATCGCCCGCCGCGTCGTCGCCGAAGGCAGGCAGGTCGAGTTGCAGATGACCCCCGAGCAGGTGCATGAGCTGCTCGGCGTGATCAAGTTCCGCGACACCCGCGGCGAGGATAAGAACGAGATTGGGGTCGCCACCGGCCTGGCCTGGACCGAGGTCGGCGGCCAGATCCTGGGCACCGAAGTCACTCTGATGGACGGCAAGGGCAAGCTCACCCTCACCGGCAAGCTCGGCGACGTCATGCAGGAATCCGCCCAGGCGGCGATGAGCTACATCCGCTCCCGCGCCCATACCCTCGGCCTGCCGCGCGATTTCTACCGCAACCTCGACATCCACGTGCACGTGCCCGAAGGCGCCATCCCGAAAGACGGCCCCTCCGCCGGCATCACCATCGCCACCGCCATCACCAGCGCCCTGACCCGCATCGCCGTCCGCCGCGATCTCGCCATGACCGGCGAAATCACCCTCCGCGGCAAGGTGCTCCCCATCGGCGGCGTCAAGGAAAAATTGATGGCCGCCCACCGCATGGGCATCTTCGCGCTCATCCTCCCCCGCGATAACGAGAAGGATTTGAGCGAAGTCCCCGAAGCCATCCGTTCGCAGATGGCCATTCATCTGGTCAGCAACATGGACGAGGTGCTGGGCTTGGCGCTGGAAGCGCCGCTGGCCGCGCCCATTCCCGGCGTCGAACCCCCCGGCGTGATTGCCGCCCCCCAGCCCGAAAGCCGCCATCAGTAGCGCGTGCAGCCCATCAATGGGGTGGATACGCTAGCAGCCCGTGGTAGAAGTGCCTTCCAGGTGTCAATGTATCGAGCGAGGATAAACTCCGACGCAGAAACATGCGATGCACTGGAAACCAGTCCGAATCGCTATTTACGCTTCGCATTGCCGTGA
>JAJYIU010000059.1 GCA_021789895.1 Acidobacteriota bacterium | reverse complement strand
GGGCGAAGCGATAAGCGTCGCATAGCTTCGTTGGTTCGTCGCTCGGCAATCCTCATGTACGTCCATGTACACTGCGGTTGCCTCGCGCCTCCCGCCTCGCTCTGCTCGCTTCTCCCTTCGCCTTGGCATTACTGGATCGCGGAGGGTCGGGACCTGACAGGAAACCCCGACCTTCCCACTCGATCTCGGCATATCTAACTCCCATCGGTGGACTCGTGGACCGCCGACGGCGGACTCGCGGCCACCGCTAAACGATAAAGAAGATTCCGCTCAAAAATAGCGCAGCAGCTCGCGAAACTCGTTCAGGCGGAGCAGCCGCCCGGGCGGCGCCTCGGCCAGCGGCTCGTGCTCGAGCACCCAGGTATGCGGATGCGGGATCCAGACCGCGCGCAGGCCGGCGGCGAGGGCGGGATTGATATCCGAGCGCGGGCTGTTGCCGGCCATCCACAGCCGATCGGGCTGGACGTCCAGTTCCGCGGGCAGGCTGCGGTAGAGGCCGGCATTCTTTTCCGCCACGACGCGGATGGCGGCGAAGTAGGATTCGAGGCCGGAGCGTGCGACCTTGCCGTGCTGCTCGATTTCATCGCCCTTGGTCAGCAGCACCAGGCGCCGGCGGCGGCTCAGCTCGGCCAGGGTTTCGCGCACGCCGGGCAGCAGCTCGATGGGCTCATTGGCGATGGCCAGGGCGAGCTGGGTGATCTCGGCCACCGCCTCGGGATCGGGCGGATGGCTGGCCAGCTCGTTATAGGCCTGGGCGAGAGCCAGGGAAAAGCTGCGCACGCCATAGCCGTGCGCCTCGATCATGCGGCGTTCGATCGCATTCAGGCGCAGGCGCACCTGGGCGCGGCTGCGCTCGCCGTGGCGGAGGCGATCGAGAAAATGAGCGATGACGCGCTCGAAATAGATGTTGTTTTCCCAGAGCGTGTCGTCGGCATCGAGCAGCAGCGCCTGGCACTCAAGCACGGCCGGACCTGCGCGCAGGGGATGGGCCGCTGCGCTTAAGGATGGCTGCCATGCTGCGGGGATAGCGCCGAAAGTGCATGACCGCCATTATCCATCAGCGCCGCTCACATCGAACACTCCACTGATGAATAAAGAGCAACCGGCGAGAGGATCGCCGGCCGGATGCGGCGCGATTTTCCGACGGCCGCTAGTTATGCAGCAACTGGGCACGGAGGCGGAGGCGGGCCTGGAAGATGGATTGCCGGCAGCGGACCGTCTCCATCCCCATCAGATCGGCAACCTTCTCGGAGGCATACCCCTGCCAATCGTGGAGCAGGAGCAGGAGGCGGGGCTCCGGCGGAAGGCTTTGCAACGCCGCCAGCAGGCGCGTTTGAGGCAGCGCTTCATCCAGCAGGCAGGCTTGGCCTGCAGCTTCCGCAGGGAGGCGGCGCAGCCTGGATGCGTCCATGGTGCGCGCCCGGAGGCGGGCAACCACGCAGCGGTCAAGCTGCGCTTCCAGCTCGCGCGGGCTTAAGCCATTGCGCACCAGGCGCAAGCAGCGTATGAAGACCGATTGCGCCAGGCGAATGGCGGTTTCCGTGTCGGCCAGCATCCAAAGGCAGAGGCCGTAGATCCGCCGGCGATGCCGGGCATAAAAGCGATACCACAGACGATTGCGGTCTCCCGGGTCAATTCGCGCATGAAATTGCAAACGAGCCGCCATAAAAGCCTCTTACGACAATGGTCAGATTATTGAGCCGGCGCGAGCGGCACCGGGTCACGCGCGCGGGGCGATGTTGCTTCGTTTTTTAAGACGCTCCGCGGCCGGATTCGTTGCAGATTTCTGCAGCGCAAGGCGACCCGGCTAGCGGTGAAGCAACTGCGAGCGCAGGCGGAGCCGGGCCTGGAAAATGGATTTTTTGCAGTGTGCCGCCTCCATGCCCATCAGATCGGCGACCTTTTCGGCGGCGTAGCCCAGCCAATCGTGCAACAGGAGCAGCAGGCGCGGCTCGGGCGGGACCGTCTGCAAGGCTTCCACAAGGCTGGTTTGGGGCAGGGTGTAATCCAGAGTGCGGCGGGCGCCCATGCTGTAGCCGTGCTCCGCCTGCGGTTCGGCGGCGGCGCGGGAGCGCAGATGAAAGACCAGGAAGCGGTCGAGCTGCGTTTCCAGCTCGCTGGGGCTCAAGCCGTTGCGCACCAAGCGCAAGCAACGCGTGAAGACGAGTTGCGCCAGGCGGTCGGCGGCTTCCGCATCGGCCAACATCCAAAGGCAGAGGCCATAGATGCGGCGGCGGTGTTGGGCATAGAGGTGATTGCAGAGATCATTACGGTTTCCGAGAGGATATCGCGCCTGAATTTGCAAACGAGTCGCCATAAAATGCTCCTGCGGCATTGCTGTTGTGTTTCTCGTCTCCCTGATATGACCTCAAATGCATACCCGGTGCGGGAAAATCTTTGGAGTCGTCACTGTGTACAGCACTTGAATCTCCATCCCGGCACGGGCGGGATCAGATTCTGTGCCGGGCATTTAGCCCGGGCTGTGGAAAACGCGGGGCGATTGAAGCAACTCCTTACGAGGTGCGGATTTATCGAACCTGCAGGCATCTTTGCTGAACCAGCATGCATCGCCGGTAGGGTTCGCCAACCCTGAACGGCAGCCGCGGGAAACCCGGAAATTTATACGTTCTGTTTTCCCATCCTGGAACCGAATTCCAGAGTGGGCAGACGGGAGTTTGCAAAGCTATTGCACACTTGTTCATATGCCTATGAGCGGCGATTGCATGAAAACCTCCGCCTTTTTGCCCACAAATTCTTCCACCAGCCGCAGTTATCGCGGCGTGATGCTGGACTGGGGAAAAATTGCCGGCGCTCAAGACGCCGGCGGCAACAGCGCGATCATCGGATGGGACTGGAGCTGGCGCGCAGTGTTGGGCGCGCGCGGTGCCGATGCGCGCGACTGGCTGCACGGCATGTTGACCGCGAATGTGCGCGCGCTGGCGCCCGGAGCGACGGCTCCGGCTTTGGTATTGAATCCACGGGGTCATATTTTGGGTACAGTGCGCGTGGTTGCGCTCACTCCCGATGCCTTTCTGCTCTTGACCGATGAATCACAACGTCTTTCACTTTATGCGCACCTGAGGCGTTTTATCATTCGGGAAAAAGTAGAGTTTCGCGATTATGGCGCAACTGACGTGGAGGCAATCGGCATAATCGGCGGCGAAGCCGGCGCCGGCTTGCAAGCCGCCGGATTGCCCACGCCGGCCCTGGGAGGGGTGGAAAGCGTACGCGCGGAAGCGGCCTGGGGGCTGCACTATCGCTGGGGGCAAGGCGAGGTTTGGGAATTGGTCTGCACGGATGGCGGGCTGCGGGAATGGCGGCAGAAACTGGAAGCCGGCGGGATGCGATGGCAGGCGGGGGCGGAGCAGGAACGAAGGCGGATCGACTGGGGCGTACCGCTCTATGGGCAGGATATACGCGAGCGCGACCTGCCGCAGGAAACGCGCCAGATGGAAGCGCTCGATTTCCATAAAGGCTGCTATATCGGGCAGGAGATCGTAGAGCGAATTCGCGCGCGCGGGCAAGTGCATCGCGGCCTGTTTCGCCTGCGCTTTCCCCGGCCGGTCATGGCGGGCGCAGGGCTGACGAAAAACGGGGAAGCGGCGGGGGAAATCACCAGCGCCGCCGCGCTCGAGACGGGCGAGGGCGCCGCGCTCGGCTACGTGCGGCAGGCGCAGCCGGGCGACCGGGTGCAGGCGGGCGAGTTGGAGGGAGTGCTGCTGGAATAGACTATCGACGGCGGCGGCATCAATGCCGTACCGCGTCGATGACCATGGCTTCCTGCATCAGGGGATCGGCGAGGGGAAAGAACGGCAGGCGGCGCATGCCGGCGAGATAGAGCAGGCCATAGCCGCCGAGGAAGCCGCAGCCCAACAGGGCCGAGGCCAGCAGCGGCGGCGAGCCATGCCAGATCGAGGCCTCGACCACGAGATTCTGCTCCAGCCAGATGCCGGCCAGGGCGAGCACGGCGATGAAGGCAAGCGTCGGGGCGCGGCGTTTCCAACTGCGGCTGAGGCCGAAGGCGAAGGGCAGGAAGAAGGCCAGGGTCAGGGTGATCCAGGCGATGGTCAGCCAGGGCTGGGTAGTCGAGATCATAAACAGCAAATGAATATTCGGCTGCTCGTTGGCAAACCACTCGACCATGTATTGCGCCCAGAACAGGTAAGTCCAAAAAATGGCGAAGGCGAAGGTCAGCTCGCCGATATCGTGCAGGCGTCCGGCATCGAGCACCGCATGCTGCCGCAGGCCGCGGCGCCAGGCGATGGCGGCCAGCGCCACCAGGGCCAGGCCGGCGTACCAGAGGGTGATATAGAAAAACCAGTCGTAGATATAGTCATACCAGTGGATATTGAGCGACATATTCCAATCCATGCCGAGGATGCTATAGCCATAGACAAAGGCGAAGATCAAGCCCACCCAGAGGCGGCCGAGGCTGCGCTCGCGGCGGCGGATTTCCTCCGCCTCGCCGCGCCAGCGGCGGCAGAGCCAGGCGGCGAAGCGGCCGGCATAGGCGGAGGGAAGCTGGCGGCGGGCGAGGCCGAGATCGGCGCGCGCGCCGCGGTAGAGATAGAACAGGCTGAAGGCGGCCAGCGCGGCCAAGATGCCCAGATCGCGGCCGAGCAGGAAGGGGTGCAGCAGCCAGGGCAGCTTGCGCGCGGGCGGATGGCCCCACCAGGGGAAGAGGCGCGGGGCAGCGAAGATCAAGGGGATGAAGAGCAGAACGGCGGCGGGGAGCACGAAGGCAAAGCCTTCGGCCAGGCGATGCAGCGGCCGCGCCCAGCGGGCATTGCAGCCGCGGGTCACGGCGGAAAAGACGACGGCGGATTGGGCGATGCCGGTAAAGAAGAGGAAATTCGCCAGATAACAGACCCAGAGTTTGGCGGGGTCGGTGAAGGCGAGGCGCAGCAGCCCGAGGGCGCCGGCCGCCAGCAGGATCCAGAACAGCATCCAGGCCGCGCGCGGCGCGGCGGCGGGCAGGGCGGGCGCGAGGCGAGGCAAGGCGGGAGCGGCGTCGGCCATTGCTTATTCCTCTTCATCCTCCACTTCGGCGGGGAGGGTCAGGGGCGGCAAGAGGCGCGCGCGCACCGGCCAGATGCGCTCGGCCTGAGCGCCGGCCAACAACCCGCGCGCCAGCGCCTCTTCGGCCGGGGAACAGCGGATCAGGAGTCCGTAACGGTCAACCACAAACTCGGGGCGGTAGGCGGGGGAGAAGCGCAGGCGGGGCAGGCGCGCGATGCGGAGCAGGCCCAGGGCGCAAAACACAGCGCCAAAAAGCACCGTCCACTCGAAGGCGACGTCAATGAAGGGAGGCATGGAAACGATCGGTTTGCCGCCCACCACCAGGGGCCAGTTTTTCGACATCCAGATAGTCATGGCAAAGGCGGCCGCGCCGCCGCCAATGCCGCCGAGCAGGGTCCAGAGGCGCACCGGATTCTGAGTGGATTGCGGGCGCAGCTTGCGAATCAAGGCTTCCTCCGGGGCGGGCACGAAGGCTTCCGAGTCGAGCCCGGCGGCATCGGCCAGGCGACGCGCCTGGAGCAGTTGTTCAGCCCCGGCAAAGCTGCCGGCCAGGCCCAGCAGCGGCGTTCCGGCGGGGCGATTCGCGGCCGCGGCGCTCATGGCGAACTCCGCGCCGCCAGCGATTCCGGCAGCAGGGCGGCTTCGGCCAGGCGCTGGCGGTTGCGGCGCGCCAGCAGGATGTCTTTGTGCAGATCGCCCAGCGGCAGCGAGGGCGCGAATTGCACGAACAGCAGGAAGAGCGTCATAAACCAGCCAAAGCTGCCGATCAGGATGCCGACTTCGACCCATTGCACGTGGTAAACGCCCCAACTGCCGGGGTCGTAGCTGTAGGCGAGGGTGGTGACCAGCAGAGTGAAGCGCTCGACCCACATGCCGACATTGATCAGGATGGAGATGATGAACATGGCCAGAATGCTGCGCCGGAAGCGGCGCCAGAAAAACAGCAGCGGGACAAAGCAGTTGCAGACGGTAAACAACCAGAAGGGAAACCAGTAATGGCCGAAGGCGCGCAGGTAATATGCGGTGCGCTCATAGGTATTGCCGCTGTACCAGGCAATGAAATATTCGGTCAGATAGGAATAGGTCAGGATGCTGGAGGTCAGAATGATGAGCTTGCACAGGCTTTCGAGGTGGTCGAGGGTAATATAGCGCTGGAGACGAAAGCGGGCGCGCAGCGGGATCACCAGGGTAAGCACCATGGCGAGGCCGGAGAAGATGGCGCCGGCGACGAAATAGGGTGGGAAGATTTCCTCGTGCCAGCCGGGCAGCAGCGAGGTGGAGAAATCCCACGAGACCATGGTGTGGACCGAGAGCACCAGCGGGGTGGCCAGGCCGGCGAGCAGGATATAGAGCTTGAGATAGGGCGAAACCTGGCGCTCGCTTCCGGTCCAGCCGAGCGAGAGCAGGCCATAGAGCGTACGCCGCCAGCCGGAGGCGCGGTCGCGGATCTGGGCGAAATCGGGCACCATGCCGAGATACCAGAACAGCAGGCTGACGGTGAAGTAGGTGGAGATGGCAAAGACGTCGAGCACCAGGGGGGAGCGGAAGTTGGGCCACAGGCGGCGCTGGTTGGGATAGGGGAGGACGTAAAAAAAGATCCAGGCGCGGCCCAGATGCAGGATGGGGAAGATGCCGGCGGTGGCGATGGCGAAAATGGTCATGGCTTCCGAAGCGCGCGAGAAGGCGGCGCGGAAGCGGGCGCGGAACAGGTAAAGGATGGCGCTGATGAGGGTGCCGGAGTGCGCAATGCCGATCCAGAAGACGAAGTTGGTGATGTAGGTAGCCCACATCACCGGCCACATCAGGCCGCTGACGCCGAGGCCGATGTAGAGCTGCCAGCCCCAGGAAACGGCGCCGATGAGCAGGCAGAAAAGCGCCAGGCCGAAACCGAATCCCCAGGCCAGGGTGGGGCGGTTCTGCACCGGGCGGAGCACATCGGCCGCCATCTGCCGCGGCTCGACCCCGGCCATGTCCAACTCTTGCGCGCGCGCCATGCGAAATCCTGTTGGCCGTCTTCCCCGCTGTTCGATGCCGCCGGCCGCCGGGGCGTACAATGGCGGCCGGCCGGTCAAGTCGAGTTGAGCTCGAACTTGACACGTTTCAGGTAATTCACCGCGGGAAAGCAGTTTTCCTCGTAAAACATGTGATAGCTGCGCGCGCGGCGCTGCAGTTGAGCGACGCGGCTGCGCGAATCTTTTTGATCGCCGAAGACGATGGCCTGGGTGGGGCAGGTCTGCATGCAGGCGGGCTGGATTTCGCCGTCGCGCAGCGGGCGGCGATCGATTTTGGCGCTGCGCTCGGCACGCTCGATGCGCTGCACGCAGAACGTGCACTTTTCCATCACGCCTTTGGCGCGCACGCTGACATCCGGATTCATCTGCTGGTCGAGCGGCGCCGGCCACTGCGGAGTAAACCAGTTGAAGCGGCGCACCTTGTAGATGCAGTTATTGGAGCAGTAGCGGGTGCCGATGCAGCGGTTATAGACCTGTCCGTTCAAGCCCTCATCGGTGTGGTAGGCGGCAAACACCGGACAGACGTATTCGCAGGGGGCGTTATCGCACTGCTGGCAGGGGATGGGGATGAAGCGCAGATCGGGATTCATCCGGGTGGGAGGATGGCGGCTGTCGCCGGCATAAACTTCGACCCGCAGCCAGGCCATTTCGCGATGGCTCATGCAGGCGGAGCGGCCCATGACGGGGATGTTGTTTTCGGCATAACAGGCGGCAACGCAGGCGTTGCAACCGATACAACTGGAAAGATCCACCGACATCGCCCAGCGATGATGCGGATAGGGATGGAAGCTGTACCAGGTGGCGCGCATCTCCGGCTCGCGCGCGGCGGCGGTATCGGCGTCGGCCAGCGCGACCGCGAGCGCGATTTTTTTATCCCACTGCTGGCGCTCGATCTGGAGATTGGCGAGATTGCGGCGCTTTTCCAGGCGCCGGGCCGCGACCTGAATTTGGAAGCCGGGCAGCCAGGCGCCGCCGGCGAGCTGGGCGCCCAGCAGCTTGCCGGGCGAATCGCCGCGCTGGTTGGCAAAGCGGCCGAAATTGGCGTGTCCCTGGCCGATCTCGAGGGCGAGCACGGCGGGATGCAGCCCATTCGCCAGATGGGCCGGGAATTCGGCAGCGCCGTAGGGAGAATCCAGGCGCAGGATGTCGCCTTCGCGTATGCCCAGCGGCTGCGCCACCGCGGTATGGATTTCAACGTAGCTATCCCAGCAAATCTTACTCAGCGGGTCGGGAATTTCCTGGCACCAGCCGCGGTTGGCCTGGCGTCCGTCGAAGAATCGAATGGAGGGATACAGCAGGAGGGTGAAGCGGCCGGAGCCGCGGAATTTCGCCGGGCCGGCGGGCGCGAGGCGCAACGGCGGCGCGGGCGGAGGCGGGCCGGGCGCGGCGGGGGCGAGGGTAGGATGCGGCAAGGGCAGGACGAGCGGCCCGGCAGGCATCGGCGAGCTGGCACGGATTGAAGCCACTTGCCGCGGCGAAGGCGAAGCGGCGGCGCCGGGCGCCACCCAGACGCCTTGCGCCAGAAAGCGGCGCCAGATGCGGGCCTGCTCTTCCGGCGCGGCGCCGGGCGCCAGCGCCGACTGCCAGCGGCGGCGCAGGTATTGGTCGAAGTTGGTGACGGCCGCGGGAGGCAGGGCATCGTCCGGATCGGGCTGCGGCAGATTCGGGCTGGAGCGCAGATTGCTGCCCTCGGGCGCAGGGATGGCGGCCGCGCTGGAGGGCAGGTTGGGGCTGGCGGGGGATTCCGGCGCGGGCGCCAGCCGGCTGGGATGCCCGCCGAGGCCCAAGGTTGCGGGATCATTCAGCTCGCCGCTGGCGCCGGGGTGCGCGCCGGCAATCACGCCGGCGCTGGGTGGCAGCATGGAGGCCACGGGCGGTTGCGGTTCGGCGCCAGGCAGCGATTGGCGAAAATGCCGCGCCAGCCAGAGCAGGATGTCGCCGGTGGGGCGGGTATCGAATACCGGGCGCATGGCGGGCTGCAGCAGGCCGGCCAAGCCCGGGCGCGGGGCATAGTCGCCCCAGCTTTCGAGCGGATCGTGATCGGGCAGGATGAGATGCGCGGATTGCGTCGTCTCGTCCATCTGGCGGGCGAAGCTGACGATGAACGGAATGCGCTCCAGGCCAGCCCGGATGCCGGCGGCGGCGGGCAGATGAAAGGCGGGGTTGGCATGATGCAGAAACAGCAGGCGCACGCCGCCGCGGCGGGCGCGCCCGAATAAATCCAGCACCTGGCTTTGCCAGGCCGCGGCGCTGAGGGCGTGCGGGCGGTCGGGAAAGACGGTGACGCCGACATTGCCCAGCATCTGATTGAGCCGCAGCGCGGCGAGGTGGGTGAAGACGGCCTGTTCGTCGTCATTGGCGACGCCGGGGCCGAGCACCAGCGAGGGGCGGTGGCGGACCAGGCGCCGGGCGGCGCGCCGTATGACGTCGAGCGGCACGCGGGCGGCCGCGGCCGCCCGCTCGGCGCTGAAGGCGGGCGGCTGCACGCCGGCGGGCCAATCAAGGCGGCGATGCAGGCGGCGCGCGGTCAACTCCGCCAGGGCAAACATCGCCAGCGGCTCGGCGCCCGGCTCGAGCTGCCAGTTTTCATCCGCATTGGCGCCGGTGAGATTCAAACGCGGGCCGGCGAAGACGAAACGCGCGGGATGGCGGGTGTGGCCGTAGCTGTGCATCGCGGCGAATTGACGCGCGTATTCGACATTCGAGAGCCAGGTTTCGAGAAATTCGGCGCCAAAGGCGACGAGGTAGCGGGCGGGGGCGAAGTCGAAGCCGGGAATCACCGGCTGGCCGAAGACCGCGGCCGCGGCCAGGCGCAGCGCGTCGTAGGAATAGGCTTCATAGCTGAGGCGGGGCGGGTAGCGGTTGGCGCGCAGCCAATCGTCCACCAGCGCGCCCAGGGCGCCGTTTTCCAGGCCGCCGAGCCAGGCCGATTCAGCGGCGCGGCCTTCGCGCTCGACCGAGGAGATTTCCTGCGCCAGGCGCGCGAGCGCCGCCTCCCAGCTCAGGCTTTGCCAGCGGCCGCGGGCGTCGCGCAGCAGCGGGCCGGCGAAGCGGTCGGGATTATACAGGCCTTGAAGCGCGCTCTGGCCGCGGAGGCAGAGCTTGCCGCGATTGAGCGGGTGGTCCGGATTGCCTTCCGCCTTGGTGGCGCGCCCGTCGTGCACGCGCATGAGCATGCCGCAGCCGGCCGGACATTCGCGGCAGACGGTGGCGAAGCGCACCGGCTCGCCCGGCGTGCGGCGCGCATCGGGAACGACATAGGGCAGGACTTCCACCTGGCCGGTCCCGCAGCCGGCCAAGGCCGCGCCCGCGCCGGCGAGGCCGAGCGATTTGAGAAAACCGCGGCGATTTTGAACGCCCGCGCCGGCGGCGGGATCGAACGCTTCCTGCCCGCCGGATGCGGCCGATCCGGCGGCCGGGGCGGGAGGAGCGCTGGCGATTTGAATCAAGGGCGATTTCATGAGGGGGCGATTCCCTTCAGGGCTGCGCGCTCAGTGATGGCAAGTCTGGAAGCAATCGGTTTTGGCGCCATAGGCGCGGTGACAGGTGAGGCAGGTGCTCATGTTGAAATTCACCACCTGGCGCAGGCGATTCATCGCGCCCACATTGCCATGGCAGGTTTGGCAGGCGATGCCGCTGGCAATATGCGGCCGATGGGAAAAGTGCACGTAATCGGGAAGCCGGTACACGCGCCGCCAGGGGATGGGGCGCTGCTTGCGCCAATAGGCGTGCAGAATCTGCACCTGGGGATAGTAGGGAATGACTTCGCGATGGCAACTGATGCACTTCAACAGCGACGGCAGGCCGGCATAATTGGAGCGCATGACGTCCTGATGGCAGTAGTCGCAGGCGAGGCCGCGGCGGACGTGAACGCGGTGGCTGAAATCGATCGGCTGGCGCGGACCGGAACGATAAGGCTGATTCTGGCGGTAAAAGATCCAAAGAAACGCCGCCATCAGCAGGACCCCCAAGGCTGCGATGGATTTCAGAGGAAACATGCGGGTGGAACACTCCGGCGCCGGGCGGGGCGGGGTTCATGGCGCCGCCGGGCCGCAGGCTTCGATGCGGCGGGCGCGCCAGAGCGACATGGCCAGCAGGGCGGCGGCGGGGAAATAGAAATAGCCATCCCAGTTGTAGAAAGTCCAGCCGCTGCGCAGCGCCAAGCCCAGAACGCCAACCCACTGCAAACCGAACGCGAGCCGGCGCGACCCGGGAACGCGGACGGCTTCAAGCCCGAGCCCGGCCAGCGTCAGCCCGCAGGCGGCCAGCGGGCTCCAGAACAGGAATTCCAGGCCGGGGTTGGGAGTGCCGGCAAAGTGTCGCTGCAGCGTCACCGTAGTCCAGCTTGCGGCTACCAGCGCCAATAAAGCGAAGATGCAGCGGCCCAACAGCTTCACTGGCACGATGGATGCCGCCCCCGGCGGCGGGTTTGTCTCTTTGAGGGAATTCCGCGGCGGCGGGAGGCGACCCGGCTACTCGCGGCGGTAGTGCGCCAGGTAGTTCATGATGATGATGGCCAAGCCGGAAACCAGAAAGACCTGTACGAAACCGCCGTGAACGCGCCGCCAGAGGAAGAAATATCCCCAGCCCAGCAAAAAAGCCGCGCTGAGCAGCCACATGAGACGAGGCGCGGTCATCATCTCCCGATGCAGAAGGCTCGGCCGCGCGGCCGGGATGCCTCATCTTGCCAGGCTAAAAGAAAACTTTGTAGGCTAAAAGCAGCGCGCCGCCGCGCAACTTTTGGGGAACCCTTGCAATGCGCAACGACTTACGCATCCTCTGCGATCAACACCGCCAGCCGATGCAGCCGGACGTGATCTTCATTGCCGGCACGTCCAGCGGGCAGAACTGGAATGAGGTTTACTGCTGCCGGCAGCCGGGCTGCGGGCGGATCTTTCATCCGCAATACGGCTATTTTCAGTTGGAGGCGGACCGCAAACTACTGTCCCAAACCCAGCAACGGCGTGAATGCCAGCGCCATGCCGGCGAGGCGCAGTATCTGCGCCAGGCGCAGGCCGGCGAGGAGGTTTGGGAATGTCCGCAGGACACCGCCCCGGGGGCGGACACGCCCGCCTGACCCCGCGATCAACCTTATGGAAGCTGGCCGGCGCCGAACTGCTGGGCACGGCGCTGCTGCTGGGCGCCGGGCTCTCGCTGGTCATACTGGATTTCGGCGCGGGGAGCCCGGTTGTACGCTGGCTGCCTTCGCCGGGGGCGCGGCGGGCATTGACCGGATTCTTTTTTGGCTGCATTGGCGGCGGCATCGCGCTCTCGGGCCTGGGTAAAATCAGCGGCGCGCACCTGAATCCGGTGGTGACGCTGGCATTCTGGGCGAAGAAACGCATGACCGCAGGCCTGGCCTGCGGCTACGGGCTGGCGCAGTTGGCGGGCGCGGCGCTGGGTGCGCTGCCGCTGCTGCTGTGGGGACGGATGGGGCGGGGACTCGGCTACGGCGGCACCTGGCCCGGCCCCGGCGTCAGTGTCTGGATGGCGGTGGGGGGAGAAGCGGCGGCCACTTTCGCTTTATTGGCGGGATTGTTTCTATTTCTGGGGCGTCCGCGATTGCGCCCCTTCACCCCGGCGCTGTTTCCGTTCCTGTATGCCTGGCTGGTCTGGTGGGAAGCGCCGCTGTCGGGCACCAGCACCAACCCGGCGCGCAGTTTCGGGCCGGCATTGGTTTCGGAAAATTGGCGCGCCTGGTGGGTTTACTGGCTGGGGCCCGGCCTGGGGTTCCTGATCGCGCTGGGCGTACACGAATTGGCCGGGCTGGAGACCAAGCTGCGCGTGGGGATCGCAAAAATTTACCATTTCGAGCACGATCCCCACGGAATTTTCCAACACATGCGGCGCCAGCGGGAAACACAGGGCAGGCGGAAATAAATTTCGCCGGCGGCCGCAGCCGCCGCACCGCCGCGCCGCGGGAGGCGGATGCGCGCTCATTGCAGGACGCAGCCATCCCGGGACTCGCACCCGCCGCATTCCAACTGCACGGTGGTGTGGTGAATCCGGTAGCGGTCGGCCAGCATGCGCTGCACGTCCATGAGAATGGCGCGGCTTTTCGAAAGCAGCCGATCATCCACGGCGATGTGGCAACTCAGCGCATGGGCATTGGAACCCAGGCTCCAGAGATGCAGGTCGTGCACGCTCTGCACGCCGGGCAGGCGGGCGATATCGGCGCTGACCGCTACGGCGTTGATATGGCGCGGCGTGCCTTCGAGCAGGATGTTGAGGGTTTCCCGCCAGACATCCCAGGACGACCAGACGATGAAGCCGGCAATCAAGAGCGCGAGCAGCGGATCGAAGATGGGATTGCGGGTGAGGCGGATGGCGAGGGCGGCGAGGATAAGCAGGGCGGTGGAGACGGCGTCGCCGATCATGTGCAGGAAGGCGGCGCGGATATTGAGGTCGCGGCGATTGCGTTCGAGCGCCAGCGCAATAGCGCCGTTCATCAGCACCCCGATTCCGCCCACGGCCAGCATGGCGGCGGTAGCGGGGGATTGGGGGCGGCCGAGGCGCTCAATCGCGCCGATCACGATGCCCAGGGTAAGCGCCGCCAGCAGCAGGACATTGAGGAAAGCCGCCAGCACGCCGGCCCGGTGATAGCCGAAGGTTTTGCTGGCGGTGGCGGGCTTGGACTGCAGATAAACCGCCAGCCAGCTCAAGGCCAGCGCCAGGAAATCGGCGAGATTGTGTCCGGCCTCGGAAATCAGGGCCAGCGAATGCGCGATCAGCCCGGCGCCAAAGGCGAGGGCCACATACCCCAGGGTGGCCGCCGCCGCCCAACGGAGCACATGGTCTTCCTCTGCCAGGCTGGAATGATGGCTATGCACTTGCGCCCCCGCCTGCCCTTATTTTCGCGCAACGCCGCTAGCGGTCAGGAGGCGTTGGCGGCCGAAGCGCAAAAGCGCTGGAACGCAGCGGTCAGGTCGGCGGCAATTTCGTTCGCTTCCCTGCCCTCGATCTGATGGCGTGGCAGCATGTAAACCAAACGGCCCGCCTGCAGCAGGGCGATCTGCGGGGAGCTGGGCGGATGGGGTTGGAAAAACTCGCGCGCCCGGGCAGTGGCTTCGAGATCGGCGCCGGCAAAGACGGTGATGGCGCGATCCGGACGCGGCGAATGCTCCAGCGCCATGCGCACCGCCGGCCGCGCGCGGCCGGCCGCGCAGCCACAGATGGAATTGACCACAATCAATAAAGTGCCCGGCGTTGACTGAACTGCGGTCTCCACTTGCTCGGGGGTGCGGGTTTCCTCGATTCCCAGCCGCGTCAGTTCCGCGCGCATGGGAGCAATCATCAGTTCCGGATATGGCATTGGAGTTCCTTATGAACCTGATCTTATTATGCCAAACCGCTCCCATGGCGGAGGCGGCGGACGGCGTGAATTTAAAGTCTTTATTTACTTAAAGTTGCAGCGCCGATTCCGCAATGGAGCCAATCTGCATTACAATGATCGAGAGACGCGGTTAATTTTTGTAACTACACATTCACAAATGTGCTCTCATGAATCGTGAAGCTATTTACCTTCAGCACGTATGTTAATTGCTTAGGTAATTGCCAACGATTAAGGAAGAAAACAAGGGGGAATTTCAATGTCTCGCAATTGGTTTAAGTTTGCTTTGGGCGCACTCATCACACCCATGCTGGCTTTGAGCTTGCTGGGGCAGGCGCCGAATTCGAACGCGCATCACCGGCAACATGGGTTGAATCGCGCGCACGCGCGCGTTCGCAACAGCCGGGCGCGGGCGCGGATTGCGCGCAATCGGGCGCGGCAAGCCGCCCACCGCGCCGCGGTAGCCCGCCGGGTCGCCGCACGCCGCCAGGCTGCTGCCGCACGCCGGGCCGCCGCCGCCCATCGCCGGGCTGCCGCCGCTCATCGGGCTGCCG
>JAJYIU010000079.1 GCA_021789895.1 Acidobacteriota bacterium | reverse complement strand
ATCCTCATGTACATCCATGTACACTGCGGTTGCCTCGCGACTCCCGCCTCGCTCTGCTTGCTTCTCCCTTCGCCTTGGCTTTACTGAATCGCGGAGGGTCGGGACCTGACAGGAAACCCCGACTTTCCACTCGACCTCTGCATATCTAACTCCCATCGGTGGACTCGTGGGCCGCCGCTAAAGGAACCTGTCAGCTTTCAGCCGTCAGACGACGGCAGAACGCGGACAGCGGACGGAAGCAGCGGACAGACGCAAAAACACTAAAGCCGAACCGGCCGGGATGGCGGGTTCGGCGGAACAGCGCAGAAGAGCGATCAGCGGACTGCTATCAACTGTTAGCTATCAGCCGTCAGACGACGGCAGAAAGCGGACCGCGGACAGACACAGCGGACAGACGCAAAAACACAAAACCGAACCGGCCGGGATGGCAGGTTCGGCGGAACAGCGCAGACAAAAACAGACAACGTGGACAAAACAGACAGTGCAGACGAAACAGACAACGCGGACGAAATCAGACAATGCGGACGAAACAAATAACGCAGACGACAATTCAGCGCAGACGAAAAATGTGGGCCGCGATGCCGGAAGGATCAGGCATCGCCGAGCAACACTTCTACACTGCGGGGGCTCAAACCTGGCCAGCCGGCCCGAGAAAGTGGGCGGCTGCCCTGGCCGGGATCGCGAAGAAGCGATGCGGCGGCCGCCGGATGCAGTTTGCCGTCCGGCGCGGGCTGGCAGGGGCGTGAAACCCTGCGTCGCGTGGTTGGGTTCCCGTTTCCGCTTGCGGCGGAACGTTCACGCGGCGGGATGAGAAGTCAGAGTCCGACTCTCAGCCCGAGAGATATGGAATCAACCCTATCTCGAAGCCACTATAGCATACGGGTTTTTTGGCTCGAAAGCCGGGATAAAGCTATTCGATGCAACCAGATAAGCGTGGATTGCGCCGAAATTTTACAGCGAATGGCGTCTAAAAATATTTTCGCTTATTTATGAACCACTTAGGCCAAACGCACTGTAGTGGAATTATTCGCATTACGCTAGTGTATGAAACCTGAATACAGTAGTGATGACGATCACGGGGCGGCCCAGCCCGGGCGGCGGAGGGCTGAAAGCGGAGGGCTGATTGCCATGCGGTCAAGGCGGGCTTGCATTGGGCCATGCCGAAGCCGGGGCAGATTATGATCTTTTTGAAAGGAAGGAAAAAAGCGATGGCTTCCACCCGACTTGCACAGATGGCGCGCGGGCTATGGCACAGCGTGCTGGCGGCGGCGGTTACAGCTTCGGCGCCGGCGGCCGCATCGGCGCCGAAGGCGGGGCTGCCGCCGGCGGAGGCGGCATTGCAGCGCGCGCTGGCGGCGCGGATCGAGCAGGCCGGGATGCTGCGCGTGATCGTGCGCGCGCCGGCGGGGCAGTTGCGCCACCGCTATCTGATTCCCGGGGCGGGCTACTACCAGCTCTTCGACTGGGACACCTATTTCATGGGAGTGGCGCTCAGCTATCACCAGCGCGGCCGCAGCCTGGCGGGTTCGGTGGAAGACTTTCTCAGCTTCACCAATCATCGCGCCGGCTACCGCGGCTACACTCCGCGCGAGGCGACGGCCAAGGGGATGTGGTCGTTGCCGGAGCAGTGCAAGCCGTTTCTGGCGCAGATGGCGCTGCGCGCCTGCCGGACGCTGGGCAGCGCCGGCTGGCTGCGCCCGTATTACCGGCGGCTGGCGGACACGCTCGACTACTGGCGCGAGGCGCGGCGGGCGCCCGACGGGCTCTACACCTGGTTTGACGGGGTGGAAAGCGGGGTGGACAACAGCCCGGCGGTCAGCTCGCGGCCGGCCAACGTGAGCGAAGGCGTGGACCTGGCCTGCTACCTGGTGAGGGAAGACCGCGCCATGGCGGCGCTGGCGAAGATGCTGCACAAATCCGGGGACGCGCGGCTCTATGCCGGGCGGGCGCGGCGGCTGACGCGTCTGATCCAAACCCGGCTTTGGGACGCCCGCGACGCCAGCTTTTATAACCGCGACCAGCGCAGCGGGCAGTTGGTGCGGGCGCCGGAGTGGACCAATCTCACGCCGCTGTGGGCGCGGGTGGCGACCGCGGCGCAGGCGCGGGCGCTGATCGAGCGGCATTTGCTCAACCCGAAAGAGTTCTGGAGCCGCTACGGGGTGCGCACGCTGACGCCCGCCAGCGCGCAATATCGTCCCGCCGGCGGCTATTGGCGCGGCCCGATCTGGATCGTGGCCGATTACATGATGATGCACGGGCTGCTGAACTACGGCTATACGGACGCGGCGCGGCAGTTGGCGCGGCGCACGGCGCGGCTGCTGCTGTCGGATTTCCGCGCCACCGGCGGCATGCACGAATGCTACAACCCGGAAACCGGAGCGGGCGAGGCCCAAGGGCATTTTGAGAGCTGGGACCTGCTGGGCGCGGTGATGATCGGGGAGGCCTGGAGCGGCAAGGATGCAGCCGCGCTGAAGTAAGCTGGGCGCCGCAGCGCAATCCGCCGCCGCAAACCGTCCACCGCGGCGGCGGAAGGGTTCAATTGGACGGGGAATGGGGGTAGAGCTTGCGCCAGCCGCGGCGCGGCGACCAGGCGAGCACGTAGGGCGGCTGGTCGCGCAGGGGCGCGGCGGGCGGCAGGCCGAGCTGGGGTTGGCTGCGGCGCACCGAGCGATACTGCTGCCAGTAGCCGTCGCTGTACGCGGCGCGCAGCAGGCGCCAGCGGCGATCGAATTCGTAAATCGCATTGGCGATCACATGCCGCGCGGACTGTTCATTGGTCTGCACTTCAAAGCCGGTGGGGGTGACGAGGACGGCGGGGAAGTTGAAATAATCGTTGGTGCGCCGGTTCAAGAGCGAGCGCGGGAAGAGGAAATAATGCAAGGGGCGGCCGGCGGGGCAGTTGAGGCATTGAAAGGGCGAACCGGGGGTTTCCGGGGAGGCGGCCTGGAAGCCGGCGGCGGGCAGGACGGCCAGCATGCCGGCATTGCCGGAATTGCTG
>JAJYIU010000022.1 GCA_021789895.1 Acidobacteriota bacterium | reverse complement strand
GGTCGCCAGGTCGGAATAAATGCCGAAGCAATTGCATCCGGTCTGGTCCACGATCAACCCGCCATAGAGTTGCAGCGCGCGGAGCAGCGCCTTGGTCGCGGTGGAAGCGCTGAGGGTGTTGACGTCTAGAGTAGGATCGAAACGGATCTTTTCGCCCTCTTTGAAGAGCGCCCCGGAAACGCTGCCGTCGTAGTGATAGACCGGGCCCTGATCGCCGACGCCGGGCGCGTCCATGGCACCCGGCACGATCACCAGCACGGCATGGTTCAGGCAAGTCACGCAATCCAGCTCGCCGGGCATGATGTCGCCCGCCAGGCCGGTTATGAATGCCGCCGTCGTGCCCGGCGTGCCGTTACCCTGGAGCGTACCGGAAAAGATCGCGCCCACGCTGGTGGAAAGCGGCTGGCCGCTGGAGTTGACGCTCAATTTCCAGAAATCGTAATAGACGCCGGTATTTTTATTCAGCACGATCAGGTGGTGGTCCACTCCCCACGACGGCTGGAAGCCGCCGGTGGGATTGGGCACGCAATAGGTATCGTTGAAATTGTAGCTGCCGACATCGGTGAAAGTGGTGCAGCCGTTGGAGCCGTCGGCATCCTGGACGGGGTAATCATAGCCGCCGTCGTGGGCATTGATGTTGAACGTCATCCCCGAGGTTACGTTGGAGATGTTGATCGGGGTGCCAGAGGGGGCCGAATACAGCCAGTTGGCTCCGGAGGAGGGAAAGAGCCGCGTGGACGTGGTGGTGACGGCGGCGATGCTGACCGTAGCGCTGGCGCTTTTACTCGTATCGGCCACGCTGGTCGCGGTAACGGCATAGGCGCCGGCCGTGCCACCGGCGGTATAGAGGCCGGAGGAAGTGATCGTGCCTCCGGTCGCTTGCCAGGTCACGCCGGTATTGCTGGAATTCGCCACGCTGGCGCTGAATTGCTGCGTCTGGCCCGGGTTCAGGCTGGCGCTGCCCGGAGCGATGCTGATGCTGATCGCCGGCGCGGACTGAATCGTCACCGGAACGCTGCTGGATACGCTGGGATTCAGCGTGCTGGTGGCGGTGACGCTGAATTTTCCCGCGGCGCCGCCGGCGGTATAGAGACCGGAGGACGTAATCGTGCCGCCGGTGGCCGACCAGGTCACGGTGGAGTCCGGTCCGCCCGATGCGCTCGCGGTGAATTGCTGCGTCTTTCCCGGCGCCAGGGTGGCGCTGGAGGGCGAAATTGTGATGTTGACGTGCTTGTTGATATTGACCTTGGCAACAGCGTAAGCCGCGGTGTCGGCGGTGCTGATGGCGGTCACGCTATAGCTGCCGGTATTATTGCCGGCGGTGAAGATGCCCGTGTCGCTGATGACGCCCCCGGTAGCCCGCCAGGCTATGCCGGCGCCGGCTTCGCCGCGCACGACGGCGGTAAAGTCTTGTGTCTGGCCGGGCATCAGATTGGCCAGGCTTGGGCTGAGAATCACGCTCGGTACGAGCGTCTTGTTCCCGCTGCAGCCGGCCATGAATACCAACGACCCCAAAAAAAACACTAAAAATCTCAAAGCATTCCCCTCTTTCCCGAAGTGGCTCGGAAAAGAGTAAGTGAGGAATGGCAATCTCAGTCATCGTGCGAACTTCCTAGGATTCAATGTCATTCACCGTAGTAGCTTTCTAACTTACGCGTAGTGGCTTTTTTGAATAACCTGGGAGACGGGCGGGGGGCGGGCAATATGGGCCGCACGGCCCCATCGCCGCGGGACGGCAGCCTGGCCGGCGCCCGGCATCTCGATGCAGTAGAGCGCTGGAAGGCAATGCAACATGCGTACGCGGCATGCGTTCAAGCTGCACCTGCCGGCCTGGGCGGGCGGCGCCGCTCTGGCCGCGGTGGTATGCGTGACGCGCCTGCCGCTGCTGTCGGCCTGGCCGGGCGAGCCGGATTCCGCCTGGTTCGTCCTCGGCGGACGGCAGTGGTCGCGCTTCGGGGCTTCCGCGCCGCAGGTTTACGATCGCGTTTTTTCGCCCGGCTATTATTGGCTGGCGGCGCGACTGAACGCGGGCTCGCAGGACATTGTCCAACTGAGCTGGCGGCTGAACCTGTTCAGCCTGGCCGCAGCGCTGCTCACCGCCTGGTTCATCTGGGAACTCGGCAAGCGGCTGACCTTGCCGGCGGCTGCGTTCTGGTCAGGAATCGTCTTTTTACTCGGTCCGGCGGTCTGGTGGCTGGGCCTTGAGCCGCATCCGCAGGGACCGGCGATGGCCCTATTCCTGGCGGCCATGCTGAGCTTCGTGGCGGCTTACCCGCAACCCCGGACCGCTGCTGCCGCGGCCCGCTTCCCACTCGTGCGCTATCGCTATTTATGGCTGCTGGCCTCGCTTTTATTGCTCGCCGCGTCGCTGCTGTTGCGCGCCGATGGCGTTCTGGCGCTGTTGATCTTTCCGGTGTTGGCGGCGCGCAGCCGAAGCCGGCAACCCGGCCAGATCTACGGCGAAGATTCCGGCGTACGCCCTTCCGGCGGCGACTCCGATGCCCGCCGGCACCGGGTGTGGGCATGGCTGCGCCGCAGCCGCGAAGGCTGGCTGCTGGGCGCGGCCGCGTCGCTGCTGTTTTTTTTCGGGCGCGCGGCGCTCTTGCACACTTCCTGGCGCCAGTCGCAAAGCCAAAGCTGGCGCGCCATCGCCGGCTACCTGGGCCGCGTGAATTGGGGCAAACAACTGCTGCCGGTGTTGACCGCGCCCGGAGTGCTGGTCTGGCCCGCCATTCTCGCCGGCCTGTTGTACGGCCTACGCCGGCGGGGGCGAACCTGGGCGGCGCATTGGCTCCCGCCGGCGCTGGCTTTCAGCCTGCCGCCTTATGTTTTCTGGCTGCTGGTGCGCGGCAACAATTGCCGCCATGTCGCGCTTTATTCCCTGATCTGGCTTTGGCCCGCAGCGGAAGCCGGGGGCGGGTGGGGCCGCCGGCGATTGCCGGCGCTGGCGGCCGCGCTGCTGGCACTCAATTTTTTGATTATTCCCGCTTCGTCCAATCTCACGCTGTACCCCAGCGGCAACGTATTTTCCTCCGCTCGCCGCCTGCATCGGCGCGAACGCCAGATCGCGCAACTGACCACGCGCTGGCTGGACCGCGCGGCTTTCGCCCCCGCGCCGGCCTGCTACCTGGGCGCTGCCACCACTCCCTACGTGCTTTGGAGCATTTCCCGGCAGGCGCCGGCACGATTTTGGCTGACCGGCCGCGGCGCCGGCGATGTCCACGCCCGGCTACGTTGGGCCGTACCAACCCACCCCGTGCTACACCTCTGGTTTCCGGGAGTCTATTCCAGGCGCGGCCTTCGGCGCTACGCTTCGGCCTGCCCCGACTGGTTCAGCCTGGAATTCACGCCGAATGGCCGGAGGCGATATTTTCTGGCCCGGCGCCTGCATGCCCTGATGGCTGTTCACCGCGGACATTGGCTGTGGATCTGGCGAACCCGGCGGGGGTTTTAAAGTTACGTTTTTATTTGCCGCCACCGGTCCATACGCCCGGGATGACTTGTTAAACTCAGGGGGACATGGCGAAATTGCGAGTTGCGGTTTTGTTTGGCGGGCGCAGCGGGGAGCATGAAGTCTCGCTGGTTTCAGCCGCCTCGGTGCTGCAATCCCTGGATCGGCGCAAATACGAAATCGTGCCGGTCGGCATCACCCTCGAAGGCCGCTGGCTGAGCGCCGGCGGCGCGGCGGCGCGCTCGCCGGAACGAGTATTGCGCGAAGGCCGGCCGGTGCTGTTGCCGCCGGAGCCGGCGCCGGCCGGCGCCGCGCGCCGGGCGGAGATTTTGCGCGCCGATGTCGCCCTCCCCATCCTGCACGGCACCTTCGGCGAAGATGGCACCATTCAGGGCCTGCTCGAACTGTGCGGCATCCCTTATGTCGGCGCGGGCGTACTGGCCTCCGCGGTGGGGATGGACAAAGAGATCATGAAGCGCCTCTTCGTCCAGGCGGGATTGCCGATCGTGCCCTGGCTAAGCTTTCGCCGGCGGCAATGGCGGCGCGCGCCCGAATCGGTGTTGGCGGCGGTCGTCCGCCGCCTCGATTACCCGGTTTTCGTCAAGCCCGCCAACCTGGGCTCCTCGGTGGGCATCAGCAAAGCGCGCGATCGCGAACAATTGCGCCGCGCTTTGCAACTGGCGGCGCGCTATGACACCAAGCTGATAGTCGAGCAGGGCGTGGACGCGCGCGAAATCGAATGCAGCGTGCTGGGCAACGACGACCCCCGCGCCTCGTTGCCGGGCGAAATCCTGCCCGGGCGTGAATTCTACGACTACGAAGCGAAGTATCTGGAAACGGGGACGCAATACCGCATTCCCGCGCCGCTCGCTCCGGGGTTGCGGCGCCGGGTACAACAGTTGGCCATCGGCGCTTTTCGCGCGGTGGATTGCAGCGGGCTGGCGCGGGTGGACTTCCTGCTGGCGCGGCGCGGCGCCCAACTCTGGGTCAACGAAATCAACACCATGCCCGGCTTTACCCCGATCAGCATGTTTCCGAAGCTCTGGGCAGTTTCCGGGCTGCCCTACCCCCGCCTGCTCGACCGCATGATCGCGCTGGCGCTAGAGCGGGCGCGCGAGCGCGCTCACAACCGCTACCAGCGCTGAAGCCGGGTATGGATGGGGAGAGACACGGTGGCAACAGAAAACGTGGGTCAAAAAGATTGCAAACATTTTGGTTTCAGTAACTTAAAGCGACGAAGATACGGCGAGCGAAAATAGCAGAGTGTCTCATCTTTCATTAAAGATTTCTAATGATCTTGTTGCTACAAATGTAATAGTTGCGGACGGAAGCGGGAACTTGCGCCATGCGACCAGCGTCCATTAGCATGAATCCTGCGGCCTGCCTGGCCTACCTCCATGACTCTGATTGATGCCCAACCGGTTGACCATGCCCGCCTGCGCCGCCGCCGCACCCTGATCATAGCCGCGGTGGTGATCGTCGTGGCCGCGGCCGCGATCTATCTTTACTGGCCTTATTTTCAGGCGCGGCGCACGGTGAACCATTTCATGCACGCGCTGATCCGGAAAAACTACCAGGAAGCTTATTTTCTTTGGCAGGCCGACCCGCAGCGGTATCCGATGAATGCATTCATGCGGGATTGGGGACCGCAGAGCGAGTGGGGGTACATCCGCAGCTACAAGATCGAGGCGGTCACGGTGCCGCCGGGCGGGCATGCCAGCGGGCTGGTGGTGCTGGTGAAGATCAACGGCATCACGCACGAAGCAAAACTCTGGGTTGAAAACCACTCCGAAGCGCTGAGCTTTTACCAGTTTTAACCGAGAGGCGCAGGGCGGGCGGATGCGTCGTATTCAGAATCCGCGCTCGCAGACTGTGCGGGGGGCGTCCGTCGAATAGCGGGCGCGGCGGGATCAGAAGTCGGGGGAGTCGCTGGAGTAGGCGCTCATGGCGGCGAGCGAGCTCTGCGCGTAGCAGTAGCGCAAGGCCTGGTGCGAGACCAGCCGGCGCATCTGCACCTCGACCCAGGCGCGGGCGCCAAAGACGGTGGTCAGGCGCACCGCGGCGGCGTAGAACAGCACCCAGTATTCCGTGCGCATCGAAACCGCCGGCGCGATACCGCTGAGGAGCTGGTTCAGGGTGCGGAAGTCGCGCTGCGGATCGCCGGTCAGCAGGCCCTCGGCCCGCAACTGCGCCAGACTTTCCGCATCCGCGGCGAGCAGGTGGGAGTAGGCGTAAGCCAATATCGCCGCCAGCAACACCAGCGCGGAGCCAACAAAAATCGCCACGGAAACCCAATCAAAAGCCTGATGCTGCATCATGCGCCTGCTTTGCCCAGCAACTCGCGCGCGGGCTCCAAACGATGGGGTTGAAACCGCCGCGCCGCCAGCTTGCGCGGGCGCAGTTGGTCGAGATTTTCCGGCTCGGAGATCGCATAGCCGAGGAAAGCCAAATCAAACATAGCGAACCAGGGCACTAAATTCGCCATTTGGAAGCCGAATATTTGCACGGCCGACATGGGGAGAGCGGAGCAGCTATACAGAATCGCGAAACCCGCGACAATTCTCCGCACCCGCGCGCCCGGCACCAGCAGCACGGTCAGCGCAATGAACAACAAGACTGAAGCCAGCATCCCCGCCGCCGCGGCATTCTGCTCGAGTTTATTACCCAATACAATCAAAGCGTGCACATGATGCGGCGCGACCGCCAACTTCTGGAATGTCGCCACAAAGCTGAGCACGCCAATTCCGCCCAGGATGGCCATCGCCCCGGCGCGAAAATATGGAATCTGGATCTGCGCCTTGCGGAAAGAAGTCTCCGCCAGCCGGATCACAATGATCAGGCCCAGGAACAATGTAATGAAATCCGCCCAGAAATAAACGACCGCATAGGCATAAGAATTCGGCCCGAATTTAAGCAGGAAAAACCAATACAGCAAGTCTTGCGCAAAGAGCAGCGCAAACCAGATTTTTACTGACAAATACTTCATCCGCGTACGAATAAACGCATAGACGCACGCGGCAAACTTCACTACCGTGCCGGCCGCAAACAGTAGAAATCCAAGCGACCAATGCATATCGCCTCAATGCACAACGGCCTGAGCCATTATGCACGAAGCGTGCAAAATAGCCCAGACTACCTACCGGCCTTCAACATCCCGGTGCCCGGATAAGGCGCCGTGCTGGTACCACTCAAATTCGCCTTCACCAAGCCCGTGCCCGGGTAAGGCGCCGTGCTGGTACCGCTCAGATTCGCCTTCTCCAAGCCCGTGCCCGGGTAAGGCGCCGTGCTGGTACCGCTCAGATTCGCCTTCTCCAAGCCCGTGCCCGGATAAGGCGCTGTGCTGGTACCGCTCAGATTCGCACTTACCAAGCCCGTGCCCGGATAAGGCGCCGTGCTGGTACCGCTCAAATTCAACGTTCCGGTGCCCGGATACGGCGCTGTAGAGGTGCCAGACAACTGCGGCGCCGGCGCCAGAGAGGTCATTGCATAGACCGTCCGATGGCCGGAGCCGAGCCGTACCAGCCCCACTACCGCACATAGGAACAATACCACTACTACTGCAGCGCGCAACCCATTTTTCATTGGAGATCCCTTATCCGAAGTGTTAACTGCCACGATTCCTCAACTCTTTCCGAAAAAGAGCAGAAAAGTGCCATCTCATTTTCAACAAACTTCCGGCGCAGTCCAATACAAAAATACGAAGTGCTAGGAGGTTCCACCATGTTTAATAGAAATCGTCCTTTAAAATCATCAATTTAGAAAAAGTTCCCGTTATGGGACGAACCGAAGTAGTCAACTTTTCCATCTTCCTCTCCTGCGCTGTTTACTTGCATACATCGCGCCACACGTCCTGTCGATCCATATATTTAAGGAGGCCGCATATGTTTTTCCTCTGGGCGTTTATCGTGCTGTTCGTGCTCTGGATCATTGGGCTGGTGGCGCACTTTGTCGCCGCGTTGATCTGGGCGCTGCTGGTGCTCTGGATCATCAGCCTGGTGCTGCACTTCGTGACGCGTCACGGCCAGTCTCCGCGAGGCGGGCATCCAAAGCCGATTTAAGCCAACCCGCTCATTTCGATCCGGAGCGGTTGACGGCGGGGCAGGAACCCCTCGCCCCGCCCGCCGCAAATCCAGCAAAGCTTTCGATTAAAACGGCCGCGCCGCATGAATCCCGCTGGCCGCAGCCCCGCCTCTAGCTACACTAGACAACAGGATGGAATTGGAATCCCTGCCCTCCTACCTCCGCGGCCTAGTCCGGCACGGCCGCCGCCCGGCAGTGATCGAGCGGGGCATATACCGGCAGCGCGTGCTTGGATATGGCAGGTTGCTGGCCGCGGCCGAAGCGGCGCGCGCCGAATACCAGCGCCGCGGGCTGCCGGCCGGCGCCCGGCTGCTCTTATGGGGTCTGCCGGGCGCGGATTGGACGATCGCGTTTTATGGCGCCGTGCTCGGCGGAATTGTGATCGTGCCGGCCGATGCGGCTTTTTCCGCCGATTACATCGAGCGCATCGCGCATCGCACGGAAGCGCATCTGCTGGTGGCTGACGCCGAGCGGCGAGCGCGCCTGGGGGGACGGCTGCCGCAATTGCCGCGCCTGGAACTGGAAAGCATGCTGCAGCTTCCTTCCGCCTTGGCGCCGCTCCCCGCCGGCCCGCCGCCGCCGCCCGATCGCCTACTCGAAATCGTCTATACCTCCGGCGCGACGGCCGATCCCAAAGGGGTGATGATCACGCATGGCAACCTGCTCGCCAACTTGCGGCCGATCGCGCAGGAAGTGGAGAAGTACCGGCGGCGGGCACGCGTTTTTTTGCCGCTCCGGTTTCTGCAATTGATACCTCCCAGCCATCTGTTCGGGCAGGTGATGGCGTTGTTCGTGCCGCCATTGCTGGCCAGCGCAGTGGTGTTTCCGGAAGCGCAATCCGCGGCCGCCTGGGCGCGGCTGGCACGCGAGCATCGCGTCTCGGCAGTGGTGGCGGTGCCCCAGCAGTTGCAGTTGTTCTCGCAATGGGCGCTCGCCGGCCTCGATGCGTCCGCAGGCGCGGACGCCCCGGCGCGCCGCGACTGGGTGCTGCGGCGCTCCCGCGGCCGCGGCTGGCTGCGCCGCTGGTGGATGTGGCGGCGGCTGCATCGTCAACTGGGCTGGAAGATGTGGGCATTCATCGCCGGCGGCGCCGCCTTGCCGGCGGAGGACGAAGAGCTGTGGCAGGCGCTCGGCTACGCCGTGATTCAAGGCTACGGCCTCACCGAAACCGCGCCCGCGATTGCGATCACACATCCTTTCCGCATCCGGCGCGGCGCGGTCGGCCGCCGCCTGGCCGGGGTGGAGGTCAAGATTGCCGAAGGGGGCGAAATCCTGGTGCGCGGCGGCAACGTCTCGCCCGGTTATTTCCGCGATCCCGCCGCCACCGCCGCCGGCTACACCGACGGCTGGCTGCATACCGGCGATTTGGGGCGCCTGGACGAGCAAGGCAATCTCATTCTGCTGGGGCGGAAAAAAGACGTCATCGTCACCGCCGAAGGCCTGAACGTTTATCCGCAGGATATTGAACAGCAGCTCGATGCCGAGCCGGAAGTGCAGGAAAGCGCGGTGGTAGCGAGCGCCGCCGGCGGGCGCAGCCAGCCGCATGCCGTGCTCACCCCCGCGCCGGGGGCGACCGCGGCGGCGCTGGGGGCCGCAGTGGAGCGGGTCAACGCGCGGCTGGAAACGCACCAGCGGCTGCGCGGCTACAGCGTATGGCCCGGCCCGGCACTGCCGCGCACGCCCTCGACGCACAAGCTGAAGCGCGCCGCCATCGCGGCCTGGCTGGCCGGCAGCCCGGTTTCCGAGCCTACGGCCGGGCCCGGATGGCGCGGCTTTTTTCTACACCAGTTGCGCCTGCCGCCCGAGCGGCTGCGCCCGGAAGCGCGCTTGAGCGAGGACCTCGGCCTTTCCTCGCTGGATCACGCCGAGCTGCTGGCCTGGCTGGAAGAGCAGGGCTACAGCGGAGTGGATGAAAGCGAACTCGCCGCCATCAGCAGCTTCGGCGAGCTGGCGGCCGCGCTAGAGCAGCCGGCGGCATACGGCCATACCGCCGCCGACTCCGAACTCGCCGCGGCTGCAGCCGCCGCTGCCGCCGGCGCGCCGCGGGCCGCAGCCTGGGAAGGCTATCAATATCCCGCCTGGCCGGCGGCCGGCTGGCTGCGCCCGCTGCGCACGGCCATGCTGTACGCCGGCATATTTCCCGCTCTCGCCAGCGTGGCGCGTTTGCAGATTGAAGGACGCGAGCAGTTGCGGGGCGTGAACCGGCCGGTGTTGTTCATCTCCAATCATCAAAGCCTGCTCGATGTGCCGGCGATTTTGCGGGCGCTGCCGGCGCGCTTTCGTTCCTGGCTGGCGCCGGCGATGAGCCCCGACCACTTTCGCGATTATTTTTCCGCTTCGGCTTCGGCGCGGGCGCGCTGGCGCGCCGGGCGCCAGTTCCGGCTGACGCAGGCTTTTTTCAATGCATCACTGCTTTCCGACCGCATCGGAGTGCAAAAAGCCATACGCCATTTTGGCCGGCTAGCGGACCGGGGTTACTGCCCGCTGATCTTTCCCGAGGGGGCGCGCACGCGCGACGGCCGGCTATTGCCCTTTCGGGGCGGGGTGGGCATGTTTATACGGGCCCTGCGCCTGCCGGTGGCGCCGATCCGGCTGGACGGCTTATTCGAAATCCTACCCACCGGCGCCGAGCATGCGCGGAGAGGCCGCGCCCGCGTGCGCCTGGCCGCGCCGCTCGCCCTGCCGGCCGGCGAGCCGGCCGCCTTGACGGCCGAACTGGAAGCCTGGTACCGCCATCATATGGATTAAGGCCCGCGCCACCGGCGCGGCGAAGCAAAACCGCCTATGGACCGATTGGTTTGCATTCACGGCCACTTCTATCAGCCTCCACGCGAGAACCCCTGGCTGGAGAGCATCGAGGCGCAACCCTCCGCCGCGCCCTTCCACGACTGGAACGAGCGCATCACGCGGGAATGCTATGCCCCCAATGCGGCCTCCCGCCTGCTCGACGAGCACGGGCGCATCCGGCGCATCGTCAACAATTACTCGCGCATCAGCTTCGATTTCGGGCCCACTCTGCTTTCCTGGATCGCCGCGCACCGGCCGGGGCTGCTGCGCGACCTGCGCGCAGCCGACGCCGAAAGCCGGCGCCGCTTTGGCGGGCACGGCAGCGCGCTGGCGCAGGGTTACAACCACATGATCCTGCCGCTTGCCAACCCGCGCGACCTGCGCACCCAGGTGCGATGGGGCATTGCCGCCTTCCGCCAATTTTTCGAGCGCGAGCCGGAAGGCATGTGGTTGCCGGAAACTGCCGTCAACCTGGCTACCCTGGAAGCGCTGGCCGAGGCCGGCCTGCGGTTTACGATTCTGGCGCCGCACCAGGCGGCGCAGGTGCGCAACCTCCGGGGCCATGTCTGGCGCGCGGTGGACAACGCCTGCATTGACCCGCGCCACGCCTACCTCGTCCGCCTGCCTTCGAAACGCGAGCTGGCCGTATTTTTCTACGACGGCCCTGCCTCGCGCGCCATCGCCTTCGAGGGGCTGCTGAACGATGGCGGCAAATTCGCCGACCGCATGCTCGGGCTGCTGAACAACAAGCCTCTTCCCCAACTGGCACAGGTTGCGACCGACGGCGAGAGCTACGGCCATCACCACGCCTTCGGCGACATGGCCCTGGCCTACTGCCTGGACCGCATCGAGCGCGGCGGGGAAGCGCAACTGACCAACTACGGCGAATTCCTCGAACGCTTCCCCCCGCGCCGCGAGGCCGCCATTCGCGAAGACACTTCCTGGAGCTGCGCCCACGGGATCGAGCGCTGGCGCTCCGACTGCGGCTGCAACAGCGGGGCGAAGCCGGAGTGGCATCAGCAATGGCGCGGACCGCTGCGCCAGGCTTTCGACCGGCTGCGCGACGCGCTCGCCCCCCGTTACGAAGAGCAGGCGGGCGAGCTGCTGCACGATCCCTGGGCGGCGCGCGACGCCTACATCCAGGTCGTGCTCGACCGATCGCCGGAAAACGTACGCGCCTATTTTGCCGCCCAGGCGCGCCGCGAGCTGGATGAGCGCGACATCGCCGCCGCGCTGCGACTGCTGGAGATGCAGCATCACGCCATGCTGATGTACACCAGCTGCGGCTGGTTCTTCGACGAAGTCTCCGGGCTCGAAACCACCCAGGTCATCGCCTATGCCGCGCGCGCCGCCGAACTCGCCGAACAGAGCTTCGGGGGGGATTGGACGGCCGGCCTGCGGCGCGATCTGGAGGCGGCGCCCAGCAACCTGCCCGAATTCGGCCACGCCGGCGAGGTCTTCACCCGGATGATCGAACCCGCCCGCCTGCGCCCGGAAATGATCGCCGCCCAATACGGCGTGACCGCGCTGCTCAACCATACCGCCGCCGGAGCCGGCATGCAGCCGACGCCGCGCAGCTTCGAGACGCACAGCCGCGACCGCCAGCTCTGGAGCGCGGGCGAGGCCCGCTTTGCGGCCGGACTGCTGGAAGTGCGCTCGCGCCTCACCTGGGAATCGCAGCGCTACGCCTATGGCCTGCTGCACCGCGGGCTGCACAATTTTTCCGGCGGGGTGTGCCCGGCCGAGGCCCCGCCTCCGGCGGAGGAGTGGGTGGCGCTGTTCCATGCCGGCGATCTGGCCGGGGTCACAGCCCGCCTGCAAGACCATTTCGGCTGGCGGGAAAACTCGCTCAAACTGCTGTTCCGCGAGCACCGGCACGCCATACTGGAAACCGTGCTGCGCCAGGAACTGGCCGAAGCCGCCGCCGCCTACCAGCGGCTCTACGAACATCACGTTCCGCTGCTGCTGTTCCTGCACGAAACGCAAACCCCGATTCCCGCCGAGCTGCAGTTGGCGGCCGAGTTTTCGCTCTCCGCCGCGCTGGCGCATGAATTACGCCATCCCCGGCTCGACCTGGCGCGCATCGCCGGGCTGCGCGAAGAAGCCGAGCGCGCCGGCATTGCCCCGGACTATCCGCACCTGGAGCCGCTGCTGCGCCGCCATCTCGAGCACAGCGCCGCCGAGCTGCGCGGCGAGCCGGGAAACCGCGACCTGCTGCTGCGCCTGAATGCCGAACTGGCGCTGGCGCGCGATTTTCCTTTCCGCGTGGACCTGTGGCGCGTCCAAAACGAAGCCTACGAGGCCATCACGCCGGAGCTCTGGCAGTCGCAGCAGGGGCGCTCCGCCGCCGGCGACGCCGCCGCCGGCGAATGGCTGGCCGCCTGCCGCGAGCTCGGCCAGTTGCTGGATTTCGGCCTGGAGATAGGAACGCTACCGCGGTGAGCTTGCCGGTCGCCAGCTATCGGCTGCAAATCCAACCCCGCTTTCCGCTCGGCGCCGCGAGCGCCTGGGCCGCATACGGCCGCGAGCTGGGGATCACGCATCTTTACGCCTCGCCCCTGCTGGCGGCCCTGCCCGGCAGCGCTCACGGCTACGACGTCTGCGACCCGACCCGCGTGAATCCCGAACTCGGCGGCGAAGCCGGTTTTGCCGCGCTGGCGCAACGGCTGCGCGAATGCGGGCTCGGCCTGGTGCTCGACATCGTGCCCAACCACATGGCGGCCGATCCGCTCAATCCCTACTGGCGCGACCTGCTGGAACTGGGCCCCGCCTCGCCCTATGCCGACTGGTTTGATATTGACTGGACCGGCGAGCGGCCGGCTGGACAATCGCCGGCGGCCAACGCAACGGCCGCCGCCGATGCCTCCGGGCCGGCGGGCAAGATCATACTGCCGGTGCTGGACGAAACGGCGGCACAGGCGCTCGAGCGCGGCGGCTTCGCACTGCGCTTCGCGCAGGGCGAATTTCGCGCCGCCTATGACACGCAAATCTTCCCGCTGGGCCTGAGCTCGCTGCCTTACCTGCTGCGCACTCCCGCGCCGCCGCCGCTCGCCGGCCTGATTGGACACGTCCGCCGCCTGGCCGCGCGGCTGCGCCCGGCGGGCGCCTGGGATGCCAGCCGCGCCCACGAGCTGCGCCTGGATTTCGCCGACCTGAAGCTGCGCCTGGCGCGCCTGGCGGAGGAAGCGCCGCTGCGCGAATGGCTGGCCGCTCACCTGGCCTGGTGGAACCGGCCGCAGGAAGGCGGCGCGGACCTGCCCCGCCGCCGCGCCTGGCTGCGCCTGCTTGCTTCCCAACCCTGGCGACTGCTCGCCTGGCGCGGCGCCGGCCGGCGCGTGAACTATCGCCGCTTTTTCGCCCTCAACCACCTGGTGGGCGTGCGCCAGGAGCTGCCCGCGGTGTTCGAAGCCACTCACGCGCGCATCCTCGCCTGGCTCGACGCCGGCGAGCTGGATGGGCTCCGCATTGATCACGTGGACGGGCTATTCGATCCGGCCGCCTACCTCAACCGCCTACAGCGCGCCGGCCGACCCCATGCCGCGCCGCCAGCCAGCCTGGTGGTAGAAAAAATTCTCGCCCGCGACGAAACCCTGCCCGCAGAATGGCCGGTGGACGGAACCAGCGGTTACGATACCCTCAACCTGCTCAACGATCTCTTTCTCGACCCTGGCGGCATGACGCGGCTGGGCGAAATATACGATCGCTTCATTCACCGACGCCGCGACTTTGCCGCCGTCGCCCGCGCCCGCCAGCGCGACGTGATCGAGAGCCACTTCGCCGGCGAACTGAAACGCCTGGCCAACGCCCTGCTGCCGCTCGCCGCCCGCCGCGGATATGCGCTCGCACCGCGCGCCCTGGAACGCGCGCTGCGCGAGCTGACCATCGCCCTGCCCGCCTACCGCAGTTACCGCGCCGACTTATTGCCCGGCGAGCGCGACCGGGAATTATGGGAGCGCGCCTGGCACGCGGCGGAAACCCAATGGCGCTCCGCCCCGCCGCCGGCCGCCGTGCTCGATTACTTACGCCGGCTGCTGCTTCCCGAAGCCGGCGCGACCGATGAGGCGGCGATGCCCAATCGCGCCGAATTGCTCTCTCTGCAGCGCTGGCAGCAATGGACGGGAGCGGTCAAAGCCAAGGGCATCGAAGACACGGCCTTTTATACGTATAACCGCCTGCTGTCGCAAAACGAGGTCGGCGGCGAGCCTGCGTGCGATGGCCTGAGCGCCGGCGAATTCCACGCCCTCATCGGCGCACGCGCGCGCCGCTGGCCGCATAGCTGGAACGCCGCCACGACGCACGACACCAAGCGCTCCGAAGACGCCCGGCTGCGGCTCAACCAGCTCAGCGAAATGCCCGAGGAGTGGGAGCGGCGCACCCGCCGCTGGCGCCGCTTCAACCGCCCGCTGAAGCCGATTCCCGCCCGCACCCCGCTGCCCGGCCCCAACCTGGAGTATTACTTTTACCAAACCCTCGTTGCCGCCTGGCCGGCGCAAGCCTTCGACCGCCGCGAGTTTCGCGAGCGCATCGGGGCGCATATGCTCAAGGCGGCGCGCGAGCTCAAGGGACGCACCCGCTGGAACCGTCCCGACGCCGTGTTCGAACAGGCGCTGGATGAATTCGTCGGGCGGGCGCTGACGGAAGAAACCGCCAGCCCTTTTCTCGACGACTTTGCCGAATTCCACGCCCGCCTGGCCCCCCCTGCCGCCGCCGCCTCGCTCGCCCAACTCGCCCTCCGGTTCGCCCTTCCCGGCTCGCCCGACATCTACCAGGGCGCCGAGCTTTGGGACCTGCGCCTGGTGGATCCGGATAACCGCACCCCGGTGGATTTTGACCTGCGCCGGCGCTGGCTAGCCGAAATCGCCGACGCCGCACGGAGCCACCTGGACGCCGCGCTCGAGGACTGGAAGGCCGACTGGGCCTCGGGAAAAATCAAGCTGTTCCTTACCTGGCGGGCATTGCAATTTCGCCGCCGTCATGCCGAGCTCTGCCTCGACGGAGACTACCTGCCGCTGCCCTGCCAGCCCGAGGCGGCAATGCCGCCGGCGGCGGCACTTAAAATCGCCCCAAGACCTGCATCTACCGCGGCGCCGCCGGACACGCCGGCAGCCATGCCGGCCTGCGCCTTCGCCCGCCGCCGCGGGGTCGAATGGCTGATTGCCGCCGCCCCGCTGCGCTTTTACCCTTCCTGCAGCCGCGGTTTCTGGAACCTCGCCGCCGATGCCGCCCCGCTGCGACTGCGATTGCCTGGCGACGCTCCGCTGCGCTGGCGGCACTGCTTTACCGGAGAACTCGTCTCCGCCCGGCGCGACGCCAGCGGGGCGTATCTGGACGCGGCATCGCTCTGGCAGCGCCTGCCCGCCGCCTGGCTCGAGCCCGCTGCCTGAATTGGTGGTGAACGCGATTTAAGGCTGTCGGGCTCAAATCGCGCAGGCGCGAGAATACAAGACCTGCCGTATCGGCGTTTGGGAATATTTCAATTATTTGCCAATATGATAAAATTGTGCCAAGTATCATGAAACATGACACAGCCACGGAAACCCGGGTTCGTATCGGCCAGCATGGACGCCTAGTAATTCCGGCGGCTATGCGCAAGGCACTAGCGATCCATGCCGGCGATGAAGTCTTATTGTGCGTTCTGGATGATGGCGAATTGCGAATTACAACCCGCGAGCGGCGGATTCAACGCGCCCAACACCGCGCCCGGCGATATCTGAAGCCTGGCATTTCACTGGCTCGCGAATTACTGGCAGAGCGGCGCGAGGCGGCCAAGCATGAATAAAGTAGTATTGGACGCCTCTGCAATTCTGACCATCATTCACCAGAAACCCGGGGTTGAAAAACTCAACCCGGAACTGCTGGCTCGGGCAGTGGCGAGCGCCGTCAATATGGCGGAAGTGCAGAGCAAACTCGTCAGCCACGGATGGCCAGCCGGAGAAGCCTGGGAAGATGGCACCAGCCCGGTAGCAGAAATCGTGCCTTTCGATGCGGAGCAGGCCAGAATTGCCGGCGATTTAACCGCTCAAACTCGCCCGTACGGGCTATCGCTCGGCGACCGTGCCTGCCTGGCGCTTGGCTTGGCGCTCCGAGCACCGGTGTATACCTCCGAAAGAATTTGGGAAAGCCTGCATGTAGGCATTCCCATTCACGTTCTCCGCTAGCGGCCTGCGCCGGGCACGCTTCGGCGGTCCCTGTCAAGTAGCAACTTTTCGCAGCCTGCTGCTAGCATAGTGTTTCCGTCCGCCGACACTGCCATGCCGCTGCCGAAAAACTTTGAGCGCAAGCTCTTCGACCTGATCGAGAACACTTCCCGCAACCATCGCAGCGGCGACTTCACCCTGGCGCTAGCGCAAGCGCTGCAGCGCGATCTCGGCGGGCCGCTAGAGCTGTCTTCGACCGCCGTTTTCCAACCCGACGGCACCCGGTACATACGCAGCTTCAGCAGCGATGAAGCCGCCTGGACGGGGCTCGAGCTCAACCTTTCCATTCGCACCTGGCAGCGGCGGCTGGATGGCAATCTCTGGTGGGTGCAGCGCGGGCTGCGGCGCGAAACCGAAGGCGGCCCGGCCTGGTACGATCTGCTGCTGGTGCCGGTGGGGCCGAAGCAACAGCGGGTGCTCGGGCTGCTGACCCGTTCGCTGGCCGGCGATGAAGGCGAAGAACGCGAGGCGGCCTTCCAGGTGCTCAGCCGCCTGGTGCGCCTGTTCGTGGATCGCCACCAGCAGCACCAGCGCCTGCGCGAAATCCTGACCCTGGCGCGCGAGCAGCAGTTGAGCCTGCTGCAGTCGGCGCTGCCGCAAGTTCCCGGCTTCGAGATCGCCGGGCTTTCGATTCCCGCCGAGGAGGTGGGCGGCGACTATTTTCAGGTCATGCCGATCGGCCCCACCAACACCGCCATCGCCATCGCCGACGCCAAGGGCAAAGGCTTCGAGGCCGCGGTGCTGATTACCGGCGTGCATGCCGCGCTGCGATTGATCAGCGAAACCCATTACAAGGTGACTTATAAGATGCGGCTGCTCAATCGCAGCCTGGTGCAGCCGGGCGAAGTTCGCAACCTGGTCACCATGTTTTACGGCGAGCTCGACATTTCCGGCCGCATCATCTACACCAACTGCTCGCACCCCGCGGCGCTGGTGGTGCGCGCCCACGAAGTCGAAGAACTGACCGTCGGCGGCGTCTTTCTCGGCCTCGCTCCCGAGACCGAGTATCCGCTCGGCGTCTGCGAGCTGCGCTCCGGCGATCTGCTGGTCGCCTATACCGACGGCTGGTCGGAGCTGTTCAACGAAAGCGGCGAAGAATTCGGCGCCGAACGCCTGCGCGAAACCGTGCGCAGCCTGCACGGCAGCTCTCCGCGCCGGGTGATTGAGGCCATACAGTCCGCCTGCGAGGCCTTCCGCGGCGCCGCTCCTTACCACGACGACCGCACCTTGCTGGTAGCCCGCAAGCTCTAGCCCGCCGCCAGCGGCCGCGCTGGAAGCCGGCGCCGAAGCGCCGGCCCGAGCCCGCTATAATCTTTTCGATCGCGCATGCCGGCCGACGCACTCGAACTCGCCCTGTTTCACCACGCCTTCCACTCCGTCGCCGAGGAGATGGGCGCGGTGCTGCGGCGCACCGCCTTTTCCCCCAATATCAAGGAGCGGCGGGATTACTCCTGCGCCATTTTCGACGCTGCCGGCGAGGCCATCGCCATGGGAGACCACATGCCGGTGCACCTCGGCTCGATGCCGATGTCGGTGGCGGCCGCCCTGCGCGACTGCCCCATGCGCCGCGGCGACATGGTGCTGCTCAACGATCCTTACCGCGGAGGCACGCATCTTCCCGACCTGACCCTGGTCGCGCCGGTATCCGCCGCCGGCCGGAAGCCGGATTTCTACGTCGCCGCCCGCGCCCACCACGCCGACATCGGCGGCGCCGCCCCGGGCTCGATGGCGCTGGCCCGCGAGATTCAGGCCGAAGGCTTGCGGATCCCGCCGGTCAAGCTGCTGCGCGGCGATCGCCTGGCGCCCGAAATTCTTGCCCTGCTGCTGGCGAACGTGCGCACGCCCGCCGAGCGCGAGGGCGATCTAAGCGCGCAAATTGGCGCCTGCCGCACCGGCATCACCCGCATGCGCGAGCTGGCGGCGCGCTACGGACGCGCCCGGCTCACGGCCAACGCCCGCGCCCTGCTGGCGTACTCCGCCCGGCTGATGGAAAGCGAGCTGGCGCGGCTGCCGGCCGGCGTCTATCGCGCCGAAGACGCGCTCGACGACGATGGCTTCGGCAGCGGCCCGGTACGGTTGCGGGTGGCGCTGCGGCTCGATCCGCGCCGCCGCCGCGCCGAGGTGGATTTTTCCGGGACTGCGCCCCAGACCGCCGGCGGCATCAACGCCGTCTTCGCCATTACCTGGTCGGCGGTGTTCTACGTCTTTCGCTGCCTGCTACCGGAGGAAGCGCCGGCCACCACCGGCCTGATGCGCCCGATCGCGGTGCGCGCTCCCGGCGGCTGCCTGCTCAACGCCGGCTGGCCGGCGGCGGTGGCGGCGGGCAATGTCGAAACCTCGCAGCGCATCGTGGACGTGCTGCTGCGCGCACTGGCCCGCGCCGCCCCGCGCCGGGTTCCCGCCGCCAGCTCGGGCACGATGAACAATCTCACCGTCGGCGGCTACGATCCGCGCACCGGCGAGCCCTACGCCTACTACGAAACCATCGCCGGCGGCATGGGCGCCCGCCCTGATTCCGGCGGCATCGGCGGCGTACACACCCACATGACCAACTCCCTGAACACGCCCGCCGAAGCGCTGGAGTACGCCTATCCGCTGCGCCTGCGCCAGTACCGCCTGCGGCGCGGCTCGGGCGGCGCCGGACGCTTTCGCGGCGGCGATGGCCTGGTGCGCGAGCTTGAACTGCTCGCCCCGGCGCAGGCCACGATCCTCGCCGACCGCCGAATCACCGCGCCCTACGGCCTCGCCGGCGGCCGCCCCGGCCGCAAAGGACGCACCCTGGCGATCTCGCCCTCCGGCAAAGCCGTGCGGCTGCCCGGCAAAGCCACACGGCACCTGCCCGCCGGCGCCCGCCTGCGCATCGAATCTCCCGGCGGCGGCGGCTGGGGTTTGCCCGGGCGAAAAAAAACAAAGTCAATCCGTTAATTCGGATTCAACCAAGACCGGATAGTAAGAACTCAAGCCAGCTTGCAGCCGAGGGCGCAGGCGGCCCCCGCCATGCATGCGCTTAAAATTCATCCGGCTTGATCAATGGCCACTCGGGCGGCTCGCACTCCGGGCACTGGATATTGATGAATTCCAGCAAGGTCACAACTTCGGATGCTGCCGGCAGGGTCTGCCCTTCCCGGGTGCGGTGAACGAGCTGGATTTCACCGAACGCGTCGGTCACGTACAGCGCCGCCGCGGCTTGACCTTGCGCCGTGATGGCCCCGAGCCGCTGTTGCACCCGGCCATCCGCATCCACGAGCACGGGATAGGGCAAGTTGCCAAAACGCTCCCTGGCCTGCTCCGGCGATAGCGCCACGATCGCGAGGACTTCCGCCGCTTCGGTTTTAATCAGCGCGTACGAATCCGCCAGCGCCTGCATCAACCCGGACGTCTGCGGCCGATCGTCGGCCACGATTACCACCAGGTTGGAGCGGCCGCGGTAATCCGAGTTTCGAATGCTGCCGCCGGAAACCGCGGGCAGGCTAAATTCCGGAAGGATTCGTCCCGTGGCGAGGGCGCCAGGCGGAGAATCCCGGACGCCGCCATTGATTTCGGATTGAGACATACCCATCCCGACCTCTTCATTCCATTATCGAGGTTTCGCCCGGGAGTTGAAAACACTTCCGATCCACGATTTTTCCGTGCCGGGGGAAGCCGCAATGCTGCAATGCCGGGCGGTTTATGATCGAAGCAATGGGACGACATATCCGTATTTATACCCGGAGCTGGTGCGAGGATTCGCAGGCGGCCAAAGCCTTCCTGACACAGCACGGCCTCGACTTCGAGGAGATTGATATCGAGGCTTCGCCTCAAGCCGCAGCTTTCGTTGAAAGCGTCAATCAGGGCAAGCGGCGCACCCCCACTTTTGAAGTGGATGGCCGCAGCTTCCATGCCTCGCCCTTCGACGCCGGCAAGCTGGCCGAAGCCTTGCATCTAAATGCTTGATCCATTTTGAAACGTGACTTTAAAAAAATTCAAAATCGGCGATGCCGTGCAGTGGAACTCGGAAGCCGGCCGGGTTTCCGGAACGATCGTCAAGATCATTACTTCGGACACACGGTTCAAGGGGTACGTGCGCCACGCCTCCGAGACAGAGCCGCAGTACATGATTCAAAGCGATAAAACCGATCATATTGCCGTCCATAAAGGGACGGCGCTGCGAAAGGTTCACCCCGCGGCCAAGCCGCGAAAAGCGCAGTAGCCGGCCGTGTATAGATTGGCCGCATGCGCCGCCGGCGAAATGCGGCATGGATTCAAGCCCGTTCCCCGGTGCCGCAAGCAAGCGCTTCCCTTTAAGATCAATGCATGCGGCGGCGGGGCAAAATCGGTTTCTGGGGGCTGGCGGCACTGACGTTTTTTACCGTCAGCGGCGGCGCCTACGGCCTGGAACCGGTGATCGGCTCGGTGGGCGCGCGCATCGGCCTGCTGCTGATTGTGCTCACTCCCCTGCTCTGGTCGCTGCCGGTGGCGCTGGCGGTGGGCGAGCTCAATGGCATGTGGCCGGTTGAGGGCGGATATTATCGCTGGGTGCGCTACGGGCTGGGAGAGTTCTGGGGCTTCATCGAGGGCTGGTGGAGCTGGCTCTTCACCTTCGTGGACATGGCGCTGTACCCGGTGCTGTGCGGCGATATCCTGGCGCAGCTCTGGCCGGTGCTCAGCGGCCATCCACTGGCGCCAGCCGCCCGCCTGACCTTTATTCTGGGCTTCATCTGGGCCGCGGGACTGATCAACGCCCTGGGGTCGCGCTGGGTGGCGCAGTATTCATTGCTCAGCATGACGCTGGTCCTGGCGCCCTTTCTAGCCTTCCTGGCCGCCGCCTGGCTGCGCCATACGGCCGCGCCGGCAGCGATCGCCGGCGTCCGTCCGCCGGCGGGCGCCGCGGCTTGGGGCCTGGCGCTGGCGGCGGTCATATGGAACTACACCGGCTGGGATAACGTCGGCACCTTCGCGCCCGAGGTCGAAAACCCGAAGCGCACCTACCCACGCGCCTTACTGGCGACGCTGGCCCTGATCGTTGCCGCCTACGTCTTCCCGGTGCTCGCCGGGCTCCGGCTCGATCCGGCCACCACCCATTGGACGGATGGCTATTTCGTCAAGCTAGGCGTACTGGCCTGGGGGCCCTGGCTGGGATTGACGATGGCGCTGACCGCGGTGCTCAGCGGCTGGGCGCAGTACACCAGCCAGGTGCTCTACGTGCTGCAGTTGCCGGTGGCGCTGGCCGAAGATCAATTCCTGCCGGCGGCGCTGCAGCGGCGCGATGCGCGCGGCGTGCCGCGGGCCGCGCTCTGGCTCTCCACCCTGCTCTACAGCCTCTTCGCCCTGGCTTCTTTCGGACGGCTGCTCACCGCCGACCTGCTGCTCTACACCCTCGCCCTCGGCCTGGAACTGGCCGTGCTGCTGCGGATGCGAAGGCGCGAGCCGCGGCGCGCGCGGCCCTTCCGGGCGCCGGTTGCCGGCGCCGGCCTGTGGCTGCTCTGCGCCGTACCGATGCTAACCGCGGCGGCGGCGATTTATTACACCGCCTTCGAGTCGCCGCGCTTCCTGCTCATCGGCGCGGCCCTGGCCCTGACCGCGCCGCTCTGGTATGCAGCCGCACGCCGGCGCCCGGGCACGGCCGCCGCCGTAATGCCCGAAAGCTGAGCGGTTAAGTAATGTTTACCGCTCCAGCAGCAGGTCGCCGCGCGAATTGACGCGCCCGCGCCATCCGGGCGCGACCAACGTGGTGGCGCTGTATTCGGTGACCAGCGCCGGGCCGGAAAAACGCTGCCCGGCGCGCAGAGCGTCGCGCATATACACCGGCGCCTGACGCCAGCCGCGCTCGAAAAAAATACGCCTGCGCTCCAGCGGCGCCGGCGGCGCCGCCGCGCCACGTCCGGCGGCGGCCAGGCGCACAACCGGCAGCGGCGGCGCCGCCGCCACCAGACGCAGCCGCACCCCCACCACCTCGATCGCGCGGCCGGGGTCGGCATAGCCATAGCGGCGGCGGTGGGCGCGATGAAACGCGGCGGCAAAACCGGCGCTCCAGTCGAGGTTGAGCTCGTAGCCCTGGCCGCGGTAGCGCAGGTCGAGCGAGCGCAGCGCCAGCGCCGCGCCCGGCGCCAGCCCCTCGCGGCGCAGCGCGGCGCGTCCGGCGCGTTCCAAGGCGCGAAAATGCGGCTCCAGCAAGCGCGGCTCGGGCGGCAGCATCACCGTGCGCGATTCGTCCCGCACCGCATCCGCCCCCAACAGCCCGTAGGCGGAAAGCAGGCCGCAGAGCCGCGGCACCAATACCCGCCGCATGCCCAGCGCTTCGGCCAGCGCGCAGGCATGCAGCGGCCCGGCGCCGCCGAAGGCGGCCAGCGTGAACTCGCGCGGGTCGCGCCCGCGCTCGAGCGAAACCACCCGCAGCGCCTTTTCCATTCGCGCCTCGGCCAGGCGCAGCAGGCCGGCGGCCAGGGTTTCCGGCGATCGCCGCTCGAGCCGCGCCGCGCGGGCGAAGGCCTCGGCCACCCGCCCGGCGTCCAGCGCCAGCCCCGAAGCCAGCCGCGCCGGCAGGCGCCCGAGCAGCAGTTGGGCGTCGGTGACGGTCAATGCCTCGCCGCCGCGGCCATAGGCGATCGGCCCCGGCATCGCCCCGGCCGAGCGCGGGCCGACCTGCCAGGCGCCGCCGCGGTCGCGCCAGGCGATGGAGCCGCCGCCGGCGCCGACGGTGTGAATCTCCAGCATCGGCACCGCGACCGGCAGCCCCGCGACCTCGCTCTCCATCGCCGGACGCGGGCCCGGCGCCGCGATCAGCGCCACGTCGGTCGAGGTGCCGCCCATGTCGAAACTCAACACCGGGCCGACGCCCGCGCCGCGCGCCGCCTGCCAGGCGCCCAACACCCCGCCAGCGGGGCCGGAGAGAAGCGTGCGCACGGGCTCGCGCGCCGCCGCGGCGGCGGAAAGGATGCCGCCCGCCGATTGCATCACCTGCAGCCGCGCCTGCGGCCAGCCGCGCCCCACCGCCGCTTCCAGCCGGCGCAGGTAGCGCTGCATGCGCGGCGCCAGATAAGCGTTGATCACCGTCGCCGCCGTGCGCTCGTATTCGCGAAACTCGGGCAGTATCCGGTGCGACAGCGAAAGCGGCAGATCAAGCCCGGCCAGCGCGGCGGCAATCGCGCGCTCGTGCGCGGGATGGGCGAAGGAATAGAGCAACGAGACGGCAATGCTTTCCGGAGCCAGCGCCTTCAGCCGCGCCGCCAGCCGCCGCAGCTCCTCCGGACGCAGCGGCGTCAGCACTCGCCCGCGGCCATCCACCCGCTCCTTCACGCCCAGCCGCAGCCGGCGGCCGACCAGCGGCGGCTCGGCCGGCGCCAGCCAGTCGTAAAGCCGCCGCCGCGCCTGGCGCCCGATCTCGATCACGTCTTCGAACCCGGCCGTCGTCACCAGCGCCACCCGCGCCCCGCTGCGCTCCAGCAGGGTGTTGGTGCCCACCGTGGTCCCATGCCGAATTTCGCAATCCGCGGCGGCGCCGAGCCGCTGCAGCGCCGCCAGCATCGCCCGGGCGGGATCGTCCGGGGTCGAAGCCAGCTTCAAGGCCTCGAGCTTTCCATCCTGCTCCCGCAGACAGTCGGTGAAGGTGCCGCCGGTGTCGATCGCAATCCGCATCGGCAGCATCATAACCCGCGCGGTGGCGAAGGCGCGCACACGGAGCGCCTCAGACCAGGCGAATGGGAGCGGGATATTGCGCGACTACGGGATCTGCCGTGAGCAGCAAGATCCCCTCCGCCATCGCCTGCGCGATCAATATGCGATCAAACGGGTCGCGGTGGAGCGCCGGCAGCGTGTCAATGGCCAGGGTGCGCTCGCCCGTCAGGGGCAGTTCCAAGTAGCCGTTATCTAACAAACCACGGCGCAATCGCCTGGGGTTGACGGAAAAACCCGAGTCTATTTAGTCAAGCAGGCAATAGGCTGCTCTACAGCGATAAAAGGTGACAAGAAAAACCGGCCGATCGCCACACTTAAACGGGCAAAAATTAGGCTGCGGCGATAGCGCAATCAACTCTGATGCAGCAGCCGCCCGGGATTAGGGCCGATCACGTTGCCTTCGCCCTGCCCGCCGGCATTGACGATCAGCCGCCGCAGCGCGGCTTTATAAAGGACATTATTTTGGATGACGCAATCCCGCAAGCCTGCGTACACGATGCCGAAGGAAGGGCTCCAGCGGCCGGTGGCGCGATCGTCGCGGCCGGCTTCCAGGTTGTTGCCGGTGCAAGCGATACCGCGGCCTTGCTGGATCAGCAATTGCGCGGAATCGTTGCTCCCCTCCGGCGCCCGCTTGCCGCTGCGTTTCAAAAAATTGCCGGTCAGCGTCATCTGGCTGCAAGGCACCCGGCCGCGCGCTCGCAGCGCCACCCCGCAGGTGCCGGCGCGATCGAAAAAATTGCCGGTGATCTGGTAGCCATCCCCGCCGGCGATGAGCAGATTCTCTTCGTGGTTCCACTCGACCCGGTTGGCGGTGAAGGTGACGGAGGCGTTTTCCTCGCGCGCGGCAAACCCGGCCCGGCGGTTGCCGGAAAACCAGTTATCCAGCAGAAAGCCGTCCCATCCCCGCAGGCTCAGGCCGTCGCCGGCGTTATAGGCGAGCATCGAGTGCCGGATTGAAAACGCCCAGGCGCGGGTCAGGTTCACCCCGTCGCCGCTGAATCGGGCGATCTGGCAGCCTTCGATGCGAAAACTGTCTTCGCGCAGGTAGTGGGGATTATTCAGCCAGATGCCGTGGATCTGGCTGCCCAAGCCGCCGCCGTCGAGGGCCAGCCCGGACAGCGTCAGCCCATGCGCGCGGGTAATGTCGAGCAGGCAGGCGGCCTGGCGGTCGGCCAGGCGCAGGACGGAGCCCGCGGGGCCGCGATAATCCCAGGCGGCAATCCCCACCAGGGCCGTATTGGGATGGCAGCGCAGGCGGCCGCAGACATAAATTCCCGGCGGCAGGAAGACTGCGCCCTGGTTTTCGCCGGCCGCATCGAGCGCCCGTTGCAGCGCGCGCGTGTCGTCGTGCCGGCCGTCGCCGCGCGCGCCAAATTTGCGCGCGTCCAGCCAGCCCTGTCCGCGGGCTCCGGCCGCCGGCAGCCCCACCGCCGCGCCCCACAGCGCGCCGCTGCCGTAGAACCCCCAACCCGCCAGCTCGCGCCGGTTCAAGCTTGAATGCAAACGCATCGTCTTCTCCTTGGCCAACGGTCAATTCGCAGGCCGCCGCTATTCGCGGAGCCATCATGGCACAAGCCCGAATCGCTCTCCAAAGGCCGGCAGGTTGGGGCGGCCCGGCCCGGCATTGATCACCCATGCGGCGATCCAGGACCGCGGCGGGCGCGGGTTTCGCGCGGCACCGGCGTTTCCGCTACACTTTGGGCATATGACAGTGGAGCAGATGCTGCGCTCGCAAGCGGCGCGCACCGGCGAAAACGGCCTCACCTTCGGGCTGGCGGGCAAGGAACCGGACTGGCTGCCGCTGGAGCGCCTGGTGGGCACGGTGCCGGCCGCGCTGGTGCCGCGCCTGGGCCAATGCGCAGTCTATTTCGTTCCCTGGCTGGTGAAGCAGCGCCGCGGCGTCAGCATCGCCCTCGAGCCCAAGGCCGCGGAGGAGGAGCGCACCGAGCTCTGCCACCATCTCGATTTCCGCAACCAGGGCGCCCTGGCGATCATCAGCTACGAATTTTTCGCCCAGGATCTCTACGGCCTGGCAATGGAGTTTTACGACAAGATTGCCTACATTGCCGCCATGCAGCCGCCGCCGCGCGACGATTTTCAGCAACTGCTCGCCGAGCAATGGCCGCAGACCCCGGCGGGCGAAGTTACGCCCGACGCCTGGGACTGGCGCCGGCAGGTGAAAGGCGGCGAGGGCGCGCCGCAGCGCGAGGGCGAGGCTTGGCAGAATTACCTGCGCACCGCCGAAACCGACTCGCTCGGGCTCTATATGGGCGCGCTGTTCATGGACATATATTACGAAGACTTGTTCGACGGCAGCGACGAACAGCCGCCGCTGCCGCCCGACCCGATGCAGCAACGGCTGCGCGCCCTGGAAAAACTTTACCCGCCCAACCGCGGCCAGATGCTCGAAATCTACCGCCAGCGCGAACGCCACCGGCATCGCTAGCCACGTCCGCAGTGAAGCCCGACCCGGCGGCGGACGCGCCTGCTTGCCGCCGGCTTCCCGCCGCGGCGGCGCTTTTTCGGCACATTTTGCGCCGGCGGGTTGCTTAGCAATCGGCGTTATCGGCTAGACTCAACTTTGATCCGGCAGCAACGAGGAGCGTTCGTGGCCCCAGCCAAACCCCATTCCATCAAAATCCCCGGCGCGGGGCGGATTGATGCCCGCGCCAAACGCCGCCTGCTGAAAACCCGCATCGCGCCGCCCGATTTCGACCGCATCGCGAGCGTGGCCGACCTGGTGGAAGCCATGCGCGGGGCCTCGGTGCAGGCGCGCAATCTGGGCCTCTGCGCCGAAGTGCTGCGCAATCTCTATGCCGACCGCGACCGGCCGACGGTGATGCTGGGCCTCGCCGGGCCGCTGATCGCCGCCGGCCTGCGCAAGGTGCTGCGCGATCTGGTGGCCGGCGGCTACATTGACGTCATCGTCTCCACCGGCGCCATTCTCTACCAGGACATCTACCAGGCGCGCGGCGGGGGCCATTATGCCGGCGACCCCGCCGCCGACGACGACCGGCTGCACCGGCTGCTGATCGATCGCATCTACGACACCTACGTGGACGAGGAAAAATTCATCGCCACCGACTCCTGGGTCGGACATATGGCCGACGAGCTGCCCCCGGGCAATCTCTCTTCCCGAGCGTTCCTGGATCACCTCGCCGCCAAGCTCGACGATCCGCAGTCCATCGTCCGCTGCGCCTACGAACGCGGCGTGCCGATGTTCGCCCCCGCCATCAACGACTCCTCCCTCGGCATCGGCCTGACCCACCACTATTACCGCGCCCGGCGCGCCGGCCGGCCGCGGCTGGCGATTGATTCGATCCGCGACAATTACGAGCTCACCCAGATCGTGGTGAAATCGAAAAAAACCGCCGCCATCTATATTGCGGGCGGCGTGCCGAAGAACTATATCAACGATTCCGTGGTGATGGCCTACATCTTCGAGGAAGAACGCGGGCACAGCTACGCGGTGCAGTTGACCGCCGACAACCCGCATTGGGGCGGGCTCTCGGGCAGCACCTTGAAGGAGGCGGTGAGCTGGGGCAAGATTCGCGCCCAGGCCACCACCGCCATGTGCTTTGTCGAGCCTTCGGTCTCGCTGCCCATGCTGGCCGGCTATGCCCTGCAGCGCCGGCTCGCCGCCGGGCGCAAGCGCCTGGTCTTCACCTGGAAAGAAGATGAGCTGGTCTCGCTCAAACCGGAAAAATAAGAAGCCGGCGCTCGATCCAAAACTGATTTCGGACGGGCTGCCGGCGCCGAGCTTACCGGGCGGCTGAGTTTTCGGGCTGCGTTTGCGGCGCGGCGAAGAACTGGCGCACCTCGTCGAGGGAATGAGTGAGGCGGTAGGGCGGCAGGGATGCGAGAAAGCGGCGGCCGTAGGCGGCCTGGCGAATGCGTACATCGAGCAAGGCAAGCACGCCGCGGTCGCGGCGCGAGCGCAGCAGCCGTCCAAACCCCTGCTTTAGCGCCAGCACGGCATCCGGCACCTGAAATTCGACAAAGGGATTCCGGCCCTGCCGGCGCAGGGCTTCGATGCGGGCCTCGGTCACCGGATCGCCGGGCGAGGCGAAGGGCAGGCGGTCAATCACCACGCAGCTCAACTGCTCGCCCTGCACGTCCACGCCCTGCCAGAAGCTGCTGGTGGCGAAGAGCACCGCCTCGGGGGTTTGGCGAAAGCGCTCGAGCAGCAGGTGGCGCGGCGCCTCGCCCTGGAGCAGGCAGGGAAAGCCCAGCCGCGGCGCCAGGTGCTGGTGGAAGCGCCGCATCTGCTCGTGGCTGGTGAAGAGCAAAAAGGCGCGGCCGCGGGAGGCCTCCAGCAGCGCCTCCAATTCAGCCATCGCCGCCGGGGCGAATTCCGGATCGCGCGGGTCGGGCAGTTCGGGCGGCAAGTAGAGCAGCGCCTGGCGGGCGGCATCGAAGGGAGATTCGACCAGGCACTCGCGGGCGGCATCCAGGCCCAGCCGGCCGCGGATGTAGTCAAAGCCGCGGTCCACGGCCAGCGTGGCGCTGGTGAGCACGACCGTATTCACCGCCGCCAGCAGCGACTCGCGCAGGTAGGGCGCGACGTCAATCGGGGTGGCCTGCAAATAGATGCCGCGGCCCCGGCGCTCCCACCAATACACCATGCCCGGATCGTCGCCTTCAAGCAGGAATTCCATGCGCGCGGCCAAGCCGGCGCAGCGCTCGGCCAGCGTCCGCAGGTCGGGATCGGCGGCAATCTGAAGCAGCCCATCCAGTGCGGCCAGGGCGCGGCGCGAGCGGCGGCAGGCGGCGGCATGGCGTTCCAGAAATTCTGCGCGGCGCTCGAAGCGGTGGCGGCCATCTTTTTCCGCCAGCGCCTCCAGCCACTGCGCCGATGCGGTGCGCAGCTTCGCCACCGCGCCGGCAGCTTCGGCCCAGCGCTCGCGCTGGCGCAGCGCCGGCTCCAGATCGCGGCAAAAGTCGTCAATCTGAAAATTGCTCAGCCCCAGGCCAAAGTACTGGCCGGCGATCTCCTCCAACTCGTGCGCCTCGTCGAACAGCACCGCCTCGTAGGGGGGCAGCACGCCCGGCAGATCGCGCTGCTTCAGCGTCAGGTCGGCAAAGAAGAGATGATGATTGACCACCACCAGCTCGGCCTGCGCCGCCTGCTGGCGCAGTCGGGTGAGAAAGCAATCGTCGTACAGCGGGCATTTCTGGCCGGCGCAGGTCTCCCGCCGGGCATTGAGGCGGTCCCAGAGACGCGCGTTTTCGGGGAGAAAATCCAGCTCGACGCGGTCTCCGGTACCGGAGCTCGCCGCCCATTCGCGTATGCGCCCGTACCAGCCCAGTTCATCGAGCTCGAGCAGCGCCGGCTGCCGCTCCAATTCCTGGATTTTCCAGCGGCAGGCGTAATTGCCGCGTCCTTTAACCAGCACCGCATGGATTTTCTGTCCCAGGGCGCGCTCCAGCCAGGGAATGTCTTTAAAGACGAGCTGTTCTTGCAGATTGCGCGTGCCGGTGGAAATCAGCACCCGCCGGCCGCTGCGCAAAATCGGCGCCAGGTAGGCCAGCGTTTTGCCCGTGCCGGTGCCGGCCTCGACCACCAGATGACGGCGTTCGGCCAGCGCGACCGCAATCGCCTCGGCCATCTCCATTTGCCCGCGGCGAAACTCGTAGCCGGGATAGACCTGGGCAAGCCGGCCGCGGGGCCCAAAAAAATCGTAAAACGACGCTGTTGTGCCGCCTGCGGGCATGTCTGCATTTTAGTGTAGCCACGGGCCGCCGCCGGCGGAGGCGGCCGGCTTTTGTGCTAAGTTAAGGCGATTTCGGGCAGCCGCGGCGCAAGATTTCATCGCCGCAATCTACGGAGACGCGATGATGCGAACTTCCACGGGTTCATGCAATCGCCGGCTTTTCATCGTCATACTTGCGGCAGCGGCCGCCGTTTCCGCCGGCGCGCAACGGCGCGCCCAGCCTGCCGCCGCTGCCCTCCCGGCCGGGATTCGCCCGTATGTGCGCGTTGATGCGCCGGTGGTCGCCTTAACCGGCATCCGGGTCATTGACGGCACCGGAGCGGCGGCGCGCGCCGGCCAAACCATACTGATCGAGCATGGCCGCCTGGCCGCGCTCGGCGCCGACGGCCAGGTGGCCATCCCCGCCGGGGCACAAGTGCTGAAGCTGCCCGGCGACACCGTCTTGCCGGGACTGGTGCTGATGCATGAGCACCTGTTTTATCCCAATGGCGGAAGCCCGCCCTTTTACGGTGAAATGGGCTACAGCTTTCCCCGCCTCTACCTCGCCTGCGGCGTCACCACCGCGCGCACCACCGGCTCAATCGAGCCTTACACCGATCTCGCCCTAAAACGGATGATTGACGCCGGGCGCATGCCCGGCCCGGATTTCGACATCACCGGGCCCTATCTGGAGGGCCGCGGCGCCTATACCCCGCAGATGCACGAGCTGAGCGGGCCCGCGGACGCCCGCCGCACCGTCAACTATTGGGCAACCGAGGGAGCGACCTCGTTCAAGGCTTACATGCATATCACCCGCGCTGAACTGGCGGCGGCGATCCAGGCGGCGCATGCGCACGGTTTTAAAATCACCGGCCATCTCTGCGCCGTGGGCTTTCGCGAAGCCGCCCGGCTCGGCATTGACGATCTCGAACATGGACTGCTGGTGGATACCGAATTCGATCCGGGCAAGCGGCCCGATCTCTGCCCCTCGCAGTTGCTGACCGAAAAGACGCTGGCCGGCATGCACGCCGGCGGGCCGCGCATCCAGCGCACTATTCAGGCGCTGGTGCGGCGGCACGTGGCCGTAACCTCGACCCTGCCGGTCTTTGAAACTTTTGTCCCCAACCGGCCATCCATGCGCTTCGAAGCGCCTTCGCTCCGGGCGCTGCTGCCGGAACTGCGCCTCTCCTATCTCACCACCCGGGCGCGGATCGCTCAAACGGCGGCGCATTCGCTATGGCCGGGACTGTTGAAACAAGAAATGGCCTTCGAGCGCAACTTTGTACGCGCCGGCGGCCTGCTGCTGGCCGGCGAAGACCCCACCGGCTACGGCGGCGACCTGGCCGGCTTCGGCGATCAGCGCGAGCTGGAATTGCTGGTGCAGGCGGGTTTTACTCCGCTGGAAGCGATTCATATCGCCACCTACAACGGCGCCCTTTACCTGGGGCGCCTGCGCCAGATCGGCACGCTGGCGGCCGGCAAGCGGGCCGATCTGCTGATCGTGCGCGGCAATCCGGCGGCCGATATACGCGCGATCGAGCATCCGGTGCTGGTGTTTAAAGCCGGCATCGGCTATGACTCACAGCGCTTGATTCAATCGGTGAGCGGCCAAGCGGGCCTGCACTGAGCGGCGGGCAAAACCAACAGCGCCGGCGGGCGACGCTGTTTTGCCGCCCGGGCGGCTGCCACTGGCGACGGCTAGCCGTGGTTAATTTCCCATAAAGTCCGATGCCGGTGTTGCTATATAGCCACAGTTTTACTTCCGGCTGCGAATTGCAACTAAAAGAATAGATTGAGTTTATTGTGAATTCTAAGTTCGTGGCATGATGTACAGGAATGCCTCGGCAAACCACCATCCGGCATGCGATCGAAACCAGCGGGATCGGACTGCACAGCGGTTCGCCGGTCAAGCTGCGCCTGCGGCCGGGGGCCCCCAACCAGGGGATCGAGTTCCGGCGCAGCGATCTGGAAGGCTACCGCGTCGAAGCCGCAGCCGCCAATATCGCCCGCGTCAGCTATGCCACCAGCCTGATGAAAAAGGGCGTGTTCATCTCGACGACGGAGCATCTGCTGGCGGCCCTGATTGGCTGCGAAATCGACAACATCACGGCCGAGATTGACAATCTGGAGCTGCCCATCCTGGACGGCAGCGCGCAGCCGTACGTGGAAATGCTCGACCGCGCGCTGCCGCGGCCGCAGCGCCGGCCGCGCGCCTACCTCGAAATCGTCGAACCGCTGGAGTTATCGGAAGGCGGCAAATTCATCGGCGTCTATCCGGGGCGAGGCTGGCAATTGTGCTATGAGATCAATTTTCCGCATCCGGCCATCGGGCGGCAACGCTTCGAGCTGGACCTGACGCGCGAGAGCTTTCGCCGCGAGCTGGCGCCGGCGCGCACCTTCGGTTTTCTGCGCGACGTCGAGGCGATGCGCCGCCAGGGCCTGATTCGCGGCGGCGGGTTCGAGAATGCCGTCGTACTCGATGACCGGCGGGTGGTCAACGGCCCGCTGCGCTACGCGGATGAGTTTGTGCGCCATAAAATGCTCGACCTGATCGGCGACCTGGCGCTGCTGGGCATGCCGATGCGGGGGCGGGTTCATGCCGACAAGGCCGGCCATGCGCTGCACACCGCACTGGTCAAGCGGCTGATGAAAGAGCGCAGCCGCTGGCGGATCGCAACCGGCGAGGACGCCCCCAGCCAGGCGGCGGAAGCCAGCATGGCCGGCTCGGCGGCCTTGATATAAACTTCCGGAACGGTATCGCGGCCGGGCTTTCCCTTGAATCACTCCCTGCCAGCGCCGGGCTTCCGCCGCCGCTAAGCCACCCTCGAAACCGGGCCGATACGGCAGGGTATCGTTCATAACCGGGTAAAAAATGGAAAAAACGGGTCTATCACGAGCAATCGCTTCGAACTTGAACCCGGAGCCGGTACGGCCGATGATAGATTTGCTGAAGGGTGGTTGAGGAAAAACAGGCGGCCGAAAATGGATACCCAACGCGCTCGCCGGCCGAAAAAACAAAATCCAGAAAAAAATTCCCCCGCGGCGGAAGCGCGGAAAGCTGCCCCGCGCGTCCGGCCGCAAACGGAGCCGCCGATCGTGGCGATCGGCGCCTCGGCGGGCGGGCTGCAGGCGTTTAAGCAGCTTTTAAGCGCGCTCCCGCCGGATACCGGCATGGCTTACGTGCTGATCCAGCATCTCGATCCCACGCATGAAAGCATGCTGCCCGAACTGCTGCAGCGCACCACTTCGATGGGGGTGGAAGAGCCGAACGACGGCACGGCGCCGCAGCCGAATCGCGTCTACCTGCTGCCGGCCAACAAAATCATGCGCCTGGCCAAGGGCCGGCTGCGGCTGTGGGAGCGCGGCAGCGGGAATTACATGCCGATTGATATTTTTATGAACTCGCTGGCGGAAGAGCGCCAGCAAGCGGCGATCGGGGTGGTGCTTTCCGGCACGGCGGCGGACGGCACGCTGGGACTGCAGACGATCAAGGGCGAGGGCGGCATTACCTTCGTGCAAAACGTCTTTTCAGCGCAATTCGACGATATGCCGCGCAACGCCATCGCCAGCGGCTGCGTCGATTTCGTGCTCGAACCGGCGGAGATTGCCAAAGAGCTGGCGCGCATCGCCCGCCATCCGCATCTGGCGCTGACGCCGGAATCGCTATCCGCGCCGGCGCATCAAGTGGCGGAGGATGTAGCCGCCTCCAAGCCGCAGCAAGCCATTCTGCACATGGTGCGGCACGATACCGGCATTGATTTCACACAGTACCGCTCCAGCACCATCCGCCGGCGCATCTCGCGGCGCATGGCGCTGCTGAAGCTCGAAAAGTTAAACGAGTACATTCGCCTGCTGCAGGGCTCGCCGGAAGAAGCCAAGCGGCTAGCCGACGATCTACTGATTCCGACGACGCACTTTTTTCGCGACCCGGAAGCATTCGAGGTCCTCAAACGGGAGGCCTTTCCGCGCATCTTGGCCGGGCATCCGGCGGGCCAGCCGATCCGGGTCTGGTCGCTGGGCTGTTCGGGCGGCGAGGAAACTTATTCGCTGGCCATATGTTGGTTCGAGTACCTGGCTGAAACCCGGCAGCACCTGGCCTTACAGTTTTTCGGCACCGATTTGAGCGAGACCGCCATCGCGCGGGCGCGCCAGGGGCGTTTCCCACCGGATATCACCCAATATGTCAGCCCGCAGCGTCTGGAGCATTATTTTATCAAGGAAGATCACGGCTACCGCATCAGCAAGCTCATCCGGGACGCCTGCATTTTCGCGCGGCACAATCTCCTGCGCGAACCGCCGTTTTCTCATCTTGACCTGATCAGTTGCCGCAACGTGCTGATTTACATGGAGCCGGAACTGCAGCAGCGGATTTTTCCGCTGTTGCACTATGCGCTGCGGCCGAATGGGATACTGCTGCTGGGCACCTCGGAAAGCGCCAACGCGGTCCCGGGCTTGTTCACGCCGCTGGACCGCAAGTTCAAGGTTTATACCCGCACCAACTCCGCCGGCTCCATCGCCGGCCTGCACGCCGGCCGCCCCTTCCATGCCGAACACGCCTTCGTCCCGGCAAAAGCGCGCACGCCGGCCAGCACCGATCAGGTGCTGCAGGAAGCCGACCGCACGGTGCTGGAGAATTATTCTCCGCCGGGCGTGATTGTGGACGCGCAATTCGAAATCCTGCACATCCGCGGCGAAACCAAGGATTATCTTTCACCGGCGGCGGGACCGGCGAGCATGAACCTGCTGAAGATGGTGCCGGGCGAGCTGGCCGCCTATATCCGCCGCGCGGTGCGCAAAGCCAACAGCTCGCAGATGCTGGTGGTGCAGCCGGATTTGCAGCTCAACCGCCGCGGCCAGGAAAAGCATTTCACCCTGGAAGTGCTGCCGCTGAAGGCGGAGCACGCGCGCCGCCCGCTGTTCCTGGTGCTCTTCCGCGACCTGCCGGAGCCGGTCAAGCCCGACCGCGCCCGGGGGCGCGAACCTTCCGCGAACCGGCGCGAGCTGAACCGGCTGCGCCTGAGCCTGGAGGCCGCCCAGGAAACCATGCGCTCGCTGATCGAAGAGCAGGAATCCTCGCGCCAGGAGTTCCAGGCGGCGAACGAGGAAATCGCCTCGGCCAACGAAGAGCTACAAAGCACCAACGAGGAGCTGGAAACTTCAAAGGAAGAACTGCAGTCCACCAACGAAGAGCTCAACACCGTCAACGAAGAACTGCGCCAGCGGGTGATCGAGCAGCATCAGACCAATAACGATCTGCTCAACCTGCTGAACGCGGTGGAAATTCCCATCCTCATGCTCGACCGCGAACTGCGGGTGCGCCGTGCCACGCCGGCGGCGGAGCGGGTATTTCGCCTTATCTCCTCCGATACCGGCCGCCGGATAACCGACTTGCGGCCCAATCTGGAAATGCCCGACCTGAACCGGATGGCGGTGGCGGTGCTGACCAATGGCGAGCCGCAGGAAATCGAAGTGCGCAACAACGAGGGACGCTGGATGCGGTTGCACCTGGCGCCCTACCGCACCAGCGAAAACAGCATCGAAGGGATGGTGCTCAGCTTACTCGACGTGGACGTGCTCAAGCGCGAACAAGACCGGCTGCAGCATGCGCTGAACCTCACCGAAGCCATCATCAACACGATGGCCGAGCCGCTGCTGGTGGTCAACGAAAGCATCCAGATCGTGGCTGCCAACGAAGCCTGCGACCGCCTGTTCGGGCGCGCCTCACGCGGCCGCAGCTTCTGGGAAACCGTCGGCAGCCGCGCCAGCACGCCAGCGGTGCGCGAAGCCTTGCAGCGCGTACAGAACGGCGAGCCGGTGGAGAAACTGGAGCTGGAGCAGCCCTCGCCTCAAGGCTGGCGCAAGCTGGAAATGCACGCGCAGAGGCTGTGGGTGTCGCAGCCGACCAGCCTGGTGCTGATCATGCTGACCGACGTGACCGAGCGCGAGGAGACGATGCGCTCGATGCTCGCCGCCGAACGGATCTGGGCGGCCGGCTCGCTGACCACGATCCTGGCGCATGAGATCAACAGCCCGTTGAATGCGCTGACCCAAAGTCTTTTCCTGCTGGGCGAACGCATCGGCTCGGCCGATCAGAAGGCCTGGAACTACGTCGAGATCATGCGGCACGAGCTTTCGCAGCTCACCCAGATCATTCGCGAGATCCTTTCGCTCTATCAGGCGCGCGCGCCGGCGATGGAAATGCGTCCGGCGGACGCGCTGGTGCGGGCCCTGGGGCTGATGGCCAACCGCTATGCCAGCCGCCGAATCGATGTGAAACGCGATTTCGGCGGCGAGCGTACGGTGCTCGCATCCCCGGACGAGTTGACGCAGGCGATGATCAATCTGCTTGCGGCGGAAGAACGGCTGCTGGAGGAGCGCGGCAGCATGCACCTGCAGGTGCGGGATGGGCGGGACTGGACCAATCCGACCCGCATCGGCATCCGCATTCGCATTGCCGACAGCGCTTCCACCCCCTATAACGAATCCACGACCCGAATCTTCGAGCCGGCGCTCACCAATTCCGGCGCTCAGGCAGCGGGCGTGCGGCTGTGGCTGACGCGGCAGATCGTGGAAAAGTACCGCGGCTCGATCCGGCTGCGGATCTGCCAAAGCGTCCCCAGCCGGGGACGCGTGTTCATCATTTTTCTGCCCAGCGCCGCGACTGGAGAAGCCGCCCAACTGGCGCAGGCTTGAGCGTCCCGGCCGGCTGGGGGCGGCCAGCCTGCGGGCTAAGCGTTAGCCTTGGCCGCTTGGAGGGCGCCGGCGCACGGCAGCACGATAAAGAACACCGTACCGCGCCCCGGCTCGCTCTCAACCCGAATTCCGCCTTGCGACTGGGTAATGATTCCGTAGGCAGAGGCCAGGCCCAAACCCGTGCCCTGGCCGTCAGACTTGGTGCTAAAGAACGGCTCGAAGACGTGATCGCGCACCTGCGGCGGCATGCCGACTCCGGTATCGCGCACTTGCAGGCGGACGTATTTGCCCGGCGGCAGCGCACCGTAAAGCGCCGCGTCCGCCGCCGTCAGCATGCAATTATCGGTGGTGATTTCAAACTGCCCGCCCTGCGGCATGGCATCGCGAGCATTGGCGGCCAAGTTCATGATCACCTGGCTGAACTGGCTGCTATCCAGCATGACGCAGTCGAGCCGGCTGGCGAGCTGGAATCGAATGTGGATATTATCACCCAGCAGAGCGCAGAGCATTTCCTGCAGGCCGGATACTACGACATTCAAATCCACGCATTCCAGGCGAAACGCCTGGCGGCGGCCATACGCCAGCAATTGGCGGGTGAGGCGCGCGGCGCGCTGGCTGGATTCGGCAATGATCTGCAACTGCTGCTGCGAATCAGCATCGCGCGGATGCGAGAGCAGCAGTTCGGTGCGGCCGAGAATGATGGTCAGCATGTTGTTGAAGTCATGCGCCACGCCGGCGGTCAGACGCCCCAGGGCCTCCAGTTGGCGCGACTGCTGCAGTTTTCGTTCCAGTTCGCGCTGCTCCTGCGTGCGGATTTCGACCAGGCGGGCGATTTTGCGCGTCTGCAGCTTGAAAACCAGCGCCCCGGCCAGCGCCAGCGACAACGCCGCCAGAATCAGCCAAAGCAACCAGCGCAGCCGCTGCCCGGTCCACCAAGTCGGATAGGCCAGTATTTGTATATCGGCAGGCGAGGCGGGATAAACTCCCAGGTCGGGAGCGCCGGCGTAGATGGTGGCATAGAAGGCGCCCACCACCCGTAGCTTCATGCCCGGCCGCAATTCACCCGCCCAGGCGCCGGCGCCGGGCCAGGCGAAATCCACATAAAACATGCGATCGCCGGACCGCAGCGTGAGCGATTGTTCCCGCTGCTTGGGCCTGACATGGATGGCTTCGAGCCGACCCGAAATTTTCACCCGGCGATCATACAAGGCCGCATCCAGCCGGTCACCCGCTCCCAACGGGATGGGAGTGGGACAGGCTCGATCGGGCCCGGCCCGCGCCTGGATGCTTTGCAAAATGACCGTCTGCCCGCTGCGGGTGGGAAATCCGGCCAGATCCACCTGTTGGCATAATCGCAATTGGGGTAAATGGCGGCCGGTCGCATAAAGACCGCGATCCTGGTCTTGAATCGTCAGCGCGCCCCAGGGCTGTTGCACGGTTACGATGCCGCGAACATGCACCATTTGTGGAAACGCGCGCAATTGCAAATCCATTGCCCCGAGCGGCGTCAGCGGCAGGGCAAACGGGTGCGCAGGACCCGGGTGGAGGATGGATATCTCCGGCCCGGTTGAAAATAATTCCGTACTCCAGAAGGCCCGGCGCCAACTGTTCAAGACAGCGCCGCGAACATTCAACTTGGCCCCCAGCCAATTCGCTTTTGGCAAAACGCCGGCCACATGTAACTGGATATAATCATTGCGCTTGACCAGCTCAATGATGGCGCCGCCCGGAACCAGATCGAAGCGATCTGCCACGCCCTGCACCCGCACCCATTGACTATCCATCGAGCCGTAATGCAGATCGACCAAAGAAACCAAGCTGGCCGGCGGCAAGGGCGCTATTCCCTTCCGCCGCAAGCCGCTCGCCAACAGGATGGGATGCAGGTTGCGATAGCCGGTCACGCCCCAGATATCCACCATCGTGCCCGGCATCAAACCGGAGATGGGCGCATTCAGGCGGGCGCGCAGGCCGGTTTTATTTTGATATACCACTAACTCGGGACGGCCGTTCGATCCTTTGGGATTGTAGGCCAGGACCATGGCCGTCAGCCGCACCGGCAAATGGCGAGCCGCTCGTTCTCCGCTCAACCCGCGGATTGCGGCGGTGCTGGTCAATGGCGCCTGGGCGGCAGCGGCCGCAGCGGCGGCGATCACGGCCATCGCCAGCCTGGCGGCCATGCTTCGGCAACGTGGCATAAGAGAATTTCAGGCGCCGAGGCGCACCGGGGGACAAGACATTAGTGCATGGATTAATTAAAAAGCCAAGCGATTTCCAGACGCCCGGTGGCGCTTTCCTCCCGGGCCCGCCAGGCGGGGTTGATGCCGATACGGCGATGTTCCGGGCGGCACGGCCGCCACCCACGCACCGCGTGGGTGGCCGAAGCTTAGGCGCTAACGCTATCGCAAGGGCCCGGCTGAACCGGACACATTGCGAATTGTTCTCATCGGCGAGGCGGCAGGACTTCGCCCATCCACCGGCCCCTCTTTAGGGCAAATGTTCAAGATAGGCGACGAGGTTATTCAAATCGGCGGGTGAAAGCGTAAAGTGCGGCGGCATGCCCCGGGAAGTCATCGCGGGGGTGGGATGAGCGATCAATTGGCTGAGTTGGGCGGGGCTGTATTTGGCGTGAATGCCGGCCAGTTTGGGGGCCATGGGAGTACCGGCGCCGTCGGGGCCATGGCAGGCGATGCACGCCTGCGCGGCATACACTTTTTTGCCGGCCGCGAGGGCCGCCGCCTGAGCCGGAGCGAGCGCGGCGGCGGAAGGCGCCGCTGGCAGCGCGCTGCCGCCGCGGCTGGGAGCGAAGGGCTGGTGCATATAATCCCGTTCCTGCTGCGTCTGGCGGGCGAGTTGCGCGGCAGTGGCCGGATCACTCGCATCGGCGCGATAGCTGGCCACACCGAGGCCAATCAGGCCGCCCAGCAATGCCAGAAACAACCCCACCACCAGCGGGCGGCGCCAAGGCCGGCGCTCAGCGCGGCGATCCAGGAACGGCAACCCCAGGAATAATGCCGCCAGCAAGCCGGGAATCACCAGCAAGCCGGTGATCACCCGCGAACCTTCCCAGTATTTCAGCCACTGGAACAGCGGCCGGTAATACCATTCCGGGCGCGGAATAAACTGGGTGTCGGCGGGATTGGCGCGCGGCCCCAGGGTCTTGGGCAGCAGCACGGCCAGCAGCGCCAATGCGGCGATCAGCAGCAGCGCAAAGCCGGCGTCCATCATCAGTTGACGCGGATAGAACTTCTCCGAGCGCCCCGCCGGCTGCACCGGATCGGCAGAGGGCGGGCCGGCCGGGCCGGCCTTGCGGAACAGGAACAGGTGCAAGCCCACAAACAATAGCAGCGCCGCCGGAATCATGAAAACATGCAGCGTAAAAAACCGGGAGATGGTCAGGGTGCCCATGCCCGGCCCGGCCCGCAAGATCAGCTTGAGCGTGTTGCCGATGCCGGGAATCTCGCTGATGGCATTGGTGCCGACGGCGGTGGCGAAATAGGCGCGCTCATCCCAGGGCAATAAATAACCGGTAAACGCCATCCCCAGCACCAGAGCCATCAAGCCGCCCCCGGAAAGCCAAAGCAGTTCCCGCTTTCCCTTGTAGGAGCCGTAGATCACTACTTGAGTGACGTGGATAGCGATCAGGATCACCATTAAACTGGCACCCCAGGCATGCAGGCTGCGCAGGAAGGCGCCATCGGCAACCACCTTGGTGATGTAGGCCACGGTGGTATGCGCGTGATCGGCGGAAGGCACGTAATAAAACGTCAGGAAGACCCCGGTTACGATCTGCGAGAGCAGCAGGAACAGCAGGGCGGAACCAAACACATAGGCCCAGCGGGCGCCGCCGGGGATGCGTTCCTCCAGCGCCTCGCGCAACAGGCCGCGCCAGCCGGTGCGCGCATCGAGCCAATCGGCGGCGGACGCAGGCGGAATGTCTTTAACCGGAGCGGGGGCAAGCGGTTGGGCGCGCATGGACATTAGCTCAGCTCCACCTTTTGAGCCAGCAGGTTGCGGAAGTATAGATACCGCACCTGCAGCCGGCCCTGAACCACGCGGATCGGCAAGCTATCCATGCCGCGCGGGGCGGGACCGGAAATGTAATTGCCGTCGGGCGCGAAGACGCTGTTATGGCAAGGGCAGTGGAAATCGTTGCGCGCCGGCTCCCAATCTACCGTGCAGCCCAGGTGAGGACAGACCGCTGACAGCACCTGCAACCGCCCGCGCGCGCTGCGGGTGATGTAAATCAGCTTGCGGCTGAGGCTGGTCTGCCAGCCGTTGGTAGTTTCCAGCTTGATTACCATACTTTTGGGCGCATTCAGCCCGCGGAAGCGGTCCAGCGGGCCGAGGTCGGTCCAGACCTGTCCTGAAGCCGGGGCGCCGCCACCCCCGCCCACGGACCAGGGCTGACGCAGCCGCAGCCAGACGTTTTGCAGCCGTCCTTCGGGCGCCGCCATCATTGCCAGGTCGCGCGGTTTCCCTTTCGACGCTTCCGCGCGCAGCGGAAAGAGGAAAAAACGCAGCAGGGGGAAACCCATCAGGCCGGCGAGCAGACCCGAGGCCGCGCCCAACATCCAGGCCGCGGCGCGCCGCCGGCTACGGTCGGCGGTTTCGGTTTCGAGGTTTTGCGGAGTGGGAGACGAATCCCCGGGAATCATAGGAAAGTCCTCTCGTTTCTCCCGGTGGATGGCCGCAGGCGGGAGGACTCGAGCCGCGGGCGGCCATCCAAACCGAGGAGCCTGCGCGGGAGATCGCGGCTGCCATTTGGCGCCGCGCTGCGATGCTGCGCCCGTGCGACTTCAAATCCAGCCTATGCCCTCCGCTCGCGCCCACGCTGTGACCGGGCATGGCCATGGCGGTGACTGCAGACAACGGGAGAAGCTCGCCCAGGTGACCCATATCACTTGCAGCCGTAACCCTGATCAACGACGGCGCGCGCCGGCGAGGATGCAATAGAAGGGGGCTGAGCACGGGCCGCTTCCCTGCCCGAACCAGCCGTCCCCCGGCGCATGGCGAGGCTCCGCCGCCGGCGGCCAGGCAGCGGAATCGGGCAGGCAGGGCGGCGCAATGTGACCGCCGTCAAGTTGAGTAGTGGTTTTGATCAATTCCGTCGGTTTGGTTAAACACATGCAGGCACAAAAGCATCTACATCACGGCCGCGAGGAGCGTATGCCCCGCACGGCCAAGAGGAAAAAGGGACGCCTGATGGAGCAGAAAAAGACCAACCGGATGGAATTGCCGCCGGGGAATGGGCATGTCGGCGTCTGGCCGGGCAGCCACATCCCGATTCCGCTCTGCAGCAGTTGTCCCCGCGCGCAAAACTGCTTTTTGGGCCGCTTCGATAAAAAAGAAATGACTAAACTCCAGGAAATCCGCCAGATTGCCTGGTATCCACGCGGGGTGGTGTTGTTTTTCGAAGGCGAGGCGACGCGCGGCATTTATGTCGTATGCTCGGGCGAGATTAAAACCTTCGCGAATTCGCAGCAGGGGGGCACGGTCATCCTGCGGCGGGTGGGCCAGGGCGAAGTGCTGGGCATCAGCAGCAGCCTGACCGGCAGCCCCTATCCGGTCAGCGCCGAAACCCTGCTGCCCAGCCAGATCACTTTCATCCCGCGAGTGCAATTCCTGAATTTTCTGACGGAACATCCCAACAGTTACCGGGTGGTGATCGAGGCGCTGGCGATCCAATTGCAAAAATCCTGGGAGCATGCGCGCATGTTGGCCTTGCACCGCCATGTCGTGTCGCGGCTGGCGGAACTGCTTTTGACGCGCGCCGCCGAACACGGCCAGGAAAGCACCCAGGGAACCCTGGTTTCCTTCCCGGTGACGCAGGAAGATATTGCCGAAAGTATCGGCACCACGCGCGAAACGGTCAGCCGCATCTTCTCCGATTTACGCCGCCAGGGAATTCTGCGCCGGCGCGGGAACGGCTTTCTGTTAATGAAACCACGGGAATTGGAAGCGCTCAAGGGCAGCTAGCCACGGCCGCGATTTCGGCGCGCAGCGCAGGTTTTTATATAGCTCTAAAGTGGGTGAAATGCCGCAACAGCGGCTGAAAACACGCAGGCAGCCAGCTACCGGCGACGCAGCTCTGCGCCACTACCGGCCGGCGCAGCCCGCCGGAGAAAAATAGATTGCTGATGGGTTCAAAAAAAGATTGGTAGCGCCAGCGGGATTCGAACCCGCGATCTTCGCCTTGAGAGGGCGACGTCCTGGGCCGCTAGACGATGGCGCCACGCGCGGCTAAACTACTCCATTATAAATAGCATTTTTTATTCAGGCGCTTCGGTTGCAGCCATCGAATACTGCCGGCGCTAAATTGCCCACGCATATTCGCCACTACGATCCAGAAATTCTCCGCTCATCTCCCGCCCGTTCAATACAATCAAGCGAACACCACACCGGCAGGGGAGGGCGATGCCAGTAATGAAACGATGGGCGCGGGCCAGCACATCTCCCGGGCAAAGCGGAATACCCGCAAACTATCGGTAGATGGGGAGCGTGATATCGAGCCCGGCGCCGCGTCCGGCCAGTTGCCATATTGCGCTGGCGGCGGGCACGATCGCGCAAGTGGCCGGCGGCAGGTCCAGGCCCGGCTCGGTTCCATACGTTGCGGCGCGCTCGAGCCTCAAACCCGGATCGAGCGCGGCGATTACATGCATTGTTCCCGCGTCCAGCGGCAGCGCATCGCGTTCCAGGCTGAACTTTTCCACTCGGAAATATGGACTACTGCAAAGCAAGCCGGCCCGCTGCGGCCGGCGGTTGAGCTTACCGCCGCCGGCATGCGGGCGGGCAACGGTAAAACCATCTTCCCAATGAAGCGCTCGCGGGCGGCCGTCGAGTCCGAGGCGGCCATAGTCGTCGAGACGAAAGGTGTTATCCGACTGCTGCTGGACCTCGCACAAGACCATTCCGGGACCGATGGCATGGATCGTGCCGGCGGGGATATAAAAGGTATCGCCGGTTTGAGCAGGCTGCCAATCGAGGCATTCCGCCCCGCGCCCGACGCGGCAGGCAGCGGCAAATTCGGCCATCGCGATGCCGGGCCGCAAGTTGACGCCCAGCCGGGCGCCGGGCTGCGCGGCCACCACGTGCCACATCTCCGTTTTGCCACGTCCCAGGCCGCGGCGCATAGCATATTCGTCGGTGGGGTGCACCTGGACGGAGAGCCGGTCGGCGGGAAACAGAAACTTGACCAGCAGGGGAAATTCGCCGACGTCCGCCGCGCCCGTCAGGCGCCTGCCCTCGCGGGCCAGCCGCTGCCGCAGGGGTTCACCCTCGGGCTCGATGAGGCAATCGTTGGCGGTCAGCCAGGTCTCGCCGATCGGCTCGGGTTCCCGGCCGCGCCCATCGTAGAACGGCGCCAGCTCGCGCACGCCCCAGACGCGCGGAATAAACAACGGGCGCAGGCGCAAGGGCGGCAAGCATGGCGATTCCGTCTGCATGGCATCCCAGTATAGGGGTTCCCGTTGCGCGCCTCGGGCCTAGCTCACCTCAACGCGGGCGAATCGCGCGGACCGGGCAGCTTTCAGCCCAGGGATGCCAGCAGGGAGCGGGCGACCCGATGCGAGGGTTGGTTGGGTTCATGCGGCACGGCCAGGTAACTTTCGAGCAGTTGGCGCGCCCAGGGAAAATTCTGGCCAACGGCTTTCAGCGCTTGGGCCACGAGGAATTCCGGCAGTTGGCTGCGCTGCGGCCGGGTTTCATAGGCGCGGATCAGCCGCCACGCCTGGATTTGCCGGCTCAAGTGCACCAGTGCGGCCGCTTCGTAGCCGGTATAAAAAGCCGATTGGGGAGCGAGCCGGCGGGCGCGCTGCAGCCAGTCCAGGGCGGCGGCAAAATCTCCCTGCCGGAACAGCGCCTCGCCGACCGCGAATAAGGCGCGCGGATCGTTGGGATGAGCCGCGGCGGACTGGCGGTAAACCTGCATGGCCCGCTCCGGATGCCCGCCGGCGACCTCGACTTCGCCCATCGCCAGGGCGCCATCCACGGCATCGTATTGCGCCAATTGGCGAACATAGGCATAGGCCTTGGCCGCGCCGCCGCCGGCCGCCGGGGGAACCTGCAGGTAGTAATTGATAAACCCCCAATACACGTCGGGGTCGTTGGGCGAGAGCTGCAAGGCGAGTTTCAGGTGCTTGAGGATGTGGTGCAGCTTAAACAGGGCGCGAAAGCGGCTCACTCCCTTGGCCTGCTGCCCCAAGCCTTCGGCGAGAAAAAGATGGCAAGAGCCGCAGCGGGCATCGAGTTTGACCGCCTGGCGGGCGAGCTTGACCGCCTGCTTATTTTCCTGAAAGGCCAGCAGGACATGGGCATCGTACGCCAGCAGTTTCGGGTCGTTCGGCGTGCTTTTCAATGCGGCGTCGAGCAGCGAGCGCGCCTGGATCCAGTCGCCCCATTCCACCCACTGCCGCGCCTGGGCCAAGGGGGACGCGGCAGCGGCCAGGGGGACGAGCAGCGCCGCCAGCAGGACAAGCCAGCCTGCGGCGCGAGCCGGCGCCAGACCTTCCGGCGCCAGACCTTGCGGACGGGAAGGAGCCGCGGGGGCGGTGGAGGCTAGGGGACGGCGTGATACCGGCATGGGACGACAGAAATCGCGTATTTGCATGGCCACGGGGCGATGCCGGAATCGCTTGACTGCCGGTGAGCCCAGCCATTCATTATTATAATAGGGAGTCGTGCGTTTGGCCCTCCGCCGCGGCGGCAAGGATGAAAATTTTTTAATCTGCGCTTAATTGGATTTTAACCCGCGCCCCGCAGACTATTCATGCCGGCGGGCGCCGGCCAAGCCGAATTGTATGCGAATCCTGCTGGTCGAAGACGAATTCAAGGTGGCCCAGTTCATCAAAAAGGGACTGCAGCAGGACCACTTTGCCGTGGATCTGGCCGCGGATGGCGAAGAGGCGCTCTACCTGGCCGAATCGGGCGAGTACGACCTTATTATTCTCGATCTGATGCTCCCCAAAGTTCCGGGGCTGTCCGTGCTGGCGACGGTGCGCAAGAAAAACCCGAACGTGCCCATCCTGATCCTGACCGCCAAGACCACGGTCGAAGACCGGGTGCGCGGCCTGGAAATCGGCAGCGACGATTACCTGATCAAGCCCTTCGCCTTCGCTGAGCTGAAGGCGCGGGTGCGGGCGCTGCTGCGGCGCGAATGGCGGGAGCTGAACCTGCAGCTCCGCGTTGCCGACCTCGTGCTCGACCCTACCCGCCATCGCGCCTGGCGCGGCGACAACGAGCTGGAGCTTTCCAACAAGGAATTCATGCTGCTCGAATACCTGATGCGCAACGCCAATCAGGTGGTGACCCGCACCATGATTGCCGAGCACGTCTGGGACGCCAGCTTCGACAGCTTCACCAATGTCATTGACGTCTATATCAGCTATTTGCGCAACAAAATCGACAAGGACCGCGACCCCAAGCTGATCCAGAGCGTGCGCGGCGTCGGCTACATGCTGAAGCACGAGGTGGTGCAGTGAGCGGCGAGCGCCGGCTGCGCTGGCCGCGCTGGAAGCCCGCGACCATCCGCGGCCAGTTGACCTTTCAATACACTGTCCTGTTCAGCGTCATTCTGCTGATCGCCGCCGGCCTGCTGTTCGGCATACTGCACTTCATCATTTACTGGAACATCGACAACGAGCTGCAGGACGAGGCCAACCGCGTCAAGCAATACGTGCAGATCGAGCACCACAAGCCGGTGCTGGCCTTCAATGCCGGCGCCGCCGATCAGAACAATTCGCTCAACACCATCTTTCGCATTGCGCAAATCTCCGATGCCCAGGGCGAACTGATCAAGCAATCCCCGGTGCTCACGGTGCTGGGCTTTTCCCTGCGTCCCAGCCAACTGAAGCGCATTCTGGCCGAGCGGGCGACGTTTTACACCTGGGGCGCGCCCCGGGCCGAGGAAATCCGCTTCGCCAACGCCGTCATTTACGGCCCCCAGGGGCATCCCTACCTGCTGCAGATCGGCACCCGCCTGAAGCCGATCAACGACGCCCTCGACACCTTTTTATGGGTGTTGCTGATGCTGTTGCCGGTCACCATCGCCTTCAGCGCCGCCGGCGGCTGGGTGATGGCGGCGCGCACTCTCAAGCCGGTAGCGGATATGACCCACGCGGCCCAGTCCATCACCGCCACCAACCTCGGCCGCCGCCTCCCTACCCGCGGCCGCGGCGACGAGTTGGACGAGCTGGCCGCGACCTTCAACGCGATGTTCTCGCGGCTGGAAGAATCGTTCCAGCGCATGCGCGAGTTTTCCGCCAACGTCAGCCATGAGCTGCGCACTCCGCTGCAGGCCATGCAGGGCGAAACCGAGCTGGCGCTGGTCAGCCAATCGTCCATGGCCGAGTACCGCCGGGTGCTGGAAAGCAACCTGGAAGAAATCGACCGCCTCAACCGCATGATCCGCAACCTGCTGGTGCTGGCGCAGGCGGACGCGGGCGAATATCAGCCGCGCATGGAGTCCATGGATCTTAACGAGCTGGTCCGCGACCTGGTCGAGCAGATGCAAGTGGTGGCCTCGGCGCGGGAGCTGCAGTTGCGCACGTACACCGCCGCCCCGGTGCCGGTGCGCGCGGATGGGCTGCGGCTGCGGCAGATGATGCTGAACCTGATAGACAACGCGCTGAAATACACCCCCGCCGGTGGCTGGGTCGAGGTGCGGGTGGAGCGGCGCAACAGCGCCGCGCAGGTGCAGGTGCGCGACAGCGGCATCGGCATCAGCGCCGAAGACCTGCCGCACATTTTCGAGCGCTTCTACCGCGCCGATAAATCGCGAACTCGCGATGGGCGGGCCGATGGCTGCGGCCTGGGCCTACCGATCGTGAAGTGGGTGGCGGAAATTCATGGCGGCTCGGTCGAAGTCTGCAGCGTGCCGGGCGAAGGCAGCAGCTTCCTGGTGCGGCTGCCGCTGGCGGGGGCGGCATGAGCCCGGTGCGCACTCCCGCCCGGCGCCGGCGCGGCGCCGCGCCCGCCGCCGCCCGCCGCGGCCGCTGGAACCTGCGCATCCTGATGCCGGGACTGCCCTTGCAGGCCTGCTCGGTGCTGATTACGCGCGGGCGCGAACATATCGTCATCGACACCGGGTTTCCGCAGCACGATTCCCTGCTGCTGGATGGGCTGGCCGCCGCCAGCATCACTCCGGACGAGGTCGGCGCGGTGATCAATACGCATTACCATCTCGACCACTGCGGCGGCAATTTCCTCTTCCCACGGGCACAGTTCTATGGCTCCCGCAACGATTATGACTGGGCGGTGAACATCTACAATTCGGTCTGTTCGGGCGAGACCCGGCGCGAGGTCTTTCGCCAGTTTTATCCGGAAGCCGGCGATGATGAATTCGACCGCATGGACCAAGCGCGGCTGCTGCAACTGCTGCGCTGGATGTGGGATCCGGCGGTGCTGGGCCCGCGCGAGCGCTACCGCTGGCTGGAAGAACATGCGCTGCCGTTTTCCGGCTTGCGCGTGATTCCCACCCCCGGGCATACTCCCGGCCACATTTCCCTGGTGGTCGAAGGACGCGACGGCGATTACCTGATCGCCGGCGATGCCCGCCCCTTCGCCGAAGACACCGCCAACCAGCAGGACATGCCGCCCTGGAAACAGCGGCTGGCGGCGCGCAGCCGCGATCGCATCCTGCGCTTCGAAGGCGTGGTCATTCCCGGCCACGACGATCCCTTTTCTCAAACCGGCGAGGCCGCCGAAGCCGGCGAAGACGGCGGCCTGGCGCTCACCAACGCCGGCGCCACCGGCAGCGCCTGATCGGTGCCGCCGCCGGAAGGAGTTTTGCCTTGTCCGCCACCACCATCGCTTCGACCCGCCACGGCGTTTCCCATCGCGTCGAAAACTTTACCGAAAGCGTCATCCGGGAAATGACCCGGCTGGCGATGGAGCATGACGCCATCAACCTGGCCCAGGGCTTTCCCGATTTCGCCGCTCCCGATTTCATCAAGGAAGCCGCCATTCAGGCCATCCGCGAGGACGTCAACCAGTACTCGGTGACCTGGGGCGATCCCGCCCTGCGGCAGGCCATTGCCGCCAAATACCAGCGCATCTACCACATGCCGGTCGAGCCCGACCGTCACGTCACCGTCTGCTGCGGCGCTACCGAGGCGATGATCTCGACTTTGATTGCGGTGCTCAACCCCGGCGACGAAACGGTCATCTTCGAGCCGTTTTACGAGAACTACGGGCCCGACTCCATCCTCAGCGGCGCCCAGCCGCGGTTCGTGCCGCTGCGCCCCTCGCCCGCGGGCTGGAGCTTCGATCGCGACGAGCTGGCGGCCGCCTTCAATGCCCGCACCCGCGCCATCATCATCAACACCCCCAACAACCCCACCGGCAAGGTATTCACCCGCGCCGAACTGGAATATATCCGCGACCTTTGCGTGCGCTGGGACGCGCTCGCGATCACCGACGAGATTTACGAGCACATCCTTTACGACGGCCGCCAGCACCTGCCCATCGCCACCTTGGACGGGATGCAGGAACGCACCATCACCATCAGCGGCGTCTCCAAGACGTTCAGCGTCACCGGCTGGCGCATCGGCTGGGCGCTGGCGCCCGAGGCGCTGGCCAACGGCATTCGCAAAGTGCACGACTTTTTGACCGTGGGCGCCCCCGCGCCGCTGCAGATCGGGGCGGCGCACGCCATTGACCACGGCGACGAATATTGCCGCCGACTGGCCGGCGAGTACGCCGCCCGCCGCGCACGGCTGGTGCCGCCGCTGCAGGCGGCCGGCTTCAACTGCCAACTGCCGGAAGGCGCCTATTACGTTATCGCCGGGATCGAGCGCTTTGCCGAGCCCGGCGATGGCGCCGACACCGCCTTCGCCCGCCGGCTGGTGCGCGAGACCGGCGTCGCCGGCGTCCCCGGCTCCAGTTTTTATCATGACCCGCGGCTGGGTCAGTCCCAGATCCGCTTCTGTTTCCCAAAGCAAGACGCCACGCTCGACGCCGCCGTCGCGCGCCTTCGGCGGCTTGCGCCGCGGCGCTAGTCTCGCCCCGGTCCTACCCGGCGCCGTCGCAGCCGCGCTTCGCCCTGTAAAGGAACTTCCATGCAAGCAGCCGTCATTTTAGCGGAATGGTCGCCGCGTCCCGATTACGCCCTCAGCCCGGAGGAGGAACGCACCCGCATGGCCCGCCTGAGCTCCAACGTCTGGCGCCATCCGCGCTTCGAATTGCGCCAACTGGATGCGCCCGCCTGCGGCCCCACCGACGTGCTGGTCAAGGTAGCCGCCGCCGGGCTTTGCGGTTCCGACCTGCACTTTTTCGAGACCGACGCCGAAGGCTACATGCGCTATCCCGGCATGGCCCGTTTCCCCAGCGTCCCCGGGCACGAAGTCGCCGGCGAGATCGCCGCCATCGGAGCGCAGGTCCGCCATCTACAGCCCGGCGACCTGGTCTGCCTCGACGATATGGTGGTCTGCGGCCGCTGCGAAGCTTGCCGCCGCGGCTTTCCCAACCAGTGCGAGAGCCTGGAAGACGTGGGCTTTACCATGAATGGCGGCATGGCCGAGCTGCTGCGGGTTCCGGAAGCCAATTGCTGGAAGATCAACTCGCTGCTTCCGCGCTTCGGCAACGACCGTCGGCGCGTACTCGAAGCCGGCGCCGTCATCGAACCCTTCACGGTCGCCTACAATGCCCTGTTCGAATGCGCCGCGCGGATCAAGCCCGGGGCCTGGGCCGTGGTTTATGGCGCCGGCGCCATCGGCCTGGCCACAATCGGATTGCTGCGCGCCACCGGCGCCGCGCGCATCCTGGTCTTCGAACACCAGGCGGCGCGCCGCGAGCTGGCGCTGGCTTACGGCGCCAATGCGGCATTTCCGGTCGAGGGCGAGGCGCCACACGCGGTCGTGCTGCGCGAAACCGGCGGCGCCGGCGCCGATGTGCAAGTCGAAGCCGCCGGCGATTTCAGCCGCAGCCTGCCTGCAATGGAGCAGTGCTCGGCCAATGGCGGGCAGATGGTGATCATCGGCCGCGATGACAAGCGCCCGCCGGTATTTCCGGAAAATTATCAGGTGAAAAAAGCCAAGCTCATCGGCGCCATGGGCAATACCGGCTATGGCACCTATCCCAATGTGATCCGCATGATCGCCGCCGGCCTGCTCGATCCGACGCTGATGATCACCCATCGCTTTTCGCTCTCCGATTTTGGCGGAGCGCTGGCGCAGGCGCGCAGCCGGCAGGGCGGCAAGGTGCTGGTGCACATCTCGCTCAATGGACAATAAGCCCTCGGCCGATCGCCTTCGGACCCGGCTCGACCCCTGGCCTGCACCACAATTGAGGCGCTCACCCGCGAATGCCCCGATTCAGGGTTTATCGGTAACCGGGCATTCATCAATCTGTGGAAAACCTGTGGAAACGCAGCCCGTTGCGACCGCTTGCGCGGCGGTCTGAGCGCCTCCGCGCCGGTGGCGGCGCCCGGCCGCAGCGCAAGCCTAAGTAATTCATTTTCCGTGCTTTATACCAACATAGCCGAAATTGGGTTGACGCTAGTTTTGTTCCGGCCAACAATGACGCAGTGTTTATGCGTTTTGCACAAGTCGGAAGTTAGCTCACTTTAAAAAAACACCTAAAAAATAAGGGAATCCCTACCGGCCGGCCGGCCAGTGAAACTCATCAGCTAATAAATTACCTGGTTCCTCAGGCAACCTTTTCTTTCTACTCTGTTGCCGGGGCGGATTAGTTTTTGATAGCGCCTACCGCAGCCCGTTGACCGCCAACTGCATCAATTCCAGCGCCAGCGCGGCATAAAAGCCGGCGAGCAGGTCATCGGCCATAATGCCCCAGCCGCCCGGCAAGCGTTCCAGCCGGCGGATGGGAAACGGCTTGGCAATATCGAACAAGCGGAAAAAAGCCAGTCCGGCCAGCATCCAGCCCCAGCTTACCGGCACGACGAAAGCGAAGGCGAGCAGTTGACCGGCCGCTTCATCCACCACCACGCCGGCCGGATCCGGAGACCGCAAACAACGGGCGGCGGCGGCCGCCGCCGGAACGCCCAGGACAAAAACGATGCCGGCGAGAGCGATCGCCAGCAGACGGCCATGCGGCAGCAAGCTCGCGGGCCCATGCTCGATGCAAAGCCGCCATAGTACGGCCGTCAGCAGCGATGCCCAGGTGCCCGGGCCCCAGCCAATCAAGCCCACCGGCCCGAGCATTGCACCCCAGGCCAGCGCGCGTTCGAGCGGGGAGCCGCCGCGGGGCAAGCGCAGGCGGCGGACTTCAGATGTCTTATGCAGTTGCGGCGCAGTCGGCATGCGCGGGGGAATCTTTCTGCAATCTGCTCCGGCTGCAACGGCTGGCGGGATTGCATCGCCAAGCCAGCGGCGCAAGCGGCGCGCCGGCCGGCGTTTCAGGGATGATTGCGGCGGGGACGGCGCAGCGGCATCAGCGCCTCCTTGCCCACCGCCGCGGCCGGATAACGCGCCAGCAGCTCATGCTGGACGTAATCAACGAATTCCTGCATCTGGGACTGCATCTGCTGCATGCGCTGGCGCATATTGAGCACAATCTCCACCCCGGCCAGATTCACGCCCAGATCGCGGGTGAGCGCCAGGATGACCTCCAGCCGTTCCAGGTCCTCTTCGGTATAAAGCCGGGTATTGCCCTCGGTGCGCGAGGGTTTCAACAGGCCTTCGCGCTCATACAGCCTCAGCGTTTGCGGATGGATGCCGTACTGCTCGGCCACTGCCGAGATCATGAAGGCCGCACGTCCGCGTTTTTTCACCATGGCTGCAACCCGTTCAGCTTCCCGCTTGCGCTTCGCGCTCGAGGCCGGCGCGCGGATCTTCCGGATTCAGCCGCGCCAGCTCGCGCAACAGCTCCTTGCTGCGCTCATCCGCCGGGCGCGGCACCACGACCCGCACCTCGACATATTCATCGCCGCGCGCGCCTTCCCGCTGCGCCGAAACCACGCCGCGCTCGCGCAGCCGGAAGCGCTGGCCATTCTGCGTGCCCGGAGGAATTTTCAACAGCGCCTGCCCGTCAATCGTCGGCACCTCAATTTTGGCGCCCAGCGCCGCCTCGCTCAGAGTAATCGGCACATGCAGGTGTATGTCGTCGCCCTCGCGCCGGAACAGCCGGTGCGGCTGGATATGCAGCACCACGTAGAGGTCCCCATAGCTTTGCGAGCCCCAGTTGCCCTTGCCCGCGATGCGCAGCCGCGCCCCCTCGCGCGTGCCCGGTTTGATGCGCACTTCCAGCATGTCTTCGATCCGCACCCGCCCCTGGCCGTGGCAGCGCGGGCAGGCGGACCCCTGCTTGCCCGTCCCCTGGCATTGCGGGCAGCGCAGGTTGAAGCGCATGCCGCCCACCTGCTGCGTCACCTGGCCCTTCCCCTGGCACTCCTGGCAAACCCCGCCCCGGCCGCCGCTGCCGCTGCCGTGGCATTGCGGGCAGGCTTCCATCCGCGGCACCGGCAGCCGCAGCACCGCCCCCCGGATCGCTTCCCAGAAACCGATCGTCGCCTGGTATTCCAGGTCGCTGCCGGCGGTTTCGGCGGTTGCGGCATGGCGGTTGAACAGGTTGCCGAACAGATCGCGAAAACCGCCCCGCCGCTCAGCCCCCGGCTCGGCCTCGAAATCAAAGCCGGAAAAATCGAAGTTCGGAACCGGCCCCTGCCCGCCTCCGCCCGGCGGCGGCGGGGCATACGCTTCCGCCCCCTGCTGGAACGCCTGGTCGGAATAGAAGCCGGCGCGATCGTAGAAATCGCGTTTTTTCGCGTCACTCAAAACGTCATAGGCTTCCTGCAAATCCTTGAAGCGTTCTTCGGCGCTCTTGTTGCCGGGATTGACGTCGGGATGAAATTTGCGGGCGAGGCGCCGGTACGCCTTGCGTATCTCCTCGGCGCTGGCGCTGTGCTTGACCCCGAGAGTGGCGTAATAGTCTTTTTGCGCGCTGGCCGGCATAGAGCAATTTCCGGGGCCGAGGGCAGCGCCGATCGCGCCGCCGCCCAGCCCGGTTCATCTTAACCCGCATCGCGCGGATTACTTTTTCTCGTTTTCGACGTCCACGTATTCGGCGTCGATCACATCGCCGGGCTTGCCCGTCTGGCCGCCCGCCGCCGGCTCGCCCGCCGGCTCGGCGGCCGCGCCGCCGGCCTCGCCGCCGGCTCCGGCCGCGCCGCTGGGCGGAGCGCCGGCCTGGCGGTACATCGCCTCCGCCAGCTTATGCGCCGCCTTGGTCAGGTCGTTCTGCGCCGAGCGCAGCGCGTTGGCGTCGCCGCCTTCGAGCGCCCGCTTGGCTTCCGCCAGCGCCGCATCGAGCGCCTGCGCATCGCCCGCCGCCAGCTTGTCGCGGTTCTCGGCCAGCGTCTTTTCGGTCGAATAGACCAGGCTATCGAGCGCATTGCGCACTTCCACTTCCTCGCGCTTGCGCTTGTCTTCATCCGCGTGCGATTCGGCCTCGCGCGTCATCCGCTCCACTTCTTCCTTCGACAGCCCGCTGGAGGCGGTAATCGTGATCTTCTGCTCCTTGCCCGTGCCCCGGTCCTTGGCGCTCACGTTCACGATGCCGTTGGCGTCAATGTCGAAGGTCACCTCGATCTGCGGTATGCCGCGCGGGGCCGGCGGAATGCCCACCAGGTGGAATTTCCCCAGGGTGCGGTTCTGGCCCGCCATCGGGCGCTCGCCCTGGAGCACGTGCACCTCGACCGAGGTTTGATTGTCCGACGCGGTCGAGAACACCTCGCTTTTGCGCGTGGGGATAGTGGTGTTGCGCTCGATCAGGCGCGTGCAGACCCCGCCCATGGTCTCAATGCCCAGCGACAGCGGCGTCACATCGAGCAGCAGCAGGTCTTTAACCTCGCCCGAGAGCACGCCGGCCTGCACGGCCGCGCCCACCGCCACCACTTCGTCGGGGTTGACGCCTTTGTGCGGCTCCTTGCCGAACAGTTCCTTGACCAGTTGCTGTATGCGCGGCATGCGCGTCATGCCACCCACCAGCACCACCTCGTTGATCTTGTCCGCCGTAACCCCGGCGTCCGAAATCGCCTGCTTGCAGGGGCCGATCGAGCGCTGCAGGATGTCTTCCACCATGCGCTCGAACTGGGCCCGCGAAAGCTTCTTCACCAGGTGCTTGGGCCCGCTCGCATCGGCGGTGATGAAGGGCAGATTGATCTCCGTTTCCATCGTGGTGGAGAGCTCCATCTTCGCCTTCTCCGCCGCGTCTTTCAGCCGCTGCATGGCCATTTCGTTGCCGCGGCCGCGCAGGTCAATCCCTTCTTCTTTCTTGAACTCGTCCACCAGCCAATCCACCAGCCGCTGGTCGAGATTGTCGCCGCCAAGGTGGGTGTCGCCATTCGTGGACTTCACCTCGACCACGCCTTCGCCGACTTCCAGGATCGAAATATCGAAGGTGCCGCCGCCAAAATCGTAGATGGCGATGGTCTCGTCTTTCTTCTTGTCCAGGCCGTAGGCCAACGCCGCCGCCGTCGGCTCGTTCACGATGCGCTTCACGTCCAGCCCGGCAATCCGCCCGGCATCCTTGGTCGCCTGGCGCTGCGCATCGTTGAAGTAGGCCGGCACGGTGATCACCGCCTCGCTCACGGCCCCGCCCAAATAGTCCTCCGCCGCCTGTTTCAGCTTGGTCAGAATGTAGGAAGAAATCTCCGGCGGAGTGTACGTCTTCCCTCCCGCCGCCACGACCACATGATCGCCCTGCTGCTGCACCTTGTAGGGCACCATTTTCATCTCTTCCGTCACCTCGTCGTAACGGCGGCCCATGAAGCGCTTGATCGAATAAATCGTGTTTTCCGGGTTGGTAATCGCCTGGCGCTTGGCCACCTGGCCGACCAGCCGCTCGCCGGTTTTGGTGAAAGCGACGACGGAGGGGGTGGTGCGCCCGCCTTCGGAGTTGGCAATCACTTTCGGTTCCCCATTTTCCATCACCGCGACCACGCTATTGGTGGTGCCCAGATCAATGCCAATAATCTTGCCCATAGGGCGTTCTTCTCCCCGCCTGCCGCCATTTTTCGCTCGGCTACAGGCTTTAGCCAGTATATAAATCTGAGTGAGTTATTGTCAATAAAATATTTAGCCTGCTACTATCAACTTTAAATTTAACGATTCTATGCGATTCTATGCTAATCTTCACAATATTATGATGAGAAAACCGAGTGAAGCCGCACATGAGCTGGGAATCTCCTACCCAACCCTCAAGCATTGGATTTATAGCGGCAAGCTCAAGGCGACGCGCACGCCCGGCGGTCATTACCGCATCAGCGAAGCCGAGCTGGATCGCCTGCGTGCTCAGGCGCCCACGCCGGCGGCGCAGCACCAAATCAGCGGACGGAACCAGTTGCGCGGCGTCGTCGCCGAAGTGCGGCGCGAAGGCCTGCTGGCGGCGGTCACGCTGGCGATTGGCGATCAGAAAATCAAGGCTGTCATCACCCGCGAAGCCGCCGACGAACTGGGCCTGGAACCGGGCTTGCCGGCGATCGCGCTCATCAAGGCCACCGAAGTCATGATCATGCGCTGACGACAGCCCCGCCTTTCAACCTCGCCCACTATCACCATGCCCAGCTCAAATTTTCATTCTCCGGCGCTGCGTGCGAACCGCCCGGCTTCATCGTTGCGAAACACCGCCGCTGCCGGCCTATTCCTTAGTTTATTGCTCGTTGCCCGGGGCGGGGCCGCAAAACCTAAAACCAAGTCCAGGGCCGCAGCTTCAGCCGCGCGCAAGCCGCATAGCGTCTGGCTGCGCATGACCCACCGCACGCGCAACCGCCAGCCGCACTGGATCACCCCGTTGGTCACCCTCACCCCGCTGCTCGAGCAGGAGTACCGCTTCGATGCTGAACAGGAATTTTCCGGTGGAATGGTGGGCTGGCAATGGGGCGGCGGGAAAGGATTGGAGCTGATTCCCGCGCCCTCGATGGAAGCGATTGTGTTCCAGCCCAACCTGAGTTGCATCTCCCATCAATGCAGTTGGGGGGCTTACGGCGGATTGCTGAAATACCGCCTGGCGGCCGCTCCCGAGAAGGCCGGCAATTATGTCGCCACCGCGTTTTTCAGCGCCAGCCACTCGATCCATGGCGGCACCGGACAGATTGCGCCGGGTTTCGGCTGGGGAAAAGGTTACGGGCGCTTCGATCTACAGCAGGCCTTCAGCTTCGGTTTTTTGACCGGCCAGCATGCCTACACGCCCGTTGGCATGAACCCGATCTACCCTCCCAACCGCCAGATTACGCTCAACACCGCGCTGCAATACCGTTTGCCGCGCCACTTCTGGCCTGAGCTGGAGTACAACGCCACCTGGCTGGCGGGCGGCAGCCTGCCCGGCCATACCGGAACCTGGATCACTCCCGGTCTGGTGCTCGGACCTTACCGGCTGCATGGCGATCTGGCTTTCACTTTCGGCGCAGGCGAGCAAATCCCCCTCTCCTCCTTTCCGGCCAACTACCATAACCTGATCTTTTCTTTCCGCCTGCCTTTTTGATTCTTATGCCGCTTCGCCACACATCGCGCCTGCTGCCGCTGCTGTTCTTGCTAGCGGCCGGCCTGAACGCCCAATCACGCCCGGTTGAAGTTGACTACGCCGGCTCGATGGGGCCGCTGGTGGACCGCGGCCTGAAGCCGGCGGCGGCGCAAGCGCTCGGCCTGGAAATCCGCGGACGCGCCCAGGGCGCCTACGGCCTTGCCCATCTGATTGCCGCCGGCAGCCTGCGCCCGGATGTGTTTATTTCCGTGACGGCCGGGCCGATGCGGATACTGTTCCAAGCGGGCAAAGCGGGCAGCGCCACCGCCATCGCGCGCACCGAGATGGTAATCGCCTACAACCCCTCCGGGCGCTTCGCCGCCCAACTGGCGCGCGCCGGCCGCGCCGGCGCTCCCGCCTGGAGGCAGGTGCTTGCCGCTCCCGGATTCCGATTTGGCCGCACCAACCCGCTCACCGACCCGCAAGGACGCAATATCCTGATCGTAATGAAGCTGGAAGCGCGGCGGCGGCACGACCCCGGCCTGCCGCGGCGCATTCTGGGCCCGGCCATCAACCCGCGGCAGATTTTTCCCGAAGCCGAAATCATGGCGCGGCTGCAAAGCGGACAGCTTGACGCCAGCTCGGCTTACCGCTTTCAGCCGATCGCCTTTCACCTGCCCTTCGTCAGCCTGCCGCCCGCGATCAACCTGGGCGACCCCGCCCATGCGCGGGAATACGAATCGGCCGCGCTGCGCCTCGCCGGGCGCGTTTACCACGCCGAGCCGCTCGTCTTCTATGCCGCGCAATTGCGCGCGGCGCCGCATCCGCGCCGCGCCGGGCGCTTCCTGGCCTGGCTGCGCGGGCCGGCAGCGCAAGCGATCATGGCGCGCTTCGGGTTCCAGCCGCCGCCGCCGGACGCCCGGCTGGCGGCGCACGGCGACGCCGCGCTGCGCCGGCCGGAGCGTTCCGCCATTTTCTCGCCGGCGGCAGCGCGATGAGCGCCGCGGCCGCTGCGAGCCTGCTGCCTGCCCGGCGTTGGGCGGCGCGCGCCGGCCTGGCGGCTTTTTCGCTGCTGCTGCTTTATCCCTTTGCCGGATTGATCGTCCCGGTCGGGCGCTGGCTATGGGGCGGCCCGGTGCCGCATTCCACCGCCGCGGCGGTGGAAGTCTCGCTGGGCTGGACCGCGGCAGCGATGCTGCTGGTCGCCGCCCTGGGCACGCCCGTGGCCGGCTATCTCGCCCGCTGCCGCGGCCGCGAGCGCTTGCTTTGGGAAGCGCCGATCCTGATTTCCGTACTGCTGCCGCCGCTGGCGCTGGGCATTCTGCTATCGCTCGCCTTCGGCCCCAACCTGCGGCTGGGACAATGGCTGCTGCGCTGGGGCGTGCCGATGTCCAACAGCGTGCCGGCCTTCATCGCCACGCAGTTTTACGTCAGCATCGGCTATTACATCATCGCCGCCCGCGCCGCCCTGGCCGCCGTCCCGCGCGAGCTCGAAGCCACCGCCGCGCTGCTCGGCCAGTCTCCGGCGCAGGTCTTCCGCCGGGTCACGTTTCCGCTCGCCCGCCTCGGCCTGGCGGCGGCGCTCAGCCTGGCCTGGGTGCGCGCCCTGGGCGAGTTGGGCGCGGTGCTGGTCACCGCCTACTACCCCGCCGGCATGCCGGTGCAGATTTGGATCAATTTGCAGGATGCCGGGATGCCGGCAGTGATGCCGCTGCTGGTGATTTTTCTGCTGACCGCGCTGCCGCTGCCCTGGCTGCTGCAACTGCTGGCCGCGCGCCGCCAATCGGCCTGACGTTGCCGTAAGGAGAGCATGCTCGAAGCCCGCATCGAAAAACGCCGCCGCGGCTTCGTACTGGAAGTCGAACTGAGCTGTCCCCGCGGCGGCAGCCTGGCCATTCTGGGCGCCTCGGGCGCGGGCAAAAGCACGGTGCTGGCCTGTCTGGCCGGCCTGGAACAGCCCGACCGCGGCTACATACGCTGGCAAGGGATCACGCAATTTCCTCCGCCGCTGCCGCTGGCGCGCCGCGCGCTCGGCTGGCTGGGGCAAAACGAGCGCCTGTTTCCGCACCTCGACGTCGCCGCCAACGTGCTTTTCGGCCTCGACCGGGCGCAACAGCGCCGCGAGGCGGAATGGATTGCAGAGCTGCGCGCGCGCCTGGAGCTCGATGCGATCTGGCGCGCCCCGGCGCTGGAAGTCTCCGGCGGCGAAATGCGGCGGGTGGCGCTGGCGCGGATGCTCGCCCGCCGCCCGCAACTGCTGCTGCTGGACGAGCCTTTCGCCGATCAGGACGCCGCCCGCGCCCAGGCGCTCGCCCTCGCCCTGCGCGAATGGCAGCGGCGCTGGGATTGGACGATTCTCGCCGCCGACCCCCGCCCGGATGAGCTCGCCCTCGTCGCCACCCGCGCCCTGCTGCTCGACCGCGGCCGCATTGCCGCGGAGCAGCCTCTCACTGCTTGCAGCCCCTCGCGGCCACATCGCTGAAAGGCCGATCGCCGATTCATCTATACCGGCGCAGGACCCCGCGCACCCGGCCCTGCACCTGCACCCGTCCGGGCTCCAGCCGGATCGGCTGCAGCCGCGGATTGGCCGGCTGCAGACGGATCGTGCCATCCTCTTCCCGGTACCAGGTCTTGAGCGTGGCTTCCTCGGCGTCAATCAGCGCCACGACGATATCGCCATTGCGCGCCTTCGCCACCGGCTCGACCACGATATAGTCGCCGTCGAGGATATGCGCATCCACCATGCTGTCGCCGCGCACTTCGAGCACGAAACAATCGCGGCCGCGAGTGATGGCCGCCAGCGAAATCAGCTCCTGGCGCGGGATGGCTTCGAGCGGCTGGCCGGCGGCGATGCGGCCGGCGAGCACCAACTGCGCGCCGGCGCCGTTCTCTTCCGGCCCGCGCCGCAGCGGCGTCAGCTCCAGCGAGCGGTACTGGCCGGGATTGCGGCGCAGGTAGCCTTTGGTTTCGAGCGAGCGCAGATGCTTATGCACGGTCGCCAGCGAGCGCAGCCGCAGCCCGCGGCCGATTTCTTCCAGGCTGGGGGCGTAGCCGCGCCGGCGCAGAAAATACTTGAGGTAATCCAATACATCCTTCTGGCGCGGGGTCAGCAGGTTGGACATGGCAAAAATGCCGTCGCCGCCAGCCTAGGCGAAGAAAAGACGAAAAGGCAAGGGGAAAAACCTTCGAAGCACTCAGCCGGCTGTGCTCTAACCTTGACGGCTCCCATGCCGCTGCCGTCCCATGACGGCCAACCGGAGAATGGCATCGCTCCGATGAGCCGTTGACCAAGCGCATGGTTTGGCATCGCCGCCATGCAATTCGAATAGATCGTTTTTACAGCGCCCGGCCGCGGGTTTCCGGCAGCGGCAGGACGCACAGCGCCGCCAGCAGGTAGGCCAGGCCGCAGACAGACAGGGCCGCGCCCAAGCCTTTTTTTCCCGCCCAGCCGCCGATGAGCAACGGCGCCAGCGCGCTCAAGCCGCGGGCGACGTTGTAGGTAGCGCCCAGGGCGGTGGCGCGGGCTGCGGTGGGAAACAATTCGCTGCCGACGATAGCGGAGCCGGTAAAGAATCCGGTGCCGAAAAACGCCAACAGCACGCCGGCGGCGAGCATAGCCGCTTCGCCGCGGGCCAGCGCGAAGGCGGGCGCCATTGCGGCGGCGCAAAGCAGATAGACCAGCAGCGTTTTTTTTCTGCCCACGCGGTCGGCAAACCAGCCAAACAGCAGATAGCCGGGCAGCATGCCGGCCAGGTTGAGCACCACCAGCAGGCCCACGGTCGAGATCAGGCTGAAGCCGCGGCCGCCGCGCGCCGCCGGCAATTCCAGAAAGGCGGGCATCCAGGTAAACAGCCCCCACCAGGCGAACATGCCGAAAGTATTCATTCCGAGCAGGGCGGCAAGGTCGCCATAGTGCCCGCGCAGCCGCAGGCCCATAGCCACGAGGCGATGGCGGCTCGCCGGCTGCGGCCGGGAGGCGGCGATGGCTTCCGGCGCAGGCGGGCGGTTGGCCGCCAGCCAGGCGGGGGATTCGGGGGCATGGCGGCGAATCCAGAACACCGCCAGCGCGGGCAGCACGCCCAGAAAAAACACTCCGCGCCAGCCCCACAGCGGCAGCGCCAGCCCGGCGGCAGCGGCGGCGAGGGCGTAGCCGACCGCCCAACTGCTTTGCACCATGCCCAGGGCGCGGCCCCGCCAGGCCGCCGGCCAGGTTTCCGCCACCAGCGCCGCGCCGGTATTCCATTCCCCGCCCATGCCCAACCCGAGCAGGAAGCGGCAGACGCCGAGCCAAAGCAGCGTAGGCGCGAGGCCGCACAGGAAGGAGCAAACCGAGTAGGTCAGGATGCTGAGTTCGAGCATGCGCCGCCGGCCGCGGCGATCGGCCCAATAGCCGAAAAGCAGGCTGCCGAGGGCGGAGGCGGCGAGCGTCAGAGTATTGAGCAATCCGGCAGTGGCCGCGCGCATGCCGAAATGGCGCATCAACTCGGCCAGCACCAGGGCGTAGAGCATGACGTCGAAGGCGTCGAGCATCCAGCCCAGGGCGGCGGCGAGCAGCACCGCGCGCTGCGGCGGCGTAGTGCGGCGCCATCGCAGCGGAGGGGCGGCCGCCCGGCCTGGCTCTGCGGCATTCATGTCCACCTATATTAAAGCGGCACGGCCACCATTCACGCACCGCGTGGCGCCCGTTTCCAGATAGAAATGCTATCCGGCACGGCCATTGACGCTCAATGCCGGGGCTGAATCTTTCCGGCCTCTCACCGCATCGAATTGGATTCCCGGACAATCAACGGGCCCCGGAGGACTTCCGATGTCTCTACGTCCCATCAAGCGCGTGGTCGAAGCCCAGCCTACGCTCGAAGGCGCCGGCGTCAAGCTGCGACGCGCTTTCGGCTTCGGCCAGACCGGCGAATACGACCCTTTCCTGCTGCTCGACGATTTTCGCAACGAGCGCCCCGAAGATTACCTCGCCGGCTTTCCCTGGCATCCGCATCGCGGCATCGAGACCATCACCTACGTGCTGGCCGGCACGGTCGCGCACGGCGACAGCATGGGACACGCCGGCACCATTGCCGCCGGCGACGTGCAGTGGATGACCGCCGGCCGCGGCATACTGCACCAGGAGATGCCCAAGGGCGACGGCGGCGGGCGCATGCACGGCTTCCAGCTTTGGGCCAACCTGCCATCCGCATTGAAGATGACCGCGCCGCGCTACCAGGAGATACAGGCGGCGGAGATCCCCAGCGTGACCGAAGACGACGGCGCCACGGCGCGGATTATCGCCGGCGAGTTCTGGGGACAAAAAGGGCCGGTGGACCAGATTGCCGCCGAGCCTACCTACCTGGACATTTCGCTGCCGCCGGGCAAGCGTCGCCGCATCCCGGTGGAAACCACGCGCCACGCCTTCGCCTACGTTTTCGCCGGCGCCGGACGCTTTCGCGACGCCTCCGCTCCGCGCCCGGTGCTGACCGAAGCCGTGGAACAAACCAGCGGCGCGAAAACGAATCCAAACGATGCGACGGCGCCGGACACGGCCGGCGCGGCCGGCAACCGTTCGCTGGTGCTATTCGACCGCGGCGATGAAATCATGGTCGAGGCCGGCGACGAGGGGATGCGATTCCTGCTGGTGTCGGGCAAGCCGCTGGAAGAGCCGATTGCCTGGTACGGCCCGATCGTGATGAACACACGCGAAGAGCTCCGCCAGGCCTGGCGCGAACTCGAAAACGGAACTTTTATCAAATGACCGCGCTTAGCATTGTTTTTTTGGAGGGCAACGGCAAAACAGCGGGCGATAAGCCGTCATTGGGCTTCGTTTCGGAATGCTATTAGCAAAGCGGGGCGCCGCGAGCGGAATTCAGCGACGCCGGCAAGACACAACGCAGGAAAAGCAATTGGATCATTGCAACATTCAAAAATAGTGGAGCGTTCCGGTCCAGTTTTGTAAAAAAGCCTTGCCGGGCGTGCTGGAGCATTGGCGAGTTTTCAATCCCCGCATCTCGCCGCTGACCGGCACGCTCCGGCCGGCCGGAAACGCCATCGCAAAAGAGACACGTGTACACATTGCTTTCATGGCGTAAGTCCATTGAATGGATGGAGATAAGCCGCGCGGAGAAGCAAAAAAGAGACAAAATGAGACCGTTGAAAACATCCCTCTATAATATTTTTTGCAAAACGGCACCCGAGGGCGAAAAATAGACTTAAACCATCTAGATTCAGCAATATGCCTCGGTGCCGTTTTCGATTTTGAAACGGCACTGAAACGGCACCAAACGGCACTGGGTGATTGGACGCATTTCGGGGCCGGGTGCGAGTGGGAAGGCCGGAGTTCCTGCCGTCCAGCCCGCTACCTCCCATAATTCGAACTTAGCGGGAGATGAGCGGACATTTTGAGTGCTGAGCAGATGGTTAGCGAAGGGAGGGCGGAACCCGACCGGAGCCAACTGCCTGAGCGATGCTCATGGGCTTCCTGAGCGATGCTCAAGTGAACTTAGCGGGAGATGAGCGGACAGTTTGAGGGCTGAGCAGGCGGTTGGCGAAGGGAGGGCGGAGCCCGACCGGAGCCAACTGCCTGAGCGGTGCTCATGGGCTTCCGAGTGGTAGGATTTTTTGGGTTTACCCGACTCAAAAACCGATCACAGTGGATGTGCTGAACGATCGCGTTCTGCCCTTCTATGAGCAGCAGGAAACGGAGATCGAGCACACACGGGGCAACTGTTGTGAACTTTGCGGGAAGACGGCGGAGAGGGGGGAGAGCGTGCGGGGATTGATCTATCTGAGAAAGGGATTCAGAAATCCACATTAAGAGAACATGGAAAAACTGATGAATATTTTAAATGATCAGAAATGAAACAACTTGACAAGGCGGATATTTGTTGTAGAGTGAGTGCGTCAATGTGTGATCGACAAGTATCAGCTGGAGCATGCCTTTGAATTCAATTAACAAAGCCATCCATGAACTCGAAGCTGAAAGCGACAGACTTGAATCTGTAATCAATGCACTCCATTCCCTGAACGGCTTTTCAATACGCGGCAGAAAACGAGGCCGGATGTCGGCAAAGGGAAGAGCGAGGAGCGCAGCGGCGCAACGGAAGAGACAGGCAAAGGTGCGTTCATAAGAATAGAAATATTATGCATATTAACATTTGGGCAGTTTGTATCTTGGTTGGTTTTTTAGGCACAATTACTATAGTAGCTATTTCTACTTTTGGTTTCATAACCTATTATAAGCGCACACAATATAAAGGCATAGATTTTTTATATAACAATATTTATCATGATTTGATAGAATTTTGGTCAAAAAATAATATTAGACCAAATATACCAAAATACCTATCAGATTCCACTGCTGTCCAATATAGCCGGCTCAGGCTGGACAGGTGCTGAAAATCCCAGGGAAAAGGCAAACGCTGACGGTGCTAGCAGTTGAGGTTGGCCGTCCAGAATGGGCGCCGGATTGTGCTGGGGGCG
>JAJYIU010000021.1 GCA_021789895.1 Acidobacteriota bacterium | reverse complement strand
AAGGGAGAAGCGAGCAGAGCGAGGCGGGAGGCGCGAGGCAACCGCAGTGTACATGGACGTACATGAGGATTGCCGAGCGACGAACCAACGAAGCTATGCGACGCTTATCGCTTCGCCCAGCATCTGATTGCTGCCATCCGCCCGGCGCGCGCTCATTGAAACCCGGCTCGCATCCCGGTGCCCAGCGGCAGCGGACGCGGCGCCTTCTCCAGCGCCGGGTTGCGGCCGGCGGCGCAGCAGGCCTGCGCCAGCCGTGTGCGGTCGCCTTGCATCGCAGCGTCCTGATTCAAGGCGGTTAACGTCTGGCGCAGTATGCCCGCGGCGCCGGAATGCGCCGGGAAAACCATCCGATAGTGCATCCATTTCCCCTGGCGGCGGGCGGCCACGATCCCCGCGCGCCGCAGGTAAGCCAGATGCCGCGAGATCTTCGGCTGCGGCAAGCCCAGAGTCTCGACCAGGTAGCAGACGCAGATTTCCTGCGCTTTCAGCAGGTTCAGCAGCCGCAGCCGGGTTGGATCGCCCAGGGACTGGAACAACAACGCCAGATCGTTGCGGCGCTTGCGGCCCATGCCTGACATATTTGCATTGACGCATCCATGAAATCAAGCCTATAGTGAGGGGTTATATAGTTGGCATGACGAATATATTATTTCGCATCGAGGTGAGTCATGGCGGAATCGTTGCTGGATGCGGTGAAGGCGAAATACGGGGCGGCGGCGGCGAGCCGGCTGTCGAGCGAGCATGCGGGCGTGCGCGCCGTGGCCGAGGCCTTCGGTTACAGCCCGGAAGAGCTCCGCTCGATTCCGGCGGAAGCCAATCTGGGCCTGTCCTGCGGCAATCCCATCGCGCTGGCGCATCTGCAGCCGGGCGAGGTGGTGGTTGATCTGGGCTCCGGCGCCGGCCTGGATGTCTTTCTGGCGGCCCAAAAAGTCGGCCCGGCGGGGCGGGCCATCGGCATGGATATTACCCCGGCGATGATCGCGCGGGCGCGGGAGAATGCCCGCCGCCACGGCTACGCCAACGTCGAATTCCACCTGGCCGCGATTGATCGCCTGCCGCTCGCGGAGGCCTCCGCCGATTGCGTCATCAGCAATTGCGTGATCAACCTGGCGCCCGACAAGCCGGCGGTTTTTCGCGAAATCGCCCGCGTGCTGAAGCCCGGCGGCAGGCTGGCCGTCAGCGATATCGCCCTGAAAGCCGAATTGCCCCCGGAAATCGCTGCCAACCTGGCTGCCTACGTGGGCTGCATCGCCGGCGCCATCCCGCTCGACGAGTATCGCCGCGGCCTGCTGGCGGCCGGCTTCGATCCGGTCGAAATCCTCGACAGCGGCGCCGACTTGAATGCCTACGCCAAGCTGGAAAACCAGAGCGTTTGCTGCTCCGGCGCCCCGCCGGCGGCGGAAACGTTCCCGATCGTGGATGGTTCCTGCTGCGCGCCGGCCGGCGGCATGGCGGCGCAGTCGGAAGCCTTGCGGCAACTGCTCGCCCGTTTCGATATCAATCAGGCCGCGGCCAGCGTCAAAGTCTTCGCCCTCAAGCCGCGCTGATGGCGCCGGCGGACCGCTGCGGCGGCCGCCGGCGGCTTCAATAGCGCAGCAGCTCGTCCAGCGCTCGATATAAATCTTCCGCCTGCGGCAGTATCTCGTCTTCCAGCTTGGGCTGGTAAGCGCAGTAGAGGTCTTGGGCGGCGACCCGGCGCACCGGCGCGTCCAGCCAATCGAACAATTCCTCGGCAATCCGCGCCGCCAGCTCCGCGCCATAGCCCCAACTGCGCATGTCTTCATAGGCCACCAGGACTTTGCCGGTTTTTTGGGCCGAGGCGGCAATCGCTTCCCAGTCGTAGGGCTGCAGCGTGCGCAGGTCGAGAATCTCGATCGCGGCGGTGCGCTCGCGCGCCAGCCGTTGCGCCGCCTGCACCGCGCGCTGCACCACCGCGCCGTAGGTTACGACGGTGAGATCGCTGCCCGGCTGGACCACGCGGGCGCGGCCGAAGGGAATGCAGAAATCCGGCCCCGGATAGGGGTGCCGGTTGAAGGGCTCGCGGTAGAGGCGTTTGTGCTCGAGAAACAGCACCGGATCGTCGCCGCGCAGCGCGGTGCGCAGCAGCCCGTTGGCATCCAGCGCCGTCGCGGGCATGGCCACGCGCAGGCCGGGCATGTGGGTAAACAGCGCCTCGCCGCACTGGCTATGGTAGATGGCGCCGCCGGTGAGATAGCCGCCGATGGGAACGCGCAGCACCAGCGGCGCGCTCCAGCCGCCGGCCGAGCGCCAGCGCAGCACCGCCAGCTCGTTGCGGATCTGCATCATCGCCGGCCAGATGTAATCGAAAAACTGGATTTCCGCCGCCGGCATCAGCCCGCGCGTGGCCAGGCCGAGGGCGCGGCCGACGATGGCGGCTTCGGCGAGCGGGGTATTGAACACCCGCGCCTCCCCGAACTCGCGCTGCAGGCCGGCGGTGACCTTGAAAACCCCGCCCTTGCCCTTGATCTTGTCCAGGTTGGCGGCGCGGCTGCAGTCGGCCACGTCTTCGCCCATCACCACGATGCGCGGATCGCGCCGCATCTCGTCCCGCAGGCAGGCGTTGATCAGCTCGACCATGGTGCGCGGCGCGCCTTCGTTCTGCGCCGGCGTGGCGAAGCCCTCGCCGGTAATGTCCACCGCCGGCGAGTAAAGCTGGCTGTGCGCGTCGGCGGCGGGCGCGGCGGCCAGCGCGGCGTCGGTCGCCGCCAGAATTTCTTCCTGCACCGCCGCCGCCGCCGCTTTCAGTTCGGCGGCGGTGGCCAGGCGCTGCTCCAACAGGTACTGCTTCAGGCGCCGCAGCGGATCGCGCTCTGCCTCCGCCTCGCGCTCCGTCTCGGGCCGGTATAAACGCTCGTCGTCCGAGAGCGAATGCGAGTACGGGCGGGTGACGTGGGCATGCACCAGCGCCGGGCCCTGGCCGGCGCGGCACCACGCCAGCGCCTCGTCCATCGCCGTCAGCGACGCGAACAGGTCGCAGCCGTCGCACTCGCGCCGCAGCAGGGCGGGGAAGCCGGCCAGCAGCGCCGAGATGCTGCCCCCGGCGGTCTGGACTTCGACCGGCACGGAAATGGCGTAGCCGTTGTCCTCGATCAGAAACAGCACCGGCAGCTTTTCCCGGCAGGCGGTGTTGACCGCTTCCCAGAACTCGCCCTCGCTGGTGGCGCCTTCGCCGCCGCTCACCAGCGTGACTTCCTCCTCGGCCCACTCCGCCGCGCGCGGCGTGGGATGCGCCGCCAGCCAGGCGCCCAGCTCGGGACGCCGCCGCAACTGTACCCCGGCTTCGGCGCAGCCGACGGCCTGCAGGAATTGCGTCCCGGTGGGGCTGGAGCCGCTGACGATGTGGCGCGCGGTGTCGCTCCAGTGCGAAGGCATCTGCCGCCCGCCGGAGGCGGGGTCGGCGGCCGCCCCCACGCTTTGCAGCAGCATCGCCGCCGGCGTTACCCCCAGCCCCAGGCACAGCGCCCGGTCGCGGTAATAGAGATAGAACCAGTCTTGGCCCGAGCGCATGCGCTCCGCCGCCGCCAATTGCACCGCTTCATGCCCGGCGCCGCTGATCTGGAAAAAAATGCGCTGCTGCCGCTTGAGCAGGATCTCGCGGTCGTCGAGACTGCGCGACAGCAGCATCAGGCGGTAAAGTTCCAGCAGACGCTCGCGGCTGAGCCCGCCGGGCAGCGGGGCCGGCTCGGCGTGGAGTTCGGGTTTGGTTCTCATCGGCTTGGCTATAGGTTGAACAGCTCGCGCAAGCGCCGGCTCTGGTTGCGGCTGACCGGAATCTCGGCCTGCTGCCGGTCGTTCATGCGGAGCTGATAGCTGCTGTTGAACCAGGGCACGACTTCGCGAATCTGGTTCAAATTGACGAGATAGGAACGGTGCGCGCGCCAGAAAATTTTCTCGTCGAGCACCGCCTGCAGTTCTTCCAGCGTGCGGAAGTTGCTCTGGCCTTCGAGCTGGCGTCCAATGACGGTGATCACCCCGTCTTCGATGCGGGCATAGACGATGTCTTCCGGGTCGAGCAGGAAATGGCGCCCGGCGGCTTTCAACAGCACCCGCGCGGGCGCCGCCGGGCGCTGCTCCTCCAGCAGCCGCAGCACCCGGTCCAGCTTCTGTTCCGGCTCGGGGGCGCGCTCGCGCCGCACTTTTTCCATCGCTTTCGCCAGCCGCGCCTTGTCGAACGGCTTGAGCAGGTAATCCACCGCGTTGACTTCGAAGGCCTTGACGGCGTATTGGTCGTAGGCGGTGGCGAAAATCAGATGCGGTAGCGGGATATGCTTCTCCCGCAGCTTGCGTATCACGCCGAAGCCGTCGAGCCCGGGCATCTGCACGTCCAGAAACAGCAGATCGGGGTGGTGCTGCCGCACTAGTTGCACCGCTTCCAGCCCGTTGCGGCCCTGGGCGACAATCTCCACTTCCGCATAGCTGTGCAGCAGATAGGCCAACTCCTCGCGCGCCAGCCGTTCGTCATCCACGATCACGGCTTTCAGCCCCCCCAGGCTGGTTTCCAATTCCTCCAGCATCGGGTGGGTTTCCGGCGCGGTTTTGGCAGGCATCTTCGCTCCCATCTGCATGGCCCAAGTATGCCGCGCCCGCTTCGCCCCGGTCAATCGCTTGGGGAGTGCGAAAATGAAAGCTGCCGCAACCTCTATGGACGCAGCCTCGAGTTCCATCCCGCCCTGCCCCTTGCCGCCTGAAGACGCCGCGCTGGTCGTGGACGTGCAACGCGATTTTTGCCCCGGCGGCGCGCTGGCGGTGCCCGAGGGAGACGCCGTCGTGCCCGCCTGGAATGACTTCTTCGGCCGCTGCCGCCCAAGCCACGTCTATGCCACACGCGATTGGCATCCCCCCAACAGCCGCCATTTTCAGCCCGCCGGCCCCTGGCCGCCGCACTGCGTCGCCGGCTCCCCGGGAGCGGATTTCCATCCCGGATTGCGGCTGCCGCCGCGCACCGTGATTATTTCCAAGGGCGTGGGCGAGACCGAAGACGGCTATAGCGGCTTCGACGGACGCGACCCGAGCGGCGAATCCCTCGCCGCCCGGCTGCATCGCGATGGCGTGCGCCGGCTCTGGATCGGCGGCCTGGCAACCGATTATTGCGTGCGCGCCACCGCCGCCGCCGCCCTGGAAAACGGTTTTGAAGTGCTGCTTTTAACGCCGGCCATGCGCGGCATCAATGCCGCCGCCAGCCGCGCCGCAATCGGGGAACTGCAGCGCGCCGGCGCCCATGTCGTTGAACTCCCGCCGGGAGAAAAATAATGCCGCCGCACGGTTACTACCATTGTAGTGATTTTCGATTAGAAAACTTTAATGAGAAGCGAGACACTTTGTCATTTTCTCCTGCCCTTTCCAGATAAATATAAATCCTTTAGATTCATATATCTGCCTGAGTTTTATGGCAGTTTCATTTGGCGCTTGGTGTCTCGCCGCAAGTGGCTGGCTCGGGCCATTCACCACTCCACCGGATAGCGGCGCTTCTCCAGCACCGCTTCCGCCACCTGGTTTTCGAGCCGGAACGGATCTTCCGGCTCGCGCGCCAGCAGCCGCCGCCGCGCCGCATTGAGCGTGCGCCAGGCGTCGCCTTCGGCCACCGCCGCGGTCAGGCGGCGTGCCGCGGTTTCGAAGCGTTCGGCCCCGCGCGCCAGCGCCGAGCGCGCCAGCAGCGCATGCGTCTCCGCCTGCGGCGTCGGCGCCGCCTGCGCCGACCGCAGCGCCGCCGATTGCGCCAGGTATAGCTCCAGCATCAGGTCGGAGAGCGCCGCCAGCACGGGTTGGGCTTCGGCCAGTTGTTCCTGGTATTTCCGCCAGGCGCTGCCGGCCAGCAGCAGCAGCAGCGCGCGCGCCCCTTCCAGCCATATCCGCGCGGCGGGCTCGGCGGCGGCGGGCGCGCGCCGCGCCAGCAGTTCGTCTTGCGCCGCCTGGATCGCCGCCATCAGCTCTAATTCTCCCTTTTGCGCCCGGCGCAGCGCCAGCCCGGATATCAGCAGCCGGTTGATCTCGTTCGTGCCTTCGAAAATGCGGTTCACGCGCGCGTCGCGAAACGCCCGCTCGGCGGCGTAGCCCTGGACATATCCGTAGCCGCCGTGCAGTTGCACGTTCAAATCCACCGCGCGGTCGAGCATCTCGCTGCCCGCCACCTTGAGCAGCGAGCATTCCACCGCAAAGGCTTCCAGCCCGGCCGGCGTGGCTCCGGGCGCGCCGGCGGCCGCTTCCAGCCGCGCCTCGATCAGGCCGACGGTGCGATACACGGCGGCTTCGCAGGCGTATAGATCGGCGGCGATCGCGGCCAGCATTTGCCGCACCAGGCCGAACTCGGCGATGGCGCGGCCAAAGGCCTGCCGCTGGCGGGCATAGGCAGCCGCGTCGGCCAGCGTGGTGCGCGCGCCTCCCAGGCAGGCGGCCGCCAGCTTCAACCGCCCGATATTGAGGATATTGAACGCCACCACGTGCCCGCGTCCGATTTCGCCAAGCACGTTGGCTTCGGGAACTTGCGCCTGCGCCAGCAGCAGGGGGCGGGTGGACGAGCCTTTGAGCCCCATCTTGTGCTCTTCCGCGCCCAGCGAAACGCCGGCAAAGCCGCGCTCGACCAGGAACGCGGTAAAGCGCTCGCCTTCCACCTTGGCGAAAACGGTGAACAGGCTGGCCAGCGCGGCGTTGGTGATCCACATCTTCTCGCCGTCGAGCCGGTAGCCGCCGGGCGTCAATTCGGCCCGCGCCCGCGCCGCCAGCGCATCGGAACCCGCCCCCGATTCGCTCAACGCATACGCGCCAATCCATTCGCCGGAAACCAGCCGCGGCAGATAGCGCTGCTTCTGCGCTTCCGTGCCGAAGTAGAGGATGGGCAGCATGCCGATGCCGGTGTGCCCGCTGAAGCTGACTGAAAACGAGCCATAGCGCGCGATCCGGTCGGCGATGATGGTCGAGCACCCCAGCCCCAATCCCAGTCCACCATAGGCTTCCGGCACGTCGGCGGCGCATAAGCCCAGTTCCGCCGCCTGGCGCAACAGCGCGCGCAGGCGTTCCAGGTCGGGCTTCTCCAGCTCTTCTGCCGCGGGTTCGACCTCTTCGCGGGCAAAACGCTCGGCGGTGGCGCCGATCATGCGCTGTTGTTCGCTGAAATCCTCCGGCGTGGCAATGCGCGCGGGCAGGCGCAGCAGAAATTCGCCCCCGCTTGGCGCGATGCCGCCCGGGCTGGGATGCGCTTCCGTCCCCATGGCTCCATCAGATCAGATGCCCGCGTGTTCGCGCAAGCGCCCGGGCACATCTTGCGCCGCCCGCGGATGCCGCTTTTTTTCCCGGCATTTACCCGTAACCTGAAGGCCGGTGTTGGCGTACCATGTTTCGTATTCCGGCGGTGCGCCCTTCGTCAGGTGGGACGAGCCGCCTAAATTTCGCCTGGAGAGGCAGATATCCATGAAATCCGGAAGCTTGAAACTGGCCGCGGCTGCGGGCTTGCTAGCAATCGCGCTGACCGCCCTGGCTGCGGCGGCGCCCGCCAAAAACCCCTTCCTGGGACTGAAATTCCGTAATCTCGGACCCGCGATCGCCGGCGGACGCGTGGCCGCGGTGGCCGGCGTGCCCGGCAATCCCAACATTTATTACGTCGGCTCGGCCGGCGGCGGGGTATGGAAAACCGAGGATGGCGGCCTCTCCTGGCAGGCGATCTTCACCAAGCAGCCGACCGGCTCGATTGGCGCCATCGCGCTCGCCCCCTCGAACCCCAACCTGGTTTGGGTCGGCACGGGCGAAGGCAATCCGCGTAATGATGTGACCACCGGCGCCGGCATCTTCTTTTCCGCCGACGGCGGCGCCCACTGGACCTTCAAAGGCCTGGGAACAGTCGGGCAGATCACCCGCATCGTCATCAATCCGCAAGACCCGAATGATGTGCTGGTAGCCGCCCTGGGCCATGTCTGGGCCCCCAATCCCCAGCGCGGCGTTTATCGCACCACCGACGGCGGCGCCACTTGGAAAAAAGTGCTCTTCGTCAACGACCACACCGGCTGTTCCGACCTGATCATGGATCCCGGCAATCCCATGGTGCTGTTTGCCGGCATGTGGGAATTCAAGCGTTTTCCCTGGATTCTTGAAAGCGGCGGCAAAGCCAGCGGCATCTTCCGCTCTACCGACGGCGGCGCCACCTGGCAGCGCCTGCATGCCGGCCTGCCCACCGGCCTGGTGGGCCGTATCGGGTTGGCGGCGGCGCCCAGCCGGCCCAATCTGATTTATGCCCTGATCGAGAGCCGCAAGGGCACGCTCTGGGCGTCCAGCGATCTCGGCAGCCATTGGCATCTGGTCAGCCACAACCACCTGCTCGACGTGCGCCCCTTCTATTTCAGCCACCTTGCCGTCGCCCCGGACAATGCCAACCGGGTCTATTTCGTGGCCATGAACATGTCGGAATCGAACGACGGCGGACGCACGGCCCGCGTGATTGCCCAAGGCGTGCACGTGGATTACCACGCCATCTGGATCGATCCCGCCAACGCCAATCGCGTCCTGGTCGGCAATGACGGCGGCGCCTACCTCTCCACCGACGCCGGCGCGCATTTCCGTTACTTCAACAACCTTCCCATCGAGCAGTTCTATCAGGTGGCGGCCGATACCCGCAATCCTTATCATCTCTGCGGCGGCCTGCAGGATAACAACGCCTGGTGCGGCATCTCGCACAACCTGAGCGGCTTCGATATCGGGCCCTCCAACTGGTACACCGTGGCCGGCGGCGACGGGCAATACGTCGTACCCGCGCCCAGCAATCCGCGGATCATTTATGCCGAAGCGCAGAACGGCTACGCCTCGCGTATCAATCTCAAAACCGGCGCCAGCCGCTACATCCGGCCGAGCATGCGCGGGGTCTCGCAGGAATCCCCCGCCAAGCTGCGCTACCGCTTCAATTGGACCACCCCGATTGCGGTTTCCGCCACCAATCCGAACATCGTCTATATGGGCGCCAATGTGCTGCTGCGCTCGACCGACGGCGGCCTGAACTGGAAGGCGATCAGCCCGGACCTCACCCGCAACGATAAAACCAAGCAGCAGACCAGCGGCGGCCCGATTGATTACGACATCAGCGGCGCCGAAACCTACGACACCATTCTTTCCATCGGCATCTCGCCGCTCAATCCCAATCTGATCTGGGTCGGCACCGACGACGGCCAGGTGCAATATACCCGCAACGGCGGCAGGACCTGGACCAACGTCGCCGCCAATCTGTCCGGCGTCGGCCCCTGGGGACGCATCTCCCAGATCGAGCCTTCGCCCTTCGCCGCCGGCACCTGCTATCTCGCCGTGGACCGCCACGAGCTCGACGACAATCACCCATACGTTTTCCGCACCACCGACTTCGGCCATACCTGGCAGGCGATTGATGCCGGGCTGCCCGCTGATGCCTCCGCTCATGTGCTGCGCGAAGATCCGCTCCGCCGCGGCTTCCTGGTGCTCGGCACCGACACCGGCCTCTACTACTCGTTCAATCACGGCGATCAGTGGCAGCGCTTTCCGCTCGCCAATTTCCCCACCACCCCGGTCTATGACCTGAAATTCGTGCCCGCTGCGCATGCGCTCGTCGTCGCCACCCACGGCCGCGGCTTGTTCGTGCTGGATAATCTGATTCCCTTCGAGCACTGGTCGGATGCGGTCGCCGCCTCGAAACTGACCCTGTTCCCGGCGGCCAAAGTGACGCTGTTCCGCGGCTTCCGCCGCAGTGGCTTCGAAGAGCCCGGCTCGTTCACTACCCCCAATCCGCCCGCGGGCGCGGTGTTGACTTATTACCTCAAAACTGCGCTCAAACCCACGCCTGCGGAGCGGAAAAAGCATCACTCCCCGGTGCGCATTGTCATCACCAATGCCGCCGGTCAGACCATCAAAACCCTCTACGGCCCGGCCAAGGCCGGCGTCAATCAGTTCGTCTGGGGCGTGAATTACTCCGGTCCCAAGCCGCTTCGCCTGCAGCCGCCGCGGCGGCGTCCGGGCGGCGGCGGCGGCTTCTTCCGCAGCTTTGGCCCGCCCGCCGGCCCGGGGCTCTACCACGTCGCTGTTACCGCAGCCGGCGTCACCGAGAAAACCACCGTGCGCGTGGTGCCGGATCCGCGGTTGCCCTTCCATCCCGCCGCCTTCCAGGCGGATCTGCGCACCGCGCTCGAGTTGCGCGATGATATCTCCGCCATGAACCAGGCGCTGAACCGCATGCATAGCCTGCGCCTGCAACTTGCCGCCGCCAGCAACCTGCTCGGCAGCGAGGGCGCCAAGTACCAGCCCCTGCTGCACCAGGCCGGGCTGCTCGGCAAGAAAATCGCCAAGCTGCAGGACACCCTCTACAATCCCCACGTGCAGCGCAACGTCGGCGAAGACGACATACATTACCTCACCGCTTTCCACGGCCAGTATCAGCGGCTGATGTTCGGCGTATTTAATTACGATCGTCCGCCGGCGCCGAATGAGCTGGCCGCCATCCGCCGCATGCGGCCGCAATTGGAAGGCTATCTCAACCAGTTCAACCAGATACTGAAAACCGACGTGGTCGCTTTCAACCATCTGGCGATCAAAAGCGGCGCGACTACGCTCTTCGCCGGCGCGCCCATCCAACTGAAAAAAGCCAACGCCACCGTGGCGGCGCTGACCAGCGCCTCGCCGCAACGCTGAGCCGCTCGCGGCGGCTGCCGCCGCGGCGTTCCGGCGCGGTGACCCTTCCCGGCCGGCGGAGACGCGCAGGCGTCACCGCCGGCCGTTTGTTTTTTGCAGCCGTAGCATCTTCCGCGGGGGTTGTGCGGCCGCGGCCAACGGCTGCTCGCTGATCGCTCTAGCTTTCAGCCGCCGTGCGATACTGAGCTTTAAACGCGCGTTGTTTCCACGCTTGCAGGCCCGCCCATGCCCAACTTAAGCGGAATCTACGCCCCGCTCACCACTCCCTTTCGCGCCGATGGCGGCGTGGATCTCGACCGCTTGCGCGCGCAATTGGAGCGCTATGCCGCCGCTCCGCTCGCCGGCTACGTCCTGCTCGGCTCGACCGGCGAAGCCATCCTGCTCGATCGCGAAGAAAAGTTGGCCGTGCTGCGCGCCGCCGCCGGCAGCGAAGCCGCCCGCCGCCGCCTGCTGATTGCCGGCACCGGCGAGGAATCGCTTGCCGCCACCCTGGCCATGACCCGCGCCGCCGCCGAACTCGGCTACGCGCTCGCGCTGGTGCGCACCCCGCATTATTACAAACGCGCCATGACCCCGGCGGCGCTGCGGCAATTCTTCCTCGAGCTCGCCGCAGCCTCGCCGATCCCGATTCTGATCTACAACTTTCCCCAAATGACCGGCATTGACCTGGAGCTGGAAACCGCGATCGAGCTGGCCGCGCATCCCAACATCGCCGGCATCAAGGAAAGTTCCGGCAGCCTGGAAAAAATCAGCCGCCTGTTGGCTATCTCCAATGCAAAAAATAACTTCCAGGTCCTGCCCGGCAATGCCGCCACCATCTACGCCTCGCTGGCGGTGGGGGTCGAAGCCGCCATCTTGGCGCTCTCCAGCGGCGCGCCGGAAATCTGTCACGCCATCTGGAGCGCCGCCCGCACCTCGCCCGGGCGCGCGCTGCGGCTGCAAAACGACGCCCTGCCGCTGGCGCTGGCTACGGCCCAGGGCGGCGTCGCCGCGATCAAGGCGCTCATGGACTTGAACGGATACCAGGGGGGACCGCCGCGCCCGCCGCTGCTGCCGCTCAGTGCCGCGGCATTGGCCGCCTTGCAGGCCGCCTTCGCCCGCGCCACCAGCGCTGCCCTCGCCGTGCCCGCGGCGGTTTGAGGCTATCCTTCGCGCCCGTTCCCGCCCACTACGATCATGCACGAACGCCTCGATCAACGCCGCCTGCCCGGCACCAGCCGCCTTTACGCCGACTTTCTCTACGATTCCGAGCGTCTCGCCGGCTTTTTCCCCGCCGGCCCGCGCTCGATTCCCGCGTTGCTGCAGCGCGTCGAGGCGCTTGATCTCGACCGCCGTTTTCCACTCGAGCTCCGCCGCCGGGTCGCCGGCCTGCTGGCCGCCACCTTCGCCGGTTTTGATCCCGGGCCCGCCGCCGCCGAAAATCTCGACCGCCTCACTCGTCCCGGCACGGTGGTCGTTGTCGCCGGTCAGCAGACCGGGCTTTTCGGCGGGCCGCTGTTGACCTTGTACAAGGCCCTCACTGCCATTCGGCTGGCGCGGGAGTTGAGTGACGCCGGCCGCCCGGCCGTCCCCGTCTTCTGGCTGGCCAGCCAGGATCATGATCTGGATGAAATCAATCAGGCTTGGCTGCTGGATCGCGACAGTGAGCTTTGTTGCGTCGAAGCCGGCGTCGAGCCCGCCGCCGCCGGCCAGCCGGTAGGCGAAATCGGTTTCGGCCAGGGCATTGAGGCCGCGCTGGCGGAGTGGTCCGAGCGTGCCGCCCCCGCCGTAGTGCCGGCAATGTCCGATTCGCAGGATTCGCCAGTTCCCGCCGCTGCCGCCGCCGCTCGGGCTGCCGCCGCCGCTCCGGCCGACGCTGCCGCCCGGCTGCGCGCCGCCTACCATCCCGGCGCGACCTTCGCTTCCAGCTTCGCTCGCCTGATGGCGGAATGGTTTGCGCCCTGGGGCCTGTTGTTGCTCGATCCGCTTATCCGCGGCTGGGAAGAACTCGCCCGCCCGCTTTACCTTGCCGCCTTCGATCGCGCCGCCGAGCTGCGCCAGGCGCTGGCCCGCCGCGATCGCGAATTGGAAGCGCGCGGCTATCATCTGCAGGTCACCCAGGCCGAATCCGCCAGCCTGTTATTTCTCCAGGATGGCGCCGCCCGCCGGCTGCTGCGCCGCCTGCCCGATTCCGGCGAGGCCCGGCGCTGGCTGTTTGGCGACGAGCCGTTGGCCGCTGCTGAGTTGCGCCGCCGACTGGAAGAGCGCCCCGAACGCGTCTCGCCGGCGGCGTTGTTGCGCCCGCTGTTGCAAGATAGCCTGCTGCCCGTCGTCTGTCAGATCAGCGGGCCGGCGGAAACCGCCTATCTGGCGCAATCCTCCGCCTTGAGCGCCTTGCTCGGCGTGCCCGCCCCGCAGCCCTGGCCGCGCGCCAGTCTGACCTTCACCGATGCCCGCGCCCGCCGCCTGCTCTCCCGCCACCGCCTGCGGCTGGAAGATTTATTCCAATCCCCCGCCGCCGATCTGCTCGCCCGCGCCTCGCTCGATCCCGGCTTGGAAGCCGCGCTCTCCGGCCTGCAATCCAATCTGCAATCCGGACTCGAAGCCCTGCTGCAGCGGCTCGAAAACTACGACCCCACTTTGCTCGACGCCGCCCGCACCGCCGCCGCCAAAATCCGCCATCAGAGCGATCAACTCGCCGCCCGCATCGCCCGATCCATGGCCCGCCGCAACGAGGAGCTTCGCCGCCACGCCGCCCATCTCTCCAATTTGCTCTTTCCCCACCGCCAACTGCAGGAGCGCGTGCTCAACAGCGCCGCCATCCTCGCCCGCAATCCCGAATTTCTGGAGCGCGTGTACGCCGCCCTGGCGCCGTCTTCGCCCGACCATCTGCTGCTGCCGCTCTAGCCCGGCGTGAAGGCGGCATCCGGCGGTGCAGATTGCAATGTGATTGGCGCGTAGGCAATTTTCTTCACCTAAGTGCATCCCGCCTGCACCGCCGCGTCATCGTATAATCGCTGTAGTTTACTTGCATGCCGGCGATCGGCGAACCCCAGACTGTATCTGGCACTTCAATCAGGCTGGCATTTCAGGAGGTTGGATTTGCTGGGGCCGACCCAGAACAACCATCTCTGGTCCATCATCCTGTCGGGCGGTGAGGGCGAGCGCCTCCGTCCTTACGTGCAGCGCGTCTTAGGGCAGGACAAACCCAAGCAATATTGCGCCTTTACCGGCAAGCGCTCGATGTTCCAGCACACCGTGGACCGCGCCGATCTGCTCGTCCCCGCTGAGCGCCGCGTCATCGTAATCGCCCAATCCCATCGCGCCGAGGTGCCCGCCCAACTGGCCGGCCGCGTGCCCGGCGAGGTGATCCCGCAGCCGGAAAACCGCGATACCGCGGCCGGTATCTTCCTTCCGCTCGCGCATGTGCTGGCCCGCGATCCGCACGCCCTCGTGCTCATCTACCCCTCCGACCATTTCATACACCCTGTGGACCGTTTCCTGCATGCGGTTCGCGCCGCCGCCGGCGCGGCTGAATTGATGAGCCGCCGCGTCATTCTGGTCGCCGTCCCGCCCGACCGCCCCGAACCCGATTATGGCTGGCTTCGCCCCGGGCTCGGCCTGGGCGAAATCGGCGGCCATGCGCTCCATGCCATCGCGACCTTCGTCGAGAAGCCCAACTCCACCCAGGCGGAGGCGCTCATGCGCCGCGGCGGACTGTGGAATACCTTCATCCTCGCCGCCCAGGCCGCTGCTCTTTGGGATCTCGGCCGCCAGGCGCTGCCCGAAGTAATGGCGCGGTTCGAGGATTACCGCCGCCTGATCGGCACCCCGCTCGAAGAAGCCGCGCGCGCCTGCCTGTATGAGCGTCTGCCCGAGCGCAATTTCTCTTCCGCGGTGCTGGCCCGCTTCCCGGACAAGGTCTGCGCCTTGCAGATGCCGGGCGTGCTCTGGTCGGATTGGGGACGCGCCGAACGCATTCTTGAAACCCTGCGCCAGATCGGCAAGCCGGTTCCCCTGCCCCTGGCTCCCGCGGCTTCGGAGTCCGATAACGGCCGCAGCCTCAGCGTCGCCGTCTGAACTCCCGCCGTCCATCCGCCGCCATGCGATTGTTCCGCTGATCGCAACCGCCTGGAATTTCGTTCGTGGTTTTGCTGACAGCGGATATCTGACAGCGCTCAATCATCAGCGGCTTGCTTACGCCGCGGCCGCCGCTCCAATCGGATAAAATAAATTTTTCATCACTTTTTATCCGCCGATGCGCCAAACCCGGCGGGGAAGGGAAGCCAAGCGTATGAAACTCTCACCGGGAAAACTCAAGGGGTTGCAGGCCGTCTCCGACAGCCGCGGCGTGATTGCCGCGGCGGCGATGGATCAGCGCGGGAGCTTGGAAAAATCCCTGGCCAAGGAAAGCGGGAAGCCCACCACACCCGCCATGATGGAGGAATTCAAATCCGCCGTCACTCGCGTCCTCACCCCTTACGCCAGCGCCATCCTGCTCGATCCGGAATACGGACTCTCCGCCGCCCGCCAGCGCTCCGATAATGCCGGTCTCCTGCTGGCGTACGAAAAATCCGGCTACGATAATACTCACCCCGGACGCCTTCCCGACCTGCTGCCCCACTACTCCGTCCGCCGCCTGCGCGACGCCGGCGCCGACTGCCTCAAGGTGCTGCTCTATTACACCCCCTTTGAAAAAACCGAAATCAACGATCAGAAGCACGCCTTCATCGAGCGCATCGGCGACGAGTGCGCCGCCTGCGACATCCCCTTCTTTCTCGAGTTCGTCGGCTACGATCCCGCCGGCGGCGACGAAAAGGGGCTGGAATACGCCCGCCGCAAACCCGAAATCGTCACCCGCAGCATGGCCGAGTTCTCCGCCGCCCGCTATGGCGTGGACGTGCTCAAGGTGGAAATCCCCGTCAATCTGAAATTTGTCGAAGGTTCGCCGTCTTGTGCCGCCGAGAAAGCCTATACCCGCGCCGAAGCGATCGAACACTTCCGCCACGCCGCCGCCGCCGCCAAGCGCCCCTTCATCTATCTCAGCGCCGGCGTCTCCAATGCCGAATTCACTTCCAGCTTGGCGCTCGCTGCCGAAGCCGGCGTGCCGTTTTCCGGCGTCCTCTGCGGCCGCGCTACCTGGAAAGATGGCATCGCCGTCTATGCCAAACAGGGATTGAAGGCCTTCGAGGCCTGGCTGGCCACCGACGGCCGCCGCAATATCGAGGCCGTTAACGCCGCGCTGCGGCCGGCGCAGCCCTGGTTTCGCTTCTTTGGCGCCGCCAGCGCCGCCGCCCTGGCCTGAGCTCCGCGCCACAGTCGGCTGAGCGCGTTCCTTCCTCCATTCCTCCGGCCCCGGTATTTGCCGGGGCTCGGATTCTGGAATACAGCCGGGTCAGCGCACGTACACCGGCTGGGTCAACCGAATCGTCATCGGAGTTCCGGCGTGCAGATTGAGGGTGCGGCCGTGCGTCATCAGCACCGCGCCTAACCCCGCGGCCGCGCCAATCGCCGCGCCCGCGCCGGTGTGTCCGGTCATGGCGCCGATCAGCGTGCCCACCACCGTGCCGGCTGCGACATTGCCCACGGTGCGCCGGGTATTCGATTGCGTGACCTGGCCTTCATTGTTGGACGAAGCCGTTCCCTGCGTGATGCTGCCCAGCGTGCCCATCACGCCTTTGCCTTGCGCATTCACCTGTCCCAAATTCGCGTGCAGCGCCGCCACATGCCCGTCCGGCAGTTCCAACCGCTGGAAATTCAGCGCGATCGAACTGGTGCCGGAAAGCGTGCCGCCTTTCTTCACCTGCCCCACCGTGCCTTCCACCAGGCTGCCGATCGGCACCAGCACGTTTCCCTGCTGGTCATAAACTGCCTGCACGACCCGGGCCGAGAACGTTTGCCCCGCGGTAGAGCTTTCCGTGCTCAAGGTGTTGTTCAGTTGCAGCGACAGCACCGTCCCCTGCGGAATGGTTCCAGCATGATGCTGCGCCGTGCCGGTGGCTGCGTTCGCCTGCCCGGCGGGATTCGCCGCCGCCCCCTGGGCCGGCAAGTTGGAGTACGTTCGCTGCCGCTGGGTGCTGCTGGGACTGCTCGTCCGCCCGTTGTAGCCGTCGTCGTAGCCGTTTTCAAACCCGGTTTGAAAATTTAATTTGTAGGCCTGCTGGCTGGTCCCCGAGTTCTGGCTGTAGCCCAGGCTGGCTTGCCTGTAAGCGGCGTGTGCGCGGAAGTTATACTGACTGCCCTGTTCCCGGTCCTGCGCTCCGGCGCGAAACCCGGCGTTGTAGCCGATCTGCTGTGCCTGCTGCTGCGCCGGAGTCAGGCTTTGCGTCTGTCCGTTGCCGGCGTTGGCGGCTCCGGATGTGTTGCCATACTGCGCCCACATTCCCACCGCCAGCACCAATGGGAAGATCGCCATGCCACCGAAGGTCTTCGCGCGCTTCATTCGACACCTCTCCTTCATTCCGCGATTCCTGGCAATTGAGATGTCGGATGTTGCTTAAAGCGTTGGATCATCCGTGATTGTGCGTATTCTGCAACTTTGGATATTTCCCTCTTCGGCTGAATGCCGCTGCCAAATCATCAATGCCATTCCTATCCACCGCATGGCCGCACGCCATGGTGGAGCGGGGAGTTGCGATGCAACGGCCGGCGGCTGAGCGGCCGGCGGATGAGCGGCAGCTGAGCGGCGGCCGCCATTGATTCCCCTTTGCCTGCCATATAATTGCGCGTGGCCACATCCACCCCAGCTTTGCCGGCGCCGCCTCGCCGCGCCCCCGGCCTGGCATTTCAGGCCGCCTTATTGGCGCTTTTATCCATCATCAGCTTTCTGCCTTCCTGGCTGAATCTTTACGCCTACGATGATGTTTACATCGTCTTCCACAATCCTCTGATCCGCTCGCTTCGCCACTGGACGCGCCTGTTCCGGCTGGACTATTGGGCGCCTTTCTTCCACATGGGGCTGTATCGCCCGGTCACGATTCTCAGCTTTGCCCTCGAGTGGCAATGGCGTCCCGACAGCGCCGGTTTCTATCACGCCACCAATATCCTGCTGCATACCGCCGTCGTGCTGCTGCTGTTCCGCTTCGCCCGCCTCCGCCTGCGCCCCGCGGCCGCCTGGGTGGCGGCCGCCTGGTTTGCCGCCACGCCGCTGCATATCGGCGTTGTAGCCGGATTGGTCGGGCGCGCCGACCTGCTCGCGGCGCTCTTTGCCCTGCTCGCGCTTTGGGCGGCCGAGGCCGGCTTCCGTTCTCCCCGCCTGCGCTGGGCTGCCGCCGCGGCCGTATTCCCGTTGACGCTGCTGGCGCTGGGCTCGAAAGAAAGCGCCATCGTGCTCGCCGGCCTGCTCTGCCTGATGGTCTGGATCGAAGCTCCGTCCGCTCCGCCGCAAGCCGCGCCCGCTTGCATTACCTCTGCTTCCGCCGCCGCGGCAAACGGCATGGCCACGCTGCCGCCACAGGCCGCGCCGGCGGATTCATACGCCATGCTATCCCCGGCCCCGGCTGCGGCCGCTGCCTCGGCTCCGGCCCCGGCGTCGTACACTCCGGCGGCGACGCCGGCTTCAGCTCTTTCCGCTCCGCCGCGTGACGCACTCCGCCGCTTTCTGCTCCCTTTTCGCCAGCCCGCGATCTGGAGCTGTGCCGCCGCCACCCTGCTCTATCTCATCGTGCGCATACGCGTGGTCGGACTGATGGTGCGCTCGACCACGTCGGTCTCGAACCCGCTGGTCTTCGCCCCCGCCGTCGAGCGCTGGCGCACCTCGCTGGTCACCACCGGCATCGCTTTGCGCGCCCTCCTCTGGCCCTTTCACCTTTCTCCCGATTATTCCTATAACCAGATCCCCGTCGTCGCCCGCTGGTTCTCTCCCCGCCTGGCGCTTGCGCTGGCGTTGCTGGGCGCTTGCGCGCTTGCCGCCGGGCTGGCGCGCCGCCATCGCGCCGCCCTCTTCGGCTTTGCCTGGTTCTTCCTCGCCTGGCTGCCGGTCGCCAACCTGCTCTTTCCCATTGGCACGATTTACGCCAACCGTCTGCTCTATCTCCCCTCGCTGGGCGCCGCGCTGGTCATCGGAACAGCCTGGGAAGCGCTCTGGCGCCGCACCGCCCGCCTGCGCTCTGCTGCGGCCGCACCCGCGCCCGCCCGCCCGCTTGCCCGCGGGCATCTCGCAGCCGGCTTCGCCCCCTTGCAATTGATCACGCTCGCCGCCGCCCTCGCCCTGGCGCTGATTTACGCCCGCACCGACTGGCGCGGCGGGCAAGTCTGGTCGGACAATGGAGTCTTATTCGCCTATGCCGTGCGCGTCGCGCCGAATTCCGCCACCGTGCATTTCATGTACGCCGGCAACCTCGCCGCCTGGGGACATACCCACGCTGCCATCGCCCAGTTCCGCCATGCGCTGCTGATTGACCCCAACTACGCCTCCGCCTGGGTCGGCCTCGGGCAGGCGCTGGCGCGCGAGCGCCATTGGCAGGCCGCCGCCCAATGCTTCCCGCGCGCACTCGCCCTTCTGCCTCAGCCCTGGGTCTTCGATGCGGCCGCCCCGATCGAACTCGGCGCCCATCACCCCCGCTGGCTGATTCGCCAGGGACGCCTACTCGATGGCAAACTTGGCGCCAAGGAGCGCGCCTTCCTGCGCCAGGCGCGCCGCCAATTGTCCCTTCAAGCCACTCCGCCCGGCAGCGCCCCGCCGCGCTTCCCACCGCATTCCGCGCCGCATTAGTAATTCAAGCGAAACCGCGGTCAGCAGTTGATGGCTTACGGCTGATCGCTTACCGCTGATCTCAACCGGCTGGCGGCTGCTTTATTCCTGCACAAAATGCTGCAGCAGGATCGCCTGCGCCGCCCACACCAGCGCGGCGACAATCGAACCGAAAACGCCGGCTATCACGTAGATGAGATTGTGCGCCATGCCCTGAACTCTGCACCTCGACAGCCATTCCGGCATGCTTTGCACACGCGCTAAATCCTAGATAAATCAGCTTTTTACAACCTTTGCAACCCTCCGGGGTGTCCGTTTTCGGGATGCGCTGTCGCGTTTTGCGACAGCCGCGCTTTCTTTAATCCCTCGCCGCCGTTCTGCACTCCGCCGCTTCGCCTGCCATCTGCGCCAGCGCCCGCCGCCGCGCCGGCAGGTAAGGATGGATCAGCCCCTGGTAGGCCGCCCCGCCGAAAACGCCTCCTAGCAGCGGACCCGCAATCGGCACCCACCAGTAATTGCCCGGCGCGGGAAAGGCCGCGCTGCCCCAGCCGGCGAAGAAGCAGAACACGCGCGGGCCCAAATCGCGCGCCGGATTGATCGCCCAGGCTTCGAGATAGCCCATCGAGCCCCCGATCGCCGCCACCAGCAGCCCGATGATCAGCGCGCTGGTATTCGCCATCGGCGCAATCTCGTTGTACTGCTCGGTGATCGCGAAGATGCCGAAAATCAAAATCGCGGTCAGAAAAATCTCGTCGCCAAAGCCGTGCAGCGGGGTGATGGCCAGCCCGGGATGCGTGAAAAAGACGGCGGCCGCCCCGCCCCCGGCGCGGGTCAGGTGCTGCTGCGCGTTTACCTTGTCAATGACCGGAGAAAACAGCAGGTACACGCTGGCTGCGCCGCAAAATGCACCCGCCACCTGCGCCGCCATATAGCCGGCCACCTTCGACCAGGGGAATTTCCGGTAGAGCGCCAACGCCAGCGTCACCGCCGGATTGGCGTGCGTGCCGCTGATCGAACCGGTGATGTAGATGGCCATCGCCACCGCCATGCCCCACGTCATGCACAGCCCCCAATAGGCATGCCGGTACGGGCTCGGCTGATAGAGGGTGTACATCGCCGCGGCCGAATCGCCCAGGCTCAAAATAATGAAGGTCGCCACCGCCTCGGATATCAACTCGCCCGTGAATTGCCGCCGCTCTGACCGCATCGTTTGTTCCTTAGCTTCCGGTTAGGCGTTCTCTGGCTGGCAAACCGCCTGCCTCGCGCCATCTCCACGCAGCCGGTTTCAGCCATTGGCCGCCATGGGCCGGCTGTCTTCGCTCCAATCCAGCGATCTTCCCACCGCTTTTTTCCAACCCGCGTACAGCCGCTCGCGTTCCGCTTCCGCCATCACCGGCTTCCATTCGCGTTCGATTTCCCAGTGGGCGCGCAATTCTTCCGGATCACGCCAGTAGCCGACCGCCAGGCCGGCGGCATAAGCGGCGCCGAGCGCCGTAGTCTCAGCCATCCGCGGGCGCACCACCCGCCTCCCCAGCAGGTCCGACTGGAACTGCATCAGCAGTTCGTTCACCACCATCCCGCCGTCCGCCTTGAGGCAGTCGAGCGCGATGCCGCTGTCGCGCTGCATCGCCTCCAGCACGTCCCGCACCTGGTAGGCAGTGGCTTCGAGCGCGGCGCGGGCCAGGTGATGGCGGTGCGAAAAGCGCGTCAGTCCGGCAATCAGTCCGCGCGCGCCGGCGTTCCAGTAAGGCGAATACAGCCCTGAAAACGCCGGCACGATGAACACGCCGCCGTTATCCGGCACGGCGCGCGCCAGCGCCTCGATCTCGCCCGATTCCCGGATCAGTTGCAGATTGTCCCGCAGCCACTGCACCAGCGCGCCCGCTATCGCAATCGCGCCCTCCAGCGCGTAGCACGGCGGCGACGCGCCGAACTGGTAAGCCGGCGTGGTCAGCAGCCCGGCGTTGGAGGCCACCGGCCGCGTGCCGGTGTGCAGCAGCAGGAAACAGCCGGTGCCATAGGTGTTTTTCGCCTCTCCGGGCGCGAAGCAGGCCTGGCCCACCAGCGCCGCCTGCTGGTCGCCCAGCATCCCCGCTAATCGGACTCCGGGCAGCGGCGCCCCGCGGACCTCGCCGTAAACCTCCGACGAAGACCGTATTTCCGGCAGGCACGCGGCGGGAATCTCCAACTCCGCCAGCATGGCCGGGTCCCAGGTGCAGCCGGCGAGATTCATCAACTGCGTGCGGCTGGCGTTGGTGACGTCGGTGACATGCCGCCCGCCGGCCGCGCCGCCGGTCAGGTTCCACGCCAGCCAGCTATCGATTGTGCCGAACCGCGCCTCGCCCGCCTCCGCCCGCGCCCGCAGCCCGGCCACGTTTTCCAGCAGCCAGCGCAGCTTTAGCCCGGAAAAATAGGTCGAGAGCGGCAGCCCAGTGCGCGCGCGAAAGCGGTCGCGCCGCGCCTCGCCGCCCAACTCCTCGACCATGCGCTCCACCCGCATGTCTTGCCACACGATTGCCGGATGCAGCGGCTGACCGCTGCGGCCGTCCCACACCACCGTGGTCTCCCGCTGGTTAGCGATTCCGAGTGCGGCAAGCGCCTCCGGCCGCAGTCGCGCCGCACCCAGCGCCGCCGCCATCACCGCCTGCGCGTTAGCCAGGATCTCCATCGGGTCGTGCTCGACCCAGCCGGGCCGCGGATAATACTGCCGATGTTCCCGCTGCGCGCACGCCACCGCCCGCCCGCCGCGATCGAAAATCAGGCAGCGGGTGCTCGACGTTCCCTGATCCAGCGCCGCTATGTATTGCTCCATCGCTTTCGCATTGTAATATGCCGCGTCAGCATTGCCCAACGCCCTTGGCCCATTTCGCCGAGATTGCGCCCGGCCCCGGCAATCCGCCGCTGTTGCGCGGCGATGGTTGTCGGCTGCCGGCTGATCCCGGCCAGTCGTTAATTCACGGCTTGAATCTGTTCGTGGAACGATGGAAACTGGCGTCTGACTATCCGGGATTACCTCTATGACGCGCTCATTCCTTACTCGCGTAATGCAGTTAGCCGGGCTCCTGCCCGTCTTGTGCTTCAGCTTCGCCTGCGGCGGTGGCGGCGGGAGCGTTCCCCCGCCGCCGCCTGCGCCCACCGTGCCGTCGCAGGTTGTCGGCCTCGCCGCCAACTCCACGGCCGGCTCCAACGCGCTCTCCTGGACCGCCGCCGCCGGCGCAACTTCCTACCAGGTTTCGCGCGCCGACTCCAGTGCCGGCCCCTACACCGTCATCGCCACCCCCTCGTCCAACTCTTATGCCGATACCGCCATCCTTGGCGGCCTCATTTACGATTACCAGGTGGCCGCGGTCAATGCCGTCGGCACCGGCGCCGCCTCCACCCCACTCGCCGTCCAGTCCGCGGTCGGCTCGGCCAGCGTCCAAATTTCCGTGGACGCCCTCGCCAACCGCCATCCCATCAGCCCTTTGGTGTATGGCGTCAACTTTCCGCCCAACGCTGCCTATATCAACGATAGCGGCACCACCTTCGTCCGCTGGGGCGGAAATAACAGCACCGGCTATAACTGGAAAAATTTCGATTGCAATCTCGATAACGATTGGTTTTTTCAGGATTCTCCCTTCCAGGCGCTCGGCCTCGGGAACTCCAATACCGGAACCGACTCACTTGTTTTTACGCAAGAAGTGGTCGCCGCCGGCGCCGATCCGCTGATGACCATGCCGATGCTCATCACCACCGATCCCGCCTCCGGCCTGACCGCCGGCTGGGTGGCCAAGGGCGGCGGCCAGTACTACAGCTTTTCCGAGTCGAAATATAAGTACACCGCCTGCGTTACCGATTATTGGAACTCCGACATCGGCGACGGCATACTGACCCAGCCCGCCTGCGACGGCCAGACTTCGTCTTATTTCACCCCGTCCAACCCGGTCTATGTCTCCGGCAACGCCTATGCCGACGCCTATGTGCCGCTGCTGGATTCGCCCTCGCCCAACGACCCTCCCGGCGCCGTCTATCGCAGTCAATGGGCTGCGGCGCTGGCCCCCGCCTACGGCTCGGCTCCCCACTTCTACGATCTCGATAACGAGCCGGACATCTGGAACGGCACCCATCGCGACGTTCATCCCCAGGGCGTCACCTACCGCGAGCTGAGCAACGATTTCGTGGATGTCGCCCGCACCCTCAAGCAGGCCGACCCCGCCGCTATTACCTTCGGCCCCGTTTCCTGCTGCTGGGGCGTGTATTGGAATTCGACCGCCGGCACTAGTGATAAGCAGGCCCACGGCAATCTCGACTTCTGGCCCTGGTGGCTGAATGATGTCGCCTGGGAAGATCGCATCGTCGGCTTGCAGTTATTGAACGTCTTCGATTTCCATGCCTATCCCGAAACCAGCGTTTCCTCCGGCGCCAGCGCCTTCCAACTCGACGCGCTCTCGCTCGCAGCTACCCGCGATTGGTGGGATACCGCTTATGCCGACGCCAATTCCTGGATTGGCGGCGCCGATGTGACCGCCATGCAGCCGCTGCCGCATGTGCAGGCGCGGCTGGTGCGCGCCCTGGCGCTGGCCAACAGCATTCTGCCCGGCCTGCCCGTCAGCGTCTCGGAATGGAACTTCGGCCTCTCCTCCGGCTTGGTCAACGAAGATTCCATCGCCACCGCGCTCAGCGATCTCACCGCCTGGGGCTTGCTGGGGCAGTACGATTACTATGCCGCCGCCCGCTGGACCGCTCCCGATCCCAGCAAAGAAACCGCTTCCTACGAGGCCTTGAAGCTGTTCCGCAACTACGACGGCCAACACCACGCTTTCGCTTCCATCTCCGTCGCCGCCGCCAATAACTGCGCCGCTTCCGCCGGCGAGCCTTATCTCTGCTCCAGCTTCGCCGCCGTCTCCCCCGACGGCACCCAAATGACTCTGCTGGTGATTAACAACAGTCCCTATGACGCCCTAACGGCCTCGCTCGAGTTGAAGAATTTCACCGCTGCCTCGGTCGCCAGCTATCGCATTAGCGCCGCCAACCCCAACCAGATCACCGCTTCCAGTCCCGCGGCCTTTTCCCCCAGCCAGACGTTTCCGCCTTATTCAGCCACGCTGCTGGTGATTTCCGGCAGCATGCCTGCCTTGCCCGCCGCCGATTGGGCGCTCAACCCCAGCCTGGCCCCGGCCACAACCACCTACGCCGCCTCCGGCACCATCATGGTCTCAGCCGGAACCACCGCCGTCATTCACCCCGCCCTGGTCACCGGCGCCGGCCCGGTCACATTGACCGGCGTCACCGCCGATTCCAGTTCCGGTATCACCTTTACAATCACCCAGCCAACCCTCACTGCCGGCCAGAATGGCGCCCTCTCCATCGGCGTGCCCGCTTCGACCACGCCCGGCTTCTACAACTACACCGTTACCGGCAAAGATGCCGCCGGCATAATCCAAACCCAAGCCGGCATCGTCGAAGCCGGCAATCCCGCCGCCACCCTCTCCGCTACCGGCAATGGACAAACCGCCGCGCCCGGCTCGACCCTGACCTTGAGCGTTACCGTCGCGCCCGGTTCGAGCGGCGCCAATGCCGCCGGCCAGGATTTGATGTTTACCGCCAGTGCCGGTACCCTCGCCGCTCCTTCCGGCACGGTCGCGCCTTCAACCCCCGGTTCCATGCTGCTGGTCACGACCGATGCCAACGGCACGGCCAGCGTGAAACTCACATTGCCTGCCACCCCCGGCGCCGTCACCGTCACCGCCGAAGCCCCCTACCCCCTCGGCCACCCCACCGTCACCTTCACCGAAACTGCACAATGAAATTTGGTTTTCAATTCAGGATGGTGTCTTCCTGCCGCACCGGACAGGTTTAACGGCAAAATTTAAGAGATCAGATCGATCCACACGTTTCGCAAGCTATACGGTTGCGGCCGGATGCTTGCGATAGCGTCAGCGCCTACTTCGGTTATCCACGCGGTGCATGGATCGCAGCTGTGCCGCCGGCCGCTATCATGTATGGCAGAGGTTATTCGGTTTTCATGCCTTCATCGCCCTTTCATCGCGCGCGCGCCTTCCTTCAATCGCCCTGGTCATGGCGCCTGCCGCTCCTCGCCGCCGCCGCGCTGGCCGCCGCTTTTCTCCTGCTGGCAAAATTTCTGCCGCCTCTGCAGCCGCCCGCTCCCGCCGCCCCGCCGGCGCCCAATTTCCTCCTGCGCGACCAGCGCGGACGCCGGACTTCCCTCGACCAATTCCGCGGCAAAGTGGTGCTGCTCACATTCCTCGACCCCATCTGCCGCCAGCTCTGCCCCCTGACCACCCAAAGCATGCTCGATGCCGTGCAGCGGCTCGGCCCGGCCGCAGCCCAGAAGGTCGAGCTGCTCGGCGTCAACGTCAACCTCCAGCGTCTGCAGGTCGCGGACGTGGCCGCCTACTCCCGCATACATGCCCTGCGCCGCCACTGGCGTTTTTTGACCGGCTCGCCCGCGCAATTGAAAAAAGTCTGGCGCGCCTACCACGTGTATGTGGCCATCTCGCCCGGCGGTGACGTGGAACATTTCTCCGTCACCTATGTCATCGGCCCGCATGGCCGCGAACGCGCCGTCTTCAGCACGCCCATGCGCTATGCCGCCGTCGGCAGCGATAGCGCGGCGCTGGCCAAGGCAATCGCGCCGCTCCTTCCCGGCCCTCCCGCGCTCGCCGCCGCCCAGCCGCCGCTCGTTTCACTCTCGCTCACCGAGCCGCCGCCGGCCGCACTGCCGGCCGCCAAGCTGAGCTATCCCATCATCGAACCGCGGCCGGATCGTACCTCCGCTCATGACCGGTTGCGCGCCGCCCCTGCGCCGGGGCGCATCAGCTTCGCCAACGCCCACCCGCATCTCGTGCTTTTCTTTGCCGGCTGGCTGGCTTCGCCGGCGGTGCTGCGCCGGCATCTGGCCGCCCTGGGCCACTACGCTTTGTCGGCCAAGCTCCATCATTGGCCCTCGCCCGTCGCCGTGGACGTGCTTCCTGCGGAACCTTCGCCCGCCGCCGCCCGCCGCCGGCTCGCCTCCCTCGCTGCCGGCCTGCGCATCCCCCTCGTCGCCGATTCCAGCGGAGGCCTCGCCGATGCATATCAAGTCAACGACCTGCCCTGGTACGCGCTCGGCTCCCCCTCCGGACGCCTGCTTTGGCGGCACGACGGCTGGCTCTCCGCCGGCGCGCTTTCGCAAGCCGCCCGCGCCCATAGTCCGGATGCTAAGTAGCCCCGATTTACACGGCGATTTCAAGCGGCTGCAATCGCCGGCTAGGCTCGCGATTGCGGCCGGTTTCCGGAATTCAACATCGAATTGAGCAGCGGAGTTATCTGTGAAAAGATCAGCCGCTTGGGTAAAAAGGCCTGGGCGCCGCTCTCCAGCGCCGCTACCCGGTATTGGGGATCGCTATGCACCGTGCAGGCCACGATCTTGCACGCCGGCGATTCTTCCCGCAGCCGCCGGATCGCCTCCAACCCGTTGCACTCCGGCATGGCCAGGTCCATGATCACCAGATCGGGATGCAAACGCCGCACCTGCTCGATCGCATCATACCCATTGATCGCTTCATAGACTTCGTATTTCTCTGCCAGGATGCGCATCACCAGTTTGCGGAAAAAACGTTCATCATCTACCACTAAAACCAGTTGTTTCATTACAGCTTCCCGGGGGGGGCAAATTGCAAGCGCCGACTTTAAACACAGAACGACCCCTGCTCCCATGTTCGCGGTATTCCAGCCCGTGGCGCTTGACCCGGAAAACCGGCTGATCAGCAACAATGTAAATGCATGCTTTGAAAAAATATGTAGGGAAAACTCTGAAAATTCCTCAGGGAAATCCCAGACCCCGCCCGATGCCGCTCGCCCGGCCGGGATTGATCGCCGTTAGTTTTAATTTTTCGAATGCGGCCCAGGCGGCACCGACTTCTTCGCTCTCCCTAATGCGGGCACTGCGGCCGGGAGTCGTGCCAGCCTTCGTGGATGAAGGTATAGATCTTATCGGCCAGATCGCGCGAAAGCTGCCCCGGGTCGGTATAGGCGGCGTTGATGTATTGGGTGGTGATGTAGCCCTGGCCCCAGCCGTATAGCGCGGCGTTGCCGTCAAAATGGTACCGGTCCAGGGTGGTGCTCTGGTTGACGTACAGGTGGAAGTTGATCGCTTGTCCGTTCGCTTCCACGAAACTGTTGCCATCGGGCCGCCCCAGCTCGTTCAGGCGGTTCATGATGATTTGCCGGTGCCAGAGCGTGTTGTCTTTATCCGGCTGATAGGTGTATTTGAAAACCAGCACCAGCACGATCTGTGTATTGCGGATCGGCGCCACCGGTGTGCTGCACGGCGCCGGGCGATAGCGCGGCCGGGCATAGTAGGGCGCGCAGCCGGACAGGCTGGTCAGCGCCAGTAGCAGCCCCAACGCGCCGCGGCGCCGGAAACGCCAATGCGAATAGGGGCCTTGCATCGCAGTAGACATGCGCGAAATCACCATAAACTGGCCTTGGGCTGCGCCAATCGTAGGATCATAACATAAAAAATAGTGAGTTCAAGGGGTGACTGGATGAAGAGTTATTGGTATGATCCCGGCCGCTTATTGCTTGATCAACTCGCCCGATAGCGCCCCGCCGATAAAATTGTTCGGCTCGATGGAGACGATTTCCGCCCGCTTGCCCGCATCGGCCAGCACCATGTTCCAGGTGTCCACGCTGTTCGGCGCGAAGGTGATGCTCAACGTGCCGGTGCCGTCGCTGTTGACGGCATAGGTGCCGGAAAGCGAAAACTGAAACTCGATCCCGTCTTCGGTGCGCTGTTCCGAGCCGCCGGTGATGTTGCCATTGCCGTCGAAGGTCAGCAGGCCGTTGGCGACAATGTGCTGATCGCCGCTTTCAAAGCCCTGAAAACGGAAGGCGTAGGCCCCTTGCAGGCTGGAGTTGGAATCGCCCGATTGCGCCTTCACCACCGGCAGCGTGTACGAGGGGATCGAAGAACTGCAGCCGGACGCCAGCGCCAGCAGCAAGGCGGCGGCGCCGGCCACAGCGGCAGAACGGTAGAAACGACGCAGCATAGGCTTCCTTTCAAACGCGCGCGAGTACGGCGTCAATCCGCCGGACGATGATTTCAAAGGCGGATTGTTTGGACACGATCGGCCAGCGCCCCAGCGTCGGCCGGGTCGCGTTTTCCTGCGGGGAAATCAGGGAAGAGAGAAAGATCAACGGCAGCTTTTGCAGCACCGGTTCTTCTTGCATCGCGCAGGCCAGGCTGCCGCCGTCCATGCCCGGCATCTCCACATTGCAGAGCACCAGGTCGGGCGGCGCGGAACGCGCCAGGTTGAGCGCGGCCGGGCCATTGTGGGCGCAAACCACCAGAAAACGGCCGGTGGATTCGAGCTGGGTCTGCAACTCGCGCGCGGCTTCGGGATTGTCATCCACGACCAGTATGGTTCTCATCGCATTCCCGCCGGCGGCTCCCCGGTGCCCGGCGCCCGGCCTCAGCCTAAATCATTGCCCCCGCCGGGGCAAGCAAATAAGGGGCCGCCGGTCTCCCGCTGACGCAATTTCCTAGGGGTTGCGTTATTACCCCTGCGGCGGTCCCCGCGGGCCACCAAACGCCTGACGGCAGAGAGCAGTTAAGAAACAATTTCCGCCCGCCGGTGTCTATTTCAGTGCAGCGGCAATTGGCTTGGGAGGCGCCTATGTTCGAAACAAGCATCTGGCTGAAAAGCCGCTGCGGATGGGGTTCGAAGCCCCTGAGCTTTTTAATCTCGCTGGGAGTGCAATTGGCGGCAGCCGGCGCACTGTTGCTGCTGCCGCTGATCGGAACCCATACGCTGCCGCTCGTGCGGATGACAGCGCAAATCGCGCCGCTCGCTCCACCTCCGACTGCGGCTGCGCCGGCACCGGCCCCCCGGATGTTTCATCGCTCCGCGCCGGTTGCCCCCCTGCCCCAGACGCCGCATTGGATTCCGCAACATGTCGCCATGCCGGCTGCCGCCGCTTTGCCGCCCGCGCCGCAAGCCACGGGGGTGATTGTTGGCAGCCGGAACGGGGCTAGCACCGGCCTTGCGCCATGGTACAGCCTGCCCCGCGCCGCTGCCCCGCCGGCGCCCGAACCACCGGCGCTGTCCGCGCCGGTGTACCGCATCGGCGGCGATGTGGAGGCGGCCCGGTGCCTGGATTGCCCGCCGCCGCGCTATCCTTTCCTCGCCCGGCAGGCTCGCATACAAGGCACGGTGGTGTTGCGCGCCCGCATCGGACGCCATGGCCGCATCCGGCAGTTGGCGCTGGTCAGCGGTCCGGGTCTTCTGGCTCAGGCGGCAATTGCGGCGGTGCGCGCCTGGCGTTATGCTCCCACACGGCTCAACGGCATGCCGGTCGAAGTCGAAACCCTGATCCGGGTGAGATTCAGCCTGGCCCATTAGCGCGCCGTTTTACGTTGCCGTCTGCCACGCGGCCACTTTCGCCTGCGCCAGCTCGCGCGCGTTTTGCGCTACCTTTTGCAGCGCCCGCCCGTAGGCATGCATGACCGGCTCGGGTTGCGCGTAAATCGGAAACTCGTCGTTGGTCAGGCAGAAACTGTTGGCGAACATCTCCAGCGTGACCGGATAGTCTTCGGCGCGGTAGGTATAGCTTTCCGGCGCGCCGGCCAGACGCCACGGGAAGCCGTGGCCGAAGCCATGCCGCGCCCGGATCATTGGATGCGCCGCCAGAGGAGCGGTGCCCCAAAGGTCAACGTCCACGCCCTCGGCGCCGAGCGCGGCCATGAAGGCGTCGCGCAGCTCGACCCCGCGCAGCGGCGTGTCTAATTCTTCCGGAACCAGCGTGATGCGGTATTTGTGATAGACCGAAACGCAGCCGTCGGGAATATATGGCCCCCGCAGGCCGGGCGTTTCCCGCAGGTAGCCGTCCACGATAGCGGCATTGCGGCGCGCGGTTTGGTTGACCGCGGCCAGGCGGCGGAGCTGGCTGCGGGCAAAAGCGCAGGGCATTTCCTGCACCCGGTAATTCCAGGCCAGCAGATGCTGCTGGCGCATGGCGGGGTTGTCGGCGGGCAGAGTCTCGCCCACCTGCTTGAGCCAGGCGCCGCGGGCGAGAATTTCAGCGTCGGAGGTGACCATGAAGCCGCCTTCGCCGACGGCGAAGTTTTTGGTGCCATTCACCGAAAAGCCGGCGGCGCGGCCGAAGCTGCCCGCCGGGCACCCGCGATAGGAAGCGCCGGGGGCCTGGCAGGCGTCCTCGAGCACCAGCAGGTTGTGGCGGCGGGCCAGTTCGAGAATGGCATCCCAATCTGCGCACAAGCCGTGGATGTCCACCGCCAGGATGGCGCGGGTGCGGGGAGTGATTTTCTCCGCGATGCGTTGCGGATCGATGTTCCAGGTGCGCGGGTCAACATCCACGAAGACGGGGATGGCGCCGGCGTGCAGGATGGCGGCGGGAGTGGCGAGAAAAGAAAAGGCGGAGGTGATGACTTCATCCCCGGCTTCCACCCCGGCGGCCACCAGCGCCATGTGCAGCCCGGCGGTGCCGCCGTTGACGGCGAGGGCGTACGGCACGCCGAGGAACTCCGCGAATTCGCGCTCCAGCGCATCCTGTTCGGGGCAGTTCAACCCGGTCAGCGTGGTCATGGCCCACAGGACCCCGCGATCCAGCACCCGCTGCACCGCGGCCTTGTCCTCCGGGGTGACGATCGGCCAGGCGATTTTTCCGGGCTGGGCGGGAACGCTCCGGGCGCCGCCGTTTAAGGCTAGTTGGGACATATCATTCACTCCATCAATCATTGCGTTCGGCTGCTTATTTGTTCCAGGCGTCGCGCCGGGCGTCAATCAGCCGGCGCAGCTTGCGGCCATCCCCGGCCAGGCTATGCCGGGGATGAAACTTGATGTCGAGCGCGAAAAAGCCCTTGGTGTAATAACGCCAGCAATCGGGGAAGCGCGCCTGGATGTTGGCCAGCACCTGCTCCCGGATCGCCTGCGGGTTGGCGCCGTTGACCGGCTCCAGATTCATTTCGATGGCATCGTCGCGGTCGCCGCGGCGCACGATCACTTGCCAGTCGCCGCTCACGGCGGTGATGTCGCGCAGAATTTCCTCGAACCAGTAGGGGCTGATATTGCCCATCGAGCAGTTGATCAGCTCGTCCGTGCGGCCGACCACTTTGTCCAGCCGCGGCATGACTTTCAGCCCGCAAGTGCACGTCCCGTTGTCCGCCCAGCGGGTAATGTCGGCGGAGCGGTAGCGGATCAGCGGCATCACCTTGCGATTGAGCGTGGAGTATGCCATCTCGCCGTAACCATTCTCGTCCGGCTCGATGATTTCCGATACCAGGCTGAGGCCGCTGACGTGATAGCCGCCCTTTTCGGGACATTCGATTCCGGTGATGCCGAAGTTTTCGGTCTGGCCGTAACTGAGGTAAACCCGCGCGCCGCGCCAAACCGATTCGAGATACTTGCGGGTGCGCTCGCTGAGATTTTCGCCGCCCAGCAGCATGAACTTCATCGGCCAGGCGCCGTTCTTTTCCGCCACCTCGGTCACCCGCACCATGTGCGTGGGCACGCCCAGCAGCACGTTGGGACGGTACACCTTCATCCGGTCGTACAGTTCCTGGGGTTCGATGAAGCCGCCGATCACGTGCAGGCAGCGCAGCGGCATCAGCGAGTAATAGGCGGTGAAGGGGGCGTTCCAGAATGAATAATCGAAGCCGTCAAGCACCACGTCTCCGCGGCGCATCCCGAGGTTATACAGCCCGGCGGCACCGTCGCGCCCATAGTCGAACATCTCCTGGTAAGAGAAATAAACCCGCTTGTTGATCCCCATGCTGGTGCCGGTGGTCTCGAAACCGCACTCCCCGGGAGCACAAAGAAAATCCTCGATCGGATGCGTCTTCAGGTCCTCGGGGGTGGTAAAGAAATTGCCCAGGTCGGCATGGCAGCGGACGCGCTTCGGGTCGATTCCATGCTGGCGGAAAGCTTCGCGATAAAACTTGGAATGCCGCGCGGCATAGCGCACCAGCCGGCGGAACTTGCTCGCCTGCAGGAGCGAGATGAACCCGGGCGTCAGGTGCCGGGCGATCCACAGCCGCGCCGCCGGGCTGCGCAGCAGGTTGCGATCGAGCCAATCGAAGGTGGGTTCAAGCAGGGTGGACATATAATCTTATTTTTCCCAACGGCCGAATCGGGCAGGCGTTCATCTCCGGGAACGGGTACCCGCGCAGCGCGTGGCAGGCCGCAGCGCGGGGTTCGTTCCGGTTCCCGCGCCTGAATGTAAAAGCGGCCGTGCCGCTTTTCATGGCAATGGCGCCTCCAGCACCAGCGCGGAATTTTGTCCGCCAAAGCCAAAGCCATTCGACATCGCCACCCGGAACTCGGCGGAACGGGGTGTGGCGACCACCGCCAGATCGCATTCCGGATCCGGGGTGGCGTAGTTGAGCGTGGCCGGCAGCAGTTGCATTTCGAGCGCCAGCAGCGTCAGCACCGCCTCGACAGCGGAGGCGGCGGCAATCAGATGGCCGGTCATCGATTTGGTCGAACTGACCGGCAGGCGCCGGGCGCCGGCGCCCCAGACGTGGTAAATCGCGGCGGATTCGGCGCGGTCGTTGAGCACGGTGCCGGTGCCATGGGCGTTGATGTAGCCGACTTCTTCGGGGCGGCGGCCGGCGTCGGCCAGGGCGGCGGCGATCGCCATTGCGGCGCCACGCCCCTGCGGGTGGCACTTGGTCAGGCCAAAACAATCGAGCGCGCTGCCGTAGCCGCTCAAGTAGCCGCGCGCGCGGGCGCGGCGGCGGCGCGCATGCGGGGCGGATTCGAGCACCAGCACCGCCGCACCTTCGCCCACCACGAAGCCGGTCCGCTGCCGGTCAAAGGGCCGGCAGGCACGCTCCGGCTCGCCTTGAGCGAGGGCGTCGAGCAGATCGAATTCCAACAGGCTGAGCGGATTCACCTGGCAGTCGGCGGCGGCGGCCACCACCACGTCCGCCTCGCCGCGCTCGATCAGCCGCTTGCCCATGCCAAGCGCGTCGTTGCCGGAGGCGCAGGCGGTATAGCAGCAATAAGCCGGGCCCAGCGCGCCCGCCCGGCGGGCAAGGCGGTCTAATTCGCTCGCCGGCTCGCGCCGTTCCCAATCACAAACGAATTCGCGCGGCCAGCGTGGCGGCTCGGCGGCGGGATCAGATTCGGGCGCGGACAAGGCCGCCGCCAGGGTTTCCAGCCGCACCGTCTGCTTGCCCAAGGCGCAGCTCAAGGCGCGCCGCGGGCTGGCGCTGGCGAGGTCCAGGCCGGCATCCTCAAATGCCTGATCCAGCGCCCGCTCCAGCAGAATGCTGGTCCGCCCGGCGGCGGCATGCGGCAGCTCCGGGTCGGGAATCTCGCCGGCAATCCGCACCGGAAAGCGATCGGTCGGGAACTGGTGTATATAGCGGATGCCGCATTGGGAGGCGGCGAGTGCGGCGCGGTGCGCCTCCAATCCCGCGCCCAGCGGCGAGACGATGCCCATGCCGGTAATCCAAACGTCGTTCATCGCGTACCAACTTTTTCAGCGGCCAGCGCAGCCGAGGGCCCCGTCAGCGCGGCTGGGTCCGGCGCGCAGGGCACGATTTCCAAGCTCGATAAAACTGCCGGCCGCGCCTGCGCCGCGCTCGCCTCCGGCGGGTAGCCGGGCGCCGTCTCCCGCAAAGAGCCCGGCTGCTGGCGTTCCGCTGCCGCGCGGCCGTCAGGCAGCCGCGCCAGGACGGCGAGCAGCCCGGCGGCAGCCGGCGCGTGATGACAAAATGCCGCTTCGCTGGACGGCTCCCCCACGCGGGGATGCGAAGGACAGGGCTGCTCCGGGCCGGGTCGCAGACAGGCCAGGATGCGGGCGCCACGGCGACGGGCTACTGCTTCCGCTTCCAATACCAGCGCGGCGGCGGCTTCGGTCACCGGATGGCAATGCAGCGAGTTTTGGGGTGAATCGGCCGCCTCGCACAGCATCAGGTCGGCGCGTCCGCTGGCGATCGTCCAGCAGGCCTCGCGAATCGCCTGCAATCCGGAACTGGTGCCGGAGTTGAAGGTAAAGCTGGGCCCCTGCAGCCCGAACAGCAGGGAACTGTGCGCCGCCGCCATGTTAGCCAGCAGCATCAGCCGGCGGAAAGGATGCAGGCGATGGCGCGCCGACTCGCCAAAAGCGCCCAGGTCGAACTTCTCACCGGCGCTCCTGTCCCGGATGGCGTCGATCAGGTTGGCGTCCACCGGCGAGATTTCCGTCATCGCGGTCGCGATGCCGCAGCGCTCGGGAACCAGCCCTGCGCGTTCCAGATCGGCGGGGGCAATGAAGCCGGCCGGCCGCATCGCCAGCACCGAAGCCGCGGCGGCGATCTGGAAAACGCGATTCATGGCGCGCAGCACTTTCGGGTCTCCCACGTAGGCGGCGGCATCGAAGCCGTGCAACTGGCGCGCCGCCGGCCCGGCATCGGACGCCAGCGGGGTTTCGAAACTGGCCGGCGTCATCCCCGGCGGCAGCAGCCAGCCCTGGCCGGTGACCACGACATCGCGCAACGCTTTCATCAGCCGCGCAAGCCTCCGTCCACGTGCAAGACCTCGCCGGTGATATAGCCGGCATCGGCGGAGGCCAGGAAAGCGGCGACGCCGGCAATCTCCTCCACCCGGCCGAAACGCTTGAGCCCGATGTGCGCCAGGATTTCCTCGGCCGCGGCGTCGCGAATCGCCTGCGACATTTCGGTCTCGATCACGCCCGGGGCGATGGCGTTGACGGTGATATTGCGTCCCGCCAGCTCCGCCGCCAGCGCTTTGGTGAAAGCGTTGATGCCGCCTTTGGAGGCGGCGTAGTTGGCCTGACCCTTGCCCGGCCGGGTGCCGGCGACCGACGACAGGTTGATGATGCGGCCGTAGCGGCGGCGGAGCATGAAGCGCACCGCCGCGCGGCAGCAGTAAAAAACGCTGTCGAGATTGGCGCTCATGACCGCCCGCCAATCGTCGTCTTCCATGCTGATCAGCAACTGATCGCGGATCACGCCGGCGTTGTTGACCAGGATGTCGACCTTGCCGAAGCCGCGCTCGACGGCTTCGATCAATTGCTGGGCGGCGGCGGATTGGCTGACATCGGCGGCAAAGGCCTCGGCTTCCCCGCCTTCGGCGCGGATGGCCGCGACCACGGCTGCGGCATCGTTGCGGCTGCGGTTGTAGTTCACCGCCACGCGCGCGCCCTCGCGCGCCAGCCGCAGGGCGATGGCGCGGCCGATGCCGCGCCCGGCGCCGGTCACCAGCGCGGTGCGGCCGTCGAGGCGGAGGCTGCTGCCCGTGGTTGACGCAGGTGGGGAGGGCGGATTCATTTGGCCTCGCAGGCGGGCTGTAGGGCAGGCACGCTGATGGCAGCCTCGACCGCTGGCAACCCGGCATCCGCGGCGGGGCTTTCGCCCAGCACCAGGCAGGCGGCAACGCCGGTCAAGCTGGCCGAGTTGATCAGAATGCGGCGCGCGAATTCGCCGCGCTCCGGCGCCGTCTGCGCCAGGCCGGTTGCGGCGCCCGCCGGCAGGGGCCGGGAGGCGTATTCGGTGGCGCCGGCCAGCGGCCGCGGCGACCGGCGCACGTAATCGAGGCCGACCGGATCGGGATCGTCCAGGTTGGCAATCGCCGGCACCGGCATGGAACGCGGGGCAAAGCAGCCGGCCGCGGCGATGATTTCGAGCGGGCCGGAAGCCGCCGCCAGATTGCCGGTCAGCGACTTGACCGCCGTAATCGGGATGTAGGCGGCGCGGGCGCCCAGCAGTTGCAGCAGCGCTTCGGCTTCGGCGCGGTCGCTGGCGGGCGTGCCCAGGCCGTGCGCGAAGATGGCGTCGAGCTGCCAGGCGCTGAGCCGCGCTTCGGCGAGCGCGGCGGCGGCGGCATGCGCGAACGCGGCTGGAGTTTCGTGGGCGCGGAAAGGCTGGCATTCGCGCCCGGGTGCGGCCTGCCCGTAGCCGAGCAACTCGGTGTAAATGCGGGCGCCGCGGGCCTGGGCGTGCTGGCGCTCTTCCAGCATCAGAAAGCCCGCGCCTTCCCCGGGGACGAACCCTTGCCGCCCGCGGTCGAAGGGGCGGCTGGCGGCGGGCCCGTCGCCGGCTTCCAGGCACAGCAGGCCGGAGCGCTCGAAGCTTTCCAGGCGCTCGTCGTCCAGCAGCGATTCATAGCCGCCCGCCAGCGCCAGATCGGCGCGGCCGGCGAGGATTTCCGCCGCCGCTTCGCCTACCGCCATCACCCCGCCCGCCCCCGACATGCAGATGTTGGCGTTGGGGCCGTGCGAGCCCAGCTTGAGGCTGGCGAAATACAACACGATGTTGGCCAGGCTTTTCAGCAGCCAGAGCGGATTGGTGGCGGCAATGCCTTGTTCGCCATAGGTGCCCAGGTCGAGCCGGCCCTCTCGCCAGGCCAGCGCCAGCGCCGGCAGCAGCTCATCCCGCTCGCCGGCATGACCGGGAGAGCCGACAAAGCAGCCGATCCGGGCGGGATCGTCGGCGCCGGGTTTCCAGCCGGAGTCGGCGATGGCGGCTTCGGCGGCGGCCACGCCCAGGCTCACCGAGCGGGTCATCAGCTTGAGCGTCTTCGGGTCGGAAAGATGCTTGCGCGCCTGGAAGCCGTGCACCGCGCCGGCTACCCGGCTGCGGAAGGGAGCCAGATCGAGATGGGCGGTCGCGCCGATCCCGCTGCGCCCCTGGGTGAGGCTATTCCAGAACTCTTCCGCGCCCCAGCCCAGCGGCGAGATGGCGCCCAGGCCGGTCACCACGACGCGGCGTCCGTTATTTTTCGGGGTAAGCACGAAGCACCACGCTTCCGTTGGAGCCGCCGAAACCGAAGGAATTGGAAACGGCAACCTTCACCTGCGCCGCGCGCCCGCGGTTGGGGATGTAGTCGAGGTCGCAGGCCGGGTCGGCGCGCTCGTAATTGATGGTAGGGGGTAGATAACCGTCGCGCATGGCGAGCAGCGAAAGAATCGCCTCGATCGCGCCGGCGGCGTTCACCATGTGTCCGGTCATGGACTTGGTGGAGCTCACCGGAATGGCTTGGGCCTGCGGGCCGAAACAACGCTTGATCGCGGTGGTTTCGCTGGCGTCGTTTTGCAGCGTCGAGGTGCCGTGGGCGTTGATATAGTCCACCTCCTCGGGGCGCACGCCGGCATCGGCGAGCGCGGCCTGCATTGCCAGCATCGGGCCTTCGCCGTCGGGCGGCGAGTCGGTGAGGCGGTAGGAGTTGATCGAGGCGCCAAAGCCGGCCAGCTCGGCGTAAATGCGCGCGCCGCGGCGATAGGCATGCCAGGCGTCTTCCAGCACCAACATCGCCGCCCCTTCGGCGAGCACGAAACCGTCGCGCTCGGCGTCGAAGGGCCGCGAAGCGCGCTGCGGATCGTCATTCCGCTTCGAGAGCGCGCCGAGCAGGATGAAGCCGGCAACCTGCGTGGGTTCCATCAGGCTTTCCGCCCCGCCGGCCAGCATCATATCGGCGTCGCCGGAACGGATGCGCCGCAAGGCATAGCCCAGCGCCTGCGAGCTGGAAGTGCAGGCGGTGGAAATCGTGCTGGAAGGGCCGCGCAGATCGAAGGCCGTGCTCAAAGCAAAGGCCAGCCCGTAGGGGGAGTAGCGCAGGTACTCGCTGCGCGGAACTTCCGCCAGGCGTTGTTTGCGTTCGGCGGCATTCGCCGGCAGCAGTTTGCGCGCGGCAAGCTCGGGCAGCAGGCTGTCGCGGCGGCCTTCGGTGCCGAGCGACAGCCCGAAGCGGAGCGGATCGAAACTGTAGCCGCCTTCGGCGAATTTGCCCCGGCTCAATGCGCCGGCATCCGCCAGTCCGGCGTCAGCCATGGCCTCGAGCGCGGCGGCGTAGCCGAACGAATTTTTCCGGTCGAGCACTTCGGCGACGCCGGGAGGCGCTGCCAGTTTGGCGAAATCGAAGCCGTGAACTTCGGCGGCGATGCGGGTTTCGAAACGGGAGGCGTCGAAGACGGTGATCGGTCCGACCCCGCAGCGGTTGGCGCGAATTCCGGCCCAGGTATCGGCGGCATTGAGACCGAGCGGCGTCACCGCGCCGATGCCGGTCACCACCACCCGGCGGGGCGATCCGGGAGTTCGCCCGTTGGTCGAGGAGTGGCTCAGCATGCCGCCGCCTCCAGCGCCTCCAGCGGCGGGGTCAGCTTGGCGCCTTCCAGCAGGGCGCGATTCACCCGGTTGGCCCAACTGAACAGATGCTCGCGAATGGCGTCGGGAAGGACTCCGCTTTCCCCGGCAGCGTCGAAGCCGAGCATCATTTCCGCCGTGGCCACGGTCTGTTCCCCGACCTGGGCGATAACCTGGCAGCGGCCGGCATTCTCGTTCAGCGCCAGCAGCTTGCTGCGCAGCACCACCCGGTCGCCGGGGCGCACGAAATGGCGGAAACGGGCGTTCTGCACCGTCAGCAGCACCGGCAGCACCTGCCGCCGTTCGGTGGCCAGCACCGTGTAGGCGAGCAGGCGACCGGAAAGCTGCGCCATCGCCTCCACCAGCAGCACCCCGGGCATGACCGGAAAGCCGGGGAAGTGGTCGGCGAAGTAATCTTCGCTCATCGCGGGAGTTTTCACCCCCACGGCGAAAGCGCCGGCTTCGATTTCCAGAATGCGGTCCAACAGCAGATAGCGCATACGGCGGCCAGTTCTCAGGCTTTGTTTTCGGCGGCGGCAGCCCCCGCCGCGTTGGGGGCATCGGCGGGCTGTTCGCCGATGCGCCAGGCGACCAGGCGGGCGAAGGTGATCGAGGTGAACAGGCTGGGAATGTCGCGCACGGTCAGCCCCGGCTGCAAGCGCGCCGGGTCCACCTCGGGCATGAGTATGCGCAGGCGGTCGAGCGCGGCTTCCGTCAGGATGCCGTTCTGCTGGAACTCGGCGTCGGTCAGCGAGCCCTGGGTGGCGCGCTGAATGCCGCCGCGCGGAATTTTAATGCCGAAGGCCGACTCCAGCCGGAAGAGCAGGTCCAGAAAGTCGAGCGACTCGGCATTGAGATCTTTGATCAGGCTGGCGGAGGGCTGAATCTCCTCCTCTTCGCGGCCCAGCACCTCGGCTACCGCCTGGCGCACCTTGGTGACGATTTCGTCTTCGCGCGTCGCCAGCACGCGGTCGGCGGTCTGCCGGATTTTCATCACTTCTTCAGCGCTGTTGGTCATGGAACTCATCGGGGAAACAATCTCCTGGAAAGGATTAGCGCACGCTCAATAAAGACAGCCCGCCGTCGGCGATCACGGTCTGGCCGGTGATCCAGGCGGCGGCATCGGAGCAGAGAAACGCCACCACCGCGGCAATATCCTCCGGCATGCCCATGCGGCGCGCGGGCGAGATCGCGGCGGCGGTTGCCTTCATCTGCTCGTAATTGGGATAAAGATGCAAGGCATCGGTCTCGACCGGCCCGGCCGAGACCGCGTTCACGTTGATTCCCAGCGGCCCCAGCTCGACCGCAAGATAACGGGTCAACGCTTCGGCGGCGGCCTTGGCGACGCCGATCGGGGCGTAATTGGGAATGTAGTAGAGCGATCCGAGCGAAGATACGGTGACGATGCGGCCCGCGCGCCCTTGCATCAGCTTGGCCGCGCGCTGGGCGAGCGTGAGAAATGCCGTGGAGTTCGTATCCACGGTATGTTCCCAGCCCGCGGCGCGCATCTTCAGCGCCGGACCGGATGCGGCCACGTCAATCGCATTGTTGATGTAAATGTCGAGCCGGTTGCCGAAGCCGCTCTCGATCGCCTTGAGCATCGCCGCCACCCCGGCCGGGGAAGCGGCGTCGGCGGCCACGGCTTCAGCCTTCACGCCCAGCCCGCGCAGCTCCTCCGCCAGGGCCTGGGCGGCCTCATGGCTGGTGGCGTAATTGATCAGCACGCTGGCGCCGTCGGCGGCCAGCCGGCGGGCGATCGCGCGGCCGATGCCGCGCGCCGCTCCGGTGACCAGGGCGACACGTTCAGCGAGGGGTTTCTGAGTCAAACTCGTTGCTCCACGGGGCGGCGTTGCCGCCGCCATCCTGCCCCGGCGATCAGGCGGTCACGCCGACGGCGGCTTCCGCCAGTTCTTTCCAGGCGGCCTGCAAATGCTGGTACTGCACCGAAAGGTCGTGTTCCGGGCGGCCGGCGCGCACTTGCGGGCTCTTGAAGAAGAAAGCCAGCCATTCCTGCACCCCACCGCGGCCGGCGCGCTGCGCGGCCGCCGAAAACAGCGCCAGATCGAGCAGCAGCGGCGCCGCCAGAATGCTGTCGCGGCAGAGGAAATTCACCTTGATCTGCATCGGATAGCCCAGCCAGCCGAGCAGGTCGATCGTGTCCCAGCTTTCCTTGTTGTCGCCGCGCGGGGGATAGTAGTTGATCTTGACCTGATGCGACAGATGGCCGTAAAGCTCGGGATAGAGTTCGGGCTGCAAAATGTGGTTCAGCGCCGAGAGCTTGGATTCTTCCTTGCTGCGAAATGCGGCCGGGTCGTCGAGCACGGCGCCGTCCTGGTTGCCCAGTATGTTCATGCTGAACCAGCCGGCGACGCCGAGCATGCGCTGGCGGATGCCGGGCGCGAGCACGGTCTTCAGCCAGGTCTGGCCGGTTTTCAAATCCTTGCCGCAGATGGGCGCGCGGTGCGCTTCCGAAAGCTCGATCATCACCGGCAGATCCACCGTCAGCGTGGGCGTGGCATTGACAAAGGCGCAGCCTTCCTGCAACGCCGCCCAGGCATACAGCATGCTGGGCGCGATGGAAGGATCGTTGGCCTTCATCGCCGCTTCGAAGATGCGCTGTCCCTGGTGCGCCGGGCCGGGGGTCGAAAACACCTCGGTCGAGCCGCACCACAGCACCACCACCTGCCGCAGTTGATGCCGCTGCTGAAAGGCGCGAATGTCCTGGCGCAGCGCTTCGGCCTGCTCGTACTGGTTGGTTTCCGGTTTCAGCCGCCGGCCTTCCCCGCGCCGCAAATAGCGCGGATCGTAGATGCCCGGCATCGGCTCGATGGCTTCGAGCTGGGGACGGAGCTGTTCCAGCAGCGACGGCTCGATCACCGCCGCGCGGCGGGCGGCGTCGTAAGCCGTGCCGGGATTGATGTCCCAGCCGCTGAAGACCAGGTTCTCGATGCGGTCCAGGCGCAGATAATCGCTCAGCGCCACCGGATGGCGCGGATCGATATCCGGCGCCAGCGCCAGTTGGCTCAGCGACCCCAGCGGCCGGCCCACGCCTTGTTTGATCGCTTCGATGCCGGCGATGAGTGTGGTCGAGATTGCGCCCATGCCGGCCAACAGCACGCCCAAACGGCCATTGGATTCGGCGCGGGATACGGATGCTTTGAGGGGCATATGTTTATACTCTCCATCCCTGGTCCGCGCTTTCGCGGAGCCGGTAAATTCCCAGCCGGCGCCAGGCGTCCGGCACAAGCCCGAAAGGCATTTTCCGGCACGCGTCATTAACTCCGGGTTAATAGAGTATTAAAGGGTTTTAATGCAAGCGGGGGGAAGGCAAGCTGCGACTCATGCCCGAGTAGCCTCCGAAAGTAGTGATTGCCGTGTGTCTGGCTCAGTCTTGACTCTGGAACTCGGATCCTAGCGTCTCCACGGCGGCCGAGAGCGGCTGGCGGGCGGGTGTGGGAATGCGCTCATCCAGCAGGCGGCGCAATTTACGCCGCACCCCGGCGGGACGGAGCGATCCACGCTCCAGAAACTCGAAGCCGATCTCGTACATGCCCATGCGCCAGTTTTTATAGTAATAAGGGAAGCGCTGCTCCAGGCGGCGGGTCAGCTCGGCCTCGATCTCCCCGGCCGGAGGCGCGCCCGCCGACCTTTCCAGGCGGAGCAGCAGGCGATCGCGCACGCCAGGCTGGGTGACCGCCACCTGCCAATCGTCGGCGAGGCCGGGGCAGCCGGAGAGCCAGGTTTCGAATATCCAGGGGCTGATCATGCCCATGCCGCAGGAGATGATTTCGTCGGCCCGCCCGGCGATCTTGTCAATCCTCCGCATGCAGGCCAGCGGGCAGCCGCAATCATCGTCGAGCAGGCGGGTGATATCGTTGCTGCGGTAGCGGATCAGCGGCATGACCTTGCGGGTCAGGGTGGTGAAGACCAATTCGCCCCAGCCCTCTGCATTCGGCTGGCGCAGCTCGAATAAAAAGTTGAATTCGTTCAAATGATAGCCGCGCTGCGCCGGACATTCGATGCCGGTGGCGCCGAGCGACTCGGTCTGCCCGTAGGCCTGGTAAACTTTGGCCGCCCAGACGCGCTCGATCCAGGCGCGGGTGGCTTCGGCCAGGTTTTCACTGCCGGAAAGGATGAACTTAACCGGCCAAACGCCGCGCCGCTCGGCGATTTCTGTCAAAGTGACCAGCCAGGCGGTATCCACGATGAGCACGTTGAAACGGTATTCGCGCACGCGCTCGTAGAACTCCTCCGGCGGCAGCTTGGAAGCGATCACGTGGAAACAACCGATGGCATTCAGAGAGTGCAGCAGGGTAATGCCGGCATTCCAAAAGGCGTAATCGAAAGCGTCCACCACCCGGTCTTCCGGGCGCAGGCCCAGGTTCCAAAGCCCCACCGCGCCTTCAAAGCCGATGTCGTGCACCTCTTCGTTGGAGAAATAAACGCGCTTGTTGCGGGCGGTGGTGCCGGTGGTTTCGAAACCGGCCTGCGGGCGGGCGCAAAGAAAATCATCCACCGGCAGCGCGCGCAGATCGGCCGCGGTAGTGTAAAAATCGCCCAAATCGGCTGGCAGCCGAACTCGCCGCGTTTCGATTCCCTGCGCGGCGAAGCGCCGGCGATAGTAGCTCGAATGCTCGCCGGCGCGGCAGACGGTTTGCTGGAATTCCGAGGCTTGAATTCTGGCTAAAAGCCAATGTGGCAAGAGCTTGGCAAAATTCAGCCGACGCTCGATACTGCGGCCCAGAACCAGATTCTCGAGCAGGGTGGGGACGCTTTCAAACATGCGCAATGAGCCTTTTCAGCATAGAGAAGCCCGGCCCGTCGCGCAAGCGCCCTGCCGCCGCCGTCGCCGCCCGGGGCCGCCTTGGGCGACAGGCTATTGCGTATGAGTTTAAGATAGGTATTCAACTCCGGAGGGGCGCAACTTTCCGCCGTCCGGAAATGAGGAGTGAGCCCGATGGCCAGTGCAGCATCTCAAGAGCCCAACAATCAAACCACCGCCACCCTGGAACAATATGAAGCCGCGATGCGCTTCTTTACCCAGCAGAAATTTGAGCGAGCGCGCCCGCTGCTGGAAAAATTGCTGCACGCACCCATCCCGGCGATCGCCGATCGCGCCGCCCGCCATCTGGTGGTTTGCCAGCAAAAGCTGAACTCCAACGGCCCCGCTCCGAAAAACGCCGACGAATACTATACCCTCGGGGTGGTGGAGATGAATCAGGCGCGCTATGAGCAGGCCGCGGAATGGCTGCAAAAAGCCGCCAAGCTGAACGGCAATAGCGCTCCCATCGCCTATGCCCAGGCGGCGCTCAATGCGCTCCAAAATCAGGTCGAGCCGGCCCTGGAGCACCTCAAGGCAGCCATTCAGCTCGATCCGCGCATGCGCTGGCAGGCACGCAGCGACGAGGATTTCAACCTGCTCGCGGAAGATCCACGCTTTACGGAAATAATTTATCCCGAAAAATAGCAGGGCCCGAGCTCGCGTTGCAAGCCAGTGCAGCCACTGCTATCTGACTGTTGGCAATGGTTTAAAGCCGCGGCTTCTGCCTTTCGTCCAAACCGCTAATTCATTTTTATTATCCGAACTGACGTGGGACGCCTCCGTGCTAGACTAAACTCGAACGAACGTTCGAACGGGAAGCTCCCGAGATGCCCGCCGTACCAGCGATAGAACCTGTGCCCGCAACCCCGGCGGAGGGTAAAAAAGCGGAAATTCTGGCTGCGGCGGCGGAGTTGTTCAGCCAAAACGGCTTCGAAGGCGCCAGCATGCGTGAGCTGGCCCGCAGTACCGGCATCAGCCTGGCGGGTCTGTATCATTACTTCCCCGACAAAGAGGCGCTGCTGTACGAGCTGGAAAAGCATACCTTCGGCGTGCTTTTGGAAAGCGCCCGCCGGGCGGCATCCATGCCGGCAACCCCGCGCCAACGGCTGCGCGAGCTGATCCGCGGGCATGTCGAATATTTTCTGGCGCAACCGGATGCGGCCCTGGTGCTGGCGCATGAAGACCGCTCGCTGGCAGGCGAGCGGGCGCTGCAAGTCGCCCGGCTCAAGCACGCCTATTACGAGCAGACGCGCGAGCTGGCAGCGGCGGCGCTGCCGCGCCGGCTTGACGGCGCCCGGCTGCGAGCCACGGTATTGAGCCTTTTCGGCATGTTGAACTGGATTCCGACCTGGCACCGGCCGGGCCGCGACCTGGACGCGCAATCGTTGTCGGAGCTGGTCTGCGAAATTTTCGAGCGCGGCGCCGCCGGAGCAACCACGGCGAAAGCGCCTGCCTCGCTTTCAAAGGCGGCAGCGGTGACGAGCCCTGATCGTCATGAATCATCCCAATCCACCGAGGAGAACGAACCATGGCAACCCTAAGAGCCTCGATGAGTCATGCCGCCGGGGCTGCGGAAGAAGCGCCGGCGAAGCTGATCAGCTATAGCCTGCACGAGGGCGTGGCCGTGCTGGAGATGAACGATCCTCCGGCCAACACCTATACCTACGAAATGATGCGGCAGTTGGATGAGGCCATCCTGCAGGCGCGCATGGACGAGCAGGCGCATGTGATCGTGCTGCGCGGCGCGGGCGAGAAGTTCTTTTCCGCCGGGGCCAACATCAAGATGCTCTCGACCGCGGAGCCGGGTTTCAAATACTACTTCTGCCTGCACGCCAACGAGACGTTGTCGCGGCTGGAGCAGACTCCCAAGCTGGTGATCGCGGCGCTGAACGGCCACACCGTGGGCGGCGGCCTGGAGATTGCGCTGGCGGCCGACATCCGGCTGGCGTGCCGCGACGCGGGCAAGATCGGGTTGCCCGAGGTGACGCTGGGCGTGCTGCCGGGCACCGGCGGCACGCAGCGCTTGACGCGCGTGCTGGGCAAGGCGAAGGCGATGGAGCTGATGATCACGGGCCGGACCTTCAGCTTCGAAGAAGCGCTGGAAATGGGCCTGGTGCACGACATCTACGAGCGCGCGGATTTCATCGCCTCGGTGCTGGACTATGCTCGCCAGTTCTGCCCGCCGGCCAAGGCGGCGCGCGCCGTGGGCAGGATCAAGCGCGCGGTGCAGACCGGCAACGAGATGGGATTCGGCGAGGCGCTGGCGCTCGAGCGCGAGCTGCAGCAGCTGCTTTTCACCAGCGAGGATGCGCATGAAGGCCTGACCGCCTACGTTGAAAAGCGCGTGCCCGAGTTCCAGGGCCGCTAAGCCCGGATCGCGCCGGAGAAAGGATTGCCGTATGGAAGCCGCGGCCGATGTTCGCCGGACGGCGGAAGCGCCGGCCCGAAACTGGGGCTTATGGATTGACGGACGGGAAACGCCGGCGAAGTCGGGCGGGCGGCTGCCGGCAATGGATCCGGCGCGCCGCCAGCTCCTGGCCGAGGTGTCCGCAGCCGAGGCCGGGGACGTGGATGCGGCCGTCGCCGCGGCCCGGCGCGCCCTGGAAAACTCGGCCTGGTCCCGCTGGAGCGCGCGCGAGCGCGGCCGTGCGCTGCGGCGCCTGGCCGAAGCCATCGAGACCCACCGCGACGAGCTGGCGGAACTGGAAACCCGCAACTCGGGCAAGCCGATTTTCGAGTCGGGACAGATTGACCTGCCGATGACGGCGGCGGTCTTCGACTACTATGCCGGCTGGGCGGACAAGCGGGAAGGCTCGGTGATTCCCGTCAGCGGCAACCAACTCGCCTACACCCTGCCCCAGCCGGCCGGCGTGGTGGGCGCGATTACGCCCTGGAATTTCCCCCTGCTGCTGGCGGCCTGGAAGATCGCGCCGGCCTTGGCCTGCGGCTGCACCGTGGTGCTGAAGCCGGCGGAGCAGACGCCGCTGACGGCTTTGCGGCTGGCGGAACTGGCGCAAGCCGCGGGCTTGCCCGATGGCGTCTTGAACGTGATTCCCGGATGGGGCCCGTCGGCGGGGGCGGCGCTGGCGCGGCATGCGGGCGTGGACAAGATCGCCTTCACCGGCTCGACCGCGGTGGGGCGCGAGGTGATGCGCGAGGCGGCGGCCACCGGCAAGCGGGTCTCGCTCGAGCTGGGCGGCAAATCGCCCAACCTGGTTTTCGCCGATGCCGACCTGGAAGCGGCGTCCCGGGGCGCCTTCAACGCCATCTTTTACGGCCAGGGCGAGGTCTGCGCCGCCGGCTCGCGGCTGCTGGTGGAGCGCCGGCGGGAAGCCGAGTTGCTGGAACGGCTGGCGGAGCGGGCGCGCAAGCTCCAGCCGGGCGATCCGCTGCATCCCAAAACCAGGCTTGGGGCGCTGGTTTCCGAAGAGCAGCGGCAGCGCGTGCTGGGCTACATCGCCGGCGGGCGGGAGGAAGGCGCCCGCCTGGTCTGCGGCGGCGCGGCCGCCCAGGTTGCGGGGCTGGAGCAGGGCTGCTTTGTCGCCCCCACCATCTTCGATCAGGTCAACCCCCAAATGCGCATCGCGCGCGAGGAAATCTTCGGTCCGGTGCTGGCCGTCACCGGCTTTGCAGACGAAGACGAAGCGGTGCAACTGGCCAATGCCAGCGAATATGGGCTTGCCGCCGGAGTGTGGACGCGCGACCTGGGGCGGGCGCATCGCGTGGCGCGCGCGTTGAAAGCGGGCACGGTCTGGGTCAACACCTACAACCAATACGACCCGGCGGCGCCGTTTGGCGGCTTCAAGGCCAGCGGCTTCGGGCGCGAATTGGGGCGCTCGGCGCTGGAGCTTTACACCGAAACCAAGTGCGTCTGGGTCAACCTGGACGCGCCTAAGCCGCAGGGCTGAAGCCGGGCGGGCGCGCCCCGGCGGCTGCGAACGAGAGGAAAGCAGAAAGCTAGCTGGGCTGAACGACCGCAGAGGAGGACTCAATGTCTGCCACCCGCATCGCCACCTTCGACGACTGGATTGACCTGTTCCGCGTCTGGCAAAGGGAAATTGGCGTGGATCTGCCGGAGATCCGCCAATTCCAGTTCGAGGCCAAATATGGCGCGCTGCACACCCCGGAAATCGAGTTTGGCGCCTATCGCGGCCGCCCCCGCTGGCGCGCGGTGCGGCAGATTCCAGATCAGCGGGCGAAAGACGCGCTGCTCAATCTGATCGTGTACCAGGGCGATACCGAGTTCGGCTCGGTCGAGCAGCAGCGCAATCTGTTTGCCGGAGCGCCCAGCGATTACGACCGCAAGGCGCTCAGCCGGGTGATGGCGGAAGAGATGCGGCACGGCTATCAGATGTGCCACCTGCTGATCACCCATTTCGGCCATGCCGGGCGGATCGAGGCGCAAAAGCTGCTGGAGCGCCGCGCCTTCGAGCAAAAACGGCTGCTGGGCTCGTTCAACGAGCGGGTGGATAACTGGCTTGATTTTTATACCTACACCCAGTTCATTGACCGGGACGGTAAATTCCAGCTCCAAATGCTCAGCCATTCCGGTTTCGCGCCGCTGGCCGAGAGCATGGTGCCGATGCTGAAGGAAGAATCCTTCCACCTGGGCACCGGCAACGATGGCTTGAAACGGATCGTGCAGCGCGGGCGCATTCCCACCGTCTATATCCAGAAATATTTCAATAAATGGATTCCGACCGCCTACGATCTGTTCGGCACCGACTACTCGACTTCCGCCCAATGGGCCTATGTCTGGGGGCTGAAGGGGCGCTATGACGAGCATCAGAACCCGCAGGCGGCCGACCTGGAGCAATTGAACCAGGCGGCGCGGATGCTCTACCGCGAGGAAGTGCAGGGGCTGATTGATTCGCTGAACCGGCTGCTGAAGCCGGAGGAGCCGCGCCTGTACGCGCCCGACCTTCGCTTCAACCGCTCGATCGGCGAGTTCGCGCGCCAGCCCTACAGCGTCACCGGCGAAAAGCTGGCGCCGGAAGAATACGAGCGCCACCGGGCGGCGGTGTTGCCGGCCGAGGCCGACGTGGCGGCGGTCAACCAAATGCTATCCGCCGACGGCGAATGGATCGAGCCCAAGCCGGCGAGCGCCAAGTGGCTGGGTTAAAGCGCAGCGGGCGGGCGAACCGGGGCCGGCGTTGCCCCCTGTGCTAGTGTTCTGGTAGCCTCGCGATGCCGCGCGGATGACGGGCTGCTGCGATGAAGTCCATCGAGCTGAAGCAAAGCGGTAACGAATGCGCGGCCGGCCAGCCGCAGCCGGCCGCATCCTCCGCAGTGGCGGCGCCCGCGCGCAGCCTGCGGCTGCTGGTCAACGGCGCCGCCTGCCGGGTCCACGCCGCGCCCAACGAGTTGTTGCTCGACTGCCTGCGCCGGCGGCTGGGCCTGACCGGCGCCAAGCGCGGCTGCGACGACTCCAGTTGCGGCGCCTGCACGGTGCTGGTGGCGGGCCGCCCGGTGCTGAGCTGCACCCTGCTGGCCGCAAGTTGCGCCGGCGAAGATGGCGAGGCCCTGCCGATCACCACCATCGAGGGCCTGCATCTGGAGGAGCGGCTGCGCCGGCTGCAGCTCAAATTCGGCGAGATTGGCGGGGCGCAATGCGGTTTTTGCACGCCCGGCATGATTGTCAGCGCGGCGGCGCTGCTCCAGGCCCAGCCGCATCCCGATGCGGCGGCGATCCGGCAGGCGTTGAGCGGCAATCTCTGCCGCTGCACCGGGTATGTGCAGATCGTCCAGGCGGTCTGTGCGGCGCTGGCGGAAACGGAAACAGAAGCGATAGCGACGCCGGAGGAGCGGCCATGAGCGCGGCGGGCGAAAACCCCACCGTCATCGGGCGTCCGATGGCGATGCGGGACGCGGCGGCCAAGACCGGCGGCGCCGGGCGCTATACCGACGACCTGGCGCTGCCCGGCATGCTCGCCGGCAAGGTGCTGCATTCGCCGCTGCCGCATGCGCGCATCCGCCGCATCGCAACCGCCGCGGCGCAGGCGCTGCCCGGGGTGCGCGCGGTGCTGACCGGCGCCGACGCCCGCATTCCCTACGGCATTCTGCCGATCGGCAAAGACGAATGCGCGCTGCAGCCGGAAAAAGTCCGCTACATCGGCGACAACGTCGCCTGCGTCGCCGCCGAGAGCGAGGCGGTCGCGGAAGCGGCGCTGCGGCGCATTGAGGTCGAGTACGAGCCACTGCCGCATTATCTGGATGCCGAAGCGGCCATGGCCGCGCCGCCGGAAGGCTGGCTGCACGACTCGCGCCCCGGCAACCTGGAAAAGGAATATCACCACGTCTTCGGCGACCCCGAGGCCGGCATGGCGGCGGCGGAGGCCGTGGTCGAGGGGCGCTATCTCTGCCCGGCGGTAACGCATGCGGCCATGGAGCCGCACGCCACCCTGGCGCAGTTCACGCCGGACGATGCGGGCCCGCGGCTGACCGTCTGGTCTTCGACCCAGGTGCCCTACTACCTGCAAATGACCCTGGCGCGGGTGCTGGAGCTGCCGCTCGAAGCGGTGCGGGTGATCAAGCCGCTGGTGGGCGGGGGCTTTGGCGGCAAAAGCGAGGTTTGCCCGCTGGAGGTGATTGCCGCGCTGGCGGCGCGCCGCGCCGGCGCGCCGGTGAAGATCACTTACAGCCGCGAGGAGGTCTTCTACACCCACCGCGGGCGTCCGGCGCAGATCATCGAGCTGCAAACCGGCGCCCGGCGGGACGGGCGGATTACCGCGGTCCGGGCGCGCGTCATCCAGGACGGCGGCGCCTACTGCGGTTACGGCCCGGTGACGCTGCTTTATTCCGGTGCGCTGCTGGGCGCCATGTACGACATCCGCCACCTGCGCTGGGATGGCTACCGGGTGCTGACCAACAAGCCCGCCTGCGGCGCCATGCGCGGCCACGGCACGGTGAACATACGCTTCGCCTTCGAAGCCCAGCTCGACGAGCTGGCGGAAAAACTCGAACTCGATCCGCTGGAACTGCGGCGGCGCAACCTGCTGCAACCGCCCTGCGTGACCGTCAATGGCCTGCGCGTGCTCAGCTACGGCCTGCCGGAATGCCTGGAGCGCGCGGCCGCGGCCGCCGGCTGGGACGCCCGGCGCGCACGGCAGGCCGGCGGCGCCGCGCCGGGGCTGCGCCGCGGCCGCGGCATTGCCTGCAGCCATTACGTCAGCGGCGCGGCGAATCCCATCAACCGCTCCGACCGCCCGCACTCGACCGTCGAGCTCGAAGCCGATGCCGAGGGCCGGGTGCGAATTCTCACCGGTGCCTCCGAGATCGGGCAGGGCGCCGACACCGTCCAGGCCCAGATCGTGGCCGAGGTGCTGGGGCTCGATCCGGATCGCCTGGATCTGATCGCCGCCGACACCGCCCGCACGCCCATAGACCTCGGCAGCTATTCCAGCCGGGTAACCTTCATGGCCGGCAATGCCGCGCTGGCGGCGGCGCGCCATCTGCGCGCCCGGCTGGCGGAAGCGGCGGCCGCGGCCTGGCCGGGCGCGCGCGCGGAAGCGCTGGAATTTCGCCGCGGCGAAGTGCAGGCCGGCGATGGCCGCGCAATGCCGCTGGGCGAGGCGGTTCGCCGCGCGCTGGAGCGGGACGTTCCGCCTGCAACCGCCTCGGCCGCCGCCCCGCCCCGTCCGGCGGTGCTTCGCGCCAGCGGCGATTACCGGCCGCCGGAGGAAGCGCGCGGCGGCAGCTTTAAGGGCGCCGGCGTCGGCCCCTCGCCGGCTTATTCCTACTCCGCGCAGGTGGCCGAGGTGGAAGTGGACGAGGAGACCGGCGAAGTGCGGGTGATGAAGGTATGGGCGGCGCACGACTGCGGCCGCGCACTCAATCCCGTTACCGTCGGGGGCCAGGTGATCGGCTCGGTGTGGATGGGCATCGGGCAGGCGCTGTCGGAAGAAATGACCTACCTGCCCAATGGCTTGCTCGCCAATCCCGGCCTGCTGGAATACCGCGTGCCGACGGCATTGGATTCGCCCCCGATCGAGGCGATTCTGGTGGAGAGCCGCGATCCGGAAGGACCGTTCGGCGCCAAAGAAGCAGGCGAGGGGTCGCTGGCGGCGGTGATTCCGGCCATCGCCAATGCCATCTACGACGCCGTCGGGGTGCGCCTGCGCGAGCTGCCGTTCACGCCCGACCGCGTGCTGGCGGCGATCCGTCTGAAACGGGCGGATGGCGCAAATGCTACGGCGCCGGGGAGGGCGGGCTAGCGTGCACCCGCGTCGCCTTCCAGGTGCCGGAGCTGTTGGCGCTGTGGTACTTGCCGCGCAGGCGGTGATGGCTCAGGCGGCCGGTGATGGTGTAGGTATCGCCGTCGGGAGAGTCCAGTTGGAAAGCGATGCGGTTGCCGTGAATGCGTATCTGCGAGAGCGGCAACTCGGTGCCATCTTCGAGGCTGATGGAGCCGGTGAACGCCTCGGCGGAGCCGGCCGGGGCGGCTTGCAGCACCAGGGTGAAATCCTGCCACTGGTCGCCGCGCGAGGTGCCGTGCCAACGGCCGAGAAACGGATTGGGACGGGCGGCCATCGCCGCCAGAGCGAGCGCGGCAACGAGCGGCAACCAGGCCAGGAGGGAAACGGATCGCGATTTGGACATAAACGCTTCCGGTACTTCGGCGCAGCTTCATTCTACTGCGCTGGCATCCGAGGCGGAGCGGTTACGGACGCCGAACGCGCCGGCTGATCCTTATGCCCTTGCCCGAATTCCAGCTCTATCAACCGCGTTCGGCTGCGCAGGCGGCCGCCTGGCTGGCCGCGATGCCGCAGGCGCGGCTGCTGGCCGGCGGCACCGACCTGATTCCGGCGATGCAGCAGGGGCTCTGCGCCCCGCCCCAGGTGATCGAGCTGTCGCGGGCGCGTGATCTGGAAAATATCGAATTCTTTCCCGATGGCGGCGCGCGGCTGGGCGCCGGGGCCAAGCTGGCGCGGCTCGAGGCCGAGCCCGAACTGGCGCGGCGGTTTCCCGCGCTGGCGGCAGCGGTCGAAAGCGTCGCCAGCCCGCTGCAGCGCGGCCTGGGCACGCTCGGCGGCAATCTTTGCCTGGACACCCGCTGCCGCTGGTACAACCAATCCTGGAGCTGGCGGCGGGCCTGCGGCTTCTGCCTGAAAAAAGACGGCGAAGTCTGCCACGTCGCGCCGGGCGGGCGCCGCTGCTGGGCGGCTTACTCGGGCGACGCCGCTCCGGCGCTGCTGGCGCTGGGCGCCGAGCTGGAGTTAGCCGGTCCCGGCGGCACGCGCCGGCTGCCGCTGGCGGGGTTCTTCAGCGCGGACGGAGCGCGGCCGCTGCGGCTTGCGGCCGGCGAGCTGCTCGCGGCCGTGCTGCTGCCGGGCGAAAGCGCCGGCTGGCGCGGGGCTTATCGCAAATTCCGGGTGCGCGGTTCGATTGATTATCCGCTGGCCGGGCTGGCGCTGGCGCTGCAGATCGAGCGCGGGCGCATCCGGCAAGGCCGCGCCGCGCTGACCGCGGTCCATCCCGCTCCCGTTCTGATCGCCGGCGCCGAAGCGCTGCTCGCCGGCGCCGATCCGCGCGATCCGCAGCTGGCCGGCGAGCTGGCGCGGCTGGCGCGGCAGGCGGCCAAGCCGCTCTCCACTTCCAGCTTGACCCCGGCCTACCGGCGCGACATCCTCGCCGTCTATGCCCGCCGCGCCCTGGCGGAACTGGCCGCGCCGGCATGACCGGCCGCCGGGCTGAACTGTGAAAAATTCAACCCTCCGTGTCGAGCAGCTTGCGCTAGCCGGCGCGGCTGGAGTAACTTGGGCGGTTCCATCTCTCCTGAGGAGCCCAACATGAGCCGCATCACCCGCCGCCGTTTTCTCGAAACCACCGCCGCCTCGGGAGCGCTGGCCGCCGCCGCGCAAGTAGCGCTGCCCGCCGCGGCGCCGATCGCCGCCAATGCCCCGCCGGTGCGCTTTGGCATGATCGGCGTGGGCATGCGCGGCGCCGATCTGCTCTCCCACGCCATACGGCTGCCGGGCGTGAGTTGCGGCGGGGTGGCGGAACTGTACGACGGGCGCATGGAGCTGGCGCGCGAGATTCTGCGCGGGGTCGAGCCGGCCGCCGCGGTGGCGGCGCTGCCGCAGACCCGCGACTATCGCCAGTTGCTGGCCCGAAGGGACCTCGACTGCGTCATCGCCGCCGTGCCCGATCACTGGCATAAGCAGATCATTCTGGATACGCTAGCGGCGGGCAAGGACATCTACTGCGAAAAGCCGATGACCCATCTGCCGGAGGAAGGCGCCGAGATCATCGCCGCCTGCCGCCGCACCGGGCATTTCGTGCAGGTCGGCAGCCAGGAGCCGGGCTCGGTGCTGTACCAGAAGGCGCGCGAGCTGGTGGCCGCGGGCGCGATCGGGCCGGTCAGCCTGGTGGAGTCATCGCTCGGGCGCGGCAACGCCTGCGGCGCCTGGCGCTACGCCATCCCGCCCGACCTGTCGCCGCGCACGCTCGACTGGAATACCTGGCTGGGGAGCGCGCCCAAGCGGCGGTTTTCGCCGCAGCGTTTCGCGCGCTGGCGCTGCTGGAACGATTACGGCGAAGGCGTCTCGGGCGACCTGTTCATACACAGCCTGACCGGCATCCATTTCGTCATGGGCGTCACCGCGCCGCCGCGCCGCGCCTACTCGAGCGGCGGGCTGTTCCGCTGGAAAGACGGGCGCGACGCCCCCGATGTGCTGACCACCATCTACGAGTATCCCGGCTTCCGCGCCAGCCTGCGGGTAACGCTGGTGACCGGGCAGCCGGAGATCTACCGTTTCCTGGGCGAGCGCGGGGTGCTGGAAATGCGCGGCATCGAGAACCCGGAATCGTTTTCGATCTACACCCAGGACGGGCGCAATCATTCGCCCTGCGATCCGGCCTGGCCGCGGGCGATGGCGGGAAGCTACGAGCGGGCCTGGTACAAAAAACACGCAACCGCGCCCGGCACGGCGCAGCCGATCGTGAGCCGGACCTGGACCGCGCCGCCCGGCTACGACGACACGCGCGACCACTTATGGAATTATTTTCAATCGGTGCGGACGCGGCAGACGCCGGTCGAGGATGCGGTTTTCGGCAATCACGCCGCGATCGCCTGCCACATGGCCAACTACGCCTACTTCCATCAATCGCCGGCGGTTTGGAACGCGGCCGCGGGGGAAATTCGCGGCGCCTGACGCGGCGCGAGAGCGGGGAGCATGGTCAATGGCCGGGCGAGGGGGCCTGCGCGACGGGCGCGGGCGGGGCGGGGCAGTAGAGCAGGTCGCGCAACTGCAGGGCCATCGCCAGGATGCGTTCCAGGCGCAGCCGCAATTCCGGGTTGAGGCGGGCGCGGCCGGCCAGCGCCAGCTCGGCATTGCCGAGAATGCCGGCCAGCGGGTTGTTCAGCTCATGGCGCAGGTCGGCCGCGCCGGGCTCCAGGCGGGGCAGGGTTTCCTGCTCAAGCCGCTGGTGGATGCGGCGCCAGCCGCCGACGCCCAACTGGGCGCGCACCACGAAGCCGAGTTTGGAGAGGCCGCGTTCTTTATGGACGAAGTCGAGCGCGCCGGCGCGCACCGCGACCGCGGGCGGCAGCGGGCGCGAGCCCAGCCAAACCAGGCTGGGATGCGACGGCAGCGAGCGCAGCCGGTCCAGCCGGGCGGCGAGGCGGAGGGCGCCGCTTTCGCTTTCCTCCCAGCCGCAACCCGCCTCATCGAGCAGCACCACGCGCCAGTTGCCCGGCGGGGGCTCCAGTTCGGCATGCAGCCGGGAAGCATCGGCCAGCGGCCCCAGGCCGCGAAAGACCGCCTGCGCCAACTCGGCGTCGCGGCTGACCAGCAGAATCGTCTGCAACATGCGCACCTCGATCCGGCGAAGTGAGCCGGGCCGCGGCCCGGCTTATTGCCCCAGGCCGGCGGACCGGGCCTCGGCCGCCGCCGGCGGGGAGAGTTGGCCGTACTGCTTGAGCTTGCGGTACAGCGTGGTTTTGCCAATGCCCAACAGCCGCGCCGCCAGCAGCTTGTCGCCCTTCAGCACCTGCAGCGCGCTGAGAATGGCCTCGCGCTCGGTTTCCGCCAGCGGGCGGATGGCGGGCGCGACCGCGGGCGCGGCGGGGGCGGCCAAGCCCCACTCGCGCAGGGGCGAAGGCAGATCGCCGATCTGCATCAGCGGGCCGGAGGCGAGCGCGACCGCGCGCTCGACGCAGTTTTCCAACTCGCGCACGTTCCCCGGCCAGCTATAGCGCAGCATGCGCGCCAGCGCGGCTTCGTCGAAGCTCTTGGCCGGCCGTCCCGGCAGGTTGTATTTTTCCAGGAAGTGCTCGATCAGCAGCGGCAAATCCATCATCCGCTCGCGCAGCGGCGGCAGCTTGATATTGATGACGTTGAGCCGGAAGAAGAGGTCTTTGCGGAAGGCGCCGGCGGCGACCGCGGCCTGCAGATCGCGATTGGTGGCGGCCACCAGGCGCACGTCAATGGCGACGCTGCGGTTGCTGCCCAGCGGCCGCACCTCGCGTTCCTGGATGGCGCGCAGCAGCTTGGCCTGCAGATCGAGCGGCAGATCGCCGATTTCATCGAGAAAGACGGTGCCGCCCCGGGCGACTTCGAGCAGGCCGGAATGGTTGCGCTGGGCGCCGGTGAAGGCGCCCTTGACATAGCCAAACAGCTCGCTTTCGATCAGCGTCGGCGCCAGCGCGCCGCAATCCACCGGGATGAAGGGGCGGTCGCGGAAGGCGCTTTGGTAATGGAGCGCGCGCGCCACCAGTTCCTTGCCGGTGCCGCTCTCGCCCAGCAGCAGCACCGGGTAGCGGTTCTGCGCCACTTTGACGATGAGGCGGAACACCGCCTGCATCTGCGGCGAGACGCCGATCAGGCTGCCGAACGAGCCCGGGTTGGTCAGGTTGGGATGCAGCGGGTTTTCCGGGGCCAGATGCAGGCGCCGTCCCCAGCTTTGCAGCAGCAGCCGCAATTCGTCCAGATCGAACGGCTTGGTGATGTAATCGCTGGCGCCCAGCTTCATCGCTTCCACCGCGCTGCCCACGCTGGCATACGCGGTCAGGATCAGGACCGGCATCCGCGGCCAGTTCTGTTTCAGGCGCTGCAGCAGCTCCATGCCGTTCATATCTGGCAGGCGTATGTCCATCAGGATCAGGTCGCAGGGCTCGTTTTCCAAGCGCTGCCAGGCTTCCGCGGCGCTGGCCGCGCCGCTGGCCTGGTAGCCGAGACTCTCGACCAGACTCACGCAGACTTCGCGTATCTCGTCCTGGGGATCCAGGATCAGCAGGTGAGGGGTTGGCTCCATAAAAGCTCTCAATCCAGCCGCCGCCCCCCGCAGTCGCGGCGGTGAGATGTGCAATACAGGTATATCTCTTGCAATATGTGTGCCGCAATTCACAATACTCTCAAACGGCAGTCAGCGGGGCAAAACTTCAGCCGCGGCATTCGACCAACGTCCGGTGAGCCAAAGGGTTAGCCATTTCGGCCGGTAGGCAGCGGCCCGGGCGGACGGCGGGGCGGCAACCGGGCCTGCAATCCGAAATGGGAATGCCAGCCACCATTTTGGGAATTTCAGGTTTCAATCTGGGCGGCGAACGGGGACCGGGCGGGCGGCGCCGGCTAATGCCAGCGTCCGTAGCGGCGCCAATTGAACACCAGGCGCTGCAGCAGGCTGTAGCCTTTGCGCAGGTCGCGTTTGAATCCCGGCCAGCGCGGCCGCCGGCGCGAGCCGCGCGAGCCGATCGTGGAGTGCAGTTGGGGTTCCAGCCCGATGACGGCCGGCGACAGGCAAAAGACGTTCAGCCGGTGCCGCCAATAAGTATCAATGGCATTGTCCACCGGCTCGTAAATGCGGCGGGTATAATCCAGCAACCGGCCGGCCGCCGCCGGGGTCAGCACATAGCCATGCGTGCCGCCGGGCTGGCGGGGATGCATCATCAGCTCCCAGCCGCCGGTCAGGCGCTGCTCTCCCCAGCCGGTGCGGGGCATATGGCCCATCAAGCGCACCAGGTCCCAGCCGCCGGCGCCGGCTTCCAATTGCTGCAAGGCCGCGGGAAAGCCCGGGAGCAGCCGTATATCGTCTTCGAGGATGCACCAGCAGCCGCCGTTCGCGGCGTGGCATTGCGCCCACAGGGCGCGGTGGCTCAGCAAGCAGCCAATCTCGCCCCAGCTTAATTCGAAGCCAAACCAGCGGCGGCGGGCGGCAAAGTCGTATTCGGGCGGGAAGGCATTTACCCGCACTGCGTCCTGAAATCGCCAGGGAAAGGGGCAAGCGACCATCTGCTCGGCCATATGGCGGCGGCGCTGCAGTTGCTCCGCCAGCGAAATAATCACGATCTGCACAGGCGAAGGGCGGCGCGCTAAAGCGACTGGCGCGCCGGGGCGGTTTGCAGGCGGGCGCGGTCGAGCTGCGGCAGCCAGGCGGCGCCGAGCAGGCCGGCGTCGGCATCGAGCGCGGAGCGTTCGATGCGGGGGCGGCGGGAGCGGTAAACCACCGAGCGTTTTTCGACCTCGGCGATCAGCGCCGGGGCGAAGACGTCCCAGGCGCGGGCCACGCCGCCGCCGATCACGTAAAGCGGCAGGTTGAAAATATTGATCAGGTTGCCCACGGCCACGCCCAGGCTGCGGCCGGCCATCTCGAAAATTTCACAGGCGACGCGGTCGCCCTGGCGGGCCTTGATATAGACCACTTCGGCGGTCAGCTCGCCGACTTCCTCGGCGGCGGCGGTCAGGCCGGGGGAACGTCCGACGCGGATGGCGGCATTGGCCATGCGCACGATAGCCGAAGCCGAAGAATAGGCCTCGATGCAGCCCAGGTTGCCGCAGGCGCAGAGCTGGCCATTGGGATCAATCGTCATATGGCCAAGCTCGCCGCCCATGCCGTCTTCGCCGTGCCAGATGCGGCCATCGAGCACCAGCCCGCCGCCGATGCCGGTGCCCAGGGTGAGAATGCAGAGTCCGGAGACGTTCTTGCCGGCGCCGAGGTATTTTTCGCCCAGGGCGGCGGCATTGGCGTCGTTTTCCAGAATGACGCGGGTGGCCAGCCGGCGCTCGATTTCGTCACGCACGGGAAAATCGGTCCAGCCGGGCAGGTTGGGGGAGTTCAGCACCATGCCGGTGGAAAGGTGTATGACGCCCGGCACGCCGATGCCGATGCCGGCCAGCGGGGCGGCGCCCATGCGCAGCCGCAGATCGGCGATGGCCGCGCACATATCCTCCACCACCCGCTCGCGGCCTTCCTTGACCTCGGTTTCGAGCGCGATTTTTTCACACAGCTCGCCCGCGGGGCCGACCGCGGCGATGCGCAGATTCGTTCCGCCCAGGTCCACGCCGATGGAATAGTAGGGAAGCACAGCCGGCATGCGAACCATGATAACAGGGAAGATCAATCGGGCAACGGGACGAAAAAAAGGGCGCAGGAGGCGGGTCGAGCCGCCTTGCGGCGCGCGGCCGGGCGCGTTGCGCCGGGCGCGAAAGCTGGGCTATTCTGATCGCGCCCCTATTCACCAGGAGGTCGGACGATGCGGGTAGGACTATTCACGGCGCTGCTGGCCAACGACAGCTTTGAAGAGGCGATCCGCAAGGTGCGCGAGCTCGGCCTGGACACGGTCGAGCTGGGGACGGGCAACTATCCCGGCGATCCGCACTGCAAGCTGGACATGTTGAGCGAGCCGCGGCGGCTGAAGGAATTCAGCGCGCGGCTGAGCGACGCCGGCATCGCCATCAGCGCGCTGAGCTGCCACGGGAACCCGCTGCATCCGGACGCCGCCCTCCGCCGCCGCTTCGTCGAGACCAGCCGGCGCACCATCCGGCTGGCGGAGAAGCTGGGGGTGGAGACGGTGGTGGATTTTTCCGGCTGCCCCGGCGAATGCGAGCGCGCCACCCGGCCCAACTGGGTCACCTGCCCCTGGCCGCCCGAGTACAGCGATCTGCTGAAGTGGCAATGGGAAAAGAAAGTCATTCCCTTCTGGAAGGAGCATGCCCGATTCGCCGCCGACCACGGGGTGCGGATCGCGATCGAGATGCATCCCGGCTTCGTGGTCTATTCGCCGGAAACGATGCTGCGGCTGCGCCGGGAAGCGGGCAAGGCGGTGGGCTGCAACTTCGACCCCAGCCACCTGTTCTGGCAGCGGATCGAACCGATCGAGGCGGCGGGGCTGCTGGGCGAGGCGGGCGCGCTGTTCCATGTGCACGCCAAGGACACTTACATTTTCGAAACCAACTGCGCCGCACGCACCGGAGTGCTGGACAGCAAGCCGTACGCGGACGAGAAGCACCGCGGCTGGATTTTCCGCACCGTGGGCTACGGCCATGGGCCGGAATGGTGGGCGCACTTCCTCTCGGCGCTGCGGCTGGCGGGCTACGACGGGGCGCTCTCGATCGAGCACGAAGACAGCCTGATGTCGGTGGAGGAAGGGCTGAACAAAGCGGTGGCGCTGCTGCAGAGCCTGGTTCTACGGCAGCCGCGGCCGCGCATCTGGTGGGCCTGAGAGCGCGCCCTTTCCATTTCTTCACGGCCGCGCGGCCGGCGCGCCGCGCGCGCCAGGAGCTTCGCAGATGGCAGAAATCAATGTAGCGATGATCGGCTACGCCTTCATGGGCCGGGCGCACAGCAATGCCTGGCGACAGGCGCCGCACTTCTTTCCCGGGCCGCTGAAGCCGCGCCTGAAAGTCATCTGCGGCCGGCGGCAGGAGGCGGCGCAGCAGGCCGCGGACCAGCTCGGCTGGGAAGAGGTCGAAACCGACTGGCGGCGGGTGGTGGCGCGTCCGGATATCGGCATCGTGGATATCGTCACGCCCGGCGACAGCCACGCCGAGATTGCGATTGCCGCCGCGCAGGCGGGCAAACACGTGATCTGCGAAAAACCGCTGGCCAACTCGCTCGACGAAGCGCTGGCGATGCTGGCGGCGGTGAAGCCGGCGGGGGTGCGCCACATGGTGCTGTTCAACTACCGCCGCGTGCCGGCGATGCGCCTGGCGCGGCAGTGGATCGAAGCCGGCCGGCTGGGGCGGCTGTTTCATTTCCGCGCCCAGTACCTGCAGGATTGGATCGTGGACCCGCAGTTTCCGCGCGTCTGGCGGCTGGATAAAACCATCGCCGGCTCGGGCGCGCTGGGCGATCTGGGGGCGCACGTGGTGGATATCTGCCATTATCTGACCGGCCGGCGGGTGGAAAAAGTGAGTTCGCTGATGGCGACGCTGATTCCCGAGCGCCCGCTGCCCGACGAGCCGCGCCGGATGGCCCCGGTGACGGTGGACGATGCGGCGCTGTTCATCGGGCGGGCGGGGGAGATGACGGCGCAGTTCGAGGTCAGCCGGCTGGCGCCGGGACGCAAGAACTGCCTGACGCTCGAGATCAACGGCAGCCAGGGATCGCTGCGCTTCAATCTCGAGCGGCTCAACGAGCTGGAGTTCTACGACCGCACCCAGCCGGAAGAGTTGCAGGGCTGGAACAATATCCTGGTGACCGACGCCCGGCATCCCTTCATTCCGCACTGGTGGCCGGCGGGACACATTCTCGGCTACGAGCATCCTTTCGTGCACGCCATGGCCGAGTTTTTGGAAGCGGTGGCGAAAGGCGGCGAGATCCACCCCGATTTTGCCGATGGCGCGGCCTGCAACGCCGTGCTGGACGCGGTCGAACGCTCGGCGGCGAGCGGCGCCTGGACGGAGGTAAAGGCGTGGGCGGCGGCAATGCAGTAAAGCCAGCCCACACGGTTCCGGAACCGCATCGGGACCCGGCAAATAAATTAGCGGTCCGGGGCAAAATCATGCGATCCCGGCGCCGGCCGGATGCGTACATAACGGATGTAGCGTTCCGCGAGGCGGGGGCCCAGCCTTATCCGCCGGGGAGGCAGCATGCGGGCAAAATTAGCCATTTTCGCCGGCCTGCTGCCGGCGATGTTGAGCGTCGCCGGCTGTGTCAGCATCGGCAACGGGCAGCTTCCGCGGACGGGCGACCGCTCGGCCCATTTCGCTTCCGGCGGGAACCTGGAAATCAGCTTGCCGGTGGGCAGCGTGCATGTGGAGATCGCGGAAGGCAACTGGCTGCGGCTGCACTACCACATCCGCAAGCATCATTTCGCCTTCTGGGGGTGGTCGCCGGCGGAGAGCCGCGCGCGCTTGCGTTTCGAAGCCGAGGGACAGAATGCGGTAATCAGCTTCCACTATCCGCCCGGCACCTCCAACGCCGGCCAGATTGACGTGATCGTGGACGTGCCGGCGCAGACCAATCTGCACGTAAAGACCGGGGTGGGCGAAATCCGGATTGCCGGCGGGATCGCGGGCGACAAGTACGTCAACACCGGGGTCGGGGACATACGCGTGGCGCTGGGGCCGAATCCGGACTACCGCCGGGTGCAGATCTCCACCGGCGTGGGCTCGATCATCGGCGGGCCCTGGGGCCAGGGGCAGGGGTTCGTAGCGAAGGCGCTGGACGCGCATCCCGGCGGCCGCTTCCGCCTGCGTCTGCACGCCGGCGTCGGCTCGATTCACCTGCAAAGCTAACGGCGGCGCCGGCGGCGATGGTCATACATCGACGCTGCGCATGCGGTCTTCCGGGTAACGCTCGCCGGCGACGGCGGCGGGCTGAAACACGTCTGAGAGAAACTCACGATCCGGCGGCGTCAGCTCGAGCGCGGCGGCGCCCAGGTTTTCCTCCAGGCGGCGCGGGTGGGTGGTGCCGAAGAGGGGGACGATATCGGGGCCGCGGTCGAGCAGCCAGGCGAGGGCGAGTTGGGCGGCGGTGACGCCGCGGAGGGCGGCGCGCTCGCGCAGGCGCCGGGCGAGGCGGAAATTGCGCTCGAAGTTATCGCCGCTGAAGCGGGGATATTGGGCGCGCACGTCGCCGGGGGCCAGATCGGAGGCCTGGGCGAAGCGTCCGGCGAGGAAGCCGCGGCCGAGCGGGCTATAGGCGACGAAACCGACGCCCAACTCGCGCGCGGCGGGCAGGATTTCCGCTTCGACGTCGCGCGACCAGAGCGAGTATTCGGTCTGCAAGGCCGAGATCGGGAACTCGCGGCGGGCGCGGCGCAGGGTCGCGGCGCCGGCTTCCGACAGGCCCAGGAAGCGGACCTTGCCCTGGCGCACCAGCTCGCCCATGGCACCGACGGTCTCCTCGATCGGCACCGCGCGGTCCACGCGATGCTGGTAATACAGGTCAATGCAATCCACGCCGAGGCGCTGCAGCGAGGCATCGCAGGCCTGGCGGACATAGTCGGGGCGGCCATTGACGCCGATCCAGGTTCCATCCGGGCGGCGCTGGTTGCCGAACTTGGTGGCCAGGACCACGCCCTCGCGGCGGCCGCGCAGGGCGCGCCCCACCAGCCGCTCGTTGGTGAACGGCCCGTACATATCGGCGGTATCAATCATGGTCACGCCGAGATCGAGGGCGCGGTGGATGACCGCGATCGAAGCCTCGCCGCCGGCCGCGCCGGCATAAAATTCCGACATGCCCATGCAGCCGAGCGCCAGTTCGGCCACCACCAGTCCCTGATCGCCCAAAGCTCGCATCCGCATGCCGCCCACCTCCCAAATCAATTTTGATGCAACGCGGCGAGTTTTGCGCTAAGCCAGCGGCGGCTGGCGGGCATAGCGGCGTTCGAAGAGCTTGGCTTCGCGGCTAAAGACGTAGCCGGCGGCCAGGGCGGCGATCAGCCAGCCGGGCCAGCCGTCGCGGAAGCCCTGGCGGAAGACATAGCTGCGCAGCCAGGCGGCGGGCGGGCCGCAGAGCAGGCGGGCGGCGGAGGGCGCGCGTCCGGCGGCGAGCGCGTCTGCGACGGCGAGGTCGGTATAGCGGTTCATCACCTCGAGGTGCTCGCGCAGTCCGCGGCGGGTATGATGGAGCAGGTCGCCGCCGGCGAGGTTGGCGACGCGTCCGGCGACGCGGGGCGCGGCGTGCACGCGGGCCGGGGTCCAGGCAGTGAGCGAGCGGCGGTAGAGGCGCACCTGGTAGTCGGGATACCAGCCGGAGTGGCGGATCCAGCGGTCGAAGTACCAGGTGCGGCGGGCGATGCGCCAGGCGTCGGCGCCGCCCTCGGCGGGCAGGCGGGCAATCGCCGCGGCCAGCTCAGGCGTGACGCGCTCGTCGGCATCGAGCCAGAACACCCACTCATGCGCGCATTGCGACTGGGCAAAGGCGTACTGGGCGCCGTAGCCGGCGAAGGGATGGGTCAGCACGCGCGGGGTGAAGCGGCGGGCGATTTCGACGGTGCGGTCGGTCGAGTTCGAATCCACCACCACGATCTCCGCCGCCCAGGCGAGCGTGGCCAGCGCGGAGGCGATATGATCCTCCTCGTTGCGGGTAATGACGATGGCGCTGATCGGAAAAGGTGGAGTCACGGAGCCGGGATGGATGATAGAGGATAATGCCGGCGCAGGGCAAGGCGGAAACGGGATGACGGGCGGGATCGTACACGTGGATGGCGGGCGCGAGTGGCGCGGCGGACAGCAGCAGATGCTGCTGCTGGCGCGGGAGCTGGAGCGGCGGGGGCAGCGGCAGCGCATCGTGGCGCGCAGCGAGGCAGTGGCGGGGGCGATGCGCGCGGCCGGCTTCGAGGTGTCGCGATTCAGCGATCCGCCGCGGCTGGAGGGCGGCGCGCTCTGCCATGCGCACGATGCGCGCGCGCTGAGCTGGCTGCTATGGCGGCTGGGCTGGCGGCGGCGGCGCGCGGCGCTGGTCGCGAGCCGGCGGGTGGGGTTTGCGCCGCGGCGCCTGACGGCATGGAAATACGGCCGCGCCGACCGCGTGCTGGCGGTCTCGGAGTACGTGCGGCGGCAACTGCTGGCCGCGGGCGTGGCGGCGGAACGGGTGGCGGCCGTGCCCGACGGGATCGAGCTTGCGGCGCTGCCCGAGCGCGCGGCGGCGCGGGCGCAAATCCGCGCCGCGCTGGGCCTGGCGGCGGACGCGCCCGCCGCCTGCACGCTCAGCGCCTTCACGCCGGAAAAAAACCTGCCGCTGCTGCTCGACGCCCTGGCGCGCGGGCCGCAGACGATGCATTTGCTGCTGGCGGGCGAGGGGCCGGGGCGGGAAGAGTTCCGCCGGCGGGCGCAGGCGCTGCGGCTGGAAACGCGAGTGCATTTTCGCCGCGCCGAGGCGGATGCGCTACCGGCCGCGGCCTGGGTTGCGGCAGGCGATCTTTACCTGCTGCCCTCGCGGGACGAAGGCCTGGGGTCGTCGCTGCTGGTGGCGATGGCCTACGGCCTGCCGGTGGTGGCGGCGCGGCGCGGCGGCATTCCCGAGCTGGTCGAGCCGGGAGGATGCGGCGAGCTGCTCGAACCGGACGACGCCGGCGGCTGGGGCCGGGCGCTGGAGCGGCTGGCGGGCGATCCGCGGCGGGCGCGCGAGCTGGGCGAGCGCGGGCGGGCGCGGGTGGCGGACTACTCGGCCGCGCGGATGGCGGAGCGCACGCTGGAAGCCTACGCGGCGGCGCGGCGCTCAAAGGAGCCAGGGTGATGGCGGGGGCGATTTTTTTTCTAGCCGGGCTGCTGGCCGGCAGCTTTTTGAATGCGGCGGCGTACCGGCTGCCGAACGGGATTTCACTGGTGCGTCCGGGCTCGCACTGCCCGCGCTGCGGGCGGCGGCTGCGCGCCTGGGAGAATTTGCCGCTGCTGAGCTGGCTGCTGCAGCGCGGGCGCTGCCGCGGCTGCCGGGCGCCGATTGCGCTGCGCTATCCGCTGCTGGAAGCCGCAGCGGGGGGCGTGTTTCTGCTCGGCTACGAGCGCCTCGGGCTGAGGCCGGCGGCGATTGAAGCCTGCGTGCTGCTGGCGGCGCTGGCGGGGCTGATCGCCACCGACTGGGAGTGGCAGCAGTTGCCGGACGAGCTGACGCTGGGCGGGCTGGGGCTGGCGCTGGCCTGGAGCTGGTGGTCGGGGCCGGGCGGCG
>JAJYIU010000058.1:11136-15108 GCA_021789895.1 Acidobacteriota bacterium | reverse complement strand
CAGGAATCCCCATTTTGGGAACCTTTCTACCTGCCAAGCATACACCCGAAGGCGATGTCGCGGGTTTGAAACATCGGTTCGACGGCATTTGGCGACTTCGGCACATTCCCACCGGCAGCCACTGGCTTGATTCGAGCCATTTTCCGGTGTTTTCAAGACACTTCTCCCTGCATTGAATAGCTCATTGCTTTGTCCTGATATGCTCAAGTCACTTTCAACCGGCCCGCAGCGGCAGTGCGGCGATGCGCCGTAACATGCCGCCGAACAGTTCCCGTGTGAGATGGCTCTCGGCCAGCATGATCCAGCGGTAACGGGCGTGCCGCACCAGGCGCCCACCGGTTTTCACCAGCCGTTGCTGCAGGCTGGTCAACGACCAATCCGCGATCCTGGCGGGTAACGCAAGCCGCCGCCAAAGATTCCCAAGATTGTAGGCGATCAAGCTGAGGCGCAGCCGAACCTCATTGGCACGGAAGCGGCGGCAGCTCAGCCGCGTCATTTTCACCGCATTCTTGCCTTCCTTAATCCACTGCTCCGCCTTGCCGCGTTGATTGTAGAACCGTACCACCTCGCGGCATGGCCCGGTCAGATTGGTGACGATGAACCCGATCCGCGGGAACAACTCGCCGGCGTGATGTTCGACTTTCGCCACGACCCGGCGCGCCGTAGTCCAGCTTGCGGCGCGGTACAGGAAGCCCTTGTACTGCACCAAGGGTTTGTGAGTGGGCCGACCCACCGGTCGCACCAGCAGTTCCGCGATGTCGCGCCCAAGATTGTCATTTGCCGGGATGCGAATCGCGTATTTGACGCCCCGCTGTTCCAGGGCGTCGTAAAGCTCCGGTCGGGCGAACGCCGCGTCGGCGCGGAACGCAACCTCTTTGCCGCGCTGCTGCTGGCGCTCAATCTCCGGTAACAGAAGTTCTTCCCAGCCATCAGCACTATGGGCGTTGCCGCGCCGGAGCTTGCTCGCCAGGCAATCGCCGTCGCTGTTAAACAGCAGCAGCGGATGGTAGCAGGTGGATTCGAAATGGCCGTTGTAGGCGCTCTCTTCCTGCTCGCCGTAGACCGGAATCTCCGTCGAATCCATGTCGAGCACGACGCGGAGGCGGCCATCCAGCAGTTCCGCCTTTGCGATCAGCGCACGGTTGATCGCCGCCAATCCCGCAAAGCTATGCTCGCTGGCGAGCATCTGGGTCTCGAAGCTCTGCAGCCGCGACGGTAACGCCGCCCCGCGATTCCAGATTTTTTCCGAGCCGATCAGCCGGAAAGCCGGATCTTTCGCCAACCGCTCGGCATCATTCATATCTTCATAACCCGCAAGGCGGCTATAGACCGACTGGCGCAGCAGGTCGATGATCGGCAGTTGGCGGTTCTTCGCCCGTGAATCATGCAAGTGCTCGGCTGCGATCTTACCGAAGCCAAGGCGTTCATCCAGCTCGCGCACCAACACCAGTCCACCATCCGAGGTAATCGCCGATCCCTGGAAGGCGATTCGAATCGAAGTGTTGAAACCGACCTGGAATGCCACTGTTTGCGTTTCACCCATCGGGTTTTGGCCTCCGGGGCGCGGGAACAGCTGCCGCACCCGCATAAACATTGACGTTTTCAGCGCGCCAAGGTTTCAAATGCGTCAGCCAAAAAAATTATCCGGAATCAATCAGAATCTTCATGCATTGGGCAGCGTGATTTCGCGGTCTTCAGCACTCCAAGCGGCATAGCGTAACGCCTGCAATACGTCTTCGCGGTCAAGGTAGGGATAATCCGCAAGAATTTCCTCAATACTGCGTCCGGCGCCAATCTGGCCAACGATCATGCCGACAGTTACCCGCATGCCGCGAATACAGGCTTTGCCGCCCATCGTTTCCGGTGTTTGCGTAATGCGATCCAATCCTTCCATAATCTACCCCAATGCGCATAGCATATCGCGCGGCAAGGCTATTCACATGGTTCCTGCTCTATTTTCTTTCATCAAACTGCCAACATCACGCACCAGCCGAGCGGGAAGGTATAATAAAATTCTTGACGGATTGGCCGCCGCATGCGCGCCCTTAGCTCAGCTGGATAGAGCGTCTGGCTACGAACCAGAAGGTCGGGAGTTCGAATCTCTCAGGGCGCGCCATCCTCAGCCGCGCCGCGCCGCTTCGATGGTTGCGATATCGATTTTTTTCATCGGCATCATCGCCTCAAACGCGCGTTTTGCCTCGGCCCCGCCTCTCCCCAGCGCCTCGGTCAGCGCGCGTGGCGTGATCTGCCAAGAGAGCCCCCAGCGGTCCTTGCACCAACCGCACGCGCTTTCCTGCCCGCCATTGCCGACAATCGTATTCCAGTAGCGGTCCGTCTCCGCCTGATCGTCGGTGGCGATCTGGAACGAGAACGCTTCGCTGGGCTTGAACCCCGGGCCGCCGTTCAGGCCGAGGCAGGGGATGCCGACGACGGTGAACTCCACCGTCAAAACCTCGCCCGCCTTGCCGCCGGGGTAATCAGCCGGCGCCTTATGGACAGCGGTTACTTCGCTGTCCGGAAAAGTCGAGGCGTAGAAACGCGCCGCATCCAGCGCATCCTGGTCAAACCAGAGGCAGATCGTGTTTTTGGGCTTCATTGACTTGTGCCTATCCCCCATTGTAGATTCCCGCCGCGGCGAAGCCCTCACGGCGCGCCATTCTAATTTCCTATATAATTTCCCGCAAAACCGATGGCCCGGCGTAAACCCACTCCCCGCCCGCACGAGCCGCTGACCAGCTTTGACGCCCGGCGCGACATCGCCGGCATCATCCTCAACCGCTGGGGGCATGCCTACCTCAACCCGCAGCCCGGCTTCTTTTTCGGCAAGGATGGCAAGCCGGCGCCGCGCGAAATCCTCCGCCGCGCCCCCTTTGGCCGCATCGCCTTTGCCAATACCGACCTTTCCGGCGCGCCCGATCACAAAACCGCGATCATGGAAGGCTTCCGCGCCGTCGGCCAGTTGCTCGACCGCGTGCTCACCTAAAACGCCGGGCCGCGCCGCTTACCCCCGAATCATTCCGCTTGCGGCGGGCCGCCGGTTTGCACATGATAAAAGCCGGCCATGAAAAAAGCGGCGCCGAAATCGCGCGGAAAAGCGCCGGCCGCAACCGGCGGCCCCGCGCGCAACCGCGCGATGGAATTCTTCGATCGGCAGTTTACGCGCCAGATCGCCGCCGGCGATTTCGCCCTGAATCCATTTGAGCGGACGGCATTGCCCTTTTTATCCGGCGAGGTGCTCGATCTTGGCTGCGGGTTGGGCAATCTGGCGCGGGCGGCGGCGAAACAAGGCTGCCGCGTGACCGCGCTCGACGCCAGCCCGCAGGCCATCGCTCACCTCGAACGCTGCGCCCGCCGGGAACAGTTGCCGATCGTGGCCCGCCAGGCCAACCTGCAACGGCTGGAATTCCTGCTCGCCGACGGCGAGCGTTATGACGCCGTCGCCGCCATCGGGCTGCTGATGTTTTTGCCGCGCGAGCTGGCCCGGGCCGCGGCGGCCGCCATCGCCGAACTGGTGCGCCCCGGCGGCCGGGCGGTCCTGAACGTGCTGATTGAAGGGACGACCTTCCTGGATATGTTCCAGCCGGACGGCTTTTATTTATTCGGCCCGCGGGAGCTGCCCGAATTTTTTCCAGGGTGGAAGCAGGAGCATTTTGAGCTTTCCATTTTCCCGGCGCCGCGCGAGACCGTGAAACGCTTTTGCACGCTCATCGCGCGGCGACCAGGGAATGTATGAAAGCAGCCTTTATATAAATACCCGGCGGCGAAACTTGCGCGCGCGGTCATTCGTCCAAATTCGGAAGGAGTAAACAGGAGATGCCGCGCAAATTCCCGCCTGAACGCGAGATCGATGCGGTTGTGGACGTCATGGGCAGCATTGTGGCCTGGCGATGCTCGGCCTGTCGCTGGAGCAAGCTGGCCGGGGCTGGCTGAATCACCATCGGGCAGATCAAACTGGAATTTGAAGAACACCAT
>JAJYIU010000058.1:0-11126 GCA_021789895.1 Acidobacteriota bacterium | reverse complement strand
ACATCCCAAGCGGCCGCAAGCAATGAATAAACGGCTGGGCAAAGCTTTGTTTGGCAAGCTGGCTCGCTAAGCGCCGACGGCCGAGCCGGAGGGCAGTTCAGAACAGCCCTTCGCCATCATCGGCGAAAGCGCTTCCAGCTTTTCCATCGTTCCATAAATGTAACTGCCTATCGAAGCCAGCCTCCGTGTGCGACAATGCGGCCAGGCCATGCGACTTCCCCGACCTTGCACCCTGCGGCAATTGCGCTGGTTTCTTCCTCTCATTTTTATTGCCCTTTTGCCGGGCCAGCCGCCCAAGCGGCAGCCGTTCGGCAACCCGCGGGTAACGCAATATGCGCCTCGCCGCCGCTATCATGTCGTCGCCTACCGCATCCGGCTTCGGCTGCATGAGCGGCGGCGGGCCATTGCCGGCGCCGTCACCATCACGCTGCGCCCGCTGGCCGGGAATTTCCACCGCTTTGCCCTGGATAGCGCCGGCCTGACCATCGAATCGGTGCGCCTGCTCTCGCCGGCCGGCCCGCAAAACTTACGTTTTGGGCTCACCGGCCCCGCCAATCCCGCGGCTGGCGCGCCCGCCCGGCAGGCTCCTACTCGCGGCGCGGGCCGCCGCGCCGCCGGCACCGATATCGGCAACACCGCCCAATCGAAGTTATGGGTGACGCTGCCGCGCGCCTTCCGGCGCGGCGAGAGCTTGCGCGTGCGCATCGCCTATCACGCTACTCCCCAGCGCGGCTTGACCTTTCTGGCGCCCAGCGCCCGCTCGCCCCATCGTCCCGTCCAGGTCTGGTCCTACGGCTGGCCGGAAAACAACCATTATTGGTTTCCCTGCTGGGATTACCCCAACGACAAGGCGGCGAGCGAAACCATCATCACCGTGCCCGCCGGCCAATCGGTAGTCTCGAATGGCAAGCTTCTGCGGGTCACCCGCGGCGCCGGCCTGGCGACCTACGACTGGAGCGAACCGGTCCCGCACAGTTCCTACCTGATCTCGATTGCCGCCGGGCAGTGGACGGAACTGCGGCAGCATTTAGGCCGCTTGCCGGTGGATGCTTACGTGCCGTATGGCGTCAGCCTCGCCCGCGCCCGCCGTTCGTTTGGTTTGACGCCGGATATGATCGGCTTCTACAGCCGCGTCTTCGGCCTCGACTACCCGTATGCCAAGTATGCCCAGGTGGCGGCACATGATTTTCCCGGCGGTCTGGAAAACATCAGCGCCACCACCCTGACCGATTTGACCCTGCATTCCGCCGCCGGCGAGCCGGATGAATCGTCAATTGGCCTGGTTGCGCACGAGTTGGCGCACCAGTGGTTTGGCGACCTGGTAACCGAGCGCAGTTGGGCCAATGCCTGGCTGAGCGAGGGCTTCGCCACTTTTGGCGCCGCGCTCTACGCCGGCCATCATGGCGGGCCGCACGCCTATCGCTACCAGATTTGGCTGGATCAGCACGCCGCCCGCGCCGAAGATCGGCGCTACCGCCGTCCCATCGTGGACCGCCATTACACCCATCCCTGGGGCATCCTCGACCGCACGACTTACGAGAAAGGCGCGGCGGTGCTGGATATGCTTCGCATGACGCTCGACGGCGGCCGCGAACCGGCCTTGGCCTCGCCGCGCGAGCCTTTATTTCGCGCCTTCAGCGCCTATCTGCAGCGTTACCGGGCGCGCAATGCCGATACCCACGACCTGATCAACGCCCTGCGCCGCAGCACCGGCCGCAACCCGCGCCGCTTTTTCGATCAGTGGGTTTATGGCGCCGGCTACCCCGCCTATCGCGCGCGCGCCAGCTATGACGCGCAACGCAAAATCGAGACGGTCGAGATCGCGCAAACGCAAAAAACGGCGTGGCGCACCGCGCGGGTATTTGCCCTGCCCATCGAGCTGGCGTTTGCCGGCGCCGCGGGCCAACGCCAAACCGCCATCGTGCAGGACCGGCGCCGGCATCAGACCTTCACCTTCCCGCTGGCCTTCGCGCCGCGCTGGGTCGATTTCGATCCGCACGACTATATTTTGAAGTCGGTGGATTTTCCGCAATCGCCCCGGCAGTGGCTGGCCGCCGCGAATCAAGATCCGGTGATGATGGCGCGGCTGCAAGCCGCGCGGCAATTGGGCCGGGCTCGGCATTGCGGCTGTGGCGTGGTGAAGGGCCTGGAAAAAGTCCTCACCGGCGACGCCTTTTATGGCGTGCGCGTGGAAGCGGCGCGGTCGTTGGGGCGGCTGCGCCGGCCGGCGGCTATGCGGGCATTATTGCAGGCGCTGCAAGCGCATCCGGCGCAGGCCGGCCACGCGGCGGTTCGTTTATCCAGCCGGGTGCGCGCCGCGGCGGTTGCCGCGCTGGGCAACTACAGCCTGCGGCCGCCGGCGTTTGCGCAATTGGCGCGCTCGCTCCACGCCGATCCCAGCCCGGCGGTGGCCTCCGCCGCCGCGCGGGCGTTGGGCCGGCCGGGAAGCCCAGCATCGTATCCACCGCTGGCCGCCCGCTGGCGCAGCGCGCATTCGTATCGGCTGGAAGCAGCGTTGATTCAAGCTCTTGCCGCCACCCGCGATCCCCGCGCCCCGGCCCTGCTCCAGCAAATTTCTCAACAGGCGACCAGCCGCATGCTGCGTCAAATGGCGAAACGTCGGGCGGCATCGGCCGCGAAATAAAGCGGCCAGCGCGCGCAAGAATTAACTTATTGGCTAATAACTTATTGATGAACAACAAACTCAGGAAATATGAGCGTTTTCCAATGAAAATGAGACAGTGTGAAATATAGATAACGCCTGCCCATAAATAGCGGCATTTATTTACTTTACGCTCGCTTTTCATGGGGTTCGTTTTCTCGCGCGTGTCTCATTTTTTCTTTATGCCCTCCATGCTTTTCTCCGTGCCGCGCCGGCCAGCCGCGGATCAGCTTGCGCGGCGGCCAGCGCTTCTTTAAGATGACGGCTCAGCCGCTTTTGCGCTAGGCGCGGGGTTGGCGCCTGCGCATCCGGGAGGAAACGCCATGTTTCAGCCGCAGACATATCTGCTCGCGCTGCTTTTCATGATCACCAGCATGCTGTGCTGGGGATCGTGGGGCAATACGGTCAAGCTGGCGCGCGGCTGGCGCTTCCAATTGCTCTATTGGGATTACACCTGGGGTCTGGTGCTGGGAATGTTGTTCTGGGGCTTTACGCTGGGCAGCATCCATAGCGGGCCGGCCAGCTTTCTGCCCGCGCTGGCCTCCGCCGACCGAAGCCATTGGCTCTGGGCGCTGGCCGGCGGAGCCCTGTTCAACGTTGCCAATCTCTTGCTGGTGGCGGCGATTGAGATTGCCGGCCTGGCGGTAGCCTTTCCGATCGGCATCGGGCTGGCGCTGGTGGTGGGCGTGTTGCTGGATTATCTGCTGAAACCGCAGGGCAATCCCCTGCTGCTGTTCGGAGGCGTGGCGCTGGTCGCGGCTGCGATCGTACTCGATGCGCTCGCTTACCGCCGCCGCGACGTAGCCGCCGCGCAACCCCGCGCTTCCGCCGCTGCGGGCGCGGAGAGCGGAATAGTCTCCGGGCCCGCGGCTTCCGCCGGCCACGCCGGGCCTGCGGCGGCGCTGGCCCGCCGCGGCCTCCTGATCAGCCTCGCCTGCGGCATTCTCATGGGCTTGTTTTATCCGCTGGTGGGGAAGTCCATGCTGGGACCGGGCCGGCTGGGTCCCTATGCGGTGGCTTTCGTGTTTTCGCTGGGCGTGCTGCTGAGCACCTTTCCGGCGAACGGTTGGCTCATGCGCTATCCGCTCGATGGCAACTCGCCCCTTGCGCCGCGGGAATATTGGCACGGCCGGGCGGGCGCGCATCTGGCCGGGTTATGCGGCGGCTTTATCTGGGCGACCGGCGGGGTCTTTAACTTTGTCGCGGCGCATGCCCATCTGATCGGGCCCGCCGTCAGTTATGCCATTGGCCAGGGCGCCACCATGATCGCGGCGATCTGGGGAGTCTTTATCTGGCGCGAGTTTGCCGCCGCTCCCCGGCGCGTGACGCGGCTGCTGTTTTGGATGTTCGCCTGCTTTTTGGTGGGCTTGGGCGCGGTGGCCGTCGCGCCTTTATTTTAGCCACAACCTGCCGCCAGCTTTCGCCCGGCAACTTATCCGCCGGACGACGGCTTGAACTCGTCCGGAAGCCGGCGCAGACTGATGGCTGCGGAGGTGGCCCCATGCACGCATTCCAGCTAAAAAGGCTGCCCATCATCTTAGCCGGCGGCATGCTGCTATTGCTGGCCTCACGGCCGGGCATGGCCCAACGAAATTATGGCGACGCCGACACTATAACCGGCCGGGTCTTGTTGGCGCCGGGCATGGTCAATGCCAGCGGCGCCACGGTCACGCTGTCTTCCGGGACCGGGCAGTTTGTCTCCAGTACGGTGACGAATACCGATGGCCGCTTCAGCTTCAGCAGCATGAGTCTCAGCAATGCGCCCACCACCAGCGGCCATGATTATGTAGTGAGCGCCAGCCTGCCGGGTTATCGCCCAGCGGAAAGCACGCTCAATATGCAATTTGAGGCGCAAGGCGAGGCTACACTGATCTTGCAGCCGCTGCCCAATGCCTCTTTGTCGCCAAATTATTCCCTGGGCCGCTATGCATTGACCGCCAAGGCCAAGTCGGCCTATCAACGCGCGGTGAAGCTGCTCCAAAAAAACGACTACCCGCATGCCCTTTCGGCGTTGGCGTCGGTAGTGGCGGCCGAGCCGGCTTTCGCGCCCGGCTACCAGATGATGGGCGAAGCCTACGCTCGGCTGCACCAGCGGAAGCAGGCGCGCCGGGCCTGGCGCAAGGCGCTGCAACTCGATCCCACGCTGATTCCCTCCGCCGTGAGCCTGGCCCGCTACAATAACGATCACCATCGTTGGCAACGGGCTTTAAAAAGGCTGCACGCTGCGACCGCGCCGGCGGCGTACGCCAAAGTCAGTCCGCCTTCGGCGAAAGCGCCGGCCGCGGCGCGGCCCTGGCAGTGGTATTGGGAAATGGGACGGGCCGAATATGGCAGCCAGCATTGGCGCCGCGCGCAGACCGCGCTGGCTCACGCCGAAGCCGCCGGCGCGACGCCGGCGAACCTGCATGTTCTGCTGGCGAATCTGGCCGTCCGCGGCCACAACTTTCCCGCCGCCCGGCACGAATTCGAGCTTTATTTGAAGGCCGACCCTCATGGCAAGTTTGCCCATCGCGCCCGCGCGATCGTGAAGGATATGATCGCTCACCATATCCCCGAACCCAACGGTCAAACCGGGCGATAAGCGGCGGGGCCGCGCTGCGACAAGCCCGAAGCCATCCGCCAAGCGGGAGGGCGTCCAGGGATTCGTTGCTCATCCCGAGTTGACCGGTTTTCCACTTCGCTTCGTCCATTAATTTCCCCGCTTGCCGGCTTGAACTTGATTGAAAGCCGGGGCAGACTTATTGCCAGCGGAGAAAGCCCGATGCATGCCGTATGGCTTAAAGGTCTGGCCACGATGCTGGCCGGCGTTTTGCTGACGCAATTCATCACCAACAATCGGGTTCTGGATGGCCGGGTATGGGCGGGAACGGTGGCGGCCACAGGCGCCAGCATCAGCTTGAGCACCGAAAGCGGCGAACTGATCGCCACGACGGTTTCCAACAGCAATGGCCAATTTAGCTTCAACAATCTGCCCAGCGGTTATTACCTGGTTCGGGCCAGCTTGCAGGGCTATCGCGCCACCCAAACCGATGTGGATCTGGCCAGCGTGAACCAGACGATAGCCACGCTGATACTGCAACCGCGGCGGACGGTGCTTTACCCGGCGCCTTCCCTGGGCCACTATTCGCTGGTGTCCAAGGCTAAAGCCGGCTACCTGCGCGCCGTGAAGCTGCTGCAGGAAAACCACTTTAAAAAGGCGATTCCGGCGCTGCAGTCGGTGGTCGCGGCCGAGCCGGCTTTCGCTCCCGGTTACGAGCTGATGGGCGAAGCCTACGCTAAATTGCGCAAACCGAAGCAGGCGCGCCAGGCTTGGCGCAAGTCACTGCAACTCGACCCCGCGCTGATTCCTGCCGCCGTCAACCTGGCCCGCTACGATAACAATCACCACCAATGGAAACGCGCCTTGCGCCGGCTGCAATCCGCGAATGTGCACGTGGGCGCGGCGGCGGCCCAGACGCCGGCGGCGAAGCCGGCGGCAGCTCCGCGGCCCTGGCAATGGTATTGGGAGCTGGGACGGGCCGAATACGGCAGCCGGCATTGGCGCCGGGCGCAGGCCGCGCTGGCACGCGCCGAAACCGCCGGCGCGACCCCGCCCAATCTGCACATCCTGCTGGCGGACCTGGCGGTTCGCGGCCGCCATTTTCCCGTCGCCCGGCATGAATTCGAGCTGTATCTGAAGACCGATCCCCAGGGCCGGTTCGCTAAGCGCGCCCGCGCCATTGTGAAAGATATGGTTGCACACCACATTCCCGAACCGCCGGGATAAATTGACGACGGATTTTTGAACTTTCGTGTTCCGGCCTGCGTAGTGAAAGCCAGGAGGAATGCCTCATGTACTGCAACCGGTGTGGCAAGCCTTTGCCGGAAGGGGCTGGGTTCTGTCCCGCCTGCGGCGCGGGCGCCACGGCGGGCGGCGCAGCCGCAGCCGCCCCCGCTTTACCTTCAACCCCGCCCCGCGGACGCGTGCTGCGCCATCTCAACGTGCTGGCCGTACTTTGGCTGGTGCTGGGCCTGCTGCGTCTGTTTCCGGCGCTGGTCCTCATGGGTTTCGGCGCGATGGCGACCAGCGGTGTCTGGATGCATACCATGGGCGTGGGCATGATGCCGCGTTTCGCGCTGGGATGGATGACGATTATCGGCTGGCTTTTTTTAAGCGGCGGCTTGCTCTCGCTGCTGGTGGCCTGGGGATTATATCAACGCCAAAACTGGGGACGTATTTTCGGCATCGTGATGGCGGTGCTGACTATCGTATTTTTCCCGCTCAGCTTAGGCCCGCTGGGGATCGCGCTGGGCATTTATACCCTCTGGGTGCTGGCGCCGGAGGCGTCGGAACGGGAATGGGAGGCGATGGAAGCGAAATAGAACAGCGGTAAAAAGGGAAGAAAGCCGGCCCGCCGCTCAGTGCTCCAGCCGCAGTCCAATAATGATTTGATAGGCCACCACGGCCAGCATAAACAGCACATACACGCGCAGCGCCCAAAAAAGCAGCTTTTCGCCGCGGCTTAATTTTCGCCGCGGCGGAACGGCATGCCGCATGCCGGTCAACTGTTCGCGTTCCAGCAAGGCCAGCGCCAGCTCTTGTTCGGTGGATGGCTGCACTTTGGCGGGCTCGGATTCGGGCGGCGGATTCATCATCGACTTCCTTAATGGGCGAAAGCGCGCAGCAGGCCGGGAGCGATCACACTGATGCCGTAGAGCACGCCGGCGGTGACCAGGAAGAGCACAATGCCGGCGGCCAGCAGGTTGGCCCAGAGCGGGGTGACCTGGTCGCCCATCAATTCGCGATCGTTCGCCAGCAAGAATAAAAACACCAGCGCCGGCGGCATGGCCAGCACCGCAATCACATTGACCACCAGCACCACATACACGAGCGGCAAGCCGGGGATGAGCACGATGGCGGCGGCGGCGGCGGCGCAGAGCAACAGGACGGAATAAAATGGGCGACCTTCGCGCAAAGGCAGGTTGAGACTGTGCGGGCTGCGGGCCACTTCTCCAAAGGCATAGGCAGAGGAGATGGAGATGGTAATACTAGCCACCAAGCCGGCTTCGACAATGCCCAAGGCAAAGAGCGCGGCGCCCAGGTGACCAATGCGGGGCGCCAGCGCCTGGGCAAACCCGGCCGCTTGCAGATCGGCGGCGTTGAGATGATGAAACAGCGGGGCGGTGGCGATGATCGTCGCCACGGCGGCGATGGTGGCCAGGATGGCGCCGAGCAGGGTATCCAGGCGGCCAATGCGGATATCTTTGCGGGTCAGTCCCTTATCCACCGTGGCGCTCTGCTGGAAAAACAGCATCCAGGGGGTGACGGTAGCGCCAATCACGGCCAGCAGTACCAGCAAGGTGGAGGGGGTCAGGCCGCCGGGCAAGGGCCGCCAGGTCAGCAGCGCCGAGCCAATGGCGCGCCAATCCGGGTGCGTCATCAGCGCGACTGGAACAAAGATCAGGTTGCAGAGCGCCGCGCCCAGCGTCATACGCTCCCAGGTCCAATAGCGATGGGTGATTAAAGCCAAATAGAGCAGCCCCAGCGCCACCAAAATGGCGGCCCAGGCGGGCACTCCAAAAAAGCTCATGCCGGCGCGGATGGCGATGAATTCGGTAATTAAAGTCAGGAAATTGCCCAATGCCAGATCGAGCAAAGAGAACCAGCCCCAAAAAGGGCCGAAGCGGAGAAAAATAAGTTCGGCATGGCCGCGATGAGTGGCGGCGCCGAGGCGCATGGTCATTTCCTGCACCACCACCGCCATCAAAAAGGTCAACACCGTGAAGGGCAGGAAAAAGCCAATGCCAGAGCGGCTGCCGGAGGTGGCATACGACAGCATGCTGGGGCCGTCATTTTCGCCCAGCATCACCAGAATGCCGGGGCCGATCAGCAACCACAGCAATTGCAGATGGGGTTTCCAGCCCTGGCGCGCCCGCGCCGCCATCACGCGTTCGCGGTCGTGTGCCCGATCGACGTCCTCATGGGTAATCACCACCGATTGGGGAGAAGCCGGTTCGGGAGTGAGGGAGGATTTCATGAAAACGAGGGCCGGAAAGATGCCAAAGCCGCGCCGGAAATTGCCGGCTTGCCATTTTGATGATTCAAAGTAAAAATAATGGGGATTGAAAGTTCCTGTCAAGAGTGCCCGCAATTCGCCAATGGTTTCGACCACGCCTAAGCGCGCCCAACCCGCTCCGCCGGCCAGCAGCACGGTAGAGAACTATCTCAAGCAGTTGTTCCGGCAGCAGCGCGCCAACGGCAACGGCATGGTGAGCATGGGCAGCCTGGCGGCGGCCATGGGGGTGGCGCCCGGCACCGCGACCTCCATGGCCAAGTCGCTGGCGGAATCCGGTTTGGCGCGCTATGCGCCGCGCACCGGGGTGCGTCTGTCGCCGGCGGGCGAGCAGCTGGCCTTGCACGTTATCCGCCGCCATCGGCTGGTGGAGCTGTTCCTGGTCAAAGTGCTGCAACTGGATTGGTCGGTAGTGGATGATGAAGCGGAGCGGCTGGAGCACGCCATCTCGGATCGCGTGCTGGAACGCATGGATGCTTTATTGGATTTTCCCACCGCCGATCCGCATGGTGATCCGATTCCGAGCGCCGGTGGGCGGCTGCACGAACCGCGGCGGCTCAGCTTGGCCAATTGCCCCCTGGGCGCGCCGCAACGCATTGCCCGCGTGCTCGACCAGGACCCGAATTTTCTTCAGTTCGTCGAGCGCGTAGAGCTGGTTCCGGGCGCCGTGGTCACCGTCGTCAGCCGGCTGATCGCCGCCGGCGCGGTGCAATTGCAACGCGCGCGCCGCGAACCGATTTCCCTCGGCCTGCCGGCCGCCGGATCCATTCTGGTTGAGCCGCGGCAGGTAGCCGGAAATACCTCTCGCAGCCAGCCTCGGCGAGAGCGCAAAAACTTGAGCTGAAGGGCCGCCGGCGCAGACCGAATCTCAACTCGGGCTTGGATAACAATTCTTTTAGATTCTGTAATTTAGAGGTGATTGCAGGCTGGTCTTGCGGCGCCGCTCATGGTATACTTGAGGTTGAGCTGCCGGTAGCGCCCGACCCGGTTTGAGGCAGCTTGTGGCGCGCTCTCTGGCCAAATTTGCTCTAGCGAAGCTGAGCCGCGGCGGACAATCGCAATTGTGACCCTGAAAACCGACTCTCAAACAACAGTGCCGGAAATCGACACCGAGCTCGAATCCTCCGCCAGCGGCGATTACACGGCACGCTCCATCAAAGTGCTGGGCGGGATGGAAGCGGTGCGCAAGCGCCCCGCCATGTACATCGGCTCGACCGGCGAGATGGGACTGCATCATCTGGTCTACGAGGTGGTGGACAACTCGGTGGACGAGGCCCTGGCCGGATTCTGCACCAAAATCGAAGTCATCATTCATACCGACAACTCGATCACGGTGGTGGACAACGGCCGCGGCATTCCGGTCGATGCCATGGATCTGGACGGGGAAAAGATCAGCGCCGCGGAAGTGGTGATGACCAAGCTGCACGCCGGCGGCAAATTCGATTCTTCCAGCTACAAAGTTTCCGGCGGCTTGCACGGCGTGGGCGTGAGCTGCGTCAACGCGCTTTCGGAAACGCTCGACCTGGAAATCTGGCGCGACGGCTACACCTGGATGCAATCGTATTCGCGCGGCATTCCGCAAGGCCCGCTCGAGCGCGGCGGCAAGACCCCGCGCCGGGGCACGAAAATTCTTTTCAAGCCGGACGGCGGCATCTTCGACGTCACCGAATACAATTACGACACCCTCGCCAACCGGCTGCGCGAGCTTTCGTTTTTGAACAAGGGTCTGCTGATCACGCTCGAAGACGAGCGCAGCGAGAAAAAGCAGGAGTTCAAGTACGAAGGCGGCATCGTCGAGTTCGTCAGGCACCTGAACCGCGGCAAGCAGGTGCTGCACGACCGCCCGATCAGCATGGAAGGCGCGCGCCCGATCGCGGACGGCACGCTGCAAATGGAAATTGCGCTGCAGTATAACGACAGCTACAGCGAAACCCTGTTTAGCTTTGCCAACAACATCAATACCGTGGACGGCGGCACGCATCTTTCCGGCTTCCGCTCGGCGCTCACCCGCACCATCAACGCCTACGGCCAGCAATTGGGGCTGTTTAAGGACGTGAAGGAAAACCTCACCGGCGACGACGTGCGCGAAGGGCTGGTGGCGGTGGTATCGGTGAAGCTGCCGCAGCCGCAGTTTGAAGGGCAGACCAAAGGCAAGTTGAATTCCGACATCAAGGGCCAGGTCGAAGCCTTCATTAACGAACGCCTGGGCGAGTTTTTCGAACACAATCCCGCCATCGCGAAACGGATCATCAACAAGGCGGTGGAGGCGGCGCGGGCGCGCGAGGCGGCGCGCAAAGCGCGCGACCTGACCCGGCGCAAGGGCGCGCTGGATTCCGGCGGCCTGCCGGGCAAGCTGGCCGACTGCAGCGAGCGCGATCCGGAGCGCTGCGAAATCTTCATCGTCGAAGGAG